>NZ_JBFNXP010000003.1:0-952583 GCF_047501685.1 Pseudomonas sp. CAM1A | reverse complement strand
ATGGCCTGGACTACCTGTTCAGTTCGGTGGGCACCTACGCCTACGGCTCGACCGAGACACGCACGAAGCAGGGCGAGGAGCACAAGGTCGAGCGCGAGTACAACCGTTTCCACCTGCTGGTCCGCGAGGAGACCACCCACACCGATACCAAGACCCAGGTCACCTCCACCGAAATCACTGAAACGAAGTATTACAGCAAGGACGGTTATTTCCATGAGCAACCTGCCTATTGCCAGCTGCCGGGGATCACCACGCGCATCTGGAAGCGCAACAGCGGCATGCCTTATCTCGAAGGGGACATCCGCCTATACACGACTGACGGCAACCTGGAGAGCGAGGCTCAGGTGCATGGCGATCCACGCATCGACAGGCCGGTGCTTGGCCTGACCACGGCCTACGAGTGGCATCCGACCGGCGGCGAGGGCGCCGATCCGCGTGACCCCAACTTCTTCACGCCACGCCTGAAACGCACCGCACGCATTCCCGACCCTACCGCCGCGCACAAGGATGCGCCGACCCTGTACCAGCACTACAGCTACGAGAAGGCCGCTGCGCTGCCCGGCAACGGGCCGAAATCCTGGCACCGGATCGAGCGCGAGGTGCTGTCGCTGAGCGAGAACGAATCGGGCGATGGGCTGCAGGCGACCGATTACGCCTATTTCGACACGCCCTCCCAATACCAGACCCATGGCAGGGTAAAGGCCGAAACCGTCACCCTCAACGGCAAGCCCACCGTCACCGCCTACTGCTATGACTGCGAGGAGGAAGCGGGCCAGCACGTCACCGCACCGGTGGATCTCCCGGTGCACGTCAAGGCGCTGCATGGCAGGATCAAGCCTCTGCAGGCCAAGTTGCTCGATGACGAGCCGGTGCTGACGATCTTCCAGACCGTGACCGGGTGGGATCACAAGGAGGACGGCAGCCCGGAGGAGTCGCGGCAGAGGACCATGACATTGACCCATTCACTGCTTACCGGCGAGCCAGTGCTGTTCGAGGACAACAATGGCGTACGCATTCTTACCCGGTACGATGAGTTGCGCCGGGTAACGGACGAGATCGTCGCTCCGGACGAGGATGAGTTCAAAGCGACACGCCATTATGACTACACACTCTGCGGTGCCAACAGCTCTGAAACCAAGCAGATCATGACCAACGTCCGCGGCGTCATCACCACCACCTATGTGGATGGCCTGGGCAGGCCGGTACGCGAATGCCGTAGCCACATCGACGAGAACAAACCGGATACGCCGATGGAAACCGTTTCCATCGTCTATAACACCTTCGGCCAGAAGGTCAGCGAAACGCTGATCGACTACCTCCCCCAGATGCCAACAGTAAGCGCCCCCACCCCACCTCCAATCGCCTTGCCCTTGAGACGCACTTTCGCCTACAACAGCTGGGGCGAGGAATGCTGCGTGACAGGCGCCGATGGTGTACAGCAACACAAGTTCATCGAGCCGACCGGGAGTACGGCCCACAAAGGACATATCGAAAAAGCCTGGCGCCAAGGGGTGACGGTGAAGGGCGTAACCCCGATCAGCGGCAAAACGGAATCCTGGTTGAATGCCTTCGGCAAACCCGTCAAAACCCAGCGTCTGCTGGCGAACGGTGAGCCTTATGCCGAGCAGAATTACGAATACGATGGGCTGGGTAACTGCAAAGTGCAGACAGACGAACGCACCCACTCCACACGGTTCGAATTCGACATTTGGAATCGCATGACTCAAACGACGTTGGCCGATGGCACGCAGGTGGCCCGCGACTACAGCAAACATTCGAGCAAGGAGCTTGCTATTGCGATACGTACCAGCAAATCCGCCACGCTGCCGCGCTCAATCGGTAGCCAGATATTCGATGGCCTCGATCGCCTTGAAAGCAAAACGACAGGTGACCGAACCGAGAAGCTTTTCTACCCATCTGGCATGACTCGACCTTCCAGGCACATTTCGGCGAAGGGTGATCAAATCAGCTTCAACTATGATCCCCAGCTGACTGACGCCCCGAAGATGACCGAGGCCCCCGAAGGCATTGCCGAATTCACGTTCAACAAAACCAGCGCACGCCTTGAAAAAGCCATTAACCAACAGGGCACCCGCACCTACGAGTACGACTGGAACAACCGCGTCAGATTGGAAAGCTGGAGCGACGACCGGGGCAAGGTGCTCTACACGATCCGCCAGGGCATATCGCTACACGGTCGTCTTTGCTGGCAACAAATCGATGATGGCCCCGACAGCACGTTCACCTATGACGCGTATGGGCGCCCCGAAAAAACCACCCAGGGCAATCTGCAATCAGATTTTTACTATGACCCCCTCGGGCAACTGAAGAAGGTTGAGCTGGTGGACCTGCACACCCAGGAAAAACTTACCACCACCTTCATCTATGACGATCAGGGACATGAAGAGAAGCGCACCTTCAAACGCGGGGCACAACCGGAACGCTCAATTACGCAGAAATGGCTGCCAGGAAATCTGCTTGAGCTGCGCCATCTGGAAGAGGGCAAAACCAGCCTTTTGAAAGAAGAATTCACTTACGATGAGCGTGGCCGCCTCCTTGAACACTTGTGCTCGGGCCGCGACCTACCGAGCAATGATCAGGGCCAGGAATATACCGCACAAGCATTTACCTACGATGAACTGGACAACATCACCTCGCGCAAGACCACGCTCAAGGATCAGACAGAACACACCGCCACCTTCAAGTACGAGGAAGAGGACCCTTGCCAATTGAGCCGGGTCATTTACTCACCCGCCAGGCCCGACACCACCGAGCGGTTTGACTATGACGCCAATGGCTGCCAGCTCAACGACGAGAACGGCAGGTCGATGCGCTACGACAGTGAAAAGCGCCTGCTGCAAGTGAGCAAAACCTCGAAAAAAGCCGGCGGCACCTACCACTATGACGCCCACGGCCACCTGATTCGCACGAAACAAGCCGAGAGCAGCGACGACACCCTGCTGTTGTTCGAGAAAAACCGCTTGCGCCTGGCTATCCAGGGGGAGATCCAGACACATCTGCTGCATGCCGGCGACCTGCCACTGGGCCAGCAGCAAGCGGGCGACACCAGCGCGACTCGGATGTTCAGTTGCACCGCCAGCGGCAGCGTGATTGCCGACAGCCCGCAGCCTGCCGACGGCAATCCAGGCTACAGCGCCTACGGCCAGCGTTTTGGTACCCTGGCCAGCCTGCTGGGCTTCAACGGCGAATACCTTGACCCCGACAGTGGCTGGTACCTGCTCGGTCGCGGCCACCGCGCCTATAATCCCGAACTGATGCGCTTCCAGGGCCCGGATACACTCAGCCCATTCGGCAATGGCGGTATCAATTGCTACGCCTATTGCCAGGGCAACCCCATTACCTTCAGCGACCCGACCGGGAGGGCCAGCCGCGGCCTGGCAGAGCGCGATGAACGAGGATTGGCCAAACGGGGAAAAAGGGGCGTGGAAATTACGCCTGAGCAAAAGTGGATGATCCAACAACAACAAGGCGGGGGCAGCGGAGTATGGATAGCGCTCGGTGTAGGAATACTGTTCACGGCCCTGGCCATTGTTGCGGCCGTCGTGACGGCTGGTGCGGCAGCAGGTGCCGTAGCAGTATCGATTGCCGCCACCGCTGCCAGCGCTAGCGCAGTGACAGGTTCCACGGCCGCTGCAGTGGCGGGGGTGGCAGTAGCCGGAACCTCGGCGGTGGCAGCTGTAGGCGCCATGGGCGCGTCGGCTGCCCTGCTTGCAGCGGCGCCACAAGTCTTGATGGCGGGCATGTCTGTAGCCGGGGCCATTGCCCAGACCGTTTCATTCGGGGTGGAAACGGCTGCCAACTTCACCCTGGACCCCAGCTTGGCCAAGGCGGCCATGGTAGTTGGTTACGTGTCCATGGGGCTGGCGCTCTCCGACAACGTCTCAGGCCTGGCTCTTCAACGCATTGGTCAAGCTGGGAGTCCAAAGCCTGCCGGTTCGGGACTTGGCTCACAATGGCATGATCAAAAATCAAATTTCCGCATACCCAGACCTACATATGACCGCACTACCCAAAGCGGCAGAAATATCAGGATGTAAGCCAGTTTTCGCTCACGGACGATGATCTGTTGCTCAAAAAAAAACGCCACTTCAAACGAAGTGGCGTTTTCAATTTGGAGCGGGAAACGAGACTCGAACTCGCGACCCCGACCTTGGCAAGGTCGTGCTCTACCAACTGAGCTATTCCCGCAGGGTGAAGCTTTACCGCATGTGGCGTGAAGCGCCTTGAAGACCTTCACCACCGGCACCGCCGGCACCGCCGAAACGATGCATTGAAACTGGAGCGGGAAACGAGACTCGAACTCGCGACCCCGACCTTGGCAAGGTCGTGCTCTACCAACTGAGCTATTCCCGCAAATATGGCGTCCCCTAGGGGACTCGAACCCCTGTTACCGCCGTGAAAGGGCGGTGTCCTAGGCCACTAGACGAAGGGGACTAAGCCGACGCTTTTCAGCGCACCAGAACATGAACCTCGCGATTCAGCCTGGATTTTCTTTTCCTGCCCTGCCGAAGCAGTGCCGGAGAAACTGGAGCGGGAAACGAGACTCGAACTCGCGACCCCGACCTTGGCAAGGTCGTGCTCTACCAACTGAGCTATTCCCGCAATATGGCGTCCCCTAGGGGACTCGAACCCCTGTTACCGCCGTGAAAGGGCGGTGTCCTAGGCCACTAGACGAAGGGGACACGCTGCTCGCACTACCTATTAAAGCACTGCTTGCTTTCACTCCCTGCCGCGTTTCGCTGTGTGCTTTACGCTGCAAGTGGCGCGCATTCTATGGATGCCTTGGGAGGTCGTCAACCCCTTTGTAGAAATTTATTTAAATCAATGACTTCCCGTCGTCATGGGCAGTGATGCAGGATGTGTCCGGGGATTGGCGTTGCTTTTCTGACGCCGGCTCGGCAAGCTCGTAGCGATGTGCCAGCATCTGTAGGTTTTGGATTACGAGCCGATACATTTAGGCAAGGCTTGAAGGCCTGATCGCGGGCAAGCCGCATCGGCGCACCGCCGCTCCCACGAATGCTTCACAGATTCAAGGGCGCGCAGGACTGTTCCGCCAGGCTGCACTGTTCGCTTGCGGGCGGACTCACTACACTCTCGATAGATGCAAAACTTCTTCATGAGGCGTTAACGGTGACACCACTTCTGATCACCCTGCTTATCGTTGCAGGTATCGCGCTGCTGATCGTGATCGGCTACCTGAACAATGTGGTCGAAAACGGCAAGCTCGAGCGTGCCCGGCTCAAGGTCGAACTGGCCGACCGCCTGCGCCGTTGCGGCGAGATCACCGAAACCTTCCCCGGGCAGTTCATGACGCCCGCGCTGAAGCTGCTGCTGACCCGCCTCGAACTGAACCTCAACCAGCGCCAGCTGGCCCTGGACAAACACAGCGGCGACCTCAAGGCGCGTATCGCCGAGTTGGACGGGTTGATTGCCCTGGGCGAGCGAATCCCGGTGAGCAACCCGCCCGCGCCGATCCATACCGAGGTAAAGGCCAAGGACGTACGCTTTTTGCTCGAATTGCTGCACAACCAGATCGTACGCGCCACCCAGGAAGGCTTCCTGGCGACCAACGAAGGCAAGTACTGGGTCAAGGAGATCCGCCATATCCTGGTGCTGCTGCATATCGAGTTCTTCAACAACCTCGGCCAGCAAGCCCTGCAGCAGAACCAGCCGGGCCAGGCGCGCCTGGCCTTCGAGCGTGGCGTGCAGTACCTGCGCAAGCAGCCGGAGCCCAAGCAGTACGAAGAGCAGCTGACCTACATGGAGAAACTGCTGAACCGGGCCAACGCCCAGGTGCTGGACCAGATGGAGCCGGCGGAGAACGACCAGAACGCGCTGACCCAGGGGCTCAAGACCGATGAGGACGAGACCTGGAAGAAGAAGGTGATCTACGACTGACAATGCCGGCCCTATCGCGGGGCAAGCCCGCTTCCACGCCGTAACATCCAAGAACAAGGGGCCTTCGCAGGCCCCTTGTTCATTTCAGCAGTCGGTCAACTCGAGGAACACCTCGACCAACCGCTCCAGCCCCGCCTGGTCGGCCGCGCTGAAGCGCGCCAGCTTCGGGCTGTCCAGGTCAAGCACGCCGATCAGCCTGCCGGCCTTGACCAGCGGAATCACCAGCTCGCTGTTCGACGCGCTGTCACAGGCGATATGCCCGGGGAACGCATGCACGTCCTCGACCCGCTGGGTGGTGCGAGTGGCCGCCGCGGCGCCGCACACGCCACGACTGAACGGAATGCGCACGCAGGCCACTTGGCCCTGGAACGGGCCGAGCACCAGCTCTTCGTTGCGGTTGATATAGAAGCCCGCCCAGTTCAGGTCCTCCACCTGGTTGTAGAGAAACGCCGAGAACTGCGCGGCATTGGCGATGAAGTCACGCTCGTCGGCGAACAGCGCCTGCACTTGCGCGGCCAGCAGGTCGTAGCCGTCGAGGCCTTTGCCACTGGCGTTGAGGTCGATCATTTATTTCTGCTCCAGCAATTGCAGCCCGACCCAGTAGCGGGCGAACTGATAGGCACAACGGCCATTACGGTTGCCGCGGCCGGTGGCCCAGCGCACGGCGAGGATGTCCAGGGCTTCGTCACGCTGCCAGCGCAGCCCGGCCGGGCGCGCCAGCTGGCCGATCCAGTGCTCGACCACGTTGAGGAAATGCTCCTGGCTGAACGGGTAGAACGACAGCCACAGGCCGAAGCGGTCGGACAAGGCGATCTTGTCCTCCACCGCTTCGTTGGGGTGCAGCTCGCCGTCGACCATCTTCCAGTTTTCGTTGTCGCTCTGCTTCTCCGGCACCAGGTGGCGGCGGTTGGAGGTGGCGTACAGCAGCACGTTGTCCGGGGCCTGCTCCAGCGAGCCGTCGAGCACGCTCTTGAGCACCCGGTAGTCGCCCTCCCCGGCCTCGAACGACAGGTCGTCGCAGAACAGGATGAAGCGCTGCTCGAGCTTGTGCAGTTGCTCGACCACCCGTGGCAGGTCGGCCAGGTGGTCGCGCTCGATTTCGATCAGGCGCAGGCCCTGGCCTGCGTGCTCGGCCAGCAGCGCGCGCACCAACGACGACTTGCCGGTGCCACGCGAGCCCCACAGCAGAGCGTGGTTGGCCGGCAGGCCGTTGATGAACTGGTGGGTGTTGCGGCCCAGTTGCTCGCGCTGCTGGTCGACGCCGATCAGGTCGGACAGGCGGATATCGAGGCTGACCTCCAGCGGCATCAGGTAGCCGCTGCGGCCATCGCGCTGCCAGCGGGCGGCCAGGGTGCGGGCCCAGTCGATATCCGGGCGCGGGGCCGGCAGCAGGGGTTCGAGGCGGGCGAGGACCGATTCGGCGCGGTCGAGGAAAGCGGTAAGGCGGGCGTCCATGATGGGCTCCTAGGGATTTCAGTTATCCAGGGCATCGGAGGCGCCATCGCGGGGCAAGCCCGCTCCCACGTAATACTCCGTGGGAGCGGGCTTGCCCCGCGATGGGCCGCAGGCCCCGTTTACAGCGATCAACTGAAATGAATAGACAGACCCGCCAGCAGCCAGGGCTGATCGGCTATGCTTGCGCAGCGCACGGAGCAAGTAACCGGCTTGGGACCCATGGATATCAAGTTCACCAATCGCCTGTCATACAAGCAAGCCCGGTTGACAGTCCTGGTCGGCTTCATCCTGGGAACATTGCTCAGTCTCATCCAGATCGGCATCGATTATGCCAGCGAAGACGCGTCCATCAACCGTGAAATTCAGGCGCTGCTGAAGATCAGCCACGACACCGCCTCGCGCATCGCCTACAACATCGACACCGAACTGGCCCAGGAGCTGACCGGCGGGCTGTTGAAATCCCCGGCGCTGATCCGTGCGCGGTTGATCGATAACAACGACACGGTGCTGGCCGACGTGCAGCGGCCGCGCATGGAAAGCCGCTATCGGCCACTGTCGGACTTCCTGTTCGGCGAGCAGCGCCTGTTCCAGGACCGCCTGTTCCTCGCCCACATGCCCGAGGAATACCTCGGCACCCTGTACCTGGACGTCGACACCTACGCCTTTGGCGGGCGCTTCCTCGACCGCGCCGGGATCACCCTGGTAAACGGTTTCGCCCGCAGCCTGGTGCTCACCGGCATCCTCCTGGCGCTGTTCTACCTGATGCTGACCAAGCCGCTGGTGACGGTGATCGGCGCGCTCAGCGGCAACGATGCGCGCACACCCCGGCAAAACCGCGTGGACTGCCCCAAGGGCCATGAGAACGACGAGATCGGCGTGCTGGTGCGGGTCGCCAACCAGCAGTTCGTCAGCATGGCCACCGAGATCCAGCAGCGGCGCACCGCCGAGAACCGCCTGACCCAGTACCTCAACGAGCTGGAGGATATCGTTTCGGCGCGCACCACCGAGCTCAAGGCCAGCAACAGCCGCCTGAGCCTGTCCAACCAGGAACTGGACGAAGCACGCCAGCGCGCCCTGGACATGGCCCAGGCTCGCGCCGCCTTCCTGGCCAACATGAGCCACGAGATCCGCACGCCGCTCAATGGCATGCTGGGCATGATCGCCCTGGCCCTGGACAGCGGCCTGGCCGCCGAGCAGCGCCAGCAGCTGTCGATCGCCCACGACTCGGGCAAGGTGCTGGTGGAGCTGCTCAACGATATCCTCGACCTGTCGAAGTTCGACGCCGGCCAGCTGGAGCTCGAGCGCATCCCGTTCGACCTCGGCGCGATGGTCGAAGATACCGCCAACTTGCTGTCGCAGAATGCCGCGCCCAGTGTCGAGCTGACCTGCCTGATCGCCCCGGACTTTCCCAGCACGGTGCTGGGCGACCCGACGCGGGTGCGGCAGATCGTCAGCAACCTGCTGTCCAACGCGCTCAAGTTCACCCGCTTCGGGCGTGTCGATGTGCGCCTGAGCAGCATCGTCGGCGGCGTGCGCCTGGAAGTCAGCGACACCGGCATCGGCATCCCCGAGGAAGCCCAGGCACGGATCTTCCAGCCGTTTACCCAGGCCGGCGCGGGTATCACCCGCCAATACGGCGGCACCGGGCTGGGCCTGGCCCTGACCCGCAACCTGTGCAAGGCCATGCAGGGCCATCTGCATATTCATTCCGAAACCGGCTTCGGCAGCCGCTTCAGCGCCGACCTGCCGCTACCGGCGCATACCGAGGCGATCCCGCCGGCGGCAATCAGTGGCCGCGTGGTGGCCCTGGGCAACCCCGGCAGCGGCCTGGCCGAGCTGCTGCAAGGGCTGCTGCCGCGCTGGGGGCTGGATTACGTGCGCCATGAGGACGCCAGCGCACTGGCCGGGCTGCCGGTCGACCTGCTGATCACCGACGACCTGGACCACGTGCTCGACCTGCGTCCGGCCATCGCGGCGCCGATCCTGCTGGTGACCGCCTATGGCAACTTCCTGCCTGCCGAACAGGCCGAGCAACTGCAACCCTTGCAGCAACTGGCCCGGCCCTTGGCGCGCAACGCCCTGTACCAGACGCTGCGCCGCACCCTGCAAGGGGAACCCAACGCGCCGCTGCCCCACGAGGTACCGGCCTCGCGCGAGCTGCGGGCGCGCATCCTGCTGGTGGAGGACAACCCGGTGAACCAACTGGTGGCCAAGGGCATGCTGGGTAAACTCGGCTGCCAGGTGCAGGTGGCCGCCCACGGCCAGGAGGCACTCGACTACCTGGAGCGGGACAGCTTCGATCTGGTGCTGATGGACTGCAACATGCCGGTGATGGACGGCTACGAGGCCAGCCGGCGCATCCGCCAGAGCAGCCGCTGGCCGGAGCTGCCGATCGTCGCGCTGACCGCCAACGCCATGCCCGAGGAGCGCGAACGCTGCCGCGCAGCGGGCATGAACGACTACCTGGCCAAGCCGTTCCGGCGTGAGGAACTGCTGGCGCTGATCGAGCACTGGGTGCCTGTCAGCGGTTGAGCAGTGGCTCGATCGCCGCTTTCAGCGCTTCGGGCTTGGTGGTCGGGGCGAAGCGGGTAACCTTGCCGCTGCGCGGGTCGACCAGGAACTTGGTGAAGTTCCACTTGATCTTCTGCGTACCCAGCAGGCCCGGCGCGCGGCGCTTGAGCTCGGCGAACAGCGGGTGGGCGCCGGGGCCGTTGACTTCGATCTTGCGAAACAGCGGGAAGCTCACGCCGAAGTTGAGTTCGCAGAACTGCGCGATCTCCCGGGCGTCGCCCGGCTCTTGCTTGCCGAACTGGTTGCAGGGGAAGCCCAGCACCACCAGGCCCTGGCGCTGATAGTCCTGCCACAGGCGCTCAAGCCCTTTGTACTGCGGGGTGAAACCGCACTGGCTGGCGGTGTTGACCACCAGCAGCGCCTTGCCGGCGAAGTCGCCCAGCACTTTCTGCTCACCGCCAAGGGTGACGCAAGGGATGTCCAGCAGCGCATCGGCCATGTTCGCTCTCCATCAATCGCGTGGCTTGAAGTCCAGGCATACCGAGTTGATGCAGTAGCGTAGCCCGGTCGGCGGCGGGCCGTCGGGAAATACATGGCCCAGGTGGGCGTCGCACTGGGCGCAGGTGACCTCGGTGCGGATCATGCCGTGGGAGGTGTCGCGGATCTCGATCATCGCGGCCGCTTCGATCGGCTCATAGAAGCTCGGCCAGCCGCAGCCGGAATCGAACTTGGCCTTGGCGTCGAACAGCTGCAGGTCGCAGCAGATGCAGTGGTAGATGCCGTCGCGGCGCTCGCTGTTGTACTTGCCGCTGAACGGCCGCTCGGTGCCCTTCAGGCGGCACACCTGGTACTGGGCCGGATCGAGCATGGCGCGCCATTCGTCCAGGGTTTTGTCGATCTTTTGCATGGTGAGACCTCGGCAGGCTGAATTTCACCTCGCACCGGCTTTTCCCTGGCGCGGGTGGCACGTATATTAGTTGGCTTCGTGTGCAAGGCAGCCAGTCTGGCACCCGGTTCCCGCCCTTTCAAACCTTTCGAAAGAAGGCGGCGCGTATTCTCACTCGGGATCTCATCATGCAGTTCAGCAAATCGAACAAGCTCGCCAATGTCTGCTACGACATTCGCGGCCCAGTGCTCAAGCACGCCAAACGCCTGGAAGAGGAAGGCCATCGCATCCTCAAGCTGAACATCGGCAACCCGGCGCCGTTTGGTTTCGAGGCGCCGGACGAGATCCTCCAGGATGTCATCCGCAACCTGCCCACCGCCCAGGGCTACAGCGACTCCAAGGGCCTGTTCAGCGCGCGCAAGGCGGTGATGCAGTACTGCCAGCAGAAGGAAATCGAAGGCGTCACCATCGAGGACATCTACCTCGGCAACGGCGTGTCCGAGCTGATCGTCATGTCGATGCAGGCGTTGCTCAACAACGGCGACGAAGTGCTGATCCCGGCGCCCGACTACCCGCTGTGGACCGCCGCGGTGAGCCTGGCCGGCGGCAAGCCGGTGCACTACCTGTGCGACGAGCAGGCCGACTGGTTCCCGGACCTTGACGACATCAAGGCCAAGATCACCCCGAACACCAAGGCATTGGTGATCATCAACCCGAACAACCCGACCGGCGCCGTGTACTCCAAGGAGCTGCTGCTGGGCATGCTGGAGCTGGCGCGCCAGCACAACCTGGTGGTGTTCTCCGACGAGATCTACGACAAGATCCTCTACGACGAGGCCGTGCACATCAGCACCGCGTCGCTGGCCCCGGACCTGCTGTGCCTGACCTTCAACGGCCTGTCCAAGTCGTACCGGGTGGCGGGCTTCCGCTCCGGCTGGCTGATCATCTCCGGGCCCAAGCACCATGCCACGAGCTACATCGAAGGCATCGACATGCTGGCCAACATGCGCCTGTGCGCCAACGTGCCGGCCCAGCACGCGATCCAGACCGCCCTGGGCGGCTACCAGAGCATCAACGACCTGGTGCTGCCGCCGGGCCGCCTGCTGGAGCAGCGCAACCGCACCTACGAGCTGCTCAACGAGATCCCGGGGGTCAGCTGCGTCAAACCGATGGGCGCGCTGTACGCGTTCCCGCGCATCGATCCGAAGGTCTGCCCGATCCTCAACGACGAGAAATTCGCCCTCGACCTGCTGCTGTCGGAGAAGCTGCTGATCGTCCAGGGCACGGCGTTCAACTGGCCGTGGCCGGATCACTTCCGCGTGGTGACCTTGCCGCGGGTGGATGACCTGGAACAGGCGATCGGGCGGATCGGTAACTTCCTGCGCACTTATTCGCAGTAAGCGATACCGTTATCGCGGGGCAAGCCCGCTCCCACGCTTGCCCAACACTGGTCGGCGTGGGAACGGGCTTGCCCCGCGATGCTTTTGCCTTACATCCTGCAACGCTCTACCCACAGCCCTCACGGCATCCTCTGCCATACTCCTCGCGTACACAGTTTGAAATAGTCGCCCGGTTGAATAGCAGCGCCCTCCCCCTTATATACCCCGCAGTACGCAACAAACTCATCCGTCAGGAGAACGTAACAACCATGATGCGCATTCTGTTGTTTGTAGCCACCAACCTCGCGGTGGTGCTGGTTGCAAGCATTACCCTGAGCCTGTTCGGCTTCAACGGGTTCATGGCCGCCAACGGGGTTGACCTCAACCTCGGCCAGCTGCTGGTCTTCTGCGCCGTGTTCGGTTTCGCTGGCTCGCTCGTTTCGCTGTTCATCTCCAAGTGGATGGCGAAGATGACCACCGGCACCCAGATCATCACCCAGCCCCGCACCCGTCACGAACAGTGGCTGCTGCAGACCGTCGAGGAGCTGTCCCGCGAGGCCGGCATCAAGATGCCAGAAGTAGGCATCTTCCCGGCCTACGAGGCCAACGCCTTCGCCACTGGCTGGAACCGCAACGACGCGCTGGTGGCGGTGTCCCAGGGCCTGCTGGAGCGCTTCTCGCCCGATGAGGTGCGCGCGGTACTGGCCCACGAGATCGGCCACGTGGCCAACGGCGACATGGTCACCATGGCGCTGGTGCAGGGCGTGGTGAACACCTTCGTGATGTTCTTCGCCCGCATCATCGGCAACTTCGTCGACCGGGTGATCTTCAAGAACGAAGAAGGCCACGGTATCGCCTATTTCATCGCGACCATCGTCGCCGAGCTGGTGCTGGGCATCCTCGCCAGCATCATCGTCATGTGGTACTCGCGCCGCCGCGAGTTCCGCGCCGACGAGGCCGGCGCCCACCTGGCCGGCACCGGCGCGATGATCGGCGCGCTGCAGCGCCTGCGCTCCGAGCAGGGCCTGCCGGTGCACATGCCCGACACGATGAAGGCCTTCGGCATCAACGGCGGCCTGAAGCACGGCCTGGCCGGCCTGCTGATGAGCCACCCGCCGCTGGAAGACCGCATCGACGCGCTGCGCCGTCGCGGCTGATCCAGGCAGCAACAAGAAAGGGCGACTTCGGTCGCCCTTTTTCATTGCCGTAGCGGCCACATCGCGGGGCAAGCCCGCTCCCAGCCTGCCACACACGGACTGGCGTGGGAGCGGGCTTGCCCCGCGATGGCTTCAACGCCGAACGCTGTAGACTCGCTCAACCAGGCTTGCAACACCGGCCTTGAGAAACTTCGGGCTCTCGTCGAGAATCTGCCGCGCCTCGACCTCATCGACCCGCCACGCGGCAAAGCCTGCCCGCACCTCGGCGTCCGGCACCGAGAACGGCGGCCCGTCGATCAACCCCTGGTCGTAATCCAGGGTCACCAGCAGCCCCCGACAAACCGTCGGCAACTGCTCACCCAGCAACGCCATGTACCGCTCGCGCATGGCCAGCGGCAAGGCAATCAACGCCGCCCGGTCGTACACCCCCGCGCAATCAGCCAAATCCTCGGCACGCAGGGCGAACACATCGCCGCACCACAGCTCCACCTCGTCGCTGCGCCACACCTCGAAGCTCCCGTGCTGCGTTACCTGCGCCAACAGCCCGTGCTCGGCAAAGAAATCCTCCACCGCCCGCCGCGACAGCTCCACACCCAGCACCCGATACCCTTGCGCGGCCAGCCAGAGCATGTCCAGGCTCTTGCCGCACAGCGGCACCAGCACCCGGGCACCCGGGGCCAGCCCCAACGCCGGCCAGTGCGCCTGCAGGTACGGGTTCACCTGAGCCTGGTGAAAGCCGATCTGGTTGTCCGCCCACCGCTTGTGCCAGAACGCTGGCTCCATGATCCCTCCCGGTTTTTCGATAAAAGACTGTGAAAACTTATATTGGATCTCGATCGAAGGCTGATCGAAGATGGCAGCATCTTACCTGCCAGGACCCCACCATGCTGCCCAGCCTGTTCATTTCCCATGGCTCACCCATGCTCGCCCTGCAACCCGGCGCCAGCGGCCCGGCCCTGGCCGCGCTGGCCCGCGCCCTGCCCCGCCCTAAGGCAATCGTGGTGGTGTCGGCGCACTGGGAAAGCCGCGAACTGCTGGTGATGAGCAACCCGCAGCCGCAGACCTGGCATGACTTCCATGGTTTTCCGCCGGCCCTGTACGCGGTGCGCTACCCGGCCCCCGGCGAACCGGCACTGGCGCAGCGGCTGGCCGGGTTGCTCGGCGCCCGCCTGGATGAGCAGCGGCCTTTCGACCACGGTGCCTGGGTGCCACTGTCGCTGATGTATCCGCAGGCGGATATTCCGCTAATCCAGGTGTCGCTGCCCAGCCAGGCCGGCCCCGCCCTGCAACTGAAGGTCGGGCAGGCGCTGGCGCAGCTGCGTGAGGAAGGCATCCTGCTGATCGGCTCGGGCAGCATCACCCATAACCTGGGTGAGCTGGACTGGCACGCCGGGCCGGACGCGGTCGAGCCCTGGGCGCTGGCGTTTCGCGACTGGGTGGTGGAGCAGTTGAAGGCGCAAGACGAGGCGGCGCTTGTGGACTATCGGCGCCAGGCACCGTTTGCAGTGCGCAATCATCCCAGTGACGAGCACCTGCTGCCGCTGTTCTTCGCCATGGGCGCTGGCGAGCGGTTTGGCATCGTGCACCAAGGGTTCACGCTGGGGGCGCTGGGGATGGATATCTATCGGTTCGACTGACGCTTCCACGCACAGGGTTACAGCGCTGGAAACAGGCAAAAAAATCCCCGGCCTAGGCCGGGGATTTTTCATTGCAGCGCCAGGATCAGTCCTCGCGGTAGCGGCGCAGCTTCAGCTGCTTACCGGCTACGCGGGTGTCCTTGAGCTTGGTCAGCAGACGCTCGAGGCCGTCTTCGGGCAGCTCGATCAGGCTGAAGCTGTCACGCACCTGGATACGACCGATGGCATCACGCGCCAGGCCACCCTCGTTGAGGATAGCGCCCAGCAGGTTCTTGGCGGCGATGCCGTCACGGGCACCCAGGGCGGTACGGCAACGCACACGGCCTTCGGCCAGCGGCATCGGCGCGCGACGCTCGCGGTCACCACGGTCGCTGCGCTCACCACGTTCGGCACGCTCGCCAGTGCTGCGCTCACGCGGAGTGTGGGTCGGCACCAACGGCTGCTCACGCTCGACCGAAGCCAGGTCCAGCGCCTGGCCATTGGTGGCCTTGCGCAGCAGGGCCGAAGCCAGGGCACGGGCAGTGCAACCCAGGTCGGCGGTCAGGCGGTCGAACAGCTCGCCATGGCTGGCCTCGGACTCGGCCACCAGCGGTGCCAGGCTCTTGGTCAGCTTCTTGATGCGTGCGTCCAGCACGGCCTGCGGGTTAGGCAGGCGGGCTTCGGCAACCTTCTGCCCGGTGACACGTTCGATCACCTGCAGCATGCGGCGCTCACGCGGGGTGACCAGCAGCAGCGCACGGCCATCGCGACCGGCACGGCCGGTACGGCCGATACGGTGCACGTAGGACTCCGGATCGTACGGCATGTCGACGTTGAACACGTGGGTGATGCGCGGTACATCCAGACCACGGGCAGCGACGTCGGTGGCGACGACGATGTCCAGGCGGCCGTCCTTGAGCGAGTCGATCACGCGCTCACGCTGGTTCTGGGCGATGTCGCCGTTCAGCGCGGCAGCCTTGTAGCCTTTGGCTTCCAGGGCGGCGGCCAGGTCCAGGGTGGCTTGCTTGGTACGCACGAAGGCGATCAGCGCATCGAACTCTTCCACTTCCAGCAGGCGCAGCACGGCCGGGATCTTCTGGTCGGCGTGGACCATCAGGTGGGCCTGCTCGATCGCGGTCACGGTCTGGGTCTTGCTCTGGATCTTGACGTGCTTCGGCTCGCGCAGGTGGCGCTCGGCGATGGCACGGATCGAGGCCGGCAGGGTGGCGGAGAACAGCACGGTCTGGCGGGTTGCAGGGATGGCGTCGAAGATCACTTCGAGGTCGTCCATGAAGCCCAGCTTGAGCATTTCGTCCGCTTCGTCGAGTACCAGGTACTGAACGGTAGACAGGACTTTCTCGTCGCGGCGCAGGTGGTCGCACAGGCGGCCAGGGGTGGCCACGACGATTTGCGCGCCGTTACGAATGGCACGCAGTTGTGGGCCCATCGGGGCGCCACCGTACACGGCCACCACGTTAACGCCCGGCATCTGCTTGGCGTAGGTTTCGAAAGCGGTGGCTACTTGCAGCGCCAACTCACGGGTTGGCGCCAGGATCAGGGCTTGCGGTTCGCGCTTGCTCACGTCGATCTTGTTGAGGATCGGCAGGGCGAAGGCAGCGGTCTTGCCGGTGCCAGTCTGCGCCTGGCCGATCATGTCGTGACCGGCGAGGATGATCGGGATCGATTGATGCTGAATAGCCGAAGGCTCTTCGTAGCCGGTGGCCAGAACAGCAGCAACGATATTCGGATTGAGATCGAGAGCGGCGAATCCGCCGGTTTCCTGGGTCATGGGTCTGCCTCTAGGTGCATCCGCAAAGACCCATGCTCCAAAACTGCACATGCCTTGAAAGACCAAACGGTCACCCAGGCAGTTTTGGCGGCGGGGATTTGCGAAAACGATTGAAAAAGGAACATCTTGGGAAGGTCCGACTAGCGGACGCGCAGCCGAAGCTGGGTTCGGAGGATTTGCACCACCTGATTCGAGGTCCGCTAAAAGACCGGCGCGTACTATACCCGAATCCGCCATGAACTGTGAGAAATATTTCTAAGATCAAGGCTTGGATTGGATCCAGGCTGAATCGTTTCCCCACAGGCTCGGCGCTGCCCTCATCCATTCAGGTCGCCGGGCGGATGGACTTGATCAGATACTCCAGCGAGTACCCCAGCTGCGGCGCCAGGGTTGCGGCCCGCGCCCGCACGGCTTCGATATCCAGCGTCTGCTCCAGGTCCGCGGGCACCAGCAGGATCACGTTACCCTCCTTCACCGGCAGCTCCCAGTAATGACGATGGTACAGCCCGCGCAACAAGGCCGCGCCCAGTGGCTTGCCATCGTCACCGGCCCATTGGTTGATCACCAGCCACCCCCCTGGGTTGAGCTGCTTCTGGCAGTTTTCCAGGAACCCCCAGGCCAGATGCCCGACGCCGGGGCCATAGTCGGTATACAGGTCGACGAACAGCAGGTCGGCCTTTTCGGCGCTGGGCAGCAGCTCGAGGGCGTCGCCCACCCGCACATACAGCCGCGGATCGTCGTCCAGACCCATGAACTCCATGGCCAGGCGCGGCACGTCCGGGCGCAGTTCGATGGCCTCGACGTCCTCCAGCGGCAGGAACTTCAGGCAGGCCTGGGTCAGGGTGCCGGCGCCAAGGCCGAGGAACAACGCGCTTTCCGGCTGTTCGTGGCACAGCGCGCCAACCAGCATGGCGCGGGTGTAGTCGTACTCCAGCCAGCTGGGGTCGGCGGTGAAGGTGCAGCTCTGCTCGATGGCGTCGCCGAACTCGAGGAAGCGATAGTCATCCACCTCGTACACGCTGATGACGCCAAAGGCATCCTCGACCCGTGCCAGCAGCCGCTCTTCCCGCTCCGTCGCCATCCCTACCACCTGCCCGCGCAAAACCGCCATTGTCCGCCAATGCCGGTGGTGCAACAAGCACGCGCGGGCGTACCATGGCTGGCAGGCCTTAACGACACTTATGGATAGAGCTTGCAATGACCCGACAATGGACCCCCGACAGCTGGCGCACCCTGCCGATCCAGCAGCAACCGATCTACCCCGACGCCGCGCACCTGCTGAAGGTGGAGCAGACCCTGGCCAGCTACCCGCCGCTGGTGTTCGCCGGTGAAGCCCGCGAGCTGCGCCGGCAGTTCGCCGAGGTGACCCAGGGCCGGGCGTTCCTGCTGCAGGGTGGCGACTGCGCCGAGAGCTTCGCCGAGTTCTCCGCGGCGAAGATCCGCGACACCTTCAAGGTGCTGCTGCAGATGGCCATTGTCATGACCTTCGCCGCCGGCTGCCCGGTGGTCAAGGTCGGGCGCATGGCCGGGCAGTTCGCCAAGCCGCGCTCGGCCAACGACGAGACCATCGGCGACATCACCCTGCCCGCCTACCGCGGCGACATCGTCAACGGCATCGGCTTCGACGCAAAAAGCCGCATCCCCGACCCCGAGCGCCTGTTGCAGGCCTACCACCAGGCCACCGCCAGCCTCAACTTGCTGCGCGCCTTCGCCCAGGGTGGCTTTGCCGACCTGCACCAGGTGCACAAGTGGAACCTCGATTTCATCGCCAACTCGGCGCTGGCCGACAAGTATCACCAGTTGGCCAACCGTATCGATGAAACCCTGGCCTTCATGCGCGCCTGCGGCCTGGACACCGCCCCGCAACTGCGCGAAACCAGCTTCTTCACCGCCCACGAAGCGCTGCTGCTCAACTATGAAGAAGCCTTCGTGCGCAGCGACAGCCTGACCGGCGACTACTACGACTGCTCGGCGCACATGCTGTGGATCGGCGACCGCACCCGCCAGCTCGACGGCGCCCACGTCGAGTTCCTGCGCGGCGTGCACAACCCGATCGGGGTCAAGGTCGGCCCGAGCATGAACCCCGAAGAGCTGATCCGCCTGATCGACGTGCTCAACCCGGACAACGACCCGGGCCGCCTGAACCTGATCGTGCGCATGGGCGCCGGCAAGGTCGGCGACCACCTGCCGGGGCTGATCCGCACCGTGCAGCGCGAGGGCCGCCAGGTGCTGTGGAGCTCCGACCCGATGCATGGCAACACCATCAAGGCCAGCAGCGGCTACAAGACCCGCGACTTCGCGCAGATCCTCGATGAGGTCAAGCAGTTCTTCCAAGTGCACCAGGCCGAGGGCAGCCATGCCGGTGGCATCCATATCGAGATGACCGGGCAGAACGTCACCGAGTGCATCGGCGGTGCCCGGCCGATCACCGAGGACGCGCTCTCCGACCGCTACCACACCCACTGCGACCCGCGCATGAACGCCGACCAGTCGCTGGAACTGGCCTTCCTGATCGCCGAAACCCTCAAGCAGGTACGCCGCTGAGCAACGCCTGACGCAGCCGGCTGCCCTCGGCGCGGGGGCAGTTGAGCTGCACCTGCGCCAGGCCCAACCAGTTGCCCAGCTTCTGCAGGCTGAGCGCCAACGCCTGGTAGCCCGCCTCGTCCAGCCCCATCGCCTCTTCGTGCACCGCATGTACCGCCAGCCGTCCATGGGCGCGCTCGGCACGCAGGTCCAGGCGCGCGGCGATGCGCCCGTCGTGCAGGAACGGCAGCACGTAGTAGCCGTACACCCGCTTGTGCGCGGGGGTGTAGATTTCCAGGCGGTAGCGGAAGTCGAACAGGCGCTCGGTGCGATCCCGCGCCCAAACCAACGAATCGAACGGCGAGAGCAAGGCGCTGGCGTCGATACGCCGGGGAATCCGTGGCACGCCCGCGACATAGGCCGGCTGTTTCCAGCCCTGCACGGTGCAAGCCTGCAAGCGCCCGTCCTCGAGCAAAACCGCCAGGGTGGCCTTGCTCTGCTGCGGCGAGAGGCGAAAATAATCACGCAGATCCTGTTCGGTGGCCACGCCCAGGGCGCCGGCGGCATGCAGCAGCAAGCCCTGGTGCGCTTCAGCCTCGCTGGGCTGGGCCTGATCGAGGATGCCCGCCGGCAGCACCCGCTCGGGCAGGTCGTACAGGCGCTCGAAACCACGACGCCCGGCCACGGTGACCTCACCGGCGGCGAACAGCCATTCCAGTGCGTGCTTTTCTTCGCTCCAGTCCCACCAGGGGCCGGCGCGCTCCTCGCGGGTGGAAAGGCTGCCTGCACCCAACGCACCGCGCTCGCGCACGGCAGCCAGTACCCGGTCGATGACCTCGCGCCGCTCGCGACCAAAGGTCGCCAGTTGCCGGTAGATGCCCTTGCCGTCGGCGGCGTGGGCCATCCGCCAGCGCATCAGCGGGTAAAGCTCCAGCGGCAGCAGCGAGGCCTCATGCCCCCAGTATTCGAACAGTCGGCGCTGACGGCGCTTGCCCCAGGCGAGCTGGTCCAGCAGGTCGGCTGGATAGTCGCCAAGGCGCGAGAACAACGGCAGATAGTGGGAGCGCACCAGCGCGTTGACCGAGTCGATCTGCACCACGCCCAGGCGCTGGAGCATGCGTTTGAGATTGGCGAGGGTCGGCGGGCGCGCGGGTGACGTGCCAAAGCCCTGGGCGGACAAGGCCAGGCGGCGGGCCTGGGCGAGGGACAAACTGAAGGACATGAGGTGGCTCCGTCTGGTGTCCAGACAGTAAAGACGCAATCGCGGGGCAAGCCCCGCGATTGTCGCCACCTTCATTTACGCAACGGGTCCTCCCAGAAATGCCGCTCGGCCTCCTGCTGGATATCCGCCCGCGACAGCCCGAGGTCGTGCAGCGTGGCATCGCTCAGGCGCGCCAGCTCGTCGCGCTGGCGGTGCAGTTCGAACCAGCGCAGCACCAGCCCGCTGGCGTCGTGCCACAGATGCCCCAGGGATGCGGCCGGTTGGTGAGCTTCGTTGAAATGACCTTTCATCATGACGCCCTCCTTGTGGATGGCTTCAGTCTCGCCCCAGGCCTAAGATCAATCCAACGAATGTTTCTGATGCCATGCATCTCGGAGATTGATGCCATGTCCCAGTATCAGAGTCTCGACGCGGACGTGCTGCGCACCTTCGTCGCCATCGCCGAGCAAGGCGGCTTCACCCGCGCAGGCGAAGTGGTCAACCGCACCCAGTCGGCGGTGAGCATGCAGATGAAGCGCCTGGAGGAGGACATCCTGCAGCGCCAGCTGTTCGAGCGCGACGGCCGCCAGGTGCGCCTGACCGCCGAGGGCCAGGTGCTGCTGGGCTATGCCCGGCGCATCCTCAAGCTGCATGGCGAGGTGTTCAATACCCTGCGCATGCCGCACATGGTCGGGGTGGTGCGCATCGGCACGCCGGACGACTATGCCATGCGCTACCTGCCGGGCATCCTCACCCGCTTCGCCCAGGCGTACCCGCTGATCCATGTCGAGGTGCATTGCGATTCGTCCAAGCAGCTGATGCTGCGCCAGGACCTGGACCTGACCATCGTCACCCGCGAGCCCGGCAACGAGGTCGGCCAGCTGCTGCGCCAGGAGCGCCTGGTGTGGGCCGCGGCCAAGGGTTTCTGCCCGCAGGAGCAGCGCCCCATGCCGCTGGCGCTGTTCAACACCGACTGCTTTTGCCGGGCCTGGACCTGCAACGCCCTGGAGCGCCAAGGCATCGAGTATCGCATTGCCTACACCAGCCCGAGCCTGGCGGCGATCTTCGCCATCGTGCACGCCGGGCTGGCGGTGACCGCGCAGCTGCACAGCCTGATTGGCGGCGAAATGCGCATCCTCGGCGAGGACGACGGCCTGCCGCAGTTGCACATGGCCAATGTGATGCTGCTGCGCAATGACCAGCAGCATTCGCCGATTACGGACTGCATGGCCGAGTACATCGTCGAAGGGTTCAAGTAGTACGTCGCAGGCTGCGCCTACAGCTCGAACCCGAGCATCACCGCGCACACCACCAGAAACACACAGAACATCGAGCGCAATACCTTTTCCGGCAACGCATGGGCCAGCTTCACCCCCCAGCTGATGCTCAGCAAGCCGCCCACCGCCAACGGAACACCGATGCTCCAGTCCACGCTCTGGTGCAGGCCGTAGGTCAGCAGGGTCACCGCGGTGCTCGGCGCCGCCAATGCCAGCGACAACCCCTGGGCCACAACCTGGGTGGTACCGAACACCGACGTCAGTATCGGCGTGGCCACCACCGCGCCGCCCACGCCGAACAGCCCGCCCATGGTCCCGGCGAAGCTGCCCAGCACACCGAGCCAAGGCCAGGGGTAGCGCAGCTGGTTGCTCGGCGGCTTCACCGGCAGGAACATGCGCGCCACGTTCCACAGCGCCAGGGCCACCAGGAAACCGACGAAATACAGGCGCATCGCCTGGGCATCGATGCCCACTGCCCAGATCGACCCCAGCCAGGCGAACAAGAAGCTGCACAACGACAGCGGCACGGCGTGGCGCAACTCGATGCGGTTGCGCTGGTGATAGCGCCACAGCGCCAGCAGCACGTTGGGCACCACCATCACCAGCGCCGTGCCCTGGGCCAGTTGCTGGTCGAGGCCGAACAGCACCCCCAGCGCCGGAATCGCGATCAGCCCGCCACCAATCCCGAACAAGCCACCCAAGGTGCCCAGGGCTGCGCCCAAAACGATGTACATCAACCACTCGATCATTCGCGCCTCATCCGCCTGCTTTCAGAGAATGCCGGCATGCTACCCAGTCACGGCTGGCGGGGAAACGCACAGCAGCGCACAATGGCTTTGCGTAATCCGCATAAGCAGAACCCACATGAGCCCCGATATCCTTACCGAACAACTGAGTCTGTTCCTCGATGTGCTGGAGACCGGCAGCTTCTCCGCCGCCGCCCGTCGCCATCCGCTCACGCCTTCGGCCGTGGCCAGGCGCATCGACAACCTGGAAAACGCGGTGGGCAGCCGCCTGTTCTCGCGCAGCACCCACGCGGTGCGCGCCACGCCGGCCGGCAATGCGTTCGCCGAACGGGCCCGGCGCATCATCGAGGAACTGCGCCTGGCCCGGGCCGAGGCGGTATCGCTGAGCAACGCTCCCGAAGGGCTGATCCGCATCGACGCCCCGGCCGCTTTCGGCCGGCGCCACCTCGCGCCGGCCATCGCCGACTTCCTGGTGGCCTACCCCGGTCTCGACGTGCAACTGCGTCTGATCGACAGTTTCGTCGACCTGCACGGCAGCCACTTGGGCGAGGTCGACCTGGTGCTGCGCGCAGGCCCCCTGGCCGATACCCGGCTGGTGGCCACGCCACTGGCGTATATGGTGCGGATCGCCTGCGCCAGCCCGGCTTACCTGGCCAATCGCGGCGTACCGGCCTGCCCGAGCGAGTTGCCTGGGCATGACGGCCTCGACTGGGACGGCCTGGCGCCGCCGTTCGCCTGGCGCTTCGAGGTCGGCGGCCAGACCCGCCTGTACCGCCCGACACGCATGCGCATGGCCGCCAACAATGCCGAGACGCTGCTGTTCGGTGCCTTGGCCGGGCTGGGCGTCGCCCACCTGCCGACCTGGCTGGTCAGCGACTACCTGCTGCGCGGCGAACTGCTCCCGCTGTTCTGCGACAACGGCCTGCCGGCCCCCGAAACCAGCGGGATTTATGCACTGCGCCTTGAACATGAAACGAACTCTCGCAGCCGCTTGCTGCTCGAATTCCTCAAGAGCCGTTTCAGCCCGGTGCCGCCCTGGGACCTGGCGCTGAGAAGCGAGCTGCGCTGGCAATGAGCGCACCAAGCTTTGGCGTGCTAGATTTTATTACTCACCGATTCCAAGGACCTGCATGAACGCCGACACCCAAGCCCCCTGCGACGCGCTGCTGCTGGACAACCAGGTCTGCTTCGCCCTGCACTCGACCTCGTTGCTGATGACCAAGGTCTACAAGCCCCTGCTGCAGGCCCTGGGCCTGACCTACCCGCAGTACCTGGCCATGCTCGTGCTGTGGGAGCAGGACGGCCTGACCGTGGGCGAGATCAGCCAGCGCCTGCTCACCGACCCCGGCTCGCTGACCCCGCTGCTCAAGCGCCTGGAAAGCGAAGGCCTGCTCAAGCGCAGCCGCAGCCGCGAGGACGAACGGGTAGTGCTGGTGCAGCTGACCGACAAGGGCCGCGCCCTGCAGGCCGAAGCCCAGCGCGTGCCGCAATGCATCCTGCAGGCCAGCGGCCACAGCGCCGAGCAATTGCGCAAACTGCAGGCCGAACTGCTCGCCCTGCGCGCGCAGCTGCAAGAAAACCTCTGACGGCTAAGCTGTGAGATGGCTGTTCGGATGAATGGTCGAATATTTAACTTGCGCACTAAATAATTGCGCGCTAAATTAATCCCATACCCACTCAGCGCCGACGGCGCACAGCACCCAAGCGAGGCTCAAGATGCAAAAGGTCACTCCGCTGTACATCGCAGAAGCCACTTCCACCGGTGGTCGTGATGGCAAATCCCGCTCCAGCGACGGCAAGCTGGAAGTCAAGCTGAGCACTCCGAAAGAGCTGGGCGGCGCCGGGGGTGAAGGCACCAACCCCGAGCAGATGTTCGCCGCGGGTTACTCGGCCTGTTTCATCGGCGCGCTGAAGTTCGTCGCCGGCCAGGAGAAAAAAGCCCTGCCAGCGGACGCCTCGATCACCGCCAAGGTCGGCATCGGCCAGATCCCTGGCGGTTTCGGCCTGGACATCGATCTGCACATCAACCTGCCTGGCCTGGCCCAGGCCGACGCCGAAGGGCTGGTGGAGAAGGCGCACAAGGTCTGCCCGTACTCCAACGCCACCCGCGGCAATGTGGATGTGCGGTTGCATGTGACTGTCTGAGGACGCCATCGCGGGGCAAGCCCCGCGATGAAGGCGGCACGGTTTCACAGGCACAAAAAAACCCGGCCAAGGCCGGGTTTTTCGTGCTCATCGCAAGAAGGATTACTTCTTGGAACGGCCCTTGAAGCTGTTGTCGCGAGTGTCGATGTCGATCCACTCGTCGATCTGGATGAAGTCGGCAACCGAGATCTCGGTACCGTTCTTCAGCTTGGCAGGCTTCATGACCTTGCCCGAGGTGTCGCCACGCGCGGCGTTCTCGGTGTAGACAACCTGGCGGCTGATGGTGGTCGGCAGTTCTACCGATACCAGGCGGCCTTCGAAGAAGACGGCTTCGCAGATGTCTTCCATGCCTTCTTCGATGTACGGCAGAACGGCGTCGATGTCTTCGGCGTTCAGTTCGTACATGGTGTAGTCGGTGGTGTCCATGAAGGTGTACGAGTCACCGCTGATGAACGACAGGGTCGCTTCTTTGCGATCCAGGATCACGTCGTCCAGCTTGTCGTCCGCACCGTATACGGTTTCGGTCTTGTAGCCGGTCAGCAGGTTCTTCAGCTTGGTCTTCATGATCGCGCTGTTACGGCCCGACTTGGTGAACTCAGCTTTCTGAACCAGCCACGGGTCGTTGTCGATCCGCAGTACGGTACCGGGTTTCAGTTCTTTACCAGTTTTCATTACGAAGTATCCGAATCTGGATGGATTTATAAAAATCGAGGCCGCGTATCATAGCGAATTTCGGTAAAACTGTACCAGTCTCGTGGCAAGGTCCGGCCGAGCGGCCTGCGTGGCCTGCCACTGGCGGGCATGTTCGCGCACTTCCTCCCAGTGTGGCTGCAGCGCCTGCCAGGCCTGGCCCATCGGGCGATCCATGTTCCAGGCGCGCCACAGTTCAGCCAGCGCCTGCCCGGCGGCGGCCGACAGCCCATGGCGATAAAGGGCGAGGAATGCCTCGAGCTTTTCCCAGTGGGCGTTCTCTTCCTGGATGTAGATGTGCCACAGCATCGGCACGCCAGCCCATTGCGCCCGCACGAACGAGTCCTCGCCGCGCACGGCGTTGAAATCGCAGCTCCACAGCAGCCGGTCGTAGTCGTCCTGGCTGACGAAAGGCAGCACCTGGACGGTCAAGGCGCCGCGCCGATGCAGCGCCCCCACGGCCAGGTCCGCCTCGCCCAGCCAGTGGCCGAGGTCTCCCAGGATGCGCCCCTGTGGTACCAGCAGGTGGGTGGGGTGCACATCGGCGGCCAGCACATCGAGCCAATCGCCCAGTTGCGGGTTCTCGTAGGCGAACAGCGAGATCAGTCGCGCCCCTTCCCCAGGCTGCACGCCCAGGCCCGCCAGGAAATCCGCCCGCTCGCCGGGCGACTGCTGGAACGCCTGGCAACGCGGCAGCAAGGTGGCTTCACGCAGCAACCCACCGGTCTTCTCGGTGAAGCCCGGGAAGAAGAAGAACTTGCGCAGCCCATTGGCCTGGGGCGAGGGCAAGCCATGGCAACCCTCCACCCAGTCTTCGGCGCTGAGGTAGTCCAGGTTCAGCCACAAGGGCGGCGTGGCCTGCTCGCACATGGCCTCGACATAGGTCTGCGGCAGTTGGCAGGCGAAGGCGCCCACCACCACCTGCGCCGGCTCCGCGCCTTGCCACGCGGCCGGCCAGTGGCGCACCTCGACCCCCTGCCGCCACTGCTGCTCGGCGTGGCTGTCGGCCTCTGGGCACAGGCGTGCGAAGGCTTGCAGGTCATCCACCCACAGGCGCACGGCCAGGTCATGCTCGCTCGCCAACTGGCGCGCCAGGCGCCAGGTGACGCCGATATCGCCATAGTTGTCGACGACCGTGCAGAAGATGTCCCAGGTGGTTTTCATCGCCACGTTCCGTTACCTGCGGAAAAAAGACCGCGGATTTTGCTGAAAAATGCCGGCCAACAAAAGCACGGCGCTGAAAATACCTGGCGCGGCATGCGAGAATGGCGCCCTTGCCCCGCCTGCCAGGAGGCCACCATGCCCCGCCCCCGCGAATTGAAGATCACCCTGAATCCGGTACAACTGGTGCTGTGCGTCGCCCTCGGCCTGTGGCTCGGCGCATTGGCGATCGCCGTGAGCCTGTGGCTGGCCCTGCACTTGTGGCCACAGCAGGTGCAACCGCTGGTCGAGGCCACCGTCCCCGCCGTGGTCCAGCCTGCACCTGCCGCCGCGCCGGCACAACCGGCCGACGCCCAGGCGCAGATGTTCGAACACTACAAGGACATCCTGCACAAGCAGGAATTGCAGCAGGCCGCCGAAGCCGCCCAGGGCAACCCGCGCAACCTGAACAGCCCCAAGTGCCAGTTCTGGTTGCAGCAGAACCGCACCGCGCCGACCGACAAGAGCCAGGCCAACGTGCTGGAGTTCTGCTACTGACCATGGACAAGGCCACCCTGCTGCAGCGCATCGTCACCACCCTCGAGCACGACATGGAGGTGCTGCGCCGCGCCGCCCAGACCGCCTACGAGGCCGCAACCGCCGAAGAAAACATCGCCGAGAACAAGTACGACACCTTGGGGCTCGAGGCTTCGTACCTGGCCACCGGGCAGGCGCGGCGCACCGCCGAGATCCGCCAGGCGCTGCAGACCTACCAGCAACTGGTGCCGCGCAACTACGACCCGGCGCGGGGGATCCAGGTCGGCTGTCTGGTGACCCTGGAGGATGAACAGGGCCAACGGCGCAGGCTGTTTCTCGGCCCCGAGGGTGCCGGCTTGAAGATTGGTGAGGCAGAGGCGCTGGTGACGGTGATCACACCTCGCGCACCGCTAGGCCAGCAACTGCTTGGCAAGCACGTGGATGACGAAGTACGCCTGGTGCTGGCTGGGGTGGCGCAGGTGCAGTTGATCATCGATATCGTCTGATCGGGTTCTATCACTGCAAGGCATCGAAGCGCTTTGCCAGTCCCTGCTCGGCAAACTGCTCCACCACGAAATCGATGAAGGCGCGGGTCTTGCCCGGCAACAGCTTGCGCTCGGCGTAGTACAGGCTGATGTGCCCATCGTCGACGTACCAGTCCGGCAGCACCCGGCACAGGCGGCCTGAGGTCAGGTAAGGCAATGCGAAAGGCAGGCTGACCAGGGCGATGCCCAGCCCTTGTTCGGCCACCGCGCAGGCGGCGTCCGAATCGCTCATGGTCAGGCGCTGGGGCAGTTGCAGCGGCTGTTGCTCCTGCCAGCGGCTGGTCAGCGGCCAGCTGCGTACCCTGCCGGTCTGCGGCGAGCGGATGAGGATGCCGGCACAAGCCTGCAACTGTTCCGGCCGGTCAATAGGCCTGTGCTGCCGCACATAGCCCGGCGAGGCCACCAGTACCCGGTGCGCGGGCGTCAGCTTGCGTGCCACCACCCCGGGCGGCAGGTCGAAACCGCCGCCGAGGGCGGCGTCGAAGCCCTGGCCAATCAGGTCGACCTGGCGGTTGTCGAAATGCCAATCCGCCGTCACCGCCGGATAGCGGGCAAGGAACTCGCCCAGCAGCGGCAACACGTACAGGCGCCCGAACACCGTGCCCATGCTGACCCGCAGCACGCCCGAAGGATGGCCCTCACTGTTGGCGAGGTTGGCCACGGCGTACTGGATGGTGCGAAAGCTCTCGCTCACCTCGGCCAGAAAACGCTGCCCGGCCTCGGTCAGGGTCAGTTTGCGGGTGCTGCGCAGGAACAGGCGCACGCCAAGCCGTGCCTCCAGCTGGGCGACGTTCTTGCCCACTGCCGCCGGGGTGAGCGAAAGGCGTCTGGCGGCTTCGGCAAAGCTGCCGACTTCGGCGCTGCGAATGAAGCATTCCAGGCTGCTGAAGGACTCCATCACGGCCATTATCAACTCCTGGTTTATTCTGAGTAACTCGATTGCCATCTTATCAACAGCTAATCGAGCGCGGATACTGCGTCCATCCCAAGGCATCCGGCCTTGCTTCACTGCAGGAGATCAGCATGTCCCAAGCACTTCCCCTCACCGGCAAGGTGGCCCTGGTCCAGGGCGGTTCCCGCGGTATTGGCGCGGCCATCGTCCGGCGCCTGGCCCGCGACGGCGCCAAGGTCGCCTTCACCTATGTCAGCTCGAGCGCCAGCGCCGAGGCCCTGGCGGGTGAAATCAACAATGCCGACGGCCAGGCCCTGGCCCTGCGCGCCGACAGCGCCGACATCCAGGCCGTGCAACAGGCCGTGGCCGACACCGCAAAGGCCTTCGGCGGCCTCGATATCCTGGTCAACAATGCCGGCGTGCTGGCGGTAGCGCCGGTGGCCGAGTTCGACCTGGCCGACTTCGATCGCCTGCTGGCAGTCAATGTGCGCAGCGTGTTCGTGGCCACCCAGGCGGCGGTGAAGCACATGGGCCAGGGCGGGCGGATCATCAACATCGGCAGCACCAACGCCGAGCGCATGCCATTCGCCGGCGGTGCGCCCTATGCCATGAGCAAGTCGGCGCTGGTCGGCCTGACCAAGGGCCTGGCACGGGACCTGGGGCCGCAGGGGATCACCGTCAACAATGTGCAGCCGGGGCCGGTGGACACCGACATGAACCCGGCCAGTGGCGAGTTCGCCGAGAGCCTGATCCCATTGATGGCCATCGGGCGCTACGGGCAGGCAGACGAGATCGCCAGCTTCGTCGCCTACCTGGCGGGGCCTGAGGCGGGGTACATCACCGGGGCGAGCCTGCTTGCCGATGGTGGGTTTGCGGCCTGAACGCACACCCTATCGCGGGGCAAGCCCGCTCCCACGGACCCAGCAACGTCCCGTGGGAGCGGGCTTGCCCCGCGATGGGTCAACGCGCACCGTGTGCCGGCAAACTCGCCTCCATGACCTGCAGAAACGCCCGCGCCGCTGGCGTCGGGCTGGGCGACCACACCGCATACAGATGCCGTACCGGTGCATCCACCAGCGGCACCATGACGACCTCCTGGAAGCCCCGAGCGATGCGCTCGGGGACCAGGCCCACGGCCATGCTCCGCTGCACGAATTTTTCCACCAGGCGAATATGGCCAATTTCGAATTGCACTCGATGCCGCAACCCGGCCGCCTGGAACGCCTCGTCAGTCTGCCGGCGTGCCCCGGTGCCCTCGGGAAAGTCCACCAGCACCTCGTCGGCCAGCTCGGCCAGGGCCAGCTGCGCCCTGCCCGCCAGCCGATGGCCGGGCGGCAGCACCGCCGCCAACGCCTCCCGCGCCAGCAGGCGATGCTGCACGCCCTGCAGCGCCTCGCCCTGCCACAGGCCGATGAAGCCCACGTCCAGGCGCCGTTCGCGGACGTCCGCCATCAACAACTCGCTCTTGGCGGTCAACCAGCGCACGTCCACATCCGGATAACGCTGGTGGAACACCGCCAGCAGATCGACCAGGTCCAGCGCGGTGAGCGAGCTGATCTCGCCGATCGACAGACGTCCACGCACCTGACCGCAAGCGGCCGCGACATCCTCGGCCACCCGCCGCGCCGCCGCCACCGCCGGCCGGGCGCTGAGCACGAAGGCCTCGCCGGCCGGGGTCAGGCGCACCCGCCGCGAGCTGCGCTCGAACAGGCTCACCCCCAACTGTGCCTCCAGCCGCGCCACCTGGTGGCTGAGAGCCGACTGCACTACATGGCAACGCTCGGCGGCACGGGTGAAACTGCCGGTGTCGGCCACGGCCAAGGCATATTCGAGCTGTTTGAGGTTCATCGATCTATCTGCTTTCAAGATGGATAAGTTGAAAACTATACATTGGTGTCATGCCAGACACTTCCTGATACTTGTCGCCACACAACCTTGCCTGCAACGAGACTGCCCATGAACTCCCCGACTCTGAGTCGCGCCCTGATCCTGCTGATGGCCACCGCCACCGGCCTGGCCGTGGCCAGCAACTACTACGCCCAACCGCTGCTGCACAGCATCGCCGAGCAGTTCGGCCTGAGCACCGCCAGCGCCGGCACCATCGTCATCGCCGCCCAGCTCAGCTACGGCGCCGGGCTGCTGTTGCTCGCGCCACTGGGCGATCTGTTCGAGCAGCGGCGGCTGATCGTCACCATGGTGCTGATCGCCACCGCCGGCCTGGTGATCAGCGCCTGCGCGCCAAGCCTGCCGTGGCTGTTGTTCGGCACGGCGCTGACCGGGCTGTTCTCGGTGGTAGCCCAGGTGCTGGTACCCATGGCCGCCGCGCTTAGTGCGCCGGAGCAACGCGGCCGCGCCGTGGGCACGCTGATGAGCGGCCTGCTGCTGGGCATCCTGCTGGCGCGCACCGCCGCAGGCTTCATGGCCGAGCTGGGCGGCTGGCGCAGCATCTACGTGCTCGCTGCGGTGCTGATGGCGATCAGTGCCCTCGCCCTGTACCGCAGCCTGCCGCAGCACCACAGCCACGCCGGCTTGAACTACCCGGCGCTGATCGGCTCGGTGTTCCGCCTGTTCGTCGAAGAGCCGGTGCTGCGCCTGCGTTCGCTGCTGGGCTTGCTGGCGTTCAGCCTGTTCGCGCTGTTCTGGACTCCGCTGGCGTTCCTGTTGAGCGAGGCGCCCTACCATTACTCCGACGCGGTGATCGGCCTGTTCGGCCTGGCCGGGGCGATCGGCGCGCTGGCGGCCAACTGGGCCGGGCGCCTGGCCGATCGCGGTAAAGGGCCGTTGGGGACCACGGTAGGGCTGGTGGCGCTGCTGCTGTCGTGGGTGCCGCTGGGGTTTGCGCAGAGCTCGCTGGTGGCATTGCTGGTGGGGGTGCTGCTGCTCGACCTGGCGGTGCAACTGGTGCACGTGAGCAACCAGAACGCGGTGATCGTGCTGCGCCCCGAGGCGCGCACGCGGCTCAATGCCGGGTACATCACCTGCTACTTCATTGGCGGGGCGTTGGGGTCACTGCTGGGCACGCAGCTGTTCGAGGTGCATGGCTGGGACGGGATCGTAGTGGCCGGGCTGGTGATCGGTGCCCTGGCGCTGCTGGTGTGGGGGCTGGCTGAACGCAAGCGGGGGAAGGCAGTGGTGCCAGCCTGAATGCTTTTCAGTGACTCGCCTACTAGCGTGGGAGCGGGCTTGCCCCGCGATCACCGGCAAAGCCGGTGCCATATCTCGCATCGCGGGGCAAGCCCGCTCCCACGCTGGTAGGCGATCAGGGCATCAACCGGATTTGGCGTCGATGAACGCTTCGTCCACCCGCGCCAGCTGGGTCTCGCTCAACACCCCGGCCTGGTAATGCAGCTTGATCCACGCCAGCAGGTAGTCGTAACGCGCCTGGGCCAGGTCGCGGCGGGTGGTGGCCAATTGCTGTTCGGCGTTGAGCACGTCCAGATTGACGCGCTCGCCGCCTTGCACGCTTTTGCGTGTGGACACCACCAGCGCCTCGGCCGCCACCAGCGCCCGCTGGTAGGCACGCAACTGGCTGGCGCCGGACTGGCAGGCGTTGTACTGCTTGCGCAGCTCGATCAAGGCACCGCGGGTATTGCCGTCGAGCTCGTACTCGGCCTGCTCCAGGTGCCGGCTGGCCTGGCGGGTCGAGGCCAACACGCCGCCCCCGGCGAAGATCGGCACGCTGACTTCGATGCCCACGGTGTTGGTGTCGTAGCGCTGGTTGTAGGTGTTGCCGCTGTCCGACTCCTGGCGCCGTGAGGTGGCGAACGCGGTGACCTTGGGCAGGTGCCCGGCACGGTTGCGCTCGACTTCGTAGCGCGCCACTTCCAGGGCCTGTCGCGATGACGCCAGTTGCGGGTTGTTGGCCAGGGCACGCTCCTGCCAGGCCTCATAGCCGCTGGGGTCAACCACTGGCAAGGCAAAACCCAGACGCAGCGGCGCCAGGTCTTCAACCCGCACCGCCGGCTCGCCGATCAGCGCGCCCAGTTCGCGCAGCGCGGCATCCTGCTCATTGCGTGCCTTGATCTCCTCGGCATCGGCCAGCTCATAGCGGGCCTGGGCCTCGAGGATGTCAGTGCGCGTGCCTTCACCGGCGTCGAACAGGCGCTGGTTCTGCTGGAACTGCTGGCGGTAGGCCTGCTTGCTGGCGACGCTGATGGCGATCTGGTCCTGGGCGAACAGCGCCTGGGTGTAGCTGGTCATCACCCGCACCAGCAACTGCTGGCTCTGGTCGCGGAAGCTCTCATCGGCGAACAGCGCCTGGGCCACGCCCTTGCGATAGCTCGAATAGGCTTCGTAGTCGAACAGCGGCTGCTGGAGGATGAAGGTCGAGCCCATGCTGTTGTAGTTGCGGTCTTCCTTCTGCCGGCGCGAATCGCCGAGGTAGCGCACCTCGGAATCGTTGCGACCCTTGTTGTAACTGTACGACAGGCTGGGCAGCAGGCCGGCGCGGCCGATGGCACGGTATTCCTGGCCGGCTTCGCGGGCCTTGAACGCTGCGAGGTAGGTCGGGTCGCGGCGCAGGGCCTGCTCGTATACCTGGAACGGCCCCATGGCGGCCTGGGCGGCGGTCGGCAGCCAGGCGCAGGCCAGCAGCAGCCCGATCAGTGGGAACTTCTTCACTGGCGGTCCTTATTGTTCGGTCAAGGCGGTGCCTGCACGGTCGAGCAGGGGTTTGAACAGGTAGTTGAGCAGCGAGCGCTCGCCGGTGCGCACGAACAGCTCGGCGGGCATCCCCGGGCGTATGGCCAGGCCTTCGAGACGCGCCAGCGCCTCTTCGCTGACGGTGCTGCGCAGCACGTAGTACGGCTGGCCGCTGCGCTCGTCGATCAGCTGGTCGGCTGACACCAGCGCCACCTCCCCGGTGACCCGTGGCGTGCGGTTCTGGTTGAAGGCGGTGAACAGGATGTCCACCGGCAACTGCGGTGCCACCTTGTCCACCAGGTTCACCGGCAGACGCCCTTCCACTTCCAGCGCGGTGCCCTGAGGCACGATCTCCAGCAGGGTATCGCCGGCCCGCACCACGGCGCCTTCGGTGTGCACGCCAAGGTTCACCGCGATGCCGTCGGCCGGGGCGATGATCTCGCTGTGCTGCAGCTCGAAGTGGGCGGAGTTGAGCTGCTGCTCCAGGGTTGCGGCCTTGACCTGGGCTTCGGCCAGCTGGCTGCGCACCTCTTTCTGGTACTCCTCGCGGCGCTGCTGCAAGTTGAGCCGGGCTTCGACGATCACCTGCTCCAGACGCGCGCTTTCGCCGGCGTTCTGCGCCAGGTCGCGCTGCACCTGCGACAGCTGGCGCTGGTACTCCAGCACGCGGTTGCGCGGGATATAGCCCTCGCCGGCCAACGGGCGCAGGCTGTCGAGCTGCTCGCGCAACGAGTCGGCCTGGGCCTGCAGGTCACCGCGCGCCCGGCGCATGCCGGTCAGCTGCGCCTGGGAGCCGTCGATGCTGGCGGCCAGGGCGCCTTGCTCGCGGGCCTGGGCCTGGCGGCGGCTGTCGAACAGCTGGCGCTGGCCTTCGAGGATCAGCGCCAGGCGGGCGTCGGCATCTTCGAGCAGCTCTGCGGGAAACTGCACCTGGCCGAGGTTGTCGCGTTCGCTCTGCCAGCGCGCCAGGGCGGCGCGGGTCATGCGGTACTGGGCCTGCAGCGCATCGACGTCGGCCTGCACCTGGGTGCGGTCGAGGCGGAACAGCGGCTCGCCCTGGCGCACCAGCTGGCCTTCGCTGACCAGGATGCGGCTGACCACGCCCGCGCCCATGGACTGCACCGCCTTGCGTTTGCCCGACACCACCACGGTGCCCTGCACCGGCACACCCTGGTCGAGCGGGGCGAGGCTGGCCCAGGCCATGAAACCGCCGAAACCGACCAGGGTCAGCCACCACCCCAGACGAACATGGAAACGTGCATCACGGGTGTGCTGGCTCATGCGCCACCTCCGGCTTGCAGGGGTCGTTGCGCCGGGGCCTGGCCCATGGCGTGGAGGATGTCGCGGGCCGGGCCGAAGCCCTGCATGCGCCCTTCGTTCATCACCAGCAGCTTGTCGGCCTGGGCCAGCGCCGCGCTGCGGTGGGTCACCAGCACCACGGTGCGGCCCTGGGCCTTGAGCTGGACGATGGCGTTGGCCAGCGCGGCCTCACCGTGGCTGTCGAGGTTGGAGTTGGGTTCGTCGAGCACGATCAGCCGGGCGTCGCCGTACAGGGCGCGGGCCAGGGCAATGCGCTGCTTCTGGCCGCCGGAGAGATCGACGCCCTCCTCACCCAGGCGCGTGTCGTAGCCCTGGGGCAGGCGCAGGATCAGGTCATGCACACCCGCCAGGCGCGCCGCCTCGACCACCTTGATGCCGTCCAGCTCGCCAAACCGGGCGATGTTCTCGGCGATGCTGCCGCGCAGCAATTCGATGTTCTGCGGCAGGTAGCCGATGTGCGGGCCCAGCGCGTCGCGGTCCCATTGGCTGAGCTCGGCGCCATCGAGGCGCACATGGCCGCCGAGGGTCGGCCAGACGCCGACCAGCACCTTGGCCAAGGTCGACTTGCCCGACCCCGAAGCCCCCAGCACGCCGAGCAGCTCGCCCGGCGCCAAGGAGAAGTTCACCTGTTGCAGGGTGGCCAGGTTGCGCCCGGGCGGGCCGGCACTGACCTGCTCCACCGCCAGTTGCCCGGTGGGCACCGGCAAGGGCATCGGCGTTGGCGGCTCGGGGTGTTCGCGCAGCAGGCCGTCCAGACGTTGGTAGGCCAGTTGCGCGCCGCTCCATTGCTTCCACACCGCAATCAACTGGTCGATCGGCGCCAGCACCCGGCCCATGAGAATGGAGCCGGCGATCATCATGCCCGGGGTCATCTGCCCCTCGATCACCAGCAGCGCGCCCAGCCCCAGTACCAGCGACTGTAGGCACAGGCGCAGGCCCTTGCTGGTGGCGGTGATCACTGCCGAGGTGTCGCTGGCCTTGTTCTGCAGATCGAGGAAACGCCCGTGCAACGTGTACCAACGCTGGCGCAGGGCACCGAGCATGCCCATGGCCTGGATGCTCTCGGCGCTTTGCAGCTGGCTGCCGGCCAGTTGCGTCGATTGCAGCTGGAAACCACTGGCCTCGGCCAGGGTGTCATGGGTCAGGCGCTCGTTGAGGATCGCCAGGGCGATCAGCAGCAACGCGCCGACCGTGGCCATCACGCCCAGCCAGACGTTGAAGGCGAAGATCACCGCCAGGTAGATGGGGAACCAGGGGGCATCGAAGAAGGCGAACAGCGCGGGGCCGGTGATGAACTGGCGCAGCTGGGTCAGGTCGCCCAGAGCCTGGCCGGCTGCACCGTCGCGCTGGCGCAGGTTGCGTTCGAAGGCGGCGCGATAGACTTTCAGGTTGAACGTCTTTTCCAACTGGTTGCCGACCCGAATGACAATGAAACTGCGTACCGCCTCGAGCCCGCCGATATAAACGAAGAAGCCGACCACCATAAGCGTCAGCACCCACAAAGTTGTCGTGCTCTGCGAACTCAGTACACGGTCGTACACTTGAAGCATATATATCGACGGCACCAGCATGAGCAAGTTGATCAATGCCGTGAAACAGCCGACGCTGATCAAGGTCGACTTATGTTCGCCGAGTGCCGCCCACAAAGGCGCCCCGGGCTTTTTGCTCGGTAGTTTCATGTTTCGCCCTTGTTTACCTGAAACTTTTCAAGTTCCAGGGTGGGGTTATTTGGCCTGGCGCTGGAGCACCAGTTGGGTACCGTCCGGACGGGTCCAGGCATAATGCCCGTCGTCACGGCTGAAGTGCACCACGCTGCTGCCATCCCCGCCCACCAGGGCCAAGGTGTCGGGGGTCACCAGCCAACTGCCGGGGCGCAGGCCCAGCAAGTCCCTGGCGCAATCCAGGTCGCCTTCGATTTCGCCTTCGCTGGCGCCCAGGTGCAGGTTGCAGGCTTGCGCCTGCTGCTGTTCGGGGTAAAGCGTCCAATCACCGGCCATTTGCGCGGCGTTGGGGAGTAACAGGCTGCTCGCCATACCTACCTCGGTCATCGACATCAGGGTAATCGCGGCCAGCGCGATCGTTCGCAAGGTTGCTTTCATTCGTCTGCCTCGCCGACAAAAGGGCGACGCGCAAGCGCCGCCCCCTGTTGCATCAGACCACGATGTCGGTGACAGCGGCCTGGCCAACGGTGGTCACCAGGAAATCAGCCGAGGCGTTTCCGGTGAAGTCGATGGACAGGCTGCCCAGGTTGGTGGCCTGGTCATAGGTCAGCAGCGCCTCGCCGGCATGGCCGGTGAAGGCGTTGACGAACTGCAGCGGCAGCTTGTTCACGGCGAACGCGGAGATGGCCGACAGGTCGATCTTGTCCACGCCCGAGGTGAAGTCCATGATGCGGTCCGGCGCCGCCTTGGTGGAGTCGCTGACAGCCGCGAACACGAAGGTGTCCGAGCCGCTGCCGCCCCACAGCTGGTCGGCGCCGCCGCCGCCGTAGATGATGTCGTTGCCGGCACCACCCTTGAGCACGTTGGCCAGCGCATTGCCGATCAGCAGGTCGTTGCCCGAGCCGCCGATGGCGTTCTCGATGGTCACGCCCTTGGCGATGGACACGTTGCCGACCATGCCGCCGACGTCGGAGAACGACGCTTCGTTGAGGTTGATCTTCTGGTTCTGGGTGAAGCCCGAGAAGTCGAAGGTGTCGTTGCCTGCACCGTCCCACACCGAGAACACCAGCTTCGACGAGGCCGAGGTGGCCGAGTAGAAGTCGCGATCAGCGGTGGAGTTGAAGCCGTAGGTGGTGTCGCCGGCACGGGTGGCGTAGTTGGCGCCGTAGAGCTTCTGGATCGCCAGGATGTCGTCCATCAGCGGGGCCGAGGCGTAGTACTGCCCGCCGCCCTTGATGAAGTTCTGGCCGTTGTTGCTCTCGCTCCAGTAGCTCATGATGCTGTAGCCACGGGTGTCCTGGGCGTAGTCGGCGTCACGGTAGGTCGGGTTGCCCTCGCCGGCGTTGTAGTCGCCGGGGTGGGACAGGCCCAGTACGTGGCCGATTTCGTGGGTCAGGGTCTGGCGCCCGTAGTTGCCGGTGCCCGGGGTGATGTTGACCTGGTAGCCGCTGTTGATCAGGTACCAGGATTCACCTTTGTGCGAACCCGGGCCGTCGAACGGCAGGTAGGCGAACGCCGCGCCGCCGTTGCTGGCGCTGAAGTTGCCGTAGGTCATGTGGCCGTCGCCACCCGATGCCGCCTCGGTGAAGGTGACCTTGGCCACGTCCGCCCAGGACTGCATGGAGAGCTTGGCCTGTTGTTTCTGCAGGTCGCTGAACTGGCTGAACGAGCCCAGCCCGCGGCTGTAGAAATCAGACGGTGCCTTGGTCAGGAAGGTGTAGGTGAGGCTGATCGTGCCGTCCTTGTTCAGGTCCTTCCAGGCTGCGCCATCACGCAGGAGGTGGTCGGCGGCCTGGTCGACCGTGAAGGACTTCTTGCCATTGATGTTCGCGCCGCCGCGATCGTACTGGTGGGCAAAGCTATCGATCAGGCCGAAGGACGAACTTGGCCCTTTCGGCTGCAGTGCGGAAACGGCCGATGCAATAGCGTTTTCTTTGACTTTCGACATGCAGGTTACTTCCTTGTTTACAAAAAAGCAGTTGATGTCAGACAGGATTCTCCCACCTGGCGAGAACTTCCTGTCACTCGCCTTTATGAGGCGCAAAAAAACTGACACATAATGAAACTTGATGTCCAGCGTTTTTTGACGTCATTTTTTCGTTTTCGAAAACTCAACTGCGTCGCACTTATTTGCGCAAACTGCGATGGATCAATGGCGCCAGCTGCAAGCATTAGTTCTAATCATGACCCCAGGACTTTATAGACGACGATTCGAAGTTTACTTTCGAAAATGCGACTTGTGCCTGTGGTTTGCCATCAACGCTTCGTTTAGGCGCTTTACTACGCGACAACCTGCCGCACGACCCTCCGTCGCCTCGGCGTTGACTTGCCAGCGTGCGGAGCGCTCAGTAGGCGTTGGTCAAAGGCCCCCTTCCTGACAGGACGACACAATGACAAGACTCACGGTGCAATCCGGCGATTTCTTGCAAGGTGAAGGCGAGTATCGCAATGGAGCGCTCACTCTCAAGACCCCGCGCAGCCCCTCGCCCGGCGAGCGCATTTCGCTGGCGCGGATCAAGGACCTGAAGCTGGCCAACCTCGAGTCGACCCGCAGCCTGGGCACCGCCCTGGGCTGGGGGGTGGCCGGCGCCCTGGTGGCCGGCCCGGTCGGCCTGCTCGCCGGCCTGCTGCTGGGCGGCAAGGAGGAGGAAGTCACCTTCCTCGCCACCTTCAAGGATGGCCGCAAGCTGTTGGCCATCACCGATGGCAAGACCTGGTCGAAGATCGACGACAGCTGGCGCCGGCATCAACGGCCGGCGGCGGCCTGAATCGCACCCCGCTTCGTTCGTATTGACTGTACTGGCCTCATCGCCGGCAAGCCGGCTCCCGCAGGAAACACGCATGCCTCTGCATTGCGCGGTATCGGTGGGGGCGGCGGCGCGCCGGATCCCACGTCTGCATCCCTGAAAGGCTCGGCGGCCTGCTACCATGGCGCCCTTTTGCCTGCCCGACAGCTGCCGAGCGATAACGGCGCGTCCGCTTTTCAAGGAGCCTTGCATGACCCCGCTTCGCCCCCGCCTGCCCTTGGGCCTGCTCGGCCTGGGCCTTGCCCTGCACAGTGGCCATGGCCTTGCCGACGACAGTGTGGCCCTGGCCCCCGTACGCATCTCGGATGTTCAGGACAGCGGCTACCAGGCCCGCGAAGCCCAGGTCGGCGGCCTGCACAGCGCGCCGCTGCTCGACACCCCCGCCTCGGTCAGCGTGTTCAGCCGCCAGCTGCTGGACGACCGCCAGGTGCGCAAGCTGAGCGAGGTCTTGCAAAGCGATGCCTCGGTGGGCGAAAGCTATGCGCCGATCGGCTACTACGAGAACTTCAACGTGCGCGGCTTCGAGCTGAACGCCGCCAGCAGCTACCGGGTCAACGGCCAGACCATCGCCGGCGAACAGAACGTGGCGCTGGAGAACAAGCAGCAGGTGGAGCTGCTCAAGGGGCTGTCCGGGTTGCAGAGCGGCGTGTCGGAGCCGGGCGGGCTGGTCAACTACGTGACCAAGCGCCCGGAGGATGTGCGCAGCATCAGCGTGTCGAGCAACGAACAGGGCGAGCGCTACCTGGCCACCGACCTGGGCGGCTGGCTTGGCGCCGAGCGCCAGCTGGGCCTGCGGGTGAACCTCGCCCATGAGGATATCCGCTCCTATGTCGACCATGCCGATGGCAAGCGCGACTTCGCCTCCCTGGCGTTCGACTGGCATATCAACCCGAATGCCGTGCTGGAGTTGGACGCCGAGTACCAGCATCGCGAGCAGTATTCTGTGCCAGGCTATCAACTGCTTGGCGGCAACCAACTGCCCCATGGCGTCGACCCCAAGGATCACCTGGCCTGGCAGTCCTGGGCCAAGCCCGTGCAGAACGACTCGCGGAACCTGGGCGGGCGCTTCAGGTACCAGTTCAACGACAACTGGAACGGCACCTTGAGTGCCTCGCGCAGCAAGGTAGTCATCGATGACTACAGCGCGTTTGCCTGGGGCTCGAGCGAAGGGTCCTACTTCGGCAGCAATGGCGACTACGACATCTACGATTTCCGCAGCCCTGACGATACCCGCCGCATCGACGAAGCCCAGGCCACACTCGACGGGCGCTTCGAAGCCCTGGGCGTGGGCCATGAGCTGACCGTCGGTACCAGCGCGCAACGCCGCACGCTCGATCAGCGGCCGGGCTACAACGAGTGGCGAGGCACGGGCAATATCCATACCGGTGCGCCAGCCGTGGAGCCGTCGGACAAGCCCATTGGAGAAAGTGAGCGCCGCTTGGACAGCCGCCAGTACGGCCTATTCTTCAGCGACCGCATCACCTTCAATGACAATTGGCAGACCGTGATCGGCGCCCGGGAAGTGCGTCTGGACGAAAAGACCTGGGACCAGTATGGCGTCGCCGGGCGCCATACCCGACAGTACCAACTGCTGCCCAACGCGGCGTTGATCTACAAGCCGCAGCCGGACACCACCCTCTACGCCAGTTATGCAAAAGGCTTGTCCTCCGGCGGCACCGCCCCCTGGTACGCCAGCAACGCGTTCGAGATCCTGGCCCCTACCCTGTCGCGCCAACTCGAAGTCGGCATCAAGCGCGACTGGCAGGGCATGAGCTTCAGCGCGGCCCTGTTCCAGATCCGCCAGGCCTACCAATATGCCCGTCCGGACGATTCCCCTGCGCCGACCTATGTGCAGTCGGGCCAGCAGAAGAACACCGGCCTGGAACTTGGCGCCAGCGGCTGGGTGACCTCCAACCTGCAGATCCAGGCCAGCGCTGCGGCGATCCGCGCCCGGGTACAGAACAGCGACACCGCCGCCTACGAAGGCCACCAGGCGATCAACGTGCCGCGCCTAAGAGCGGCGTTGCAGGCCGACTACGCCCTGCCCGTCCCCGGCCTGGCCCTGCTTGGCGGCGCCCGCTACAGCGCCAGCAAGTACGCCAGCCAGGCGGGCAATGTCGAAGTCGGCGGCTACACCGTGTTCGACATCGGCAGCCGCTACCGTACGAACATTGGCGGCTACGACACCGTGCTGCGCCTGACCGTGGACAACGTCTTCGACAAGCGCTACTGGCGCGACGTGGGCGACTACCTGGGCGACAACTACCTGTTCCAGGGGGCGCCGCGTACGGCACGGTTGTCTGCCTCAGTAAGTTTCTAAAGGGGCTGCTTCGCAGCCCATCGCCGGCAAGCCGGCTCCCACAGGAGATCGCATTATCTTGTGGGAAGCCGGCTTGCCGGCGATGCGATCGCACAGGTAAAAACACAGCGACAAACAAAAAGCCCCCGAACCTTTCGATTCGGGGGCTTCTCGTAGAATGTGGCGGTGAAGAAGGGATTTGAACCCTTGATACGATTTCTCGTATACACACTTTCCAGGCGTGCTCCTTCGACCACTCGGACACTTCACCGTTTTCTCTTCAAGCTATTCAGCCTGTCGAGGCGCGCTAATTTAGTAGAAGAGCTTTTACTTGGCAAGCATTTTTTTCAGAATTTTCATGCGCTTAAGGCAATCGGCCAAAAACTCTGGCCAATCAGGGCAATGCTGCCATTGTACCCAGCGCTTTTTCCCACCCGCTCAGTGCTGCCCAGATGGCGCAAGGCACGGCGGCGTGGCGCTGACCGACCAGTCAGCCTTGGTGCTTTACCTGGCCGGCGCCGCTGGGTAACGTCGTCGCCACGCCATCCAAAGGACTCTGCCATGAGCGAGCTGATTACCTACCACGCCGAAGACGGCATCGCCACCCTGACCCTGAACAACGGCAAGGTCAATGCCATCTCCCCGGATGTGATCAAAGCCTTCAACGCCGCGCTCGATCGCGCCGTCGAGGAACGCGCGGTGGTGATCATCACCGGCCAGCCGGGCATCCTCTCCGGCGGCTACGACCTCAAGGTGATGACCGCCGGCCCCAAGGAGGCCGTTGGCCTGGTCACCGCCGGCTCCACCCTGGCCCGACGCCTGCTGTCGCACCCCTTCCCGGTGGTCGTCGCCTGCCCCGGCAACGCCGTGGCCAAGGGCGCCTTCCTGCTGCTGTCGGGCGACTACCGCATCGGTGTCGAGGGCCCCTACAAGATCTGCCTGAACGAAGTGCAGATCGGCATGACCATGCACCACGCCGGTATCGAGCTCGCCCGTGACCGCCTCGGCCGTGCGGCGTTCCAGCGCTCGGTGAACAATGCCGAAGTGTTCGACCCGCAGGGTGCCCGGGAAGCCGGCTTCCTCGACAAGGTGGTGCCCGCCGAGCAACTGCACGAAGCCGCCCTGGCCGCGGCCCGTGAACTGAAGAAGCTGAACATGCTGGCGCACAAGAACACCAAGCTGAAGGTGCGCAAGGCGCTGCTGGAAGCGCTGGACGAAGCGATCCTGGCAGATCAGAACCACCTGGGCTGATCACTCACGGCTTTCCTCTATCGGCTTCGTGCGAGCGGGCTTGCCCCGCGATGGCGTCACCCTGGGTGATCGCATCGCGGGGCAAGCCCGCTCCCACGTGACCTCCTACGCCATAGCATCGTTTGCCCCCACCAGTGCACATCCGTACACTGCGCCGCGACTGTCCGGTGTGAGTCGTACCATGCTTTATATGCTCCGCATGCTCCTGTTGGCGCTGCACTTCCTGCTCGTGGGTGTCGTCGGCCTGGTGATCGGCCTGCTGCGCCCGTTCAACCCCGACAACAGCCGCCTGTTCGCCCGCCTGTACAGCGTGCCGGCCGCCTGGTTGCTGCGCATCAAGGTCAAGGCCGAGGTCGGCCCGCTGTGGGACCAGCCCCCCGGTTGCGTGATCATCGCCAACCACCAGTCCAACTATGACCTGTTCATCCTCGGCCAGGTGGTGCCCCGGCGCACCGTGGCCATCGGCAAGAAGAGCCTGGGCTGGATTCCGCTGTTCGGCCAGTTGTTCTGGCTGGGCGGCAATGTGCTGATCGATCGCAAGAACGCCTATCAGGCACGCAAGGCCATGCAGACCACCACCCGGACCCTGCGCGCCGATACCTCGATCTGGATCTTCCCCGAAGGCACGCGCAACCCCGGCGAGCAGTTGCTGGCGTTCAAGAAAGGCGCTTTCCACATGGCGATCGAAGCCGGCGTGCCGATCGTGCCGGTATGCGTCAGCCGCTATACCAAACGCCTGGGCCTGAACAGCTGGCGCCAGCGCACGGTGGTCATTCGCTCGCTGGCCCCCATCGCCACCGCCGGCCTGACCCAGCAAGACGTGCCCGCGCTGATCGAGCAATGCCGCAGCCAGATGCAGCATTGCATCGACCATATGGAAAGCGAAGTCACCGCGTCCTGACTTGCCCCGCACCGCTACACAGCCCAAGCTGTGTAGCGTGTTCAATCGAATAAGCGGACAACCATGGGTCGAGTCGTCGCGGCGGCGGTCTACAGCGCCGGCAGGAAGGTCACCAATATCAGCCTCGACGAGGGCGCCGAATGGGCGCGCAAGCCGGGGCACTTCGTGTGGATCGGCCTGGAAGAGCCCAACGCCGAGGAACTGGCCAACCTGCAGCGCCAGTTCGGCCTGCACGAGCTGGCCATCGAGGACGCCCTGGAGAAACACAGCCGGCCAAAGCTGGAAACCTTCGGCGACGCACTGTTCATCGTCACCTATTCGCCGGTACGGCACGAAGGCCGGCTTGAGTTCATCGAAACCCACATCTTCGCCGGCAACGGCTACATCATCACCTGCCGCAACGGCCACTCGAAGTCCTACGCCCTGGTGCGCCAGCGCTGCGAGGCGCGCCCGCTGCTGCTCGAGCATGGCGAGGACTTCGTGCTGTACGCCCTGCTGGACTTCGTCACCGAGAACTACCAGCCGGTCAGCGAGGCCATCCATGGCGAGATCGAGGAGCTGGAACAGAGCGTGCTCAGCAACTCGCTCAAGGAAGAAGACATCCAGCGCCTGCACAGCCTGCGCCGTGACATCCTGCGCCTGCGCCGCTACGTGGCGCCGATGGTGGAGGTCAGCGAGGAGCTGCAGCGCCTGAGCTTCCCGTTCATCGACAAGAACATGCGCCCGTACTTTCGCGACGTGCAGATCCACGTGACCCGGCAGATGGAGGATTTGGCCGGCATCCGCGACATCGCCAGCCAGACCATCGAGATCGGCATGCTGCTGGAGTCGTCACGGCAAAGCATCACCCAGCGCAAGTTCGCGGCCTGGGCGGCGATCCTGGCGTTTCCCACGGCGATTGCCGGGATCTACGGGATGAATTTCCAGAACATGCCGGAACTGGGCTGGCACTACGGCTACTTTGCCGTGCTGGGGGTGATCGGGCTGGGGTGCTCGGGGTTGTACTTCAGTTTCAAGCGGTCGGGCTGGTTGTAATGCCAAACAACGTGGGAGCGGCGGTTCGCCGCTGCGACTTGCCCCGCGATCACCGGCGAAGCCGGTACCATACAGCGCATCGCGGGGCAAGCCCGCTCCCACGCGACCTCAGTCAACGTGGATCTCAGATCACGCGACTACCGGGCTGCTGGACGAAGCGCAGCATCCACTCGCCCACCAGATCCCCCTGGTGCTCGGTAGCAAGGCTGGCAACCGCCTTGGCGTAGACTTCGTCGCCCAGCGAGGCCTGGCGCGCGTCGAGCAAGGCCCGGGAATAGTCGTGGACGAACTCCGGGTGGCCCTGGAAGCACAGCACCTGGTCACGGATATGGTAGGCGGCGTTGGGGCAGAAATCGCTCGAGGCAATCACCGTGGCCCCTTCAGGCAGCTGGGTGACCTGGTCCTGGTGGCTGATCAGCAGGGTCAGCTCGGACACCTGCGGGTCCATCCACGGCGCATGCGCCGCCAGACTGTAACGGTGGATACCCACGCCCCAACCCTTGTCGGCGCGCTCGGCCTTGCCACCGAGGGTCAATGCCAACAATTGGTGACCGAAACACACCCCCAGCAGCTTCTCGCCCCGCTCATACAGCTTGAGCAGGTACGCCTTGAGCGTCTGGATCCACGGATCGTCGCCGAACGAATCAGCCTTGCTGCCGGTCACCAGATAGGCATCAAAGGTTCGCTCGGCCGGCGGATAATCGCCGTTCATCACGTTGTACACATCAAACTCGGCGGCGATCGGCTGGCGTGAAAACAGCTGCTCGAACATCCTTCCGTAGCCCTGGTACTGCGCGATCAACTCCGGCCGCAGGACATCGGTTTCAAGGATGCAGATGCGTAACGACATAGCGGTAGTCCTGAACGACATGTGGGTGGGATTTGCTGTAAAGACTGACGCGAAAGGGGCGTACAAGCAAGTAGGATGTCCAGACGAACGGTAGGCCCTGTAACCCTCGGTAACCCTGGGCGCGCACTCGTCTAGCCCAAGTGTGCCAGCGGAGTGGCCAGTGGCCTTTAAGCATCGGGTAATTTGCATCAATTTGCTTAGAACAAAGGGTTCTGAATCAGGGATGACGTGGCCCCTACTGTTGGTTGTATATCCACATAGAAGGCAAGCAGATCAGGCGCCTCACCACGCCGCTGCGATCGACCCGAAGCCAGACAAGGAAGCCAAGGGTTATTCAGGAATAACAACAAGAAGGCGGTCCGCCATGTTCAGACAATCGAAAGTACGCCAAGCCGGGCTCATACTCTTCGCCACGACCCTGCTGCTGATCCTGCCCAACCTCACCCGGTTGTTCGGTTGATCGCGGCAGTGGCCTTTTCCAAGCGGGCGTGGGTAACCTGCCGACCTTGATGGTTGGAGATCACCCATGCGCCTGTGCCTTACCCTGCTCTGCTTGCTTGTTCCCCTGCCAGCGCTGGCCGCGCAACTGACCCTCGAACTGGGTGACGGCAGCCGGCATTGGCAGAGCGAGCAACTGCTCACCCATCCCCAGGCGCGGGACATCACCATTGAGCAGGACGTGGCCTACAAGCGCACCATGCATTACCGCGCCGTACCGCTGGCGGCATTGCTCGAGGGCGTGAAACCGAGCGACCACCTGCAGGCGGTGGCCCTCGACGGCTTCGCTGCAGAAATGCCCGCCGGCCCGCTGTTGCAGCCAGGCCCGGCACAAGCCTGGCTGGCCATCGAGGACAACGCCCAGCCTTGGCCGCCACTCGGCCAGGGCAAGGCGGGAGCCGGGCCGTTCTACCTGGTATGGACCCAGCCCCAGGCCAGCGGCATCCGCCCGGAGCAATGGCCGTTCCAGATCGCCAGCATTCGCAGCCTGGCAGCGGTCGAGGCGCGCTTCCCCGCCCTGCTGCCAGACCCGGCGCTGCCCGCTGCGGATCCGGTGCGCCAGGGTTTTGCCCTGTTCCAGCAGAATTGCCTGGCCTGCCACCGCCTCAATGGTGCTGGCGACGCGCACCTGGGCCCGGACCTGAACCTGCCGCACAACCCTACCGAATACTTTCAGCCGACATTCCTGCGCCAATACATTCGCGATCCGCAGAGCCTGCGGCACTGGCCGCAGGCCAAGATGCCCGGGTTCTCCACCCAGGTGCTGAGCGAACAGGAACTCGATGCATTGCTGGCATACCTGAAGCATATGGCCGGGCGCAAGCAACAGTAGGACGCACGGGGCCGCGCGGCCTAGGCAATCGGCCGTTCCTGCTTGACGCCCCAACCCTCGACCTCGCCGCCATGGGGCGACACGAGCCGTTCGAAGGCCTGCTCGAAGGCACCGATGCCGCCATGGGTGGCGTACATCACCTTGCTCAGCTCCAGGTGCCAGGCACCGTCGTCGCGCTCGCTCACCTGGGCGCTGAGCGACTCGCCACGGAACTGCACCGCCGCCCGGCGTGCGGCGGCCTCGTCGGGAAACACGGCATAGAACTCGATGGGATGAATACGGGTGAAATCGAAACCGCCAGCTTTCATCTGGCGCAGGACACTGCTGCTGATGTCGTCGTATTGGCTGCTCATGAAACGTCCTCCTGCAAAGCAATGGATAGACTTTCAGTGCACAAAGCACCTGCCTGGCAAGCGTGCCATGCCTGGCAATTCGAGCTGATGCAAGACGCGAGTGGAATCGACGCGGACCCGCAGATTTGGCCGGCGCCTATCTCCAGCGTAGTGCCTGTGCAGGCACTGCGCCAGAGCGTGGCGGCTCAGGGTAGCTGGCGAATGGTGGTGATGGTCACGCCGCTCTGTTCCTTGAGCCAGCGTGCCGTGGGGGAAAAGCTGCGATCCTGGAAGTCATTGAGGTCAAGTTCATCCATGAGCGGGAACAAACGCGAACGGATGGCACGTGCGGCGTCCTCCTCGCTGGGGCATTGCTCGGCATTGAGCAGCAGCGTCTGCGGCTCGCCCTTCTGGTCGGCAAAGCTGACTTCCCATGCTTTCATCGATCAGCCCTCGCTGGCACAACAGTGAATGGAACTGCGTACTAGCTTGACCATGACCAACCGGCAAATGTTCAGCCGCATGCATGAAACCGCATGAAAAAAGCCCGCCGGTCAACGGCGGGCTTCCTTGGGCCACTCGGCGCGGTTACTTCGGCGTGCCGTGGACGACACCGGCGGTGTTGTCCAGCAGGCTCTTGGTGGCCGTCTGGATGTAGGCCTCGAGCTTCTTGAGCATCTCCGGCTGGTCGGGGCTGTCGATCAGCTCGGCCTTGAACTCGCGGCCCAACTGGTAGCGGTACATGCGCGGGGTCATGTCCTTGGACTCGATGAGGATGCGGTCGCCCTGCACCAGGCCGACGATCTGCTCGCTGCCCGACGGCTTGATCATGCCCACGCCCTGGTCGCCCTCAGGCAGGTTGAGCAGGTCGCGCCCCCAGCACTGGTGGCGGGCCTGGCCACCGAGACGGCCCATGATGGTCGGCACGATGTCGACCTGGGTGCCCACGGTGTGGTTGAGCGCGCCAAACTTCTCCTGGATGCCTGGGGCGATCAGCAGCAGCGGCACGTTGAAGCGGCCCAGGTCCAGCTCGGTGACCTGCTGGTGGTTGCCGAAGCCGTGGTCACCGACGATGACGAACAGGGTGTCCTTAAAGTACGGCTCCTTGCGCGCCTTCTCGAAGAACTGGCCCAGCGCCCAGTCGGAGTAGCGCATGGCGGTCAGGTGCTCGTCCAGGCGGCCCTGCCCGGTGACCTTCTCCACCGGCAGGTCCTTGGGCAATGCGTACGGGGTGTGGTTGGAGAGGGTCTGCAGCAGCGCGTAGATCGGCTTCTTGCCGTCATGCTTGGCCAGCTCTTGGTTGCCGCGGTCGAACATGTCTTGGTCGGACACGCCCCAGGTCGGGTCGGAGAACACCGGGTCGACGAAATCGTTGCGGCCGATGAAGGTGGTCATGCCCTGGTTGCCGAAGAACCCGGACTGGTTGTCCCAGGCGAAGTCGCCGTTGTAGACGTAGACGTCGTCATAGTCGCGGGCACTGAGCAGCGCCGGCAGACCGGACAGCTTGTGGCCGCCTTCCGGGGTCTGCATCAGGTATTCGAAGCCCGGCAGGTTGGGGAAGCAGGCCATGGTGGCGAACATGCCCTGGTGGGTATGGGTGCCGTTGGAGAAGAAGCGGTCGAACAGCAGACCCTCCTTGGCCAGCTTGTCGAAGTACGGGGTGATGTTGTTCGGGCTGCCCAGGGCACCGACCGAGTGGCCGGCGAAGCTTTCCATGAGGATCACCACGACGTTCTTGACCCCCAGCGTGTTCGCCGCAGGCGGCACGAAATCACGGCGGATCGCGGCCTCGTCGGCATCGACCAGGGTGTCGTTGGCGGTCAGCAGCTGCTCGCGCACGGTCTGGGTGGCCAGCGGCTGGTCCAGCACGGGCTTCCAGATATTGGCGCGGTCTTCGCCGAAGCGGCTCTTGGCGGCATCGATCAGGGTCAGGGTGCCGTTCAGGCCCAGCTGGTTGACGAAGTTGGAGTCGGTGGTGAAGGCATCACCCCAGCGCATCGGCGGGCCCTGGCGCAGGGTGCCGCGGGCGGCGACCACGGCCACCAGCAGGACCACCATGAACACCGCCAGGCGACCGTACCAGGGCGCCAGCTTGCGGCTGCCCGACAGCTGGGCGCTGGCGTTGCCGCGGGTCAGCCGGTCGATGCCCTTGAACAGCAGGCTCAGCAGCCAGGTACCGACCAGCCAGGCCAACAGGTAGCGGACCACCGGGAAGCCGTACCAGAGCATGCTCATGACGGTCTTGGGGTCTTCCTTGATGTACTGGAACACCAGGCCGTTCAGGCGCTGGTGGAACTCGCGGTAGAAGTCCATCTCCATCAGGCCGAGGAACATCACCACGCTCGAAGCGATGGTCAGCCAGAAGCGGAACAGGCCACGGCGGGCCATCAGCCAGGGGCTGAGCAGCGCCAGCAGCAACGGGATGCTGATGTACACCACCACGCGCAGGTCGAAGCGCAGGCCGTTGAAGAAGCCTTCGGCAACGGTCGAGTACGGCGTGTCGCCGATCATGTCGCTGTTGTAGACCAGCAGCGCCAGGCGCACCAGGCTGAGCATCAGCATGATCACCAGGCCACTGAGCAACGTGTAGGCCAGGTGGGATTTCAGGGTCGGCGAGAACGAGCCTCGCACACCCTGTTGCTTCAAGGCGTCCGTGTTAGCCATGAATGGAGAGGTCCTAGGATTGCGGTTTGCGGGAAGGCGAAAGCGCCGATAGCCTGGTGGTCTGGCCCTTGTGGGCAAGGTGAGACCAAGGCCGCATTGTGCGGCGCGGATTTTCAAAAATCGAGTGTGAAAATTTTGTCGAGAGCAACTATCGCTTACATAACCTGTAGGAGCTGGCTTGCCCCGCGATCACCGGCAAGGCCGGTGCCACCTCCCCCGATAGTCAGATCCGCACATTGCCCCGCGGCCCGGCGATCGCCCAGATGATCAGCCCCAGCACCGGCAACAGCAGGATCAGCAGGATCCACAGCACCTTGATCCCGACCTCGGCGCCGCTCTTGAGCACATTGAGAATGGCCCAGATGTCCAGGGCCAGGATGATCAGGCCGACCAGGCTGTTGAAGGTGGACCCCATGGTGCCGCTCCCGCACGGTGTGTGTGCCCCAGAGCATAGCTGGCTATGGCCCCGATAGAAGGGAATCCTTGGCCGCGAATGCCGGTCAGTGAATAAACTGCTGTCATCCACTGCCCAGAGGTCCGCATGCCCCCTGCCCACACCCAAAGCGCCGCCCCCGATTCACTGTTCAGCGCCTGGCGGCAACAGGCCCTGCAGACCCCCTGGCTCAGTGCCGGCCTGGTGCTGAGCCTGCTGGCCATCGGCGCATTGCTGCTGGCAAGCATCTGGAACGCGGTCAACGGCGATCATGCCGACCATCTGCACCTGGCACTGCTTGGCGGCCTGTCCGGCTTCGGCGCCACCGCGCTGGGCGCGGTGCTGGCGGTGATCCTGCGCGACGTCAGCGCGCGCACTCAGGACGTCATGCTCGGTTTTGCCGCCGGCATGATGCTCGCCGCCAGTTCGTTTTCGCTGATTCTCCCCGGGTTGGACGCTGCCCGCGAGATCACCGGCAACGGCCCGGCGGCGGCCTTCACGGTGGTACTGGGCATGGGCCTTGGGGTGCTGTTGATGCTGGGCCTGGACCGGTTCACCCCGCACGAGCATGAAAGCACCGGCCCCTGCGGCCCGCAGGCCGAGCGGGTGAGCCGGGTGTGGCTGTTCGTGCTGGCAATCACCCTGCACAACCTGCCCGAAGGCATGGCCATCGGGGTGAGTTTCGCCAACGGCGACATGGCTATCGGCCTGCCGCTGACCAGCGCCATCGCCATCCAGGACATCCCCGAAGGCTTGGCCGTGGCCCTGGCCCTGCGCGCCACGGGGCTGTCGAACTTCAAGGCGGCGCTGGTGGCGATCGGTTCTGGGCTGATGGAACCGCTGGGCGCGGTGATCGGTCTGGGCATCTCCACCGGCTTTGCCCTGGCCTACCCGATCAGCATGGGCCTGGCGGCGGGAGCGATGATCTTCGTGGTGTCCCACGAGGTGATCCCGGAAACCCACCGCAACGGGCACCAGACCGCGGCGACGCTGGGGTTGATGGGCGGTTTCGCGGTGATGATGTTCCTCGATACCGCGCTGGGTTGACCGGCCGATCGCAGCGCAAGCCCGCTCCCACGGGCTCCACGACGGCTACGGTTCAGATGTGCACTGCCACCTTCAACGCTTCCAGCGCCGGCTCCACCTTGATGCCCACGGCCTCGCCCAGCGCCAGCACACGGGCCAGGTCGTGCTGCCCGACCATGATCATCTGCAACTCATCGTCGAGCAATTGGCTGAAGTTCAGCAGCACGTAGCCACCGGCTTCCTTGTTCAGCGCGCCCATCTGCACCTGGATGCGGTTGAGCGCGGTGAGCGCCTCGGTGCGCGCCAGTTGCTTGGGTTTGAGGGTGAACGGCACGCTCTTGTCGAACGAATCGCTGATCTGCTGGAACAGGTCCTGGTAGCTGTCGGCCTGGAACAGCACGGTATCGGGCAGACTGCCGACCACCACCCATTCACCCAGCGGGAACGGGAAGCTGTCGTCGTAGTTGATGTCCGGATTGGCGGCGAGGAACGCAGCGGGGTCGGCGTAGGCCTCGGCGGCCTCGGCGGCGATGCGCTCGATGTCCTCATCGCGCATGCAACCGGCGCCGATGAGGCTGATGAATTCGAGCAACTGGTCTTTCATGGGGGGGCCTGCGGGTTGGCGTGAAAAGCGCCAAGGATAGCCGCAAAAGCCCCCGGGCAGTTAGTCGGCCAATGCTTCGAGACGTGCCGCGCTATCTACCGCACCCATGGTGCGGGCGGCCATCAGCGCAGTGGCGCCGGCGGCATCGCGGTGCGCGGGGTCGGCGCCCTGGGCCAGCAAGTAATCGATGATCTCCAGGCGGTTGAACATCGCCGCCAGCATCAATGCGCTACGGCCGTCAGCGGCGGCGGCATCCACCGGCACGCCGTGTTCCAGCAGCAGGCGGATCATCGCCAGGTCGCCCTTGAAGGCGGCACCGGCAATCGGCAACTGGCCGTTGTCATTGGCAATCAGCGGGTCGGCACCATGGGCCAGCAGCACCTGCACGGCGTCATGGTGACCGTGGTAGCTGGCCAGCATCAGCAAGGTGTCGCCCTTGTGGTTGCACAGGTTGGCGGGCAGGCCGTTATCGAGCAGGCGGCCGAGCATTGTCGCGTCGCCGCGGCGGGCGCGCTCGAAGACCTCCTCGGCGAAGGCCGCGGTTTCTTCGGCGGTCATGGTGGCGGGCTGGTGATTGGACATCGGGAACCTCCTGGCATCTGGCAATGGGCCAAGTGTCCATCAGGCAGCAACGACAGGTCCAAGGTTCAGATTCTATCGGCGACAGAGAGCCAGGCTATGACCGTGCAAAATGCACTGTGCAAAATGCACGGGCGTGCAGAATGCAATGCAGTCGCTTACTAAAATAAATATAACTTATTGAATTTAAAGGATTTTATTTTAATCGCGGGCTGGCACGGTCACTGCAATCTTCAACTCAAGTCTGCCAGTACAACAGTCAGGAGTTGATATGGACCTCATCCAGCAAAAATTCGCCTCGCTCTTCGCCGCCTATCAGGTTGCCACCCAGCCACGCCCCGACGGCGGCGTGCTGCTGACCCTGCGCGCCAGCGACGGCGTGGTGACCCGCCGGGTGCTGTCCTATGCGCAACTGCACAGCGCCGAGCAACTGTCGTGGGCCATCAGCGCCATCCGCCGCGACCTTGCCGAACAAGCCAGCGAGCTGCCGGTGATTTCCATGCTGCAGAGCCAGCAACGCTTCGCCCTACCGACCTACCGCTAAGCGCGCAACCCGTTCGTGGGGCAGCTTCTGCTCACTCTTGGAGGGTGTGAGCAGGAGCTGCCCCGCGAGTTCGTTCAGAGCTCGTCGATCAGAGCTCGTCGAAACCGGCAAATTGCCGCGCCATGGCATCCCCGGTGAAGCGTGGCGGCACACCCTGCTCGCTGCCGAACAGACGCAAGGCCAGGCAGAATGGGCTGGCCCCCAGGTCCAGCCAGCGGCGCGTGCCGGCCGGCACCAGCAGCACGTCATCCTTCTCGCACAGCACGGCATACACAGCTGCGCCCAGGCGCAGGCTGAGCTGGGCACGCCCGCTGATCATCGCGAACACTTCATCGCTGTCATGCACATGTTCATCACGCAGGTCGGCCTGGCTCAGGTCGGCGCCATCGCGGCTGAGCACGCCAAATACCACGCTGCCGTGCGCGGTCATCAGTTGGTCGAGCGGCCCACGGCACGCCGCGACCACCTCATCCTGGCTGCTGCCCGGACGCAGGCGCGCACCGGACTGCCAGCGGCCGAAGCGCACGCCCTGCTCGGCCAGGGTCGCGGCGATGTCGTCGTGGTGGGTCAGCACCTTGTGCGGCAGGTCCGGGCTGGACTGGTCGAATACGCTGAGGATGCTCATCAGGGGTGGTTCCTGCTTTCTTTGAGTCGGAAGGCAATGATAACGGCTGCCGCGAGCGCCGCGACGCTGGCCATACCAAAGGTGAAGTGTGGGCCCAGCAGTTTCCAGCTGTAGCCCGAATACAGTGCGCCCAGGGCACCGCCGGTGCCTGACAGCGCCGCATACAGCGCCTGGCCCTGGCCCTGCTGGCGAGCGCCGAAGCTGGCCTGGACAAAGGCGATGGCCGCGGCATGGAAACAGCCGAACGTGGCCGCGTGCAGTACCTGGGCGAACACCAGCACCGCCGGGATATCCGCCAGGTTGCCGAGCAACAACCAGCGCAGCGCGGCCAGCAGGAAGCTGGCCAACAGCACGTTGCGCACCGAGCAGCGGGCGAAGATCCGGCTCATGACCATGAACACCAGCACTTCGGCCACCACGCCAAGCGCCCACAGCAAGCCGATGGCGCCGCGGCTGTAGCCCAGGTGCTCCAGGTGCAGGGTGAGGAAGGTGTAGTACGGCCCGTGGCTGAGCTGCATGAGGGCCACGCACACATAGAAGGCCAGTACCCCAGGCGCCCGCACCTGCCTGAGAAAGCCCCCTGCCCCGCGCTGCTCGGCCTGCTCGACGGGTTGCGCATTGGGCACCCAGAGGCTGGCAACGACGATACCGGCCATGATCGCCACCAGCGCCAGCGGGTAGATGTCCAGGCTCAGCCATTCGAACAAGCGCCCGAGGCCCACCACGGCGAGGATGAAGCCGATCGAGCCCCACAGCCGTACCTGGCTGTAACGCGAGGTCTGGCCGTGCAGGTGGGCCAGGGTGATCACTTCGAACTGCGGCAGCACCGCGTGCCAGAAGAAGGCGTGCAACGCCATGACCAGCGCCAGCCAGGCGTAACTCTTGCCGAAGAAGATCAGCGAAAAGGTCGCCAGGGTCGACAGCGCGCCCAGGCGCACGATCAGCAGGCGCTGGCCGCTGCGGTCACCGAGCCAGCCCCACAGGTTGGGGGCCACGCAGCGCATCAGCATGGGGATGGCTACCAGTTCGCCGATGCGCGCCGGGGAGAAGCCCAGGTGGTCGAAGTACAGGGCCAGGAACGGCGCGGTGGAGCCGAGCAGGGAGAAATAGAAGAGGTAGAAGCTGGAGAGGCGCCAGTAGGGGATCGGGGGCATGGGAAGTCCGTTCAGAAGCTTGCGGCCCTATCGCGGGGCGAGCCCGCTCCCACGCTGGAATTCGTGGGAGCGGGCTCGCCCCGCGATAGGGCCGGGACTGTCAGAGCTGGCCCAGCACCGGGGTCCCGACCTTCACCTCGGCATTCTGCGCACGATGGCGCAGCAGGTGGTCCATCAGCGCAATGGCCATCATCGCCTCGGCGATCGGCGTGGCGCGAATGCCGACGCAGGGGTCGTGGCGGCCCTTGGTGATCACCTCCACCGGGTTGCCGTCGACGTCGATGGAACGGCCCGGGGTGGTGATGCTCGAGGTCGGCTTGAGCGCCAGATGGGCAACGATCGGCTGGCCCGAGGAAATGCCGCCAAGGATGCCGCCGGCGTTGTTGCTGAGGAAGCCCTCGGGCGTCATCTCGTCACGGTGCTCGGTACCGCGCTGGGCGACACTGGCGAAACCGGCGCCGATCTCCACGCCCTTGACCGCGTTGATGCTCATCAAGGCATGGGCCAACTCGGCGTCGAGGCGGTCGAAGATCGGCTCGCCCAGGCCCGGCATCACGCCTTCGGCGACCACGGTGATCTTCGCCCCCACCGAATCCTGGTCGCGGCGCAGCTGGTCCATGTAGGCCTCGAGCTCCGGCACCTTGTCCGGGTCGGGGCTGAAGAAGGCGTTTTGCTCCACCGACTCCCAAGTCTTGAACGGGATCTCGATCGGGCCCAATTGGCTCATGTAGCCGCGCACGCGGATGCCCTGGGTGGCCAGGTACTTCTTGGCAATGGCGCCAGCCGCCACGCGCATGGCGGTTTCGCGCGCCGAGCTGCGGCCACCGCCGCGGTAGTCGCGGGTGCCGTACTTGTGGTGATAGGTGTAGTCGGCGTGGGCCGGGCGGAACAGGTCCTTGATCGCCGAGTAGTCCTTGGACTTCTGGTCGGTGTTGCGGATCAGCAGGCCGATCGAGCAGCCGGTGGTGCGGCCTTCGAACACGCCGGAGAGGATCTCCACTTCGTCCGGCTCCTGGCGCTGGGTGGTGTGCCGGCTGGTGCCGGGCTTGCGCCGGTCGAGGTCGTGCTGCAGATCGGCAAGGGAGATTTCCAGGCCTGGCGGGCAGCCGTCGACAATGGCGACCAACGCCGGGCCATGGCTTTCGCCAGCGGTGGTGACAGTGAACAGCTTGCCGTAGGTATTGCCGGACATGGACGCTCCGCGAATCAGCCTGAAGTGAACGAAAGCGGCAGTATACGGAAAACCTCGGGGGTGTGGTTGCCCCGCGATGGCGTCGACGAACCTTCAGCCTGACCCAAGGTCGAATCATCAACTTCCCATGTAGTACCCCGTCCATGAAGTCGCGCCTTGCCGCCCTGCTCCTGTTGTTCTGTGCCAGCCTTGCCCAGGCCGCGCCCACCGTGCTGCAACGCCCCATCGACCTGGACACCGGCCAGGGCGTGCTGCATGGCAGCCTGCTGTTGCCGCAGCAGGCCACGCCGCCCCCGGTGGTGCTGATCATCGCCGGCTCCGGGCCGACCGACCGCGATGGCAACAACCCTGCCGCCGGGCGCATCGACAACCTCAAGCGCCTGGCCTTGCTGCTGGCCGGCGAGCACATTGCCAGCGTGCGCTTCGACAAGCGCGGCGTGGCCGCCAGCCAGCCGGCCACCCCCGACGAACGCGACCTCAGCGTCGAGCGTTATGTCGCCGACGTGGTGGCCTGGGGCCGCGCGCTCAGGCAGGACCCGCGCTTCGGTCCACTGATCCTGGTCGGCCACAGCGAAGGCGCGCTGATCGCCAGCCTTGCCGCGGAGCAGGCCGGCGCCAGCGCGGTGATCACTTTGGCCGGCAGTGGTCGGCCAGTGGCTGACGTGCTGCGCGAGCAGCTGGCCCAGCGCCTGCCGCCGGCGCAATTGCCCGCTGGCGTGGCGCTGATCGACCGGTTGCAGGCCGGGCAGACCAGCCTCGACGTACCCGCGCCACTGCGCCAGGTGTTCCGCCCCAGCGTGCAGCCGTATCTGATCACTTTGCTGCATCAGGACCCGGCGGCGGCCTTCGCCCGGCTCAAGGTGCCCGCGCTGATTGTCCAGGGGCGCAACGACATCCAGGTGGAGGTAGCCGACGCCGAACGCCTCAAGGCGGCCAAACCCGACGCGCAACTGGCGCTGATCGACGGCATGAATCATGTGCTGCGCATCAGCCCCCGGGGCATGAGCCAGCAGCGTGACAGCTACCGCAACCCCGAGCTGCCGCTGGCGCGCGAGCTGGGCGAGCGCATCGTCCTGTTCATCCAAGGGTTGCCGCAGGCCTGAGGCCTGCCCTCAGGTATTGCCCAGGCCTGCCGATAACGCGGCTGAGAAGGCAGTGATCGCGGCCCACGCGCCCGGCCGCCGTGCACCTGAGGACCCCCTGATGACCGATGCCCCCGCCGCCGAGGCGACCGAAGAACAAGCGCCGGAAAGCGCCCCGCAGCCCTGGGCGGATCTTGCCGCCGAACACTTCCAGCTACTGCGCCTGGCGCCGCTGCCGACCGACCGCAACAGCGGCGCCCGCCCGCTGCGCTTTGTCCAGTTCGGCTACGCCGAGCGCCACGACAAGGCCCACAGCCTGTTGCGCATGGAAATCCGCCTGCCAGGGCAGAAGGTGCGCAAGGAACAGAACCAGCTGGACATCCGCGTCGACCACGAAACGCGCACGGTGCGCATCGGCGACCCGGCCGGCCTGCAGCTCGAGCCCCTCAACCGTGGTGTTGGCCGCTACCTGCTGGCGCAGGCGGTGCAATGGCTGCAGCAGCGCTGCTCGCACTACCAGATCGAAGGCATGAGCCTGCCGAACAAGGACGCCCTGAACGAAGACACCCGCCTGCGCCGCGACCATGTGCTGCGCAGCGTCGGCCTGGAGGTGCAATACACCGATGGGCAACTGCTCAAGGGGCGCCTGGTGGAAACGCCGGTGGGCCAGCTCAAGGGCGGCTGGAACACCGAGAAGGTGCAGCGCGTGGACCACCTCGAGGCCGCCGGCATGCTGCAACAGGCCGAGCAGAACCTGATGGAGAAGGAAGCGCAGCTGCGCGAGCGTGACGAGCGCGTGGCCAAGTACCGCCGCGAAGACAGCGGTTTGCGCTTTACTATCACCTGCCTGGTAGCCTTCGCGGTGTTCCAGGCCGGATTGCTGATCTGGATTGCCACCCGCTGATATCGCCCCTCGGGGCAAGCCCGCTCCCACGGAGATTGCATGCATCCTGTGGGAACGGGCGCGCAGTCAGACCCGTGCCTTGAACAGCTCCTGATGCTGCCGGCACTGTTCGGCCGTCAGCATGAACACCCCGTGCCCACCGCGCTCGAACTCCAGCCAGGCGAAGTCCACCTCGGGATAGAGCGACTCGACGTGTACCTGGCTGTTGCCTACCTCGACGATCATCAGGCCCTTGTCGGTCAGATGGTCGGCCGCCTCGGCCAGCATGCGCCGCACTAGGTCCAGGCCATCGTTGCCGCAGGCCAGGCCCAGCTCGGGCTCGTGGTGATACTCGGCCGGCATGTCACCGAAGTCCTCGGCATCGACATATGGCGGGTTGGACAGGATCAGGTCGAAGCGCTGCCCCGGCAGCCCGGCAAAACCATCGCCCTGCACGGTGTACACCCGCTCCTCGAGGCCATGGCGCTCGATGTTCTGGTTGGCCACCTCCAGCGCGTCGAACGACAGGTCGGCCAGCACTACCTCGGCGTCCTGGAACACTTCGGCGGCAACGATGCCGATGCAACCGGAACCGGTGCACAGGTCGAGGATGCGCGCAGGCTCGGCGGCCAGCCAAGGCTCGAAGCGCTTTTCGATCAACTCGCCGATGGGCGAGCGCGGCACCAGCACGCGTTCGTCGACGATGAAGGACATGCCGCAGAACCAGGCCTCACCCAGCAGGTAGGCGGTCGGCACACGTTCTTCGATGCGGCGCTTGAGCAGGTGCTGCAGACGTACCCGCTCATCATCCTCGAGTGCGCAGTCCAGATAGCTGTCGGCCACCTCCCAGGGCAGGTGCACCGCGCCGAGCACCAGCAGGCGGGCCTCGTCCCAGGCATTGTCGGCGCCGTGGCCGAAGAACAGTTCATGCTCATGGAAGCGGCTGACCGCCCAGCGGATGTGGTCGCGCAGGGTGCGCAGGCGGGATGTGATCACGGGGTACTCCTTTTCAGACAGGACAAAAGTCTAACAGCCCACACCGCACAAATGTTCGCCCCGATGGCCGAATGGATAGCCACAAGCCAGTAACCACGCCGCCTGCGCTGTCAACCATTCACATTGGCGCCAAGGCAAGGGAGAATAGGTACACAAAAGCCCTACCCAAGGAGCCCTTGATGTCCGTTCCAACCACGATGTTCCGCCTCACTGGCCGCGACTATCCGCCGGCCAAGCTGAGCCAAGCCAGCCTGATCGTCATCGATGCGCAGAAGGAGTACCTGAGCGGTCCGCTGGCGCTGTCGGGCATGGACGAGGCCGTGGCGAACATTGCCAGGTTGCTCGACGCCGCCCGCAAGGCCGGCCGCCCGATCATCCATGTCCGCCACCTCGGCACCGTTGGCGGTCACTTCGACCCGCAGGGCCCGGCCGGCGAGTTCATTCCCGGGCTGGAGCCGCGCGAAGGCGAGGTAGTGATCGAGAAGCGCATGCCCAACGCCTTCAAGAACACCAAACTGCACGAGACCTTGCAGGCATTCGGCCCGCTGGACCTGATCGTCTGCGGTTTCATGAGCCACTCCAGCGTCAGCACCACCGTGCGCCGCGCCAAGGACTATGGTTATCGCTGCACCCTGGTCGAAGATGCTTCGGCGACCCGTGACCTGGCCCTGAAGGACACCGTGATCCCCGCTGCGCAGATCCACCAGTGCGAGATGGCCGTGATGGCCGACAACTTCGCCTGCGTCGCCCCCACCGCCAGCCTGGTCTGACCCACGACCGCCCGGCGGACGGGCGGAACCCCAAGGTGACCCGCAGGTCGAAATCCGGATCAGCACCACCCGATCCTGAGGAATTCGAATGAAGCTCAAAGGCAGTTTCGATGCCAAGCGCCTGCGCCAGCGCGAGCCGAGCAACTGGGGCGCGCGCATCGCCGCGGCACTCTCGGTACTGCTGGCCACCCTGGGCATCCTGCTGGCCATGGCCGGCTTCGCCGGCTTGCTGGGCAACTACGCTGCCCTGGCCGAACTCAATGCCAACCGTCCGTTGTCGGCGACACTGACCGTCGTCGGGCTGGCCCTGCTGTACTTCGGCGTGCGCCTGTGGCGGCGCAGCCGTATCCGCCTGCGCCGCGGGCGCGAGCTGAACCTGTCGCCGCACCTGATGAAGAAGCACGACTGACACGCCGTGCGCGGGGCCAGGCTTGCCCCGCGATGACAGTCGCGTAAACTACGCCGCCCACGTGGAGGCACCATGCAAGACGACGACTTTTCCCTCTTCCGCAGCCAAGTGCAGGGCGTCAAGCCGATCAAGCACGATCGCGCCGAAGTCGGCAAACCCAATGCCGACCGCAAGCAGCTGGCAGGCCTGCGCCATGCGGCGACCATCCGCAGCGAGCAGACGCTGGTGATCGACGGCCTGTCCGACCAGTTCGTCATCGACGTCGGCGCCGAGGATGAGCTGATGTGGCGGCGTGACGGCGTGCAGGAAACCCAGCTGCGCAAGCTCAAGCTCGGCCAGATCGCCTTCGAGGGCAGCCTCGACCTGCACGGCATGAACGTCGAGAAGGCCCGCGAGACGCTGTGGGCCTTCATCGCCGAAGCGACCAAGCTCGAAGTGCGCTGCGTGCGGGTCACCCACGGCAAGGCCGCGCGCCTGGACGGCAAGCGCCCGATGATCAAGAGCCACGTCAACACCTGGCTGCGCCAGCACCCGCAGGTGCTCGGTTTCACCTCGTGTCAGGCCCGCCACGGCGGCACCGGCGCGGTCTACGTGATGCTCAAGCGAACCATGCTCGAAGGCCGCGACGAGTGACATCGCGCTTGCAGCGCCGCCGTCGCCGCCGTACCCTTCGTCTTTGCGAAATTTTCCACAGGTAGATCCATGTCCCTGGAACAGAACTACACCGCGATCCTCAGCCAGATCGGCGAGGATGTCTCCCGCGAGGGCCTGCTCGACACGCCCAAGCGGGCAGCGAAGGCCATGAAGTACCTTTGCCGCGGTTATGAGCAAACCCTGGAAGAAGTGACCAACGGCGCGTTGTTCACCTCCGACAACAGCGAAATGGTGCTGGTCCGGGATATCGAGCTGTATTCGATGTGCGAACACCACATGCTGCCGTTCATCGGCAAGGCCCACGTGGCCTACCTGCCCAAGGGCAAGGTGCTGGGCCTTTCGAAGGTGGCGCGGATCGTCGACATGTACGCTCGCCGTCTGCAGATCCAGGAAAACCTCAGCCGCCAGATCGCCGAGGCCGTGCAGCAGGTCACCGGCGCCGCGGGCGTGGCGGTGGTCATCGAGGCCAAGCACATGTGCATGATGATGCGCGGTGTCGAAAAACAGAACTCGACCATGCTCACCTCGGTGATGCTCGGCGAGTTCCGCGACAACGCCTCCACCCGCAGCGAGTTCCTCAGCCTGATCAAGTGATCGGCCTGTGTCCCGAGCCGACCCCATGGGGTCGGCTTTTTCATTTCAGGAGTTGCCCATGATCGTCAAAGCCCTGCGGGTCGGCCTCGGCCAGCTTATCGTGTTCGGCGACTGGATCAGCCGCCCGGCGAAAAAGAAGCGCGATGCCGCGGCCCAGGCCCAGGTCGAGCAGCAGGCCAAGGGCCTGGCGCTGTACCAGTTCCACGCCTGCCCCTTCTGCGTGAAGACCCGCCGTGCCCTGCACCGCCTCAATGTGCCGGTGGCTCTGCGCGATGCGAAGAACGATGCGCAGCACCGCCAGGCACTGCTCGAAGGCGGTGGCCGGGTAAAAGTGCCGTGCCTGCGTATCGAGGAACAAGGCGAGGTGACCTGGATGTACGAGTCCAAGGACATCATTGCCTATCTGGACAAGCGCTTCGCGGCGATCTGACAGATCGCCATCGCCGATGCGACTTGCCCCGCGATGAGGCCGATCAATCCACCATCGGCACATGCCGAGGATGGCTGGCCACCCGTGCCAGCCAGGCCTTCACTGCCGGATAATCGGTCAGGTCGAAGCCCCCCTGATGCGCCACATGGGTATAGGCGTACAACGCCACGTCGGCGATCGAGTACTGCTCACCGACCAGGTAGGGCGTCATTTCCAGCTGCTTGTTCATCACCTTGAGCGCCTTGTAGCCGCCCTTGTGCAGCCCCTTGTACTCCTCCAGCCGCTCCTGCGGCAGCCCCAGGTAGAACTGGATGAACCGCGCCACGGCGATGTAGGGCTCATGGCTGTACTGTTCGAAGAACTGCCATTGCAGCACCTGGGTGCGCAACCGCGGTTCGCTGGGCAGGAACTCGCTGCCATCGGCCAGGTAGTTGAGAATCGCGTTGGATTCCCACAGGCAGGTGCCGTCTTCGAGCTTGAGCACCGGCACCTTGCCGTTGGGGTTCATGGCCAGGAACTCGGGCGTTTCCGTCTCACCCTTGAGAATGTCCACCGGGTGCCACTCATACGGGCGGTCGAGCAGGCTCAGCATCAGCTTGACCTTGTAGCAGTTGCCCGACTGGTAATCCCCATACACCTTGTACATCGCCCCTCCCCTTTCACGCAGTTGCGTAGTAATGCCCCATAGTTGGCGACTGTACGGCTAAATGCAATGCCTGCTGTATGGCAAGGATCACGCCATGGCACGGTAGCCTGAAAAAACTGCTTACACCTGCACAAGGAATGCCCTATGACCGATGCCACCTCAGCGCGCCTGCGGCCGCTGGCGGACAGCTCGCCGTCGGCGATCGTCGCCGGCTTCATCGCCATGCTCACCGGCTACACCAGCTCGCTGGTGCTGATGTTCCAGGCTGGCCAGGCGGCCGGCCTTACCAGCGCGCAGATTTCCTCATGGATCTGGGCCTTGTCGATCGGCATGGCAGTGTGCAACATCGGCCTGTCGCTGCGCTACCGCACGCCGATCACCGTGGCCTGGTCGACACCCGGCGCGGCACTACTGATCACCAGCCTTGGCGGGGTGAGCTACGGCGAAGCGATCGGCGCCTATATCACCTGCGCCGTGCTGGTGTTGATCTGCGGCCTGACCGGCAGCTTCGAACGCCTGGTGCGGCGCATTCCTGCCTCCCTGGCCTCGGCCCTGCTGGCCGGCATCCTGTTCAAGATCGGCAGCGAGATCTTCGTCGCCGCTCAACATCGCACGGTACTGGTGCTGGGCATGTTCTTCAGCTACCTGCTGGTCAAGCGCCTGTCGCCGCGCTATTGCGTTCTGGCCGCGCTGCTGGTCGGCACGGCGCTGTCCGGCGCCCTGGGGCTGCTGGACTTCAGCGGCTTCCAGCTGGAAGTCGCAACCCCGGTGTGGACCACGCCAAGCTTCTCGCTGGCGGCGACCATCAGCATCGGCATCCCGCTGTTCGTGGTGGCCATGACCTCGCAGAACATGCCCGGCGTCGCCGTGCTGCGCGCCGACGGCTACCAGGTGCCGGCCTCGCCGCTGATCTCGGCCACCGGCTTCGCCTCGCTGCTGCTGGCGCCATTCGGCTCCCACGGGATCAACCTGGCAGCAATCAGTGCGGCGATCTGCACCGGGCCGCATGCCCATGAAGACCCGGCCAAGCGCTACACGGCGGCGGTCTGGTGCGGGATCTTCTACGGTATCGCCGGCACCTTCGGCGCGACACTGGCGGCACTGTTCGGCGCCCTGCCCAAGGAGCTGGTGCTGTCGATCGCGGCGCTGGCATTGTTCGGCTCGATCATGAACGGCCTGAGCGTGGCCATGGGCGAGGTGCGCGAGCGCGAAGCGGCCCTGATCACCTTCATGGTCACGGCGTCGGGGTTCACCCTGTTTTCGATCGGCTCGGCGTTCTGGGGGATCGTGGCGGGAGTGCTGACCTTGCTGATCCTCAGTCCGCGCAAGGGCTGACAACCCTATCGCGGGGCAAGCCCGCTCCCACGCATGCCACTCCCATGTGTGCACGCTCACTGAGCGTGGGAGCGGGCTTGCCCCGCGATAGGGCCGCCACAGCTAATCACAAGCGGAAATGCCCGACCATCCCCTTCAGGTCGCTGCCCAACTGCGCCAGTTCGACGCTTGAACGGGCATTGTCCTCCATCGCCAGTGCCGCCTGGTCGGCACTACCGCGAATCTGCGTGACGCTACGGCTGATCTCCTCGGCCACCGAGCTCTGCTGCTCGGCCGCCGCGGCGATCTGCTGGTTCATCTGCTGGATCAACGACACCGCCGCCGCGATGCTGCCCAGGGCGCTCTCGGTCTGCAGCGTGTCGGCCACCGCCAGGCGCACCAGCTCGGTGCTGCCGCGGATCTGCAGCACCGACTGCTGGGCATTGCCGCGCAGGCTGGCGACCAGGCGCTCGATCTCCTCGGTGGACTGCCGGGTACGCCGCGCCAGGGCGCGCACTTCGTCGGCCACCACCGCGAAGCCGCGCCCCTGCTCCCCGGCACGCGCCGCCTCGATCGCGGCATTGAGCGCCAGCAGGTTGGTCTGCTCGGCCACGCTCTTGATCACCTCGAGCACGTCACCGATGGTATGGATCTCGGCACTGAGGCTGTCGATGCCGCTGCTGGCGGTTTCGGCGGCCAGCGCCAGTTGCTCGATGCGCTGCATGCTCTGACGCACCACCTGCTGCCCGGACTCGACCTTGTCGTCGGCAGCCTGGGCCGCCTGGGCTGCCTGCTCGGCGTTGCGCGCCACATCGTGCACGGTCGCGGTCATCTGCTGCATGGCGGTGGCCACCTGTTCGGTCTCGTCCTTCTGGTTGCCGACTTCGCGGTTGGTCTGCTCGGTGACTGCCGACAAGGCCTGGGCACTGCCGGCCAACTGCTCGATACCTTGCTGCAAGCCACTGACGACACCGGACAAGCCCTCGGCCATCTGCTGCATGGCCTGCAACAACTGGCCGACCTCGTCGGCACGCGGCGGCTCGGCCTCGATGCCCAGCTCGCCTGCGGCAATGCGCCGGGCCCGGCTGATCACCCGCTTGAGCGGCGCGACCACGGCGCGGGTGATCAACCAGGCCGCAAGCACACCTACCAGCAGCGCCAGTACCGTGGCCGCGGTAATGGCGACGGCGTTGCGTGCCAGTTCGGCCTGCATGGCCTGCTCCTGATCGGCATACACCTGGTCGACACGCGCGGTAACCTGCTCGGCACGCGCCTGCAACTGGTCCTTGATACCCCGCTCCTGGCCCAGCAGGTCGGTGTACTCGTTGAGCTTTTCGGAGAAGCTGCCGATATGCCCGGCCACTTCGCCCAGCACGCTCTGGTAGCCGGCATCGGCGACCGAAGCCTTGAGCTGGTCCACCAGGGTCGCCGCTTCGACGGTCTGGGCGATGCGTCCCTCGGCGCTGGCTTCACCGCCCTTGCGGCTCTGGTCCAGGCGCACACGGGCCTCGTCCATGGCCTGCAGCATCAGCCGCGACACCTGCGCCACCTGCCCGGCCTGTTCCAGGAACTCACCGCCCTGCTGCCCCTGGGACTGCTTGAGGGTATAGGTGCCATCGTCGGCCAGGCCGGCCTGCAGCACATCGAGGTTGTTGGCCACGCTCGACACTGACCAGCTGGCCATGTCCAGCGCCAGCTCCTTGGCCTGCACCGCCTGGACGAACTGGTCGAAAGCTTGCCCATAGGCATTGAGATCGGCCTCGGTCGAGGCCAGTGCCGGCACTGCCTGGGCCCGCTCCACCAGCCCCTGCAGCCCCGTGCGCAGGGCATCGGCCTCCTTGATGTCCGAGCGCAGGGCGAAGGCCTGTTCGTGCTGGCGCAGCTTCAACAGATCGGTATTGAACTGGGCCATCTGCCGCAGCCCATCGAAGCGCTGGCCGACATTGGCCAGGGCGTATACACCGATGGCAGCCACCACCAGGGTGAGCAGCAACACCAGGGCGAAGCCCAGGCCGAGCTTGCGCGCCATGCCCAGGTTGGCCAGTACACCGTGCTTGGTCGCCGCCATCCCCCATCCCCTCGCCTTGTCGGACTTTACGACAGCAAGAGTGACAACGGCGCCGACTCCGTCACAAGAGCCAGACGCGCCAATGGTGTCATTTAGCTATGAGCGTGTCGCTTTCAGACCGCCAGAGGTCGCCCCGCATGCCGGAAGAACGCCTCGGCCCGCAAATCCTGTCCATAGGCGACATTGATACGCAGCCACTCACTGGCCCGGCCCTGAGGATCGAAGGCACTGCCCGGGGTAAGCAGCACCGCATGCTCCAGCGCCAGCCGCTCCAGTTCGGCGAAGCCGCGCCCCGGTACCCGGGCCCAGACGAACATGCCACCGACGGGTTCACAGAACACCTCCCAGCCGCAGGCCTCCAGCAACCCCAACGTCCTCGCCCGGTGCTGGCCCAGACGCAGCCGCAGGCGCTGCACGCTCTTGCGGTAGCTGCCGTTGGCGAGCATCTGCCCGACCACCTGCTCGGCGAAGCGCGAGGTGCCGATGCCCGCGACCATCTTCAGTTCGGCCAGACGCGCCACCAAGGGCGGATCGGCCACTACATAGCCGACCCGCAGCGAACTGCTGAGGGTCTTGGAGAAGCTGCCCAGGTAGATCACCCGTTGCTCGCTGTCGAGGGTCGCCAGCCGCGTCGCCGGCCCGTCCTGGAAGTCGGCATAGAGGTCATCCTCGACAATCCGCAGGTCATGCCCGCGGGCCAGCTCCAGCAGGCGATAGGCGACCTTGGGCGTCAGGCTGGTGCCAGTCGGGTTCTGGTACAGGCTGTTGATGAACAGACAGCGCGGGCGGTGTTCGGCGAGCAACTGCTCGAGCGCGGCCAGGTCTGGACCACTGGCAGTGCGCGGCACCTCGAGCATGCGCACGCCGTGCAGGCGTAACAAGTTGTAGAGGTTGTAGTAGCCAGGGCGCTCCACCAGCACCGTGTCGCCCGGCGCCAGCAAGGTCCGCACCAGCAGGTCGAGGGCATGGCTGGCACCCTGGGTGGTGACGATGCGCTCAGGTTCCGCGGCGATATCCAACCGCGCCAGCCCTTTGTGCAGTTGCAGGCGCAGGCTCGCCAGGCCCTGGGGCGGGCAGTAGTCGAACAGTGCCTCGGGCGCGCCACGGCTGACCTGGCGGATGGCCTGGGCCAGTTCAGCCTCGGCTCGCCAGGCCACGGGCAACCAGCCGCAGCCGAGCTTGAGCAGCTGCTCATGCCCTTCGCGAAACTGCCGCCAGCTGCCGTCGATCGCCTCGCCCCACGGCTCGCCGGGGTCGGGCCGCAGGCCTGGCTTGCGCTCGGCGACGAAGAAGCCGGTACCGTGCCGTGCCTCCAGCCAGCCGCTGGCCACCAGCCGGTCGTAGGCTTCGATCACGCACGACGCGCTGACCGCCTGGGCCTTGGCCAAGGTGCGGATCGATGGCAGGCGTGCACCCGGGCGCAAGCGCTGCCGAGTGATCCAGGCCTGCAACTGCTCGGTCAGCTGCTGAACCAAGGGTGTGGGGAGACCGCGATCAAGATTGAAGTGCATGCCAAGTGTTCGCTTATTTCAGGCAAACAGTTAAACACAAATCCGTACTGGGTGTACCTTGGCGAACAGCCACCCAGGGCCGATGCTGACGCAATCGATCCTGCGGAAACCGCCCATGCCCACTCGCCACGCCCCCGCCCTGCTGGCCTTCGCCCTGTGCCTGATTACCCTTGCTGTAAACCTCCAGGCCCCGCTGTACATCACCTACGCCGACCTCTCCGGGCAAGGCGCCGCAGCGACCGCCGTGGCTTTCTCCGGCTACGTGCTCGGTGTATTGCCAGTGCTGCTGGCCCTCGGCGGCCTGGCCGACCGCGTCGGGCGACGCCCGTTGATCCTGGTCGCACTCGCCCTGTCGATGATCGCCACCTCGATCATGCTGCTGTCCCCCAGCCTGGCATCCCTGGGCGTGGCGCGCTTGTTCCTGGGCCTGGGCACCGGTTTGGCGTCGGCCACGGCCACGGCCTACATGAGCGAGCTGATGCGGCCCGGCGAAAGTGGCCGCGCCGCGATCTGGGTCACCGCCAGCACTTCCTTGGGTTTTGGCCTGGGCGCTGCGCTGACCAGCCTGTTCCTGCTGCGCGGACAGACACTCACCCCGGGCAGCTTCCATCTGCAACTGGCGCTCGCCACCTTTGCCCTGGCGCTTGTCTGGTGCCTGCCAGACCCACGCCCGACGCAACGCAGCGCCATGCTGCGCCTGCCCTGCTATCCCAGCGGCAGCCTGGCCTATGGCCTGGCGATCCTGCTGGCCTGGGCCTGCGTCGGGCTGGTCATCGCCCTGCTGCCAGGGATTCTGCGCCAGCACGGCCTGAGCACCTGGTCGGGGTTCTCGACCTTCTGCGTGATCAGTTGCGGCTTGCTGTTCCAGCCTCTGGCCCGGCGCATGGCCAGTGCCCGAGCGACCTTGCTCGGGCTGCTGATCCTGCCGTGCAGCTATGCACTGCTGGCCTGGGGCGCCGACAGTGGCAACCTGGTGGGCGTGCTGGCGGGCGCCGTGGCTGCCAGCAGCGCCTGCTATGGCTTCATCTACCTGGGCGGGCTGGCGGCGGTAAATCAGTTGGCCGGCCAGGAAAAAACCCGGGCCAGTGCCGGGTTCTTTCTGCTGGCCTATCTGGGGTTCAGCCTGCCAGTGATCTTCACCGGGCTGCTCAGTGACCGGCTTGGGTCAAGGCTGGCCTTGATCGTGTTTGGTGGTGTGCTGCTGCTGGGCTGCGCGGCGGTGGCACTGGCCCTGTGGTTGGCCTCGGTCAGATCGCCAGCGCGCCACCGTCGACCGTCAGGCTGTGCCCCGTCGTGAAGGCCGCGCCATCGCTGCACAGGTACAACACCGCGCTGGCGATCTCCTCCACTTTGCCGATGCGCCCGACCGGGTGCATCGCCGCGGCGAACTCGGCCTTGCGCGGGTCGGCTTCGTAGGCGCGGCGGAACATGTCGGTATCGATCACCGCCGGGCACACCGCATTGATCCGGATGCCCTTCTTCGCGTACTCGATGGCCGCCGATTTGGTCAGTCCTATAACAGCATGCTTGGAGGCGGCATAGATGCTCATTTTCGGCGCCGCCGACAGGCCGGCCACCGAGGCCGTGTTGACGATGGCGCCACCGCCTTGGGCCAGCAGCAGGGGCAACTGATACTTCATGCACAGCCAGACGCCCTTGACGTTGACGCCCATGATCGCGTCGAACTCCGCCTCGCTGCCCTCGGCCAGCCGCCCCTTCTCGATTTCGATGCCGGCATTGTTGAAGGCGTAGTCCAGGCGACCGTATGCCTCGACCACCCGCTCGTGCAACAGCCGCACATCTTCGTCGCGGGTAACGTCGCAGGCGATGAACAATGCTTCGCCACCAGCCTGGCGAATCAGTGCCACCGTGGCCTCGCCACCGTGCACATCACGGTCGGCCACCACCACCTTCAGCCCCTCGGTGGCAAACGCCTGGGCCGTCGCCCGGCCGATACCCGCCGCGCCACCGGTGACCAGGGCAACCTGGCCGGAGAAAGTCATGCTCATCACTGGCTCCTGTAAAAGGATGGGAAAGTCGTGGCTGAGTCTAGTCAGGGCACCGCTGGGCTGGGCAGCATCATCAAGGGCACGGTTGGACTACTATCGTTCGCAGTGATCTTGCGTGACGCGGCCCATTCAACCCGCCGATCATCCCCTCTCACACTCGTTCAGGAGAACTCGCCATGCCCCACACCAACCGCCGTTTCCTGCTGACCAAGCGCCCGGTCGGCGCCGTGCGCCGTGACGACTTCACCTATGAGCAGGCCCCTGCCACCGAGCCAGGCGAAGGCCAGGTGCTGGTGAAGAACCTTTACCTGTCCCTGGACCCTGCCATGCGCGGCTGGATGAACGAAGGCAAGTCGTATATCCCGCCTGTGGGCCTCGGCCAGGTGATGCGTGCCCTTGGCGTCGGCGAGGTGGTCAGTTCCAAGCACCCGGACTACAAGCCCGGCGACCATGTCAGCGGTGCGCTCGGCGTACAGGACTACTTCACCGGAGAGCCTCAGGGCCTGCACAAGATCGACCCGCGCCTGGCCCCCCTGCCCCGTTATCTGTCGGCACTGGGCATGACCGGCATGACCGCCTACTTCGCCCTGCTCGATGTCGGCCAGCCCAAAGCCGGCGAAACCGTGGTGATCTCCGGCGCCGCCGGCGCGGTCGGCAGCATTGCCGGGCAGATCGCCAAGCTCAAGGGTTGCCGCGTGGTGGGCATCGCCGGTGGCGCGCAGAAGTGCCAGTACCTGCTGGAGGAGCTGGGCTTCGACGGGGTCATCGACTACAAGGCCGAGGACGTGCTGGCCGGGCTCAAGCGCGAATGCCCCAAGGGCGTGGATGTGTACTTCGACAACGTCGGCGGCGATATCCTCGACGCGGTGCTGTCGCGCTTGAACTTCAAGGCCCGGGTGGTGATCTGCGGCGCCATCAGCCAGTACAACAACAAGGAAGCGGTCAAGGGCCCGGCCAACTACCTGGCGCTGCTGGTCAATCGCGCGCGCATGGAAGGCTTCGTGGTGATGGACTATGTCAAGGAGTACGGCAAGGCCGCGCAGGAAATGGCCGGCTGGCTGGCCAGCGGCAAAGTGAAGAGCAAGGAGGATGTGGTGGAGGGGTTGGAGACCTTCCCCGAGACGCTGCTCAAGCTGTTCAGCGGGGAGAATTTCGGCAAGCTGGTGCTGAAGGTCTGATCATTGCGGGCTGCGCTCACACGCAGCCCGCGCCGCGGTATCTCGGATCAACCGCGAATTTCAGCCACCACGGCAGCCAACGCCTGGGCCGGGTCCGCCGCCTGGCTGATCGGACGCCCAATCACCAGATAATCGGAACCGGCGTCCAGTGCCTGGCGCGGGGTCAGAATCCGGCGCTGGTCATCCTGGGCACTGCCCGCCGGGCGAATACCCGGGGTCACCAGTTGCAGCGACGGATGCGCAGCCTTCAGAGCCGGCGCCTCCAGCGCCGAGCACACCAGGCCGTCCATGCCGGCCTTCTGCGCCAGCGCCGCCAGGCGCAGCACCTGCTCCTGCGGGTCGACATCCAGGCCGATACCGGCCAGGTCCTCGCGCTCCATGCTGGTCAGCACGGTCACGCCGATCAGCAGCGGCTGCGGGCCGCTGCGCTTGGCCAGCTCTTCACGGCAGGCCGACATCATGCGCAGGCCACCGGAGCAGTGCACGTTGACCATCCACACGCCCATCTCGGCCGCAGCCTTGACCGCCATGGCGGTGGTGTTGGGGATATCGTGGAACTTGAGGTCGAGGAACACTTCGAAGCCCTTGCTGCACAAGGTTTCGACGATGCCCGCGGCGCTGCTGGTGAACAGTTCCTTGCCCACCTTGACCCGGCACAGGGCGGGGTCGAGCTGGTCGGCCAGCTTCAGGGCGGCGTCACGGGTGGGGAAATCCAGGGCGACGATCAGGGGCGTCTGGCAGGCGGACATGGGCAGGGTCTCTTGGCAGGTCGTAAACGGCGCGCATTGTAAACGAAGTGGCGGGGGGTTTGGGGGCCGTGGGTCATGAGAATTGGCCTGGGTGGGGGTGGCTCCTATAATTGAACCAACGGCTGCGGCAATGGCTCGAATGCCATGTAAGCGGTGCCCTGTAGGTTTTCAGGAGAATCTCGATGCCTTGGTATGCCTGGTTGATACTGCTGGTTGCTCTCGGGTCGATTGTCGGCGGATTGATGCTCCTGCGGGATACGGCGAAGAAGTTACCGTTGACCGAGGAGCAGCTTAGAAAGGTGCATGAGCGAAATGCGGAGATGGATGCCAAGGAGGCAGAAGATAAATAAGGAAGAGGCTCGATGGCCGAGCCGACAAAAAGCCGGCCATCGAGGACGAGTTTACTCCACGATCAGTTTGTCGCGATTGCGGTCAAGCAGTGCCTTACCGACTCCCTTTATCTCCAACAATTCATCGACCGTTTCGAATGGGCCGTTTGCCTCGCGATAGGCCACAATGGCTTCCGCCTTCGCCTTCCCGATGCCATTGAGCGTTTTTTGTAGCACTGATGCGTCTGCACGGTTGAGGTCGATTTTTTCAGTCATCGGCGTCGCTATTTGAGTACTCGCCTGAACAGGTATCAAATGCTCCTGATCCTGCGCTGCAGCTGCACTCAAGGAAAAAGATAGCCCGACAACAACAGGTAATATCCAGTAGGAAAAAATATTTTTACTCACAATTCAGCACTCCTGTGAATGAATATTTCAACGCAGCGACTCCTGCACTGCGTTTTACACTCTAGTGCTGCCTGGGCAGGAATGCCTGCCATTTCGACAGAAATGAGTAACTGAATTAAACAACCCTGGCAAGGGCATCGATAATGGACACCCCTGCCATGTGTCGGGCCTTAAGGAGGCACAGCCTTGGCGAATGTTGCCGGCCCTAGCTGGAAAAAGACCTAATGCGAGCGGTGCGCAGGTAATCAAGCATTTTCATCCGCGCCGGGGTTTCGAAAAATTTAAATAGCAGGAGACTCAAAATGAGTGCAGAAACAAAGTAGACAAATCCATAAAAAATATCCGTAGACAGCATATGATCACTGCCTGCACGTAGCCTTACATGTTGCCCAGCAATGATAATCAATTGATGAACCAGATAGAAGGCAAAGCTCGCCTCGCCCAAAAGCACAAGCACTTTGTTGCTGAGTGCTCGCGCCAGGACCCCATACTGAAACGCAAAGGAGTAAACCAGCAGCCCCATGGGGAGGATATAATAAATATCGAATCGGTACGCTTGTGGAACGTACTGACCCAGCGAGGCGAAAGCGAGAAGGAGCAGCAGTGAAGTGCACTGCAGCATCCCTGCTCCTCTCACCGATGGTGCGGTGCCTCCAAGATACATCCGGAACAGTAAAATTCCAACCAGAAAGTCCCCCAGCCTAAGCGGCGGGCAAATATAAAATATATAATGAACTGCCGACGGCTTGACGACCAACACTAAAACGCCCTTGAGCGTTATGACACACAAGGCCAGGATCATGATTGTTTTTGTGCGAAGCACCGCAAAAAACGGAAATAGCACATAGAAGAACAATTCAACTGACAGGCTCCAGGACGGAGCATTAAAAGAAAAATACTTCGAGCTACTGGAACTTAACGCCTGCGTGAGCGTGGCATTATACGCCAGCGACGCAATGTACTTACCCCAGTGCGAGACAGACTCCACGCCTCTGACCGCCAATAAAAGAGGAATGGCACATAACAACGTCAGCAAGTGCAACGGGTAAATTCTCGCCAGTCTTGAATACAGGTAGTTTTTGTAGCTTGAGGTGCGACCATGATTAGCATAGGAAAGTATAAAACCGGAGAGAATAAAGAAAAAAGTGACTCCAATATAACCCTCGTACATCATCTTATTAAATAGTTCAACCGCCGTTGGCGACTCACTCTGCTGCAAGAAGCTAAGATGACTGAAAAATACCAGGAGCGCCGCAAAAAAACGTAGCGATGTCAATGCAGACAGTTTAGCTTTCATAAATAGACCCAAATTAACCGTGCCAAGCCACCGAAACAGCCCCGCGCAGCTTCAGCTACACAACCTCTGTGTAAGCAGCATTGATTACGCCACCCAACACTACAGTTGGGCCGCGTCGCGAAAGCAGTTTCAGTACAGTCGTCAGCCCCAAACCGGCAGCTGAACGGTCACATTGAAAGTGGAGAAAAAATCTTAGCGATTTTCCAAATAGTGCTTTGCCGCAGCTTTCAACGCCGTTTGAAAGTCGACAGGCGGCACCCAGCCAAGGGTACGCTGCGTTTCACTGATATCCACCTGCAGCGAACCGCACAGTCGCTGGGAAAGCGAACGTTTACCTAAAGACGCAGCAACCCAATCAATAAGAGTAGCGGGCACTGGCAACAACCGCGCCGACTTCCCCAGCGCCTCTCCCATTTGTCGCAGAAGTTCCGTCGTGGATACATCATGGCCATCACTGACCATGAAAGTCCGATTGGCAGCAGCCGGATGTGTGCAGCAAAGCTGAATCAAGTCAACCAGATTGTCCAGCGCCACGAGGCTACGCTTGTTGTGGATGCTGCCAAAAGGTAAAGGGATACCCTTATCCAACCAACGCATCATGTTTAAGAAATTCGCCTTGACGCCAGGACCATACACCAACACCGGGCGAATAATGACAATTTCCATACCCGTTTCTTCGCCCAACTGCCTCAACTGTTGTTCGGCTTCCTGCTTGGATATGCCATAAGGATCAGAGGGCACGGAAACATCATCAGGACGATAGGGGGCGCCAGGCTGGGTCGCTTCGCCGTTGACCTTGATTGAACTGATAAAGATGAAGCGCCTGACGCCGGCATTTGCGGCACGGCGTGCGAAAGCCAATGTTGCCTGCACGTTCACCTTGCGAAATTCCGCCAGAGGGTCGGTCGCGACCTCGTTCATCACGTGGACCCGAGAAGCGCAGTGGACGACCGCCTCAACAGCTCTTTCCTCCTGCGGCCAGGCTGATGCGTGAGAAAGATCGTCATACAGATGAGCGCTGACGGCAGCAGGCAGGCTCTCCATTGGGCGACGCAAGGCTGCAATTACCTCAAATTTACCAGAGGCAGACATTCTCTCCATTACGGCCTTGCCTACAAACCCGGACCCTCCGGTCAATAACACTCGCATATCATCTCGCCTAATAATAAGAATCTACTGGAAACGCATTGAGCTACAGGTAAGCCGTTTCGGGGAATGATACGTTCAGAATACAACGGTCAGCGCTCCCCCTTCACGGGTCGACGCAGCCCGGGCGTTAGCAAGAACCGCCAAAGCTGCAATTAGAAATACCGATTGAGCCGAATAGGGCTTGTGCAATGGTTCGGGATTTTCTTGTCACTGACAATCCACGTTGCGGAATGGCTGCGCCAGCACGCCACTCCACCTTAGCTCATTATCGCGCTAGCGTTCCGAGCGGCGCTGCTGATAAACCCAATCGACAATTTCGCCATCCGGTGTATAACCGCTTACGTTCTCTCGTAGCTGCTGTCGCACACTGAGGTAGTCGTCAGCATCTACGGCTGCCACCAGCGCGCCCAACCTGTCCTTGAGCACATCCCACGGGAGGAAGTCTTCATTGGCGCTCATGATCATCGGATGCGGGGTAGAAACAACGTTATCGCCGATCAGCAACTCCTCATAGAGCTTCTCACCAGGGCGAAGTCCGGTGAACTCGATAGCGATATCACCGTGCGGATTACGCTCCGAACGAACACTGAGGCCCGACAGGTGAATCATCTTCTCTGCCAGGTCGGCAATGCGTACCGGTTCCCCCATGTCAAGCACGAATACATCCCCGCCCAGCCCCATGGAACCGGCTTGAATCACCAATTGGGCGGCCTCCGGGATGGTCATGAAGTAACGGGTGATTTTCGGATGGGTAACAGTCACTGGACCGCCATCCTTAATCTGCTTGTGGAAAAGAGGAATGACCGAGCCAGAAGAACCAAGCACGTTGCCAAACCTGACCATGGTAAAGCGTGTCTTGTTGACACGAGATACCTTGGCTGAATCCCCAAACAACACAGGTGCCAATTCACGGCTGAGCGCTTGCAGGACCATTTCCGCCAAACGCTTGGTGCTACCCATGACATTGGTCGGACGCACGGCCTTATCCGTGGAAATCAACACGAAGTTAGCTACGTTGGCCTGCAGGGCAGCCTGGGCGGTGTAGAGCGTGCCGATGACATTGTTCAGTACACCTTCCGCTATATTGTGCTCAACCATGGGGACATGCTTGTAAGCGGCGGCATGATAGACCGTGTTGACGCTCCAGATTTGCATCGTCTCAAGCAGGTGCTTCTGATTACGAACCGAGCCCAGGAACGGCAACACCCGAACAGGAAGAGACTCTCGGACGACCCGTTGCTCCAATTCACTGAGGATGCTGTAGAGGTTGAACTCACTGTGCTCAAACAGGAGCAACGCAGTCGGCTTGAGCGATAGAATCTGACGGCAGAGTTCGGATCCGATCGACCCCCCCGCCCCTGTCACCATTACCACCTGGCCGGTGATGCAATGTGCCAGCAGGTCACTTTGCGCGGGGACCGCATCGCGCCCCAGCAGGTCGGCGATATCAACTTCCTGAATATCATCGACCTTGACGCGTCCACTTGCCAGGTCCATGAAGCCTGGAATACTGCGCACGTGCAAAGGGAAACTTTCGAGGTGACTGAGGATTTCACGCCGCCGGGCACGTCCACAGGAAGGGATCGCCAACAGAATTTCCTCGGCTCCGGTGAGCTCGATCATCCGCTGTACATCGTTGCCTCTGAATACCTGAAGCCCGGCAATGATCCGATTGGCGAGTGTCTCGTCATCGTCAATGAATGCGACCGGACGCATCACACGCCCCATCACCAGCGCCGCGGCCAATTGGTTACCGGCTGCCCCGGCACCATAAATCGCCACTTTGGGCAACCCATTGTCACGACTGGCGAAGGGCACGTGCTGCGTGGCGGCGTACCAATCGCCCAGGAAATAATGACGCATGATCATGCGCAGCCCGCCGATCATGACGACACTCAACCACCAGTAGTTGAAAATGATCGAGCGGGGGACAACAACCTGATGGTTGCTGTACCAATAGACCACCAACGCCAGAATCAGGGATGACAGGCTTACCGCCTTGACGATTGCAATGAGTGCATGATTGCCAAAATATCGCATCACCGCCCGATACATGCCGAACCGGATGAAAACCGGAATGGCGATCAACGGTGCCGCTGCGAACAGCCATAGATGATGCTCAATGGGATTGACCATCTCGTCCATGCCCAGCCGGACCACGAAGGCGAGCCATAGAGCCAACCAGACCAGTGCTATGTCGGACACCACCTGTAGCGCCCGCTTGTAGCGGCGCGGCAGTCCGAGCATGCTTGTTCTCAACCTGTCCATACCTCAGAGAACTCCTCCCTTGCTCCGAACCCTGGCAATAGTGAAGTGTCCTTCACCAACGTAAGAATGCGTACATACATCTGACATGCAGCACCCGAGCATGATTCTACATCGTCTGCCGGCTGACGCATTAACGATCGACAGTTTCGAGCGCCCCGGCGTTGAATCGGATCGCCAGGCAGACCAGTGGTGAATAAGCGATGAAAACACCCACCAATCCATCCAACCACCCAAGCGCGACGCCAATCGCCAGGGGCAGCAACCAAATGATGTTGATGGCCAAAACGCTCAAGGTCACTGGCAAGTGGCGTCCATACTTACGTGAAGCGTACTGGTAGGCATGACTGCGATGAGCTTCGTAAACCTTGTCTCCGCGCAATAAGCGACGCATCAGCGTAAAGGTGGCATCGACGATGAAGACCCCTAGCAGGATGAGCCATCCCCAAAGCAGCTGCGAAGATACCCAGGCCGCCTGCAACGAGAGAATACCCAGTGCGATGCCAAGGAACCCACTTCCTGCATCACCCATGAAGATCCGCGCCGGAGGGAAGTTCCAGAACAGGAAACCCAGGGTGGCGGCTGCCAGCAGCAGCCCCCCCATGGCAGCATCATCAACGCCCGTCACGGCATAGAGAAGCGCCCCTCCCAGGCAAACGCAGACAGCCTGAATGCTGGCAATGCCATCAATACCATCCATGAAATTGTAGAGATTGAGCAGCCAGACTAGATAGAACGCCGCCAGTATATGACCGATCACCCCAAGATCGACGACAAACCCGAACAGTTGCAGCGCCGGCAGCCCCCCCAGCCAGAACAGCGCCCAGGCAGAGGCAGCAAAATGGCCAAGTAACCGCCAGCGAGCCGCGATATGGCCGTGATCGTCAAGAAACCCTAGTATCGCGATACCCGCACCAGCCCCCCCCATTCCCAAGGCGAGATCTCTGTCAATCTGCCCCAAGGCTGCGAACATGAGCAGTGCCAAAAGAAAACTGATAACGATTGCTACCCCGCCCCCTCGTGGAGTTGGAACAGAATGGGAGCTGCGTGCGTTAGGTACATCCATGAGACTGCGCGCCAACGCGTACCTGCGCATCCCCCAGGTGAGTAACAGAGAAGCGACTGCGACTACCGGCAGCCAGAACCAGACTTGCATTTCTTTGCTCCAAAAAACCAAAAGCGAACACGTGGAACGCTACCTGTTGTTATTGGGTATCCGCGATCTTTTAACCTACGCTCAAGTGAGCCTGCGCCTGATAAAACCCATCATTTCATCAACAATCAGCCGCTGCGCAAAATGCTGGTGGGCTCGTGCGTATGCTTGTTCCCCTAACAACTTTCGCAAGTCCTTGTCACTGTATAGCGTCCGAAGCGCGTGAACAATTTCATCTACTGCGCCTGCCTTATGGAATATACCAGTGTGCCCCTCCACGACTGCATCAGACAATCCGTATATGCGGGAAGCGATTGCTGGACAGCCAGTACCTGCCGCTTGAATGGTGGCGGAGCTGAACCCTTCACGGTAACTCGGGATACAGAACACATCCGATGCAGCCATGTAGCCTTCAGGATCATAGGTAAACTGCACACGGCGCACATGGGACTGACAGGGGCTCAGCAATTCACCTAACTCACCCTCAATGCCATCTTCATCAGGACCAATTACGACAAGGTAGGCATCCGGCATCTCGGGGCTCACACGCTGGAATGCGTGTGCCAGATCCAAGACCCCCTTGTCACGCGTAACCCGTGCCATATAAAGAAAAACGACCGCAGTACTATCGATTCCCAGCTCACGACGATAACGCGTGCGAGCTTCAAGATCCGGCCTGAATCGCTCAGTGTCTACACCACTAATTGAGCCCTGCCCCAAAACAGTGATCTTGTTCTTGCCAACAACCCCCTCTTCCAACAGGAACGCGCGCTGTGACGGACTATCGGCCAGCAGGTGAGTTGCGCACATCGCCAACAAACGATCCATCATTTTCAGTCCTAATCGTGCGACACCCTGGCGGGTGAACCAGACTTGGCCGGTAAAAATATGTACTCGTTGAGGCACACGAGCAAGAAAACCTGCGATCATCGCAAGCAATCCCGATTTCGGCATAATCGAAAGAACACAGTCAAACTGTTCCCGATTAAAGATCCCCAGCAAGGCACTTAGCGCCTTCATATCACTAAGCAGGGAAATTTTTCGCTCCACCGCCAAAGGAATAAAGCGCACGCGCGGGTCGTAAACGCCGGCAATTTCTTCTTCGCCGGCATTGGTAATCAACACAACCTCATAGTGCTTACATAGCTCCTGAATATGCTCACGCATAAACAAGCGCAAGGCCACCGGAACCGTCGAAACGATGCAAATTTTTTTCCTGTGTTCCATTTTAGCCTTTCCTACTCTTCGAGACAGTAGCACGCTTACCATCAAGGAAATCTGGAATGCAGTCTGGGATACTGCGTAAAAACTCGAAATCTAATGCTGTGCGAATATGACGACTGTCATAGCCCCCTTTGATTACCAGCGCGTCCACCCTCTGAGCGTTCAACGGAAGCCTGATGAAAGACGGCACAAGCCTCAGCAGGGCCCTCACCACTCTTTCCGGAACACGCAAGCGCGGCGCAGTCACACCTGCATATTTCGCAAATGCGTCAATGACTTCGACCTGGGCGCAATCGTTGGAGACTATGAACGTCTTTCCGACTGCCCTGCTGTCTTCAGCAGAACGAACCAACGCTCGAACAACGTCGTCTACATGAACATAGGTCGAGATATTTTCCCGCCCATTCCCAATGTAGAAAAAAAGTCGACGGCGGACCATTTCAGCCAATTGGAAGACTGATTGATTCGGCATCGTTGGGCCGATGACAATGGACGGGCGAACAATCGTGCAGGTAAAAAGTCCCTGGCTGGCAGCCATGCTCGAGACCAGTTCATCAGAAATAGTTTTTGTTACCTCATACTGCCCCACGGGCGCAGGTCTAAACGTCTCATCTACCAAGACTTTATGCGCCTGCTCCCCATAGGCCCCCGTACTACTCAACTGAACCCAATGCAACGGTTTTCGACTACGCTCCATCCTGCGTTTCACTGCGGCCAACAAGTTGACCGTACCATCTACATGCAAGCTGTACATGTGCTCGGGATTATTAACCTCTCCCGCACAGTGAAACAGTATGTCGCATTCATCTACAAAGGTATCCAGCGCCGAACTTGCAACTGTCAAATCGCCTTGTATAACACTCGCACCACCAACCCCGGGCTGCCTGGAGAGCAAGGTAACATCATGACCAAGCGAAACTAGCGCCTCACACAATGGCTTCCCAATAAAACCGCTTCCACCTGTAACAGATATTTTCATTTTACATCGCCCGGACAAAATTCAGTCATTTTTATCATGCAACTACTCCCGCACTATCGATCCGTCTCGCCGAAGTGAGGCAGCCTGTATGAAGTAGGCTTTTCGCTGATAGACTATAAAGCACGCGATCAGCACACCAACATAATTATACATTCGCAAGCGTGTCGCCGTGCCAAGGTTGTCGTTTCCCAGCAGCCATATCAAAGCGTACACAACTGAAAACACGTAAATGAAATCCACAAATTTATTTGCATAACGACGGTTACGAAGCAAATAAATCAATCCAATGCAAAAAGGCAAACTTTCCAAAAAAAACAATACTACCGCCGAAAAACTGGGAAAGAAAAAGCCGAGAAACTGCCCAAAAAAATTAAGCAAAAAATCCGGAATAAACTCATAAACAGTATCAAACCGAATCCCTAGATCGCTCCCCCCCTGAAACGCATCAAAAAGCGATCGATACTTCATCAGCGGCTGAAGATACCCAAGGGCGAAGAAAAAATTCAGCACAAGTAAGATCGGCACAACATGCGTAAACAAACCAAACCGCCTGAATGCGACAAGCCGACACCCCAAGAATGCAATTAAAAACGCGAACCCGAGGTAGCCTCGTAACAAGAACAGCACACCACCCAGCAACAGTACCATCACCGCCGCCGTCAGCCTACTCGATAAACAATCCGACTCGAACGACTGGCGAACAGCCCACAACCCCAGCAGAAACACAAACAACATGGCCACATCACGATAAATATCCAACGTATAATAAAATAGCGTTGGATAAACACTTATCATTACCAATGCCAGATAGCTGATATTTCTATTGCGCGCAGCCCCTTGTTCAGTGGACAACCGAACGACCAACATGGGTATCACGATAACACCAAGGATCATCAAGGCAAAGCTGACCCCTTGCCTCGAATAGAGCCCAAACTCGTTCAGTCCCCTAAGTACATCTGGCCAGACACTCGACGTGACCAGATCTGCTCCTCGCGCATAGGCATCATAATAATCACCATCATTACCTCCTGAGAAAAACACCTGGGGATTCATCGTCAGAAAGGAAAATATGCATATTTTGATAAACACCAAGGCGGCGAAAAGCAGAATATAAATCACAGCAGGCTGCTCCAGTAACTCACGTACTGAGAAGCAACCAATGCAGGTGCATGGTGCTTGATTACAAAATCGCGCGATGCCCGTGATCGTTCCGGTATATCACGACGTTCTTCAAGAATTTGCTCCAACACCAACGTCAGCGACTGATGCTCTGGCGTCAGGTTGTACACCGGCGGAAGGGCACCATCATAGAGAATCGAAGATTCCTGCTCAGCACCACCCGCAACGACTTTCCCCTGAGCCATGGAGTACAAGGCGTTCATCGCCAAACTGTAGGAAAAAACCTGATCAACCGAAACATGTGTACGCGAAAGAACTTCAAGGTACACATTGAACGGCATATGCCCCTTGATGATGCACTCGACGTCTGATGGATACTTGTCTTTCAACGCCGTAAAACTTTTTTCGATCAAAAAAGTTCCTTTGAATCCAGGCCTATTCAAACCATGGAACAGCACCAGCTTATTACCCCCTGGCTCGTTCTCGACATACTGAATCTTTTCAGCGTCAATTGGAATAGGAATAGGCTTGCAGACCTTATCCTGGTACCCCTCGGCACAAAAAGTCGAGTAATACTCGTACATAATGGGAATCACCCCATCAATATACTCCATGCACTCACGCATCGCCTTGAGATGCGATTCACTCCGCATATAGTAAGGACCACCGCGATCATACTTTTCATGCCAAGGAATAGGGCTGTAGCGCATGGTTGTTTCAGAGTGCTTCACAAAGAACGGATCATCTCCAGAACCGGACATGGTGACAACCTTATTGTGTTTCTTCAGGTATTTGAAGAAAAACAAGTTCAGATAGGGCAGCCGTGGCACCACATAAAAATTTACAACGTGAACGACATCATACCCACTAAACTCTCTCAACCTCAAAAATGGCAAAACCAACTGTCGAGCTTTATAGGTATAAATATTAGAACCATGCCCTAGATTGATGTCGGCATCAAATTTCTTCCAAAAGTCGCTTGCTGCCGCTAGCGTCACATCATGCCCTTGATTACGCAGGGCATTCCTTAACTCTTTATGCAGGCCACTGTACTCACCGATGAGCAAAATCTTCAACACGTTCACTCCATTCCACTCGCGAGGAAAGCCATCACCCAATCGGACAAGCAGTAGCCAGATCGAGGGAACCTTGCCTGAACTGATCGCACGGCCACTTACGGCAATGCCTTTTTAAACTTGAGCACTGCATACACAAATATTAGGTAAAACAGATAATTCAGTGCATGCGCCATGGTTGCCCCTACGGCGCCATAACTATCGAACAACACGACAAGCACATAGAACAGACCAGCCGACAATACCTCGCCTAAAATATAGGCTTTCCAGAACGCCCGTGCCGTCATCACATAGGCCAACACCCAACTTATAATTTTTAGGGTATCACCGACAATCTGCCAGAAAAACAAGTCACGCATGGCAATGAATGCATCGGTAAATAGCAGATGAATGATGAAGTCACGCAAAAAATACATCAAAACACCAACAACCAAGGTTAGAGGAATAATAACCTTGTAGCCCTGTAGTATCTCCTGGCGCAGTATTTTAGCTTCCCGGATTTCGGAAAATCTCGGTAGGTAATACACGCTGATTGTTGTCGTCAGGAACATCAAGTAAGCGGCACTGAGCCGCCAACTGGCCTCCCAGTAACCAGCAGCCTCCCAGCCGTGCGTCATGCCCAGGTGGTTTCGCACGAGAATTTGACTCAACGGCACGCACAAGGCAGACGCCACGGCCATCAAGGTAAACTTTCCCAAATTCATCGCAACCGCCGGGTCTATCCTTCCAAACACATGTGAAAGGCTAAACCATGGCGCTCGAATACAGAGAAGCAACGTAATGAAAAAGGCAATCGACTGGTAAACAGCTAGTGCAACAAGAGCCCCGTAAAGCCCATATAGCGCTGTCATGACTGCAGTAGTCAGCAACGCAAACAGACTACCACCTATGTTTGCAACAACATAACGCGAAATATCTTTCTTGCCATTCAAGATGGCCAAGAACAGTGCATTCAATGTAAACAGCAGCAGCGTGGCACTAAACCACAAAAATACTCCGCCGTAACTTTCATCCTTCAAGAACCAACCGGCAAGTGGGCGATTTGCGATGGCGATGATCACCGCTACGGTCATAGAGCTGAGGACAACGATAGTACCCGCGGTGCCCCACACAGCTCGTTGTTTCGACTCATCCCCCTCGTACTCGGCTGTGTACTTTGTCACACCGGTGCTGATTGCACCGGTGGCAAACGTCGTAATAATCTGCACGGCATTTTGAAACTGCCCTAATGCCGCGTAGCCGACAGGCCCCACATAGACAGCTAGAATCTTGTTGATTCCCAGAAGCGTCAGTAGCTTTATAATGACGGCTATGCCATTAAGCAGGCTAGTTTTCAACAACGTCATGAAGCATTGGCCACAACAAAGCTATTACATGCAGTGATGACCTGATCAACTTCCTCGTCCGACAACGTCGGCCCCATTGGCAAACTCAAGACCTCATCATGAAGGCGTTCGGCCACGGGGAAGGAAAGCTCGTTCCACTCCTTGTAAGCACTTTGCTTGTGGGGAGGAATCGGGTAGTGGATCAACGTTTGAACACCACACGCCATCAAGTGTTTCTGCAAGGCCTCGCGCTGGGCAGTGCGGACCACAAACAAGTGCCATACGTGTTGCTCGTCACTCGAGTTGCCGCCAATGCTTGGCAATACAATGCCGGAATTATCAATACCTGCCAGATAGCGCTGGGCAATTTCTCGACGCCGCTGCGTTTGTTGATCGAGCGATTTCAACTTTACGCTCAAGATTGCAGCTTGAAGTTCATCGAGCCGACTATTGACACCTTTAAAGAGATTCTTGTACTTTTCATGCGAGCCGTAATTACGCAACGCATACAAGGTCTTTGCTAATTTCTCGTCATTTGTGGTGATCGCACCGGCATCTCCCAGCGCCCCCAAATTCTTGCCAGGATAGAAACTGAAACCAGAGGCATCACCCCAGTTACCCGCCCTGCGACCACCCAACGAGGCGCCGTGAGATTGCGCAGAGTCTTCTAGCACCAGTAGCCCATGCTCTTTTGCCAAGGCATTGATCGCTGGCATATTGGCCAACTGTCCGTACAAGTGAACGACAAGGATAGCCCGCGTCTTCTTGGTTACAGCAGCTGCAACAGCCGTCGGGCAAAGATTGAAGGTTTTTTCATCTGGCTCGACCAGCACAGGCACAAGTCGGTTTTGGCTAATCGCCAGGATACTGGCAATATAAGTATTACTCGGCACGATGACTTCATCGCCATCAGCCAACAAGCCAAGTTCCTTCCACGCCTGCAGCGTCAAAATCAGCGCATCCAGCCCATTGGCCACACCAATGCAAAACTGGGTACCACAGTACTCTGCAAAGGCATGCTCAAATGCGGACAATTCAGCGCCCGCGATGTACCAACCTGAGTCAATAACTCGCGCACATGCCTCAAGCATTGCCTCGCGATCAAGTTGGTTAATTGCTTTCAAATCCAGAAAATTAATCATGCGGCAAGGTCCTGATAATCTTTGCTGGATTGCCTACAACCACAGCAAAATCGGGTACGGATTTAGTCACCACTGCACCGGCTCCCACCATGGCGCCTCGCCCGATGGTGATGCCTGGCAAAAGAGTTGCATTGGCACCAATACTAGCGCCTTGTTTTACGGTAATACCGCTAAAAGAGCCCGGATAAACCTTGGAACGAGGCATTGGATCATTGGTGAACGTTGCATTAGGCCCGACAAATACATCGTCCTCGATACGTGTACCATCCCAGAGAAAAACCCCGGATTTAAGTGTTACACGATCGCCCACCACAACATCGCCCTCAATCAGGGTGTGGGCGCACAAATTACACTCTCGCCCAATCTTTGCACCGGCCAAGACGACAACATATTGCCAAATACGCGTCCCCTCTCCGATCGTGCTACTCTGAACATCAGCTAAAGCATGAATACTAGCCATGTGCGGTGATCTCCAAGAACTTCTCATGGTCACGAATGTAATCGTGCTCATCATAATAATCACTGGCCAGCACTAGCAGTACGCAGTCACTGCTAAAGTCATGCATTTCGTGCCACACCATCTTTCCGATGCGTATCACCTTGCCAGGTGAGTCCAGCACGACACTTTCAGTCGTGCACCCGTCGCTTAATAGCATGCGGCACTGCCCTGAAAGACAGACAGCAGCCTGCTCCAGCTGCTTATGGGCGTGGAACCCCCGCGAGACACCTGTGGCGGTAGCGGTCAAAAAATAGACTCGCTTGATATCAAATGGAATACTCTTATTCTCTTCTAACACGTGGAGAAGCCCACGCTCGTCGCCAAGAGTTTGAATCTTGAAAAATTCGACCAGACTCATTTCATCGCCTCTGACATATTCCTTTCCATTTCACTGATTATCATCAGGCAAATACATACTTGGCGCAGGCACCAATGACCCAAAACCTGCGGGTGGTACCTTTTGACTGCACAGGAAGCCCCCTAGGCTCTGTATGAAAAGCCTTGATACCCGGTGATGCTGCGTTGAAAACAGCCTGGTGCGCCAGCCCGGTCGGAATGCTCATTTACAACCCGTAAAGTCGAGCGCGACTCCGACCGTTCCTCGGCTGTTTTCGCCTTGCCTGACCTTCGTCTCAAGACTTTTCATACAGACCCTAGTGTTCGCCAATTATACGGAACCCTGCGTTCAATGGGGCGTACCAAGGTGACCCAACCCCATTGACGAGAACGAAGCTACTGGATTCTCGTGGTTTCGCCTGCAGCGAGCGTGGCACCTTGCCCCTTGACCTCAACGAATTTCAGGGCGTTACCTTGAGCCTGCCGCCGCATGACACCCAGAGAATAACGAGCCAGAGCAAATGCCCCACCCAACATCAATCCGAGCGCCACTGCTACGGCGAGTACCAACCAGCGCTTAGGCGATACAGGCGATTCTGGCTCCAAGGCTTTCTGGTCGACCGAGATCAATGCCAGGTCGCCGAACTCCGTCTTGAGGGCGTTCAAGCGAGCAGCTTCTGAGCGCCAGGCTTGTGCATCATTGAGAAACTTATCTTCATCAGAGCGCTTCTTGAGGTTTTCCACTTCCCGATTGACTTGCAACATTTGCAGTTCCTTCGCAATTGCAGCAACCCGAGCATTTGAGAAGTCATCGGTCACACGCCGTTGCAACGCCGCCTTCTCCGCTTCCAACGCTTCCACCCCGATGAAATACAACGGCAATTGCTGACTGTTGACCTCGGTCTTAAAGACATTGCCGGCCCCGGCAATGGTTTCACTGGCCAACGAAGAGGGTGTCCCAGGCTTGGTCAGTCCCAAGTTACGAGCAATGGAGATCGCTTCGTCGAGCTTTTCGATGCGGGCTTTGCGCTGCATCTTCAATTCGAGCCTGAGCCCTTGCAGTTCATCCTGCAGGCGTTCACGAGCAATAGCATCTCGCTCGAGGAGTAACGCAATCTTCGCACTCTTTTCAAGGCGATACTCGGACCTGGCGGCGTCCAGCTTTCCGTCAATTTCACGCAATCGATTATCGATCATCACTTTCAGATCCAAGGCAATCTGCAAACGCTGATTGGCGATGACAAAATCGACGTACCGATTCAATATTAATGCGCCATCAAGCCCGCTTGGGTACTTAAAAGTCAGCCCTACTGATCTACTGACCTCGTCATTCACCACCGGGGGCTCAGTGACGGTCAATGCTTGGAGGAACAGCCACTCGAAGTTTTGTTCAAGCGTGCGCCCTGGCGACATAAACGGCTGGAACAGCTGCTGATTTGCCGTGAAAAAGGCCAGACGGCTGTCGTAGGAGCGCAGCGAAACAGCCACCTTCGCCAAAGCAGCTGCAGGGGGAAGACTGTAGATGCCAGAACGGTTCAACTCGTCCAATTCCTTGAGCTCCGCAGGGCGAAGCGTGCTGTGGACCTCATACACAGGCTTGACCCAGGATAGATAGACGAGCGCACCTGCTAAACAGATCGCGACCATCCCTGCGATTAAAAATTTCTGCTTGCTCAAGGCATGCCAAATTGCGAATAAATCAATGTCATCCGTCGATTTGATAGGGAGATGAAAATTGGTCAACGTACCTTCCGCCTTGGAGAAATCGCCATAAGGGTATCCTAACCCTGCAGCCAGGCCCCGCACGTCAGGCAGCAACACTCACTTGCCACGCCCGAATGCCGGAAAACCGGCCTGCCTCTGAGGATTTAGACAGTGTGACAGCATTCCGTCGGCTCCAAAAGACTTGACTAGATCGAACACGCTAGACGCGTACTCACAACACCTCCCCCCCTTGATCGCCCTGAAGAATCTGATCTCGCCTCAATTCGGGTATACGAGAATTACCACAAGACATCATCGTAACCAGGAAGGGGCGACAGCAGGACGCCCTTCCGTTCCAAATCCCCAATTACACACCAGGGTTTGTACGAAAAGTAGCCAAGCAGTGATCAGGCGAGAAAGCTCAATTCTCAGGCTGTCTATCAGCATTCCGAGCCTGCTTTCAACGCGGCAAAATCACCGCCCGGCGACTTTCATGATGGCCCTAGCCTGGTAGCGATCCAGATCGACGAGCCAACATCAGTTCTCGTGCCTTGCACAAAAGAGCCAGCAACACTCCCATCGATAATCCCAAAGCCGCCGCAAGCGCCAAAATGATAGGTGCCCTTTGCTTGACCGGCTGATCCGGCACCTCTATTGCACCATCGATACGATATACCTTCAGTCCGGAAGCATCGATCTTCATTCCCTTGAAGAATGCAAGCTGCTCTTCGAGCTGGCGCAGGCCAGGAACAAACGGATCGTCAGAGACCCGCTCCTGCAAAACCTTGATCTCCGCCTCGAGCGCCCTGGTCCCCCGCATGTACACCAAAGACCCATTCATTTCCGCAGAGACGTCATTGGACAGCGATTTGGATAGGACAGGAGAATGCTCCAACCCGATGGACCTGGCCACAGTCAGCGCCTCTCTGAGTACAGCCACCTCATCCAGACGCTGCTTACGGACATTGTCACGTTTCAGCTGGATTTCTCGTGCAATGTTCCGGCCCCGAAACATCGCGCCGGCAAGCGCATCACGGACCAGATGCTGACGAGCACGCTCTCCCGCCGACTCGGCGATGGCAGAAACCCACTCCACCGCCTGCTGTGGCGTTGTCGCCCTGACCGCTATGAAATCTCTTTCCTGAGCGTTCTGAGCATTCAAACTAAACGTTAAATCCTCGCCCATTTTCGCGTACAACTCATCTTGCGACTTCCTACGCTCTCCTGCAGATAGCTCAGGTAAGTAATGCTCTCGAAAGAACCAGCGGCGCAAGGACTGGGACTGCAAGTCTTGCCAATAAACCTGGTATACCTCTTCCACCTTGAATGGCTCAAGGTCTCCAGTACCACCTCGACCATAATTCAGCGGAAAGATGTCCTCTTGGGAAGGAACCTGCAGGTAAACCCTTGCTTCGTAAACAGGCGTGCGCCATAGCAAATACGCCCCCGCACAGACCATGAAGAAAACAAACACAGAAAGAACCAAAAATTTTCTTTCCCACACACTTTCCAGCAATAGAGCAATATCGAAATCTTCGCCTGAACGTGAAACCTTGAAGCCATCACTATGCATCTGCCCCTGTCCTTTTCTAATTTTTGCGCTAACCACGCTTAACCATGACCCTCTGCTCCTACCTGTAGACTCTCAAGACACTCAATAGCAGCATAAAGCCATCACCACGCCAAAGCCCTCACTTAATCATTGAAGCAGATAGAGCACGGAGCACCACCCAAGTTCCGTAGCCCAACCAGCCACCGACACCCGGCAGAGCGAACCCTACGCATCAGAAGGATGCGCTCTGCCTTTCCGAGAACAATAGGAGGCAGACCAACCAAGCAGCCCTATCGTCAACCTGCCGTCGCCCTCTGCTCGCCCGCACAACGCGAAGCCCTTGAACGGTCACCCCAGGCACGGAGAGCGCATGAGTTCCGGATCAGCGGGAAAATGATGAGACAAGGATGCAGCCCTCCCCCGAAAACACTTGCAAGCGACTGCAAACCCGCAAGCCCCGATCGCATCAAAGAGTGCGGAGTAAAGCATTAAGCTGAAGGAGATTCCAGGAATCACGAACACCGCAGCAAGTTCGCGCACTCAAACCAAACAGAATGCAGAAGGAGGCCTGCCTATAGCAGAATTAGGGAGTTTTCGAGCACTAACAGCGGCAATCTGACCATGGGAATCATCCTGCGGGCACAGATTGCACATAGAAAGGAAGCGTGACCGTCTAGCCAGATGTGAATATAGGTAACAATCAGAGCTGGCATCTTCACCCCACAGGACCGTTCACATCCCCGAGACCATGAGGAAATACTCACGAGAACTTCCGCACACTAAGCCTTCGCGTTAAACGAACAGGATGCCGACCTTACCAACTTCCATTATCAAAAAAAATACGCATTTTCTTTAAAGGCCGTAGGAGTATTCATCAATCTAGACGCACCACTTAACGTGCAGACAACCGAATCCTGCGCTTCTCGCCTGACAGGCCAAAAACAACCAGCAAAGGCCCCACTGCCAGCCCCACGATCAAAGCCGTCAACACCAGCACCGCAACAGGCATGGCCGGCGCCACCCAGCCAAACAGCACCAACGACACATCACCCTGATTTTCCAGCACGAAGAACAGCACCACCGCAGACAATAGCAACACGAACAACGCCACCAGGGCGCGCTTGAGATTACGCATCAGGCTGCTCCTCCTCTTCATTGACCCGATCACGCAGCTCTTTGCCAGGCTTGAAGTGCGGCACGTACTTGCCGTCCAGGCTGACCGACTGACCAGTCTTTGGGTTGCGACCTACCCGCGGCGCACGGTAGTGCAGGGAAAAGCTGCCAAAGCCACGAATCTCGATACGATCCCCGGTCGCCAGGCACTGCGACATCTGTTCGAGCATGGTCTTGATGGCCAACTCGACGTCCTTGGACGAGAGCAGCCCCTGATGGGTGACAATACGTTCGATCAGCTCCGACTTCGTCATATTTTTCCCTTCGTTATCAAGCAGCTAGATCATTGCTTAATCAGTTTGTAGCACGCTCCGAGCGATTTGAACAGGCCGGTTCTTGACTAAACAAAAAAATTCAAGATAAGGATTGTTCACAAGTTGTGACAAGCCGCCTGCGCTCGAGCCAAGGCACCGAAGCTTCGGCCCCACCGAGAAATCACAGGCACAAAAAAGGGCGACCCGAGGGTCGCCCTTTTTACCGATCAAACAGAACTCAGTTCTGCTTGGCCATAGCTTCGCGCAGCAGCGCAGCCATGGTGGTATCGGCAGCCGCTTCCGGAGCGTTTTTCAGGCTCTGGATGGCTTCGCGCTCTTCAGCATCGTCCTTCGACTTGATGGACAGGCTGATGACGCGGGACTTGCGGTCGACGCTGATGATCTTGGCTTCGATCTCTTCGCCTTCCTTCAGCACGTTACGGGCGTCTTCAACGCGGTCACGGCTGATTTCGGAAGCTTTCAGAGTAGCTTCGATGTCGTCGGCCAGGGTCACGATAGCGCCCTTGGCGTCAACTTCCTTGACGATACCCTTGACGATAGCGCCCTTGTCGTTGACAGCAACGAAGTTGGAGAACGGATCGTCTTCCAGCTGCTTGATGCCCAGGGAGATGCGCTCGCGCTCTGGGTCAACCGACAGGATGACGGTTTCCAGCTCGTCGCCTTTCTTGAAGCGACGCACGGCTTCTTCGCCGGCTTCGTTCCAGGAGATGTCGGACAGGTGAACCAGACCGTCGATGCCGCCGTCCAGGCCGATGAAGATACCGAAGTCGGTGATCGACTTGATGGTACCGGTGATCTTGTCACCCTTGTTGAACTGGCCGGAGAAGTCTTCCCATGGGTTGGACTTGCACTGCTTGATGCCCAGGGAGATACGACGACGCTCTTCGTCGATGTCCAGAACCATGACTTCCACTTCGTCGCCAACCTGAACGACTTTCGACGGGTGGATGTTCTTGTTGGTCCAGTCCATTTCGGAAACGTGTACCAGACCTTCAACGCCTTCTTCCAGCTCAGCGAAGCAGCCGTAGTCGGTCAGGTTGGTAACGCGAGCAGTCACACGGGTGCTCTCTGGGTAACGGGCTTTGATAGCAACCCATGGGTCTTCGCCCAGTTGCTTCAGGCCCAGCGAAACGCGGTTGCGCTCACGATCGTACTTCAGGACCTTGACGTCGATCTCGTCACCAACGTTGACGATCTCGGACGGGTGCTTGATACGCTTCCAGGCCATGTCGGTGATGTGCAGCAGACCATCGACGCCGCCCAGGTCAACGAACGCACCGTAGTCGGTGAGGTTCTTGACGATACCTTTGACCTGCTGGCCTTCCTGCAGCGATTCCAGCAGAGCTTCGCGCTCGGCGCTGTTTTCGGCTTCCAGGACGCTGCGACGGGAAACGACAACGTTGTTGCGCTTCTGGTCCAGCTTGATGACCTTGAATTCCAGCTCTTTGCCTTCGAGGTGGGTGGTGTCGCGCACTGGGCGGACATCAACCAGGGAGCCCGGCAGGAACGCACGGATGCCGTTAACGTCGACAGTGAAGCCGCCTTTAACCTTACCGTTGATAACGCCCTTGACCACTTCTTCAGCAGCGAAAGCAGCTTCCAGAACAATCCAGCACTCGGCGCGCTTGGCTTTTTCACGGGACAGCTTGGTTTCGCCGAAGCCGTCTTCGACCGCGTCCAGCGCAACGTGAACTTCGTCACCGACCTTGATGGTCAGTTCGCCAGTTTCGTTGTAGAACTGCTCGAGCGGGATGACACCCTCGGACTTCAGGCCAGCGTGTACGGTAACCCAGTCGCCGTCGATGTCGACAACGATACCGGTGATGATTGCACCCGGCTGAAGATTGAGGGTTTTCAGGCTTTCTTCAAAGAGTTCTGCAAAGCTTTCGCTCATTTTAATTCCTGTAGATTCGGGCGAAAAAGACGCCCATAGCCACATTCCAGACAATGTGGGTTTCGTTAAGTTAAGAAGCGCTGACAGGACGTTGACTGGTGCCCCTGCCCGCTCTCCTCTCCATCAGGCCAAGTCGCGCAGGGCGAGCTCGCTTCTGATGCGTTGCAGCACCTGCTCGATGGACAACTCCGTGGAATCCAGCTGGATTGCATCGGCCGCCGGCTTGAGCGGGGCCACTGCACGCTGGGTATCACGCTCATCGCGCGCACGGATCTCATCTAGCAGACTCGACAGACTAACATCTTCGCCCTTGCCCTTCAACTGCAGGTAACGGCGACGGGCACGTTCCTCGGCACTGGCGGTAAGGAACACTTTCAACGGCGCGTCCGGGAACACCACGGTACCCATGTCGCGACCGTCGGCGATCAGCCCGGGGGCTTCACGGAAAGCACGCTGGCGCTGCAGCAGCGCCTCGCGCACAGCGGGCAGCGAGGCGACCATCGAGGCCCCGGCACCGACGGTCTCGGTGCGAATGGCATTGCTGACATCCTCGCCTTCGAGAATGATCTGCTGCAGCTTGCCCGGCTCCGCCGCGACGAACTGCACGTCCAGATGCGCAGCCAGCGCCTTGAGCAGCTCTTCGTTGGTCAGGTCGACGCCATGGTTGCTGGCGTTGAACGCCAGCAGGCGGTACAGGGCGCCTGAATCGAGCAGGCGCCAGCCGAGCTCACGGGCCAGCAGGCCCGCCACGGTACCTTTGCCTGAGCCGCTCGGCCCGTCGATGGTGATGACCGGTGCTTGCGGGTTCACGACTTGCCCTCTTCGGCGACGCGGATGCCGACTTCCTTGCACAGCGCCAGGAAGTTGGGGAACGACGTGGCGACGTTGGCGCAGTCATGGATCACGATCGGCGCACTGGCGCGCAGCGAGGCGATACTGAAGGCCATGGCGATGCGATGGTCGCCGTGGCCGTGCACTTCGCCGCCGCCGATCTGCCCGCCATCGATGATGATGCCGTCCGGGGTTGGCTCGCACTTCACGCCCAGGGCGATCAGGCCGTCAGCCATCACCTGAATGCGGTCCGACTCCTTGACCCGCAGTTCTTCAGCGCCACGCAGCACGGTACGCCCTTCAGCGCAGGCGGCGGCGACGAACAGCACCGGGAACTCGTCGATAGCCAGCGGCACCAGCTCTTCCGGGATATCGATCCCCTTGAGCCTGGCGCCGCGCACGCGCAGGTCGGCCACCGGCTCGCCGCCGACCTCACGCTGGTTCTCCAGGGTGATGTCACCGCCCATCAGGCGCAGGATGTCGATTACGCCGGTGCGGGTCGGGTTGATACCGACGTGTTCCAGAACCAGGTCGGAACCCTCGGCGATGGACGCTGCCACCAGGAAGAACGCCGAGGAGGAAATATCCGCCGGCACTTCGATACGGGTGGCGGTGAGCTTGCCACCGGACTGCAGGGAGGCTACCGGACCGTTCGACTCGACCGCGTAGCCAAAGCCGCGCAGCATGCGCTCGGTGTGGTCACGGGTAGGCGCAGGCTCGGTGACGGTGGTGGTGCCTTCGGCGTACAGGCCAGCCAGCAGCAGGCAGGACTTGACCTGGGCACTGGCCATCGGCAGCGTGTAGTTCAGCGCCTTGAGCTTGTGCCCACCACGGATGATCAGCGGCGGACGACCTTCAGGGCCGGTCTCGACCACAGCACCCATTTCACGCAGCGGATTGGCCACGCGGTTCATCGGGCGCTTGGACAGCGAGGCGTCGCCGGTCATGGTGGTGTCGAACGATTGCGCCGCCAGCAGGCCGGACAGCAGGCGCATCGAGGTGCCGGAGTTGCCCACGTACAGCGGCCCGGGCGGTGGCTTCAGGCCGTGCAGGCCAACACCGTGAATGGTCACGCGACCATGGTGCGGCCCTTCGATGACCACGCCCATGTCACGGAAGGCCTGCAAGGTCGCCAGGGCGTCTTCACCCTCGAGGAAACCTTCGACCTCCGTCGTGCCCTCGGCCAGCGAGCCGAGCATGATCGAGCGGTGGGAAATCGATTTGTCGCCAGGTACGCGGATCCGTCCGGACACGCGGCCACCCGGTTGGGCCAGGAAAATCAGATCGTTGGCGTTCATAGCGTCCACATAGGCCCGGCGGGCAAGGATTTTACTGAAATGCTCGCGGGCAACCCGGGCGCGGGTGAACACACCCAGCAGTTGGTGCCCGTCCCCAGCATCGACCGCGTCGCGCAAGGCGTCGAGGTCACTGCGAAATGTATCGAGAGTGCGCAGGACCGCCTCGCGATTGGCGAGGAAGATGTCATGCCACATGATCGGGTCGCTGCCGGCGATTCTCGTGAAATCGCGGAAGCCTCCCGCAGCGTACCGGAAGATCTCCAGGTTTTCATTGCGCTTGGCCAGCGAGTCGACCAGGCCGAAGGCCAGCAGGTGCGGCAGGTGGCTGGTGGCGGCCAGCACTTCGTCATGGCGCTCCACCGACATATGCTCGACATCGGCATCCAGCGCTCGCCAGAGGCGATCAACCAGGGCGAGCGCGCCCGGCTCGGTTTCCGCCAGCGGCGTGAGGATCACCTTGTGCCGACGGAACAGCGCCGCATTGGAGGCCTCCACCCCACTCTGCTCGGACCCGGCGATCGGGTGCCCCGGCACGAAGCGCGGCAGGCGCTCGGCGAACGCCTCGCGCGCGGCACGCACCACATTGCCCTTGGCGCTGCCCACGTCGGTGATCACCGCATTACCCAGGTCGAGCTGGGCCAGGCGAGCCAGGACTTTCTCCATGGCCAGGATCGGCACAGCCAACTGGATCACGTCGGCGCCGACACAAGCGGCCGCAAGGTCTGCCTCGCAGCGATCGACCACGCCCAGCGCCACGGCTTGTTTGCGCGACTCGGCATCGAGATCGACGCCGACCACCTCGCGGCACAGGCCGCTTTCGCGCAGCCCCTTGGCGAAGGAGCCGCCGATCAGACCGAGGCCGACCACGACCAGGCGACCGACAATCGGTGCGGATTTGTTTGTTACAGCATCAACCACGAGTGCAAACCCTGTTCAGAAATCAAGACAGCCTGTAAGCCCATCGCGGGACAAGCCCGCTCCCACGAGACCCGCGATGAACCTTGAAACATACGTCAGAGCACCGCTTTCGGATAAGAGCCCAACACCTTCAGCGCCACAGCCTCTTGGCTGATCTGCTCAAGCACCGCCTTGATCAGCGGATCACGGTGATGACCGACAAAGTCGATGAAGAACACGTAGGTCCACTTACCGCTGCGCGACGGACGGGTCTCGATGCGCGTCAGGTCGATGCCGTTTTCGTGGAACGGCACCAGCAGCTCGTGCAGAGCGCCAGGCTTGTTGCTCATGGAGACGATGATCGAAGTCTTGTCGTCGCCGGTCGGCGGCACTTCTTGGCTACCGATCATCAGGAAGCGCGTGGAGTTGTCCGGGCGGTCCTCGATCTTTTCGGCCAGACGGGTCAGACCATACAAGTTGGCCGCCATGTCGCCGGCGATCGCCGCCGAATTCCACTCGCCCTTGACCCGCTTGGCCGCCTCGGCGTTGCTCGACACAGCCACGCGCTCGACGTTCGGGTAATGGGCGTCCAGCCACTTGCGGCACTGGGCCAGCGACTGGGCGTGGGAGTAGATGCGGGTGATGCTGTCGGTCTTGGTGTTCTCGCCCACCAGCAGGTGATGGTGGATACGCAGCTCGACTTCACCGCAGATCACCATGTCATGCTCAAGGAAGCTGTCCAGCGTGTGGCTGACGGCACCCTCGGTGGAGTTCTCCACCGGCACCACGCCGAAATTGACCGCTCCAGCCGCCACTTCACGGAACACCTCGTCGATGGCCGCCATCGGGCGGCTGACCACGGCATGGCCGAAGTGCTTCATGGCCGCAGCTTGGGTGAAGGTCCCTTCAGGGCCGAGGTAGGCCACTTTCAGCGGCTCTTCCAGCGCCAGGCAGGAGGACATGATCTCGCGGAACAGCCGCGCCATCTCTTCGTTGTCCAGCGGCCCTTGATTACGCTCCATGACGCGCTTGAGCACCGCGGCCTCGCGCTCGGGGCGGTAGAACACCGGCGCCTCGCCTGCAGGCAGCGATGCGGTCTTGACCTTGGCCACTTCCTGGGCGCAACGGGCGCGTTCGCTGATCAGCTCGAGGATCTTCTCGTCGAGGCTGTCGATGCGCACGCGCAGGGCCTTGAGCTCCTGATCGGACATCAGCCGTGCTCCTTCTCGAATTCACCCATGTACTGCACCAGCGCCTCGACAGCCTCCAGGCCCAGGGCGTTGTAGATCGAGGCGCGCATGCCGCCGACCGAACGGTGTCCCTTGAGGTTGAGCAGGCCACGGGCATCGGCGCCGGCCAGGAAGGCCTTGTCCAGACGCTCGTCGGCCAGGCGGAACGGCACGTTCATCCACGAACGGGCGTTGACGCTGATCGGGTTGGTGTAGAACTCGCTGGCATCGATGAAGCCGTACAGGCGCTCTTTCTTGGCGCGGTTGCGCTGCTCCATGGCCTCGACGCCACCCTGCTCCTTGAGCCACTCGAACACCAGGCCCGAGAGGTACCAGGAATAGGTGGCCGGAGTGTTGTACATCGAGCCGTTATCAGCCGACACCTTATAGTCGAGCATGGTCGGGCAGCTGCTGCGGGCACGGCCCAGCAGGTCTTCGCGCACGACCACCACCACCAGGCCGCTCGGGCCGATGTTCTTCTGCGCGCCGGCATAGATCAGGCCGTACTGCGACACGTCGATCGGGCGCGACAGGATGTCCGAGGACATGTCGACCACCAGCGGGACGTCACCAGTCTCGGGTACCCAGTCGAACTGCAGGCCACCAATGGTCTCGTTGGACGCATAGTGTACGTAGGCGGCGTTGCGGGTCAGCTGCCACTCGTTCTGGCCAGGGATGGCCAGGTAGTCGTAGGGCTTGGCGCTGGCAGCAACGTTGATAGTGCCGAAGCGGCGCGCTTCCTCGATGGCCTTCTTCGACCAGATGCCGGTCTCGACGTAGTCGGCGGTGCCATTTTCCGGCAGCAGGTTCAGCGGAATCTCGGCGAACTGCTGGCTGGCGCCGCCCTGCAGGAACAGCACCTTGTAGTTGGAGGGGACGGACAGCAGGTCGCGCAGGTCCTGCTCGGCCTTTTCGGCAATGGCCACATAGTCGTCGCTGCGATGGCTCATTTCCATCACCGACAGACCCTTGCCGCGCCAGTCCAGCATCTCGGCCTGGGCGCGCTGCAGCACGGCATCAGGAAGCGCGGCAGGGCCTGCGCAGAAGTTAAAGGCTCGTTTGCTCACATCCACTCTCGCTCTGCCAAATAGAACAAAATCGTAATTCGCTGCCGACCAGTCAAGACTGTGTCGCCGGCACCAGGGCTGCCTTGCAGCGCCAATGCCCCACCTTCATCAGTCAAACGGGGCGACCTTGGTCGCCCCGCTCGGGTTGTTGCATCGATTATTCCTGAGGTGCCTCTTCAGCGCCGGCATCGTCGTCACCCACCGCATCGAGCGGGGCGCCCTCCTCGTCCGTCTCGATCAGTTCATCGAGCTCTTCCTCGGAGGGTTCCTGGACGCGCTCAAGCCCCACCAGCGTCTCGTCGGTGGCCAGCTTGATCAGCGTGACACCCTGGGTGTTACGGCCCAGGCTGGACACCTCGCCGACCCGTGTACGCACCAGCGTGCCCTGGTCGGAGATCAGCATGATCTCTTCGCCTTCCTGCACCTGGATAGCGCCGATCAGCAGACCGTTACGCCCCTTGGTACCCATGGCGATCACACCCTGGCCGCCACGGCCGCGACGCGGGAACTTGGACAGCGGAGTGCGCTTGCCAAAGCCACGCTCGGAAGCGGTGAGGATCTGCGCGCCGGACTCCGGAATCAGCATGGAAATGATCTGCTGACCCTTGCCCAGCTTCATGCCGCGCACGCCACGGGCGGTACGGCCCATCTCGCGCACCACGCTCTCGGCGAAGCGGATCACCTTGCCGGCGTCGGAGAACATCATGACTTCCTTGGCGCCATCGGTGATGGCGGCGGCGATCAGGGTGTCACCTTCCTTGAGCTTCAGGGCAATCAGGCCGTTGGTACGCGGACGGGCGAACTGCACCAGCGGAGTCTTCTTGACGGTACCGGAGGCGGTGGCCATGAAGATGTAGGCGCCGGTCGCTTCGGCGGCCCACTCAGGGGTGTCGCCATCTTCCTCGTCGATTTCTTCGACATCCACCAGCTCGCCTTCAATCACGCTGTCGTCGCTGTCCTCCAGCTCTTCCTCTGGATCTGCGTGCTGCTGCAGCGCCTCAAGATCGATCTGCAGCATGGCGGTGATGCGCTCACCTTCTTCCAACGGCAGCAGGTTGACCAGCGGGCGGCCGCGGGCGGCGCGGGAGGCCTCGGGAATTTCGTAGGTCTTCTTCCAGTACACCTTGCCCTTGCTGGAGAACAGCAGCAGGGTGGCGTGGCTGTTGGCGACCAGCAGGTGCTCGATGTAGTCCTCGTCCTTGACGCCTGTGGCCGACTTGCCCTTGCCACCACGGCGCTGGGCCTGGTACGCGGACAATGGCTGGGTCTTGGCGTAGCCACCATGGGAGATGGTCACCACACGCTCTTCTTCGGGGATCATGTCGCCGTAGTTGAGGTCGTGGCTGGCATTGAGGATTTCGGTGCGGCGGGCATCGCCGTACTCGGCGCGGATCGCTTCAAGCTCCTCGCGAATCACTTCCATCAGGCGCTCGGCGCTGCTGAGGATGCGGATCAGCTCGCCGATCTGCTCGAGGATCTCCTGGTACTCGGCCAGCAGCTTCTCGTGCTCCAGGCCGGTCAGGCGGTGCAGGCGCAGCTCCAGGATCGCCTGGGCCTGTTCCGGCGACAGGTAGTACTTGCCTTCGCGCAGGCCGTACTGCTCCGGCAGGTCTTCCGGACGGCACGACTCGGCACCGGCGCGCTCAACCATGACCTGCACCGCGCTGGATTCCCAGGCCGTGCTGATCAGCGCTTCCTTGGCTTCGGACGGCGTCGGCGAGGCCTTGATCAGGGCGATGACCGGGTCGATGTTGGACAGCGCGACCGCCTGGCCTTCAAGGATGTGACCACGCTCGCGGGCCTTGCGCAGTTCGAACACGGTGCGGCGGGTAACCACCTCGCGGCGGTGACGGACGAACGCCTCGAGCAGGTCCTTCAGGTTCAGCAGGCGCGGACGACCGTCGATCAGGGCGACGATGTTGATGCCGAACACGCTCTGCAGCTGGGTCTGCTGGTAGAGGTTGTTGAGCACTACCTCCGGCACCTCGCCGCGACGCAGCTCGATGACGATGCGCATGCCGTCCTTGTCGGACTCGTCGCGCAGCTCGGTGATGCCTTCGATCTTCTTCTCTTTGACCAGCTCGGCGATCTTCTCGATCAGGCGCGCCTTGTTCAGCTGGTACGGCAGCTCGGTGACCACGATCTGCTGGCGGCCGCCGACCTTGTCGATGTCCTCGATCTCGGAGCGGGCACGCATATAGATGCGGCCACGGCCGGTGCGATAGGCCTCGATGATGCCCTGGCGGCCGTTGATCAGGCCCGCCGTCGGGAAGTCCGGCCCCGGGATGAACTGCATCAGCTCATCGACCGTGATGTCGGAGTTGTCGATCAGCGCCAAGCAACCGTCGATCACTTCACCGAGGTTGTGCGGCGGGATGTTCGTCGCCATGCCCACGGCGATACCGCTGGAACCGTTGACCAGCAGGTTGGGGATCTTGGTCGGCATGACCGCCGGGATCTGCTCGGTACCGTCGTAGTTCGGCACCCAGTCGACGGTCTCTTTGTGCAGGTCGGCCAGCAGTTCATGGGCCAGCTTGGACATGCGCACTTCGGTGTATCGCATGGCCGCGGCGTTGTCGCCGTCCACCGAACCGAAGTTGCCCTGGCCATCGACCAGCAGGTAGCGCAGCGAGAATGGCTGGGCCATGCGCACGATGGTGTCATACACGGCGGTGTCGCCGTGCGGGTGGTACTTACCGATCACGTCACCGACCACACGGGCGGATTTCTTGTACGGCTTGTTCCAGTCGTTGCCCAGTTCGCTCATCGCATACAGAACGCGACGATGCACGGGCTTCAAGCCGTCACGCGCATCGGGCAGCGCTCGCCCGACAATAACGCTCATCGCGTAGTCGAGGTAAGACTGTCTCAGTTCGTCTTCGATATTGACCGGGAGGATTTCTTTGGCCAGTTCGCCCATGAGAAGCCTGATTCCTTTTTCTGGTGAAACTTCGCCTGATCCCTCGAAGGACGAACGAAGCTCGCCGCCGCAGCGCAATTGGGGTGCGACGACTTACGACAAATCAATGAGTTGTGCCATGGATCTGCGCAATGAAGGCCGCGGTAAAGAGCGGCCTTGGAAACTGCCGGATGGTATCACAAACGCTACGCGCATGGGAGATATGGCAGGTTGCCGTACAGTACCATCCGCACGGATGGAAAAACGCCTCAGTGGAGGCGTTTGCGGCACATCAACTGGGCGATTTTTGCTGTATCCGGGCGCTCGACCACACCCTTTTCGGTGACGATCACGTCGATCAGGTCGGCCGGTGTGACATCAACCACCGGGTTATAGGCCTCGACATCAGCGGTCACCTGGATCCCGGACACCTCCAGCAGCTCTTCCTCACCGCGGGTCTCCAGCGGGATATCCTCACCGGTGGGCAGGTTCAGATCGATGCTGGTGCTCGGCGCCACCACCATGAACCGCAGCCCGTGGTGCATGGCCGCCACCGCCATCTGGTAGGTGCCGATCTTCGCCGCCACATCGCCATTGGCGGCAATGCAGTCGGCGCCGACCACCACCCAGGTGATGCCTTTGGTCTTCATCAGGTGCCCGGCCGCCGCGTCGGCGACCACGGTCACCGGCACACCGTCGGCGGCCAGTTCCCAGGCGGTCAGGCGCGAACCCTGCAGCCACGGTCGCGACTCGCAGGCATAGACCTGCTCGACCATGCCCTCCAGGGTGGCGGCGCGGATCACCCCCAGGGCGGTGCCGAAGCCGCCGGTGGCCAGGGCTCCGGCGTTGCCATGGGTAAGCAGGGCCTGCTCACTGCCCTGGTGCCTGCGGATCTGCTCGACGCCGAACTGGGCCATGGTCAGGTTGGCCTCGCGATCGCTCTGGTGAATCGCCACCGCCTCGGCCTCCATCACCTTCAGCACGTCTTCATCCGGGCGCAGGCGCTGCAGGCGCTCACGCATGCGGTTGAGCGCCCAGAACAAGTTGGCCGGGGTGGGTCGCGCCTCGCCGAGCATCATGAAGTCTTCCTCGAGACTCTCCTCCCAGCTATCGCCTTCGGCCAGGCGACGGCGCAGCGCCAGTACCAGGCCGTAGGCGGCGCAGATGCCGATCGCCGGAGCGCCACGCACAGCCATGTCGCTGATCGCCTCAGCCACCTCGGCCGCCTCGGTGCAGGCCAGCCAGCACTGCTCAAGCGGCAGCAGGCGCTGGTCGAGCAGGTGCAGCACGCCGTCGCGCCACTCGATGCCCGTCACCGTCTCCGCCGCCATCAGTTGCTCGCGCATCGCCTCTCCCCGTCGCCCTGGCATCAAAAGCCGGCGATTATAGCGAGCCTGCGTCGCGGACGCTCGGGTATACTGCGCGTTTAGCCGAACCGATCCAGGTATATATCGCGCATGCCCATCGCCACTCCCCTCCTCGACCTGCTGCTTGTGCCGGACTGGCTGGTCCCTGTCGAGCCGGCCGGCGTCGTGCTGGAGGGCCATGCGCTGGGCATCCGCGACGGCCAGATCGCCTGGCTTGGCCCACGCGAGCGGGCGCCACAAGCGCGGGAAGTGCGAACGCTGCCCGAGTGCCTGCTGACGCCTGGGCTGGTCAACGCCCATGGCCACGCCGCCATGACCCTGTTTCGCGGCCTGGCCGACGACCTGCCACTGATGACCTGGCTGCAGGAACACATCTGGCCCGCCGAGGGCCGCTGGGTGGATGAAGCCTTCGTGCGCGACGGCACCGACCTGGCCATCGCCGAACAGCTCAAGGGCGGCATCACCTGCTTCGCCGACATGTATTTCTATCCCCGCGAGGCCTGCGACCGCGTGCACCGCAGCGGCATCCGCGCACAGATCGCCGTGCCGCTGCTGGATTTCCCCATCCCCGGCGCACGCACCCCGGACGAGGCCCTGCACCTGGCCATCGAACTGTTCAGCGACCTGCGCCACCACCCGCGCATCACCATTGCCCTGGGCCCGCACGCCCCCTACACGGTGAATGACCAGAACCTGGAGAAGATCCGGGTGATCGCCGACCAGCTGGACGCACCGCTGCACATGCACATCCACGAGACCGCCAGCGAAGTCGAGCAGGCGCTCAAGGACAACGGCGAGCGGCCGCTGGCGCGCCTCGCGCGCCTGGGCCTGCTGGGGCCGAACCTGCAAGCGGTGCACATGACCCAGATCAGCGACGAAGACCTGGCGCTGCTGGTAGAAAGCAACACCAGCGTGGTCCACTGCCCCGAATCCAACCTCAAGCTGGCCAGCGGTTTCTGCCCGGTGGAGCGCCTGTGGCAGGCCGGGGTGAACGTGGCCGTCGGCACCGATGGCGCCGCCAGCAACAATGACCTCGACCTGCTCGGTGAAACCCGCACCGCCGCGCTGCTGGCCAAGGCCGTCGCCGGTTCGGCCACTGCCCTGGACGCCCACCGGGCGCTGCGCATGGCCACGCTCAATGGCGCCCGGGCGCTCGGGCTGGAGGCGATCACCGGCTCGCTCGAAGTGGGCAAGGCCGCCGACCTGGCCGTCTTCGACCTGTCGGGGCTGGCGCAGCAACCGGTGCACGACCCTGTCTCGCAACTGATCTATGCCACCGGTCGCGACTACGTGAAGGATGTCTGGGTCGCCGGGCAACAACTGGTCGAGGACCGCCGCCTGACCCAAATGGACGAAGCCACGCTGGCCGCCAACGCCCGCGCCTGGGGAGCCCGCATCGGCGGGCGCAACGAATGAACGGCCGGCAGCTGAGGCTGCCGGCCCGCGACACTATTTATCGAAGATTCAGAGGACTGTTCCCATGAGCAACGTCGACCACGCCGAAATCGCCAAGTTCGAAGCCCTGGCCCACCGCTGGTGGGACCGCGAGAGCGAGTTCAAGCCGCTGCACGACATCAACCCCCTGCGGGTCAACTGGATCGACGAGCGCGTCGGCCTGGCCGGCAAGAAGGTGCTGGACGTCGGCTGCGGTGGCGGCATCCTCAGCGAGGCGATGGCCCAGCGTGGCGCTACCGTCACCGGTATCGACATGGGCGAGGCGCCACTGGCGGTGGCCCAGCTGCACCAGCTGGAGTCTGGTGTGGCCGTGGAATACCGGCAGATCACTGCCGAGGCCCTGGCCGAGGAGATGCCCGAACAGTTCGACGTGGTCACCTGCCTGGAGATGCTCGAGCACGTGCCCGACCCTTCCTCGGTGATCCGCGCCTGCTACCGCATGGTCAAGCCCGGTGGCCAGGTGTTCTTCTCGACCATCAACCGCAACCCCAAGGCCTACCTGCTGGCCATCATCGGTGCCGAATACGTGCTGAAGATGCTGCCGCGTGGCACCCACGACTTCAAGAAGTTCATCCGCCCCTCCGAGCTGGGCGCCTGGAGCCGCGCCGCGGGCCTGGAGGTCAAGGACATCATCGGCCTGACCTACAACCCGCTGACCAAGCACTACAAGCTGAACAACGACGTCGACGTCAACTACATGATCCAGACCCTGCGCGAGGAATGAGCATGCGCTTGCGAGCAGTACTCTTCGACATGGACGGCACCCTGCTGGACACGGCGCCGGACTTCATCGCCATCTGCCAGGCGATGCTCGCCGACCGTGGCCTGCCGGCCATCGACGACGCGCGCATCCGCGAGGTGATTTCCGGTGGCGCCCGCGCCATGGTCGCTGCGACCTTCGCCATGGACCCCGAGGCCGACGGTTTCGAAGCCTTGCGCCTGGAGTTCCTCGAACGCTACCAGCGCGACTGCGCGGTGCACAGCAAGCTGTTCGACGGCATGCCGGAACTGCTGGCCGACATCGAGAAAGGCAACCTGCTGTGGGGCGTGGTCACCAACAAACCGGTGCGCTTCGCCGAACCGATCATGCAACGCCTGGGCCTGGCCGAGCGCTCGGCACTGCTGATCTGCCCGGACCACGTGAAGAACAGCAAGCCCGACCCCGAGCCGCTGATCCTGGCATGCAAGACGCTCGACCTGGACCCGGCCAGCGTGCTGTTCGTCGGCGACGACCTGCGCGACATTGAGTCCGGCCGCGACGCCGGCACCCGCACCGCGGCGGTGCGCTATGGCTATATTCATCCAGAGGACAACCCCAACAACTGGGGCGCCGACGTGGTGGTGGACCACCCGCTGGAACTGCGCAAGGTGATCGACAGCGCGCTGTGCGGCTGCTGATTTCAAGTCGCAAGCGTCAAGCTTCAAGCCTCAAGAAAGAGTAGCTCCAACACTGATCCGCTTTCTCTTGTAGCTTGCCGCTTACAGCTTGCAGCTCATATTCAAGGACAGACCTATGTTCGACTACACCGCCCGCCCCGACCTGCTCAAGGGCCGGATCATCCTGGTCACCGGTGCCGGCCGCGGTATCGGCGCCGCCGCCGCCAAGGCCTATGCCGCCCTGGGCGCCACCGTGCTGCTGCTGGGCAAGACCGAAGCCAATCTGAACGAGGTCTACGATCAGATCGAAGCTGCGGGCCACCCGCAGCCGGTGGTGATCCCGTTCAACCTGGAAACCGCCCTGCCCCACCAGTACGACGAACTGGCGGTGATGATCGAGGACCAGTTCGGCCGCCTCGACGGCCTGCTCAACAACGCCTCGATCATTGGCCCGCGCACGCCGCTGGAGCAGCTGTCGGGCGACAACTTCATGCGCGTGATGCATATCAACGTCAATGCCACCTTCATGCTGACCAGCACCTTGCTGCCACTGCTGAAGCTATCCGAGGATGCCTCGGTGGTGTTCACTTCCAGCAGCGTCGGGCGCAAGGGCCGCGCTTACTGGGGCGCCTACGGAGTGTCGAAATTCGCTACCGAGGGCCTGATGCAGACCTTGGCGGATGAACTGGAAGGCGTCGCGCCGGTGCGCTCCAACAGCATCAACCCGGGCGCCACGCGCACGGCGATGCGCGCCCAGGCCTACCCGAGCGAGAACCCGCAAGACAACCCGCTACCCGAGGACATCATGCCGGTGTACCTGTACCTGATGGGGCCGGACAGCAAGGATGTGAACGGGCAGGCGCTGAACGCACAGTAAAACCGACAAGACTGATCGCGGGGCAAGCCCCCACGCCTTGCTACGTGGGAGCGGCGGTGCGCCGATGCGACTTGCCCCGCAACGCTTCAGCCCGCCGCCAAGGCCGGGCGCAGACGCCCCTGCTGGCGCCCTTCGAGCTGCATGCAACGCTCCAGGAACAGGAACATGCAGTCGTAGCTCTTGCAGATTGCCCGGCGCAATTCGGTGCGCAGCCCCAGGGTCGGGCTCTCGCCCGCCAGGGTGCAGATGATTTCCAGCGCCTCCCACGGGTGCGCGTCATCATACTGCGCATGCATCTTCAGCCATTTCATAGCGCGCTTGCGGGTGTCCTCGGGGAAGCCCTGGGCATAGGTGTCCTCGGCGCAGACCACCGCTGACCACTCGCCGGTGGCCCCCTCGATGGCGTAGTTGGTGGCCGCCATGGCGATGGCCAGCGACTCGGTGGCGCACACTCGCCAACACCAGTCGTTCAAGCCATTGAGCTCGGGCGGCACTTCCTGTGATTGCAGTTCATGCAGGTGCACGCCATGAGCCTGGCACCAGTGCACCCAGTAGTCGGCATGGTTGAGCTCGACGCGGATGTTGCGCATCAGCCAGCGGCGCGCCATGTCCTCGCCGGGATGCCGGGCGTAACGGGTCTTGGTGAGATTGTGGGCCATATAGAGGGAGAACTGCTCAACCACCGGCCAGCCACCGATCAGGTACTGGCGGATGGTCGACTGCTTGAGCTGGTTATCACGCAGGCGTTGGTAGAACTCATGCTCCACCACCCGGCGCTTGCTTTCGCGGCAATCCTCTATCAGTTGTTGGGCCCACTGCGGATAACTGGCCGGATCCATCAATGGTCCGATCCTTACGAACGCGTCGATCACTGTCAGCTCCTTGATTCCCTGTGATTTCCGGGCGTTGTTCAGCGAAAGGTCCCCGGCGCCCGGTGCAGAAGGGGCCTCGCGGCAATCCGTTGGCGCTGCAGGCTGTCGCAGGTGAATACCTGCGGGCGTTCGATGAGGTATCCCTGGGCGTAATCCACGCCGATTTCCTGCAAGGCCTGCTCGATCAGCGGCGTCTCGACGAACTCGGCGATGGTTCGCTTACCCATGACGTGGCCGATGTGATTGATCACTTCGACCATCGCCCGGTTGATCGGGTCATCGAGCATGTCCTTGACGAAACTTCCGTCGATCTTCAGGAAGTCTACAGGCAAATGCTTCAAATAGGCGAATGACGACATCCCGGCGCAGAAGTCGTCCAGCGAGAATCTGCAGCCCAATCCTTTCAATTCATTGATGAACCGAATTGCACTGCCCAGATTGGCGATAGCGCTGGTTTCAGTAATTTCAAAACAGATCAGCCGCGGCGGGATATCGAACTCGCCAAACAGGCGCTGCAGGTACTCAAGGAACTTGTCGTCGCCGATGCTTGAGCCCGACAGGTTGATGGCGCACATGGCCAACGGTCCCTCCCGCCCCTCATCCAGGCATTGGCGAATCACCTGGAACACACTGCGCACCACCCAACGATCGAGCGCGGTCATCAGGCCATAGCGCTCGGCTGCAGGAATGAAGCTGTCGGGCAGGATGGTGCGCCCGCTTTCATCGTGCAGGCGCAGGAGGATTTCGATGTGCCCCGGGCCCTCGTGAGGATGCAGCGGGGCGATTTCCTGGGCGTAGAGGCAGAAGCGGTTCTCCTCCAGCGCCACGTGCAGGCGCTGGATCCAGGCCATTTCGCCGAAGCGCATGGAAAGCTCGCTGTCGTCGGCGTGATAGACCTGCACCCGGTTGCGCCCTTTCTCCTTGGCCATGTAGCAGGCCATGTCCGCCGCGCGCAACGACGCCTCCAGGGTGCTGGGCACCTGGGCGATATGTACCAGGCCGATGCTGACCGTTGTGACGAAGGGCCTGCCCTTCCACACGAAATGCAGGCTCTGCACGGCCTGGCGCAATTGCTCGGCGATGCGCTCGCCCTGCTCGGGGGGGCAGTTCTCGAGCAACACACCGAACTCGTCGCCACCCAGACGCGCCAAGGTGTCGCCCTCGCGCAGGCCCGACTGCAGCACCGCGCAGATATGCCGCAGCAGCTCGTCGCCAGCGGCATGGCCACAGGTGTCGTTGACCAGCTTGAACTGATCCAGGTCGAGGAACATCAGCGAATGCCGCCCGGCCTGGCGCGCCAGGCCATTGAGCGCCTGCTCCAGGCGATACTCGAACTCGCGGCGGTTGGCCAGCCCGGTCAGGGCGTCGTGGGTGGCCTGCCAGGAGAGGTTGGCGATGTACTGGCGCTCCTGGGTCATGTCGTGCAGCACCACCACGATGCCACTGACCTGCCCCTCGGTAAGAATGGGCGAGCCCACCAGGTTGACCGACACCGTGCTGCCGTCCAGGCGCTGGATCAGCCGGGCGTGCTCGGCGCCGCCCTTGAGGCTGCCGCTGAGCACCTGCTCGACCAGTGTCCGACTGTCGCCTTCGGCATTCTCGTCGAGCAGGCTGAACAGCGCCGCCAGCGGCAGGCCCTGGGCCTGCACCGCCTGCCAGTGTGTCAGTTGCTCGGCAGCCGGGTTCATGTAGCTGATGCAACCGTCGACATCGGCGGTGATCACCGCGTCGCCGATCGACTCCAGGGTGATCTGCGCCCGCTCCTTTTCCTCTTGCAACGCACTGGCGAACGCCTGGCGCTGGGACAGCAGCTTGCTCGAGCGCCGCCAGGCCATGGCAATGAGGAACAGCGCGGTGGCCAGGTTGGTAAGCATCAGCACTTTGAGCAGCATCCGCGAGCCTTCGCCCAGGGCATCGCTGAACGCCTTGGCGGCAGGGGTCACGCCATCATTGATGGCGACGATGCGCGCCTTCCAGTTGGCTATCTGCTGAGCGTCGGCCTTGCCGCCGGCAAACCCTTCGCGCATCTGCTGCGCCAGCACGTCGAGCTGGCGCAGGTAGTCATCACCGATGTCCCAATAATCGATGGCGGTTTCCATGTAGCTGATATGGCGAAAGTTGCGGTAGAACCAGATGATCCGGGCGACGTCCTCGGGATGGTTGCCACCCTGCAGCACGCCTTGGCGCGCTGCCTCCAGGTCCGGCTCGGGCCGATCCAGAGCCAGACGCAGATTGTGATCGCCCTGGGGCACCAGGATGGCCCGGCGATAGCGGGCATAGGTCAGCGGATCGCGATCATCGGCATAGAGGTTGAGGTAGTAGATGGCGTCCTTCTGCGCCTTGGACCACAGGCTCTCGCCCGCCACATAGGCGCGCACGGCGGACAATGCATAAAGACTCAGACTGCCCAGCAGTACCTGGAAAACCACAACGGCGACGAAGGGCCAGATGATACCCAGCAGCCTTGGCGCTTCGAGAGTCCGATTTCCCTTCATGTAATCCCTGTCATGGCGGCAGATAAGGCACGAATCGACCTAGACAAGCACAGCGTAGGCCATTTGCCATGAAGCAGCGACCAGGGAAAAGCGCCAAGCGGCAAGAAAAAGCCTGCTCGTTTCGACTTGCCGTTTGAACCTTGAAGCTTGAGGCGGTTTTTCAGGTTTGCTGCAGGTGGCCGTAGAGCTTGGCGTACAGGCCACCTTCGGCGATCAGCTGCTGGTGGTCGCCATCTTCGGCGACATGACCGCCATCGAACACCAGCACCCGGTCCGCCTGCTTCACCGCCGACAGGCGGTGGGCGATGATCAGCGTGGTGCGCCCGCTGAGGAAGCGCGCCAGGGCCAGGTGCAGGTTGTATTCGGTGGCCGCGTCCAGCGCAGAGGTGGCCTCGTCGAGGATGACCACCTTGGGTTCGGCCAGCACCATGCGGGCGATCGCCAGGCGCTGGCGCTGGCCACCGGACAGGCGCACGCCGGAGCGTCCGACGATGCTGTCCAGGCCCTGGGGCAGCGCGGCGATGGTGGCGTCCAACTGGGCAATGCGCAGCGCCTGCCAGCAGGCGTCGTCGCTGCAGTCACGACCCATGGTCAGGTTGGCGCGCACGCTGTCGTTGAACAGTGACGGGTGCTGCAGCACCACCGCGACATTTTCGCGCAGGGTCTCCAGGCCGATTTCCTGCAGGCTGGCGCCACCGAAGCGGATGGTCCCGGCCTGGGCGCTGTACAGACCCAACAGCAGTTGCACCAGAGTGCTCTTGCCACCGCCACTGGCACCGACGATGGCGACCTTCTCACCCGGGGCGATGGTCAGGTTGAGCTGGTCGAGCACCGGCTCGTCGGCATAGGCGAAGCGCAGGTCGCGCACCTCGATACCGACCGTGTCGCGCCCGGCGAACGGGTCGGCGGCCGCCGGATACTGCGGCTCGTCGGCCCGCGCCAGCAGCTCGTTCAAGCGGCTCAGCGCACCACCGGCGGCATAGTAGGCATATTGCAGGTTCAGCAACTGCTCCACCGGGCCGATCATGAACCACAGGTAGCTGAACACCGCCAGCATCTGGCCGATCGACAGGTCGGAAAACAGCACCGTGAGCATCGCAGCGGCACGGAAGATATCGATGCCGAACTGGAACAACAGGCCACTGGCGCGGCCACTGGCGTCGCTCTTCCACTGCGAGGCCACCGCGTAGTCGCGCACCTCGCGGGCGCGCAGACCCAGGCGGCCGAGGAAGTAGCCCTGGCGGTTGCCGGCGCGGATCTCCTGGATCGCGTCGAGGGTCTCGGTCAATGCCTGGGTGAAACGTGCGGTGCTATCGTTTTCGAGTTTCTTAAGGTGCTTGACGCGCTTGCCCAGCTGCACGGTGAAATAGATCACCAGCGGGTTGAACAGCAGGATCAGCAGCGCCAGCTGCCAGTGCATCCAGATCAGGATGGCCGCGGTGCCGGTCAGCGTGAGCACGGCCACCAGGAAGCGGCTCAGGGTTTCGCCGACGAACTTGTCGAGGGTGTCCAGGTCGGTGACCAGGTGGGTGGTCACCGTGCCGCTGCCCAGGCTTTCGTATTCCTTGAGCGAAATGCGCTTGAGCCGCTCGATCAGGCGGATGCGCAGGCGGTAGACGATGTCCTTGGCCAGGCCAGCGAACAGCTTGGCCTGGACCACGTTGAACGCCAGTGCCGCCAAGCGCAGACCCAGCGTGGCGCACAGCATCAGGCCAATGTAGCCGGCGGCCACCTGCCAGCCCGCGGGCAGGAAATTGTTCATCCACTTCAGCGCCGCGTCGCCATGCCCCAGCAGCACTTCGTCCACCAGCAACGGCAGCAGCAAGGGAATCGGTACGCTGCACAGGGCGGCGAGCACGGCCACCAGGTTGGCGGTCCACAGGGCTTTTTTGTGGTGCAGGGCCAGGCGGCGGATCTCCGCCCAGCTCAGGCGATCGGGCACAGCGGGGGACTTCCCTGGCACAGGGTCTGGCGACCCTGGCAGATCAAGCACAGGCGGCCTGCTGCAGCCAGCGGCCGAGCAAGGGTTGCAGGCTATCCAGCGGCTGGTAGCCATTGGTCAGCAGGGCCAGCTGGCCATTGCGCTCGGCCAGCAGCGTCGGGAAGCCAGCGATGCCCAGATCCTGCACCCAGGCGAAATCGGCACTGGTGGAAACTCGGGTGTCAGGGAGGGTGAAGCGCTGGGAGAACTGCTCGCGGTCGAAGCCGGCCTGCTCGGCCAGCTCCACCAGTTGCGGGGCGCGGGTGACATCCACGCCCTGCTCGTAGAACGACGCCTGGATCAGTTGCAGCAGGCGCCAGGCCCGCTTGTCGTCCAGCTCGCGTGCCGCCACCAGAGCGCGGCACGCCGGCTCCGTGTCGTAGACGAAACCGTCGGGCATGGCGCCATCGAAGCGAAACGGCTGCCCGGTGGCGTCATGCACCGCCTGCCAGTGCTCGAGGATGTACTTGCGGGTCGAGGCGTCCAAGGCGCTGCCACCGGTCCGCAGGCCTCCCGGCACCAGGCGGGTCTCGACACCCGCCTCACGGGCCTGGGCGATCAGCGTCTCGGCCACCGGGGCAAAGCCCCAGCACCAGGAGCACATCGGGTCCATCACATAGAGCAGGCGTGCGGACATGCATCAGGCCTCGGCTTTGTAGTTGAAACCGATCGGGTGCGGCTGGTTGCGCGCCTTGGCCAGCTCGATCTGCTTCTGGCGGTCGATGGCGCTGCGCCGGGTCTTCTCGCTCAGGCTGTCCCAGCAGTGCGGGCAGCTCACGCCTGGCGAATAGTGCTCCGACTCCCGGTCCTTCACGTCGATCGGGTGGCGGCAGGCATGGCACTGGTCGTACTCGCCCTCGGTCAGGTCGTGGCGCACCGTGACCCGGTTGTCGAAGACGAAGCAGTCGCCGTCCCAGAGGCTTTCTTCCTGGGGTACTTCCTCGAAGTATTTCAGGATGCCGCCCTTAAGATGATAGACCGCTTCGTAGCCCTCACTGAGCATATAGCTGGAGGCCTTCTCGCAGCGGATGCCACCGGTGCAGAACATGGCGACCTTCTTGTGCTTGCTCGGGTCGAAGTGGGTCTTGATGTAGTCGGGAAACTCGCGGAAGGTCTCGGTCTTCGGGTCGATGGCGCCCTTGAAGGTGCCGATGGCCACTTCGTAGTCGTTGCGGGTGTCGATCAGCAGCACTTCCGGGTCGCTGATCAGCGCGTTCCAGTCTTGCGGATCGACGTAGGTGCCGACCGCCTTGTTCGGGTCCACGCCCGGCACGCCGAGGGTGACGATCTCTTTCTTGAGCTTGACCTTGGTGCGGTAGAACGGCTGCTCGTCGCAGTACGACTCTTTATGGTCGACGTCCACCAGGCGTGGGTCGTTGCGCAGCCAGGCCAGCAGCGCGTCGATGCCTTCGCGGGTGGCCGAGACGGTGCCGTTGATGCCTTCGTTGGCCAGCAGCAGGGTGCCTTTTACGCCGTTGTCGAGCATGGCCTTGAGCAGCGGCTCGCGCAATTCGACGTAGTCTTCGAGGGTGACGAACTTGTACATCGCCGCCACGACGATCGGTTGGGTCATTGCGTTGAATCTCCAGGTGGTTGCCCTCGTAAGGGGCGGACCGGAATGACAAATGCAATCATGGCGACGCCATCGCGGGACAAGCCCGCTCCCACGCAGCGTTCAGTGGCTGGCGTGGGAGCGGGCTTGCCCCGCGATGGCGTCGACAGGATGTCTGTGAGGCGTGCAGTCTACCAGAATCCCGGAAAGGATTCAGTGCTTGCCGCCGCCGGCGCATACCGGCGAGGCCGGCGCCACACCGACCACAGCCCATTCCTCGGGTGTGTAGGTGTGAATCGCCAGGGCGTGGATCTGGCCCATCAGATCACCCATGGTGGCGTAGACCTTCTGGTGGCGCTTGACGCTGTTCAGCCCGGCGAACTGCTCGCTGACCAGCACCGCCTTGTAGTGCGTTTCCTGGCCACGGCTGTGCATGTGGCTTTCGTTGTGCACTTCGAGGTGTTGCGTGCCCAGCGGCGCCAGCTGCTGTTCGATACGTTGCTGCATGCTCATCGCTTCAGGCTCACTTCTTCGCCGGGGCCTTGCCGGCGCTTGGGTCGAGTTCCTTGGTCATGTCGTCGAGCAGCTTGTTCACCACCGGTACTGCCGGCTCAAGGCTCTGTTGGGTCAGCTGGGCGGACTGCTGGGTGACCTTGGGCATTTCACGCAGCACTTTCTTGCCCAGCGGCGATTCGTAGAACTTGACCAGGTCGTTCAGCTCGGCCTCGGTGAAGGTCGCGGTGTACAGGTTGACCATCTGCGGCTTGAGCTTCTTCCAGCCAATGGCGTTGTCCAGGGCCGCGTTGGCCTTGGCCTGGTAGCTGTCGAGCACGGTTTTCTTGGAGGCCGGCGCCTTGGTCTGCTCGAAGCGCTGGGCGAACATCTGCTGGACCTGCATGTACACCGGGGTGCCCAGCTTGTCGGCATTGGCCAGGGTCAGGAATTTCTCGGCGGCAGCGTTGTGCGCTGGAGTGGCGGCGAGTACCTGGCCGCTGGCGCAAACCAGGGCAACGGCGGCACAGAGGACACGGAGACGGGTCATTGCATTTCCTTCAAGAAAGGGAGGCGAGTACCTCAGAGTAGAGCATTCTGCGCTGTGATGGCGAAGTGCTCAAGTGGCACGACGAGCGACGGAACCGCTCTGTCGAATCAGGGCCTAAACTGCGATTTCGAACCACAAAGGAGTGAGCGCAGCATGAGCCGTATCGAGACAGACAGCCTGGGCCCGGTCGAAGTTCCGGAGGACGCCTACTGGGGTGCGCAGACCCAGCGTTCGCTGATCAACTTCGCCATCGGCAAGGAGCGCATGCCGCTCGCGGTGCTGCACGCCCTGGCGCTGGTCAAGAAAGCCGCTGCCCGGGTCAACGACCGCAACGGCGACCTGCCCGCCGACATCGCCCGCCTGATCGAACAGGCCGCCGACGAAGTGCTCGACGGCGAGCACGACGAGCAGTTTCCGCTGGTGGTGTGGCAGACCGGCAGCGGCACCCAGAGCAACATGAACGTCAACGAGGTGATCGCCGGGCGCGCCAACGAGCTGGCCGGCAAGGGCCGTGGCGGCAAGCTGCCGGTGCACCCCAACGATCACGTCAACCGCTCGCAGAGCTCCAATGACTGCTTCCCCACCGCCATGCACATCGCCGCCGCCCAGGCTGTGCACGGCAAGCTGCTGCCGGCGATCGCCGAACTGTCAGCGGGGCTGGCCGAGCTGTCGGCGCGCCACGTACACCTGGTCAAGACCGGGCGCACGCACATGATGGACGCCACGCCGATCACCTTCGGCCAGGAGGTCTCGGCCTTCATCGCCCAGCTGGACTACGCCCAGCGCGCCATCCGCGCGACCTTGCCGGCGGTTTGCGAGCTGGCCCAGGGCGGTACCGCCGTGGGCACCGGGCTCAATGCCCCGCACGGTTTCGCCGAAGCCATCGCCGCGGAGCTGGCGGCCTTGTCCGGCCTGCCGTTCGTCACTGCGCCGAACAAGTTCGCCGCCCTGGCTGGCCATGAGCCGCTGACCAGCCTGGCCGGCGCGCTGAAGACACTGGCCGTGGCCCTGATGAAGATCGCCAACGACCTGCGCCTGCTGGGTTCCGGGCCACGCGCGGGGCTTGCCGAGGTACGCCTGCCGGCCAACGAGCCAGGCAGCTCGATCATGCCCGGCAAGGTTAACCCGACCCAGTGCGAGGCCTTGTCGATGCTGGCCTGCCAGGTGCTGGGCAACGATACGGCGATCGGCTTTGCCGCCAGCCAAGGCCATCTGCAACTGAACGTGTTCAAGCCGGTAATCATCCACAACCTGCTGCAGTCGATCGAACTGCTGGCCGATGGCTGCCGCAACTTCCAGCAGCACTGCGTGGCCGGCATCGAGCCGGACGCCGAGCAGATGGCGGCGCACCTGGAGCGTGGGCTGATGCTGGTAACCGCGCTGAACCCGCACATTGGCTACGACAAGGCAGCGGAAATCGCCAAGAAAGCCTACGCCGAGGGCAAGACCCTGCGCGAGGCGGCGCTGGAATTGAAGTACCTGACCAACGAGCAGTTCGACCAGTGGGTAAGGCCAGAGAACATGCTGGCGCCCGGCGGCAAGGGCTGATCCGGCGGCCTCATCGCGGGGCAAGCCCGCTCCCACGCAGCGTTCAGTGGCTGGCGTGGGAGCGGGCTTGCCCCGCGATGGGACCCTCAATCAACCTGCACCCGACGCGCTTTCCAGCCAGCCACCAGCGCCGAGCCCAGTACAACGGTCACTGCCCCGACATACCCGAGGCCATTGATCTGCTCGGCATGCACGTAGTCCGGCCAAAGCCAGGCCGCCAGCGCTACCGCAACGAACGTCACCAGCGGTGTCAGCGCCAGGGTCGCGCTCACCCGCGAGGCCTCCCAATGCGCCAATGCCTCGGCGAACGCGCCATAGGCCACCAGCGTGTTCAGGCAGCAGGCCAGCAACAGCCAGCCCTGCAATGGGCTGAGCTGCAACGCCTCCAGCGGATGTACCCAAGGCGTCAGCAGCAGCGCGCAGCAGACGTAGATCACCATCATCACCTGCTGCGAGTTCCACACCGTCAGCAATTGCTTCTGGCTCAGGGCATAGAACACCCAGATGCTGGTCGCCAGGATGATGGTCAGCACACCGGTGGTGTAGGTGCCGAGTGACGTGAGCAGCTCTTCCAGACGCTGATTGAAGAACAACGCGAACCCCGCCAGCAGCACCAACAACCCCAGCCCCTGTCCCAAGCTGAAACGCTCTTTGAAGACAAAGACGCTGGCCACCAGCAACAGCACCGGCCCCAGCTGTACCACCAGTTGCGCGGTGCCGGGGCTGAGCAGCTTCAGCCCGACCAGGTACAACACATAGTTGCCCACCAGGCCGGCCACCGCGACGGCCACCAGGCCCTTGCCCTTGACACCGAGGCCGCTGAACGACGGCAGTCGCCGATTGGCCGCCAGCCAGGCGAACAGCAGGCCGCCGGATACGCTCAGGCGGTACCAGGTGACGGTCACCGGGTCCATCACCTGCAGCACCTGCTTGAGCTTGATCGGCAGGATGCCCCAGAGAAACGCGGTCAGCAGCGCCAGCAGCAGGCCCTGGACCCAGCGTCCGGAAGAAATGTGCATGGTGTCCTCGAATCAGGCCTTGGCGGGGGAAGCTGCAGTCTAAAGGCTTGCCGGGAAGGATGTGGCGGGAAAAGATTTCATCAGGTCATTCCCTGAATGCATGCTCGATGCGTGGGCGGGCTTTCGTGGGAGCTGGCTTGCCCTGCGACAGGGCCAAGCCAACACCCATACACGATCCGCCTACTTCTTGTCCTTGGCGAACGCCGCCTCCAACGCCTGGTTGATCGTACGCAGCACCTTGACCCGCGCCCAACGCTTGTCGTTGGCCTCCACCAGGGTCCACGGCGCGATCTCGGTGCTGGTGCGGTCGACCATGTCGCCCACCGCCTCGGAATAGACGTCCCACTTGTCGCGGTTGCGCCAGTCTTCCTCGGTGATCTTGTAGCGCTTGAACGGGATCTGCTCACGCTCCTCGAAACGCTCCAGCTGGGTCTGCTGGTCGATGGCCAGCCAGAACTTGACCACCACCACCCCGGCGTTGCTCAGTTGCTCCTCGAAGTCGTTGATCTCGCCGTAGGCGCGCATCCAGTCCGCCGGGCTGCAGAAGCCCTCGACCCGCTCCACCAGCACACGGCCATACCAGGAGCGGTCGAAGATGGTGAACTTGCCCCGCGCCGGGATGTGGCGCCAGAAGCGCCACAGGTACGGCTGGGCACGCTCTTCCTCGGTGGGCGCGGCAATCGGCACGATGCGGTACTGGCGCGGGTCCAGGGCCGCCGCCACGCGACGGATGGCCCCGCCCTTGCCGGCCGCATCATTGCCTTCGAACACCGCCACCAAAGCGTGACGGCGCATGCGCTTGTCGCGCAGCAGGCCGGCCAGGCGTGCCTGTTCGGTGACCAGCTGTTCCTGATAGTCGTGCTTGTCCAGGCGCAGGGTCATGTCCAGGGCGCCGAGCAGGCTCTTCTGGTCGATGCTGCGCCCCAGGGGCGCGACATTGCCCTGGTGCTTGCCCTTGGGATTGTTGGCCAGCGCGGCCAGCAGGCTTTCGAGCAGGATGCGCCCGACCGCCAGGCTGCGGTAATGCGGGTCGACGCCCTCGACCACATGCCAGGGCGCATAGTCGCGGCTGGTACGGCGCAGCACCCGCTCGCCGAAGCGCACGAAGCGGTCGTAGGTTTGCGACTGCTGCCAGTCCAGCGGGCTGATGCGCCAGTTGTGCAGCGGGTCTTCCTTGAGCGCCTTGAGCCGCGCCTTCATCTGCTTCTTGGACAGGTGGAACCAGAACTTGATGATCAGCGCGCCCTCGTCGCAGAGCATCTGCTCCAGGCGCTCTGCTCCGGCGATGGCCTGGTCGAGCACGGCGTCCTTGAACTGGCCGTGCACCCGGCCTTCGAGCATCTGGCTGTACCAGTTGCCGAAGAACACGCCCATGCGCCCCTTCGGTGGCAGCGCCCGCCAGTAGCGCCAGGCCGGCGGGCGGGCCAGCTCTTCGTCGGTCTGCTGGTCGAAGGTGCGTACCTCGATCAGCCGCGGGTCCATCCACTCGTTGAGCAGCTTGACCGTCTCGCCCTTGCCGGCGCCCTCGATGCCGTTGATCAGCACGATCACCGGAAAACGCGCCTGCTGCTTGAGTTCGTACTGGGCTTCGAGCAAGGCCTCGCGCAGGGCGGGCACTTCGGCTTCGTAGGTGTCCTTGTCGATGCTGTGACCGATTTCGGCGGATTCGAACATGGAGGGCTCCTTCAATGGACCAGCTACAAGCTACAAGCTTCAAGCTGCAAGAAAAAGCAGGTCGTGCGACTATTCACTTTTTACTTGCAGCTCGAAGCTTGCAACTTGCGGCTTAATACGACCATGTCCGACACCCTCCTCCCCACACAGGCCCAGATCGACTGGGATGACCAGGGCCGCCCCCACTCCCGGCAATACGACGATGTCTACTTCGCCATCAACGAAGGCATCGACGAGACCCTGCATGTGTTCATCGAGCAGAATCACCTGCGCCAGCGCTTCGCCGAGCTGCAGCCGCATGCCTGCCTGGTGATCGGTGAAACGGGCTTTGGCACCGGCATGAATTTCTTCTGTGCCTGGCAACTGTTCGCGGAGCTTGCGCCCGCCGACGCGCGCCTGCATTTCGTCAGCGTCGAGAAGTACCCACTGGCTCGCGACGACCTGGCCCGCGCCATGCAATTGTGGCCGGACCTGGCCGCCTTCACCCAGCCATTGCTGGAGCAGTACGTGGCGATCCACCCGGGCTTCCAGCAATTCAGCCTCGACGGTGGCCGCGTCACCCTGACCCTGATGATCGGCGACGCCCTGGAACAGTTGCCTCAGCTCGACGCCCGCATCGACGCCTGGTTCCTCGATGGCTTCGCCCCGGCGAAGAACCCCGACATGTGGACGCCGGGACTGTTCGCCCAACTGGCGCGGCTGTCGCATCCCGGCACCACTCTGGGTACCTTCACCACCACCGGCTGGGTGCGTCGCTCGCTGATCGAGGCCGGCTTCACCATGAAGAAAGTGCCGGGCATCGGCAAGAAGTGGGAAGTGATGCACGGGGTCTACAGCGGTGCGCCCGTCGCTCGCGCAGCGCCCTGGTACGCACACCCGGCACCCGCATCGGGGCCACGCGAAGCGCTGGTGATCGGCGCCGGCCTGGCCGGCAGCGCCACGGCCCGAAGCCTGGCCACACGGGGCTGGCAGGTCTGCATGCTGGAGCGCCACGACGGCCCGGCCCGGGAGGCCTCGGGCAATCCACAAGGCGTGCTGTACCTGAAACTTTCCGCCCACGGCACCGCCCTTTCGCAGATGATCCTTGCCGGCTTCGGCTATACCCGCCGCTGGCTCGAGCACCTGCAGCGTGGCCAGGACTGGGATGCCTGCGGCGTGTTGCAACTGGCTTTCGATGATCAGGAAAAGGCGCGCCAGGCCAAGCTGGCAGCGGCCTTTGACAACAGCTTGCTGCAGCGCCTGGAGCGCGCCCAGGCCGAAGCCATCGCCGGGGTCGCGTTGCCCAGCGGCGGCCTGTACTACCCCGAAGGTGGCTGGGTGCACCCGCCTGCGCTTTGCCAGGCACAGCTGGATCACCCGCGCATCCGCCTACTGACCCACGCCGATGTGCTGGAGCTGCGCCGTACCGCTGGCCTGTGGCAGGCCTGGGAGGGTGAGCGCCTGCTGGCCAGCGCACCGCTGGTGGTGTTGGCCGGCGCCGCCGATATCCGCCGCTTCCCGGCGTGCGCCGGGCTGCCGCTCAAGCGCATTCGTGGGCAGATCACCCGCCTGCCCGTGACCGAAAGCAGCCGTGAGCTGCGCACCGTGGTCTGTGCCGACGGCTATGTGGCGCCCCCGCGAGGGGACGAGCACACCCTTGGCGCCAGCTTCGACTTCAACAGCGAAGAACTGACACCGACGGTGGCCGAGCATCAGGATAACCTGGCGCTGCTCGATGACATCTCCACGGACCTCGCCGCCCGCCTGCGCACCGCCGAGCTGGACCCGGCGCAGTTGCAGGGCCGGGCGGCGTTTCGCTGCACCAGCCCGGACTACCTGCCCATCGTCGGGCCGATGGCCGATGTCGAGGCGTTCAACGAGGCCTACGCCATGCTGGGCAAGGATGCGCGGCAGGTACCAGATGTGGCCTGCCCGTGGCTGGAGGGGCTGTATGTGAACAGTGGGCACGGCTCACGGGGCCTGATCACCGCGCCGCTGTCCGGCGAACTGATTGCAGCCTGGGTCAGTGGCGAGCCGCTGCCGGTGCCCAGGGCAGTGGCCGAGGCGTGCCATCCCAACCGCTTCGCGCTGCGTCGGCTTATCCGCGGCAAGTAGCACCGGGATTGGGCGAAGCGCTCCCGAAAGCGCGCCCCTTGAACGCAAAAGGCCGCCGCATCGATTGGATGCGGCGGCCTTTTGCCTTGTGGTCAGCGCCGACGCGGCTGGCGCTTGCGCTGTTCTTCGTCGGTCGGGATCGGCACCGGCTGCAACGGTGGCGGGAGCAGGCCCAGGGCGACGGCGAGGTCATGGAGCCAGTTGTACATGCGTTCGTTCATATTGCCCCCTTGACGGGTCAGCCTCACGGTCAATCAATCTTGCGATGCGTCATACAGATCATAGTCCGATGTCTTGTATTGCGCATGCCTCTGTTCTTACAGATATGGGCGATTCTGACCCGGATCAAGCGCAGATGGCAGCTTCCGACGGTCGGTCAATCGTTTCGCTTTGTTGCAAATCGATCCAGGCCTGCAGATTGGCCCCCCGTTTGCCTTGGCGCCACATCAACCAGGTCATGGCATGATCGAACGGTGCCTGCAAGCAGTGGGCGCGCACCTGGTCACGCCCCGGCAGGCTGTCGAGCATGGATTGCGCCATGAGTGCCACCCCGGCCCCGGCGATCACGCAGGCCAGCATGCTCTGGTAGGACTCGATCTCCATCACCCTGCCCATGGGCGTGTGAGCATGGGCATACCAGGCCTCCAGGCGCATGCGGTACGAGCAGCCCTGGCGGAAGGTGAACACCGCCTTGCCGGCAACGTCACTGGCGCTGTGCACCTCCGGGTGTTCGGGGCTGGTGATCAGCACCAGCGTTTCCTCGCACAGTGGCACCCCATCCAGCCCGGCCAGGTTGAGCGGGCCGTCGACCAACGCCGCGTCCAGCCGATGGCTGAGCACGCCCTCGAGCAGTTCGGCACTAGGCGCCGCCTGGACCTGCAGGTTCACTGCGGGATAAGCCTGGTGGTAACGCGCCAGCAGCGCCGGCAAGTGGATGGCCGCCGTGCTGTACATGGTGCCCAGCACGAAATCCCCCGCTGGCTGGCCGCCCTGCACCGCCGCAAGCGCCTCGTCGCGCAGGTTGGACAGGCGGTTGGCGTAGTCGAGCAGCACCTTGCCGGCCGGCGACAGCTGCAAGCGCTGGCGCTCGCGCAGGAACAGTTCCACGCCCAGTTGCTCCTCGAGCTGACGCAGGCGCGTCGACAGGTTCGACGGCACCCGGTGCAGGCGCTCGGCGGCACGGGTCACCGAACCTTCCTCGGCCACGGCCTGGAAGATGCGCAGTTGGCTGAACTCCATACGACTCTCCAAAACAGAACAACTTGATCATCATTATTCAATTTTATTGAAAGTCAATGCGCCCTACCCTGCCATCCATCGCATCCCTTCGTGCAGGAGACTTTCCATGTCGCCCTTCGTGCAACTGCTGGCCAGCGCCGTGGCGCTGATGATGGCCATGGGCATCGGCCGCTTCGCCCTGACCCCGCAACTGCCCCGGCTGATCGCCGAGGGCCAGTTCGACCTGACCGCCGGCGGCCTGGTCGCCGCCGCCAACTACCTGGGCTACTTCCTTGGTGCGGTGGACGCCATGTTCGCCCGCCAGCCACGCCAGGTGCGCCTGCGCCTGAATGGCGGGCTGTGGCTGTGCGTAGTGCTGACTTTGGCGTCGTGGGCGGCCGACGGGTTCTGGAGCCATTTGCTGCTGCGCTTTGGCACCGGCGTGGCCAGCGCCTGGGTGCTGGTGATGATCGCCAGCCTCAGCCAGCAACTGGCCAGTGCCCATGGCCGCCAGCGCCTCGGCGCACTGGTGTTCGCCGGACCCGGTGTCGGGATTGCGGTGACAGGCTTCCTGGCCTTGGCTGCGCACATGTTGGGGCTGGATTCGGCGGCGCTGTGGCTGGTTTATGGGGTCGCCGCACTGGTCATGCTGCTCGCGGTGCTGCCCTGGCTGCCGCAAGCGCTCGAACCCGTCACCTTGCCCCCTGGCACCGACCGCGGCCACAACAATGGCATCGGCCGCCTGGGCCTGGTCTACGCGCTCTACGGGATCGGCTACATCCTGCCGGCCACCTTCCTGTCGCAGATGGCCAGCCAGCAGTTCCATGGGCAATGGCTGGCCGACCTGTTCTGGCCGGCGTTCGGCCTGGCCTCGGCGCTGGGTGTGATGATCGTCAGCCTGCGCCGCCCAGGCCGCACCTCGAACTGGCTGAGCATCACCCTGTGGTTGCAAGGGCTGGGTGTACTGGCCTGCCTGCTGGGCGGCGGCGTCGGCCTGGCATTGGGCGTACTGCTATGTGGCGGGCCGTTCCTGGCCTGCATGCAACTGGTGATGCAGCGCTCGCGGGAGCTGGCGCCCCATGCCACGCAGCGCAATGCCGGGATGTTGACCGCTTGTTTCGCCCTTGGGCAATTGAGTGGGCCGCTGCTGGCGGCGTTGAGCAGCCATTTCAGTGGGGGATTACAGCCAGCATTGGTACTGGCGGCGACAGGGCTGGGTCTGGCCGGCGTGCTGACTGTAGGCTCCTCACGGTCGCAACCTTGCGCCAGCGTTGAACAGGTGGGTTGAGCGTACCGGCCTGTCTTACGCTTACCCAACCACCCTGCGCAACTGCTGCCGCACCCACGCCTCGGCGCTGACCATGATCACCCCAAGCAGCACCATCACCGCGCCGATCACGAAGTTCAGGCTCAGCGGCTCGTCCAGCAGCAACACGCCAAAGGTCACCCCGAACAGCGGCGTGATAAAGGAAAACACCGCCAGGTTCGACGCCAGGTACTTGCGCAGCAACCAGAACCAGGTCAGGTAGCTCACGAACGACACCACGATCCCCTGGAACAGCACGCTGCCCACCGCCAGCGGGGTCAGCGAGAAGTCTGCGATCTGCCCGCTCAACAAGGCGATCAGCACCAACCCGACAAACCCCACTGCCAGCTGGTAGAACAGGGTCAAGGTCGCCGGCGCCTCGGACAACCGCGAGCCGCGCACCACCACCGTGGTCGCGCCCCAGGCCAGACCCGCGAGGATCGCCAAGGCATCGCCCAGCAACATGCGCCCATCGAGGTGTTCGAGGGAAACCCCACCGGCGAAAGCCAGGGCAATCCCCCCGAACGCCAGCAGGATCCCCAACCACTGCAACAGCCGCAGCCGCTCGCTGGGCATCATGAAATGCAGCCCCAGGGCGGTGAAGATCGGCGCGGTGTAGAGGAACACTGACATGTGTGCCGCCGAGGTCAGCTTCAGCCCTTCGGCGATGAACAGGAACTCCAGCCCGAACAACGCACCAGCCAGCAGCCCCGCGCGCCAGGTGCTGCCGACCTGGCTCCAGCCACCCCGGAAGCACACCAGCAGGCCCACCAGTACGGCAGCGATGCCATTGCGAAACGCCGCCTGCATGACCGGCGCAATGTCCACGGCGGCGGACTTGATCAACACTTGCTGGCAGCCCCAGACCAGGCACAACCCCAGCATGACCTGGAAAGCGAAGGCGTCGGGGTGCTTGCGGACCGCAGTCATAGGCGGCCCCGTTTCGAGTTGAGCGTCATGGCAAGGCTCGGCAGTGAGAATGGATCCCGATTATCGGGTGACCGGCCTTGCCGATGCCAGCCTAAATTGACCCGCCTGCGATCTGCGCCTTGGCCGAGACGTGCTCAAAGGTGGCTTCGTCCAGGGCATCGGCCTGTTCATCGAGCACCTGGCGTGGGTGTTCGAAGCCCGGAATGCTGCTGTCGATCAGGCTGAGCAGGCGCGAACCGCGCGGGCTGAGGACGAAATTCTCGCCGTTGCCGCCTTCCGCTTCAGGCCGGCTCTCGATGAACCCCCGTTTCAAGAGGATCTTTTCGTACTCGCAGGCCTGGGCCTTGATCTGGTTCAGATCGCCCGGTGCCTCGCCATCAGCGGCCAGCGCGGCGGCATGCTGCTCGGCATAGGGGCGTGGCGTGAAACTGTGACCGGCGCCGTTCTGCACTTCGTGCAGCAAGCGTTCGATCAGGTCCCAGTCGTATGTGCTCATGGGGTAAGCCTCCTGCTGTGAACAAGTAGGTACACAGCGTGGGACTGACAGAGGTTGCCAGGTGTTCAATCAGAAACCGAAGGGCTGCCCCATTGCTCTTCGAAGGCTACAAGTCGTTCAGCATTTCACGTATGTACTCGGAAAAACTGTCCGCCACTTGATTCGCCTCACGGCTTACCGGGTCGATATCGACAACCAGCCAGCCATTGTTCGTATCGAACCCCGAGCAGTACCCCTGCATGTCATCCCCGAACAGGAGGATGCCGTCCAGGGGGAGTTCATCATCTTCATCGTAGACCTGGTTTGGGGTCAGCAGGCCCTCATACAACATGTAGGCAGCCTCACCCACTTCACCCCAGCCAAGCTCCTTCATGAAGGCAACATAATCGGCCGGCACTTGCGAATGATCGGCAGTCAGTGCCGCGAGCACCTGTGCATTGGCTGTCTCCAGTTTTGCAAGCAAGCCGGATGCCTTGTCCGGCTGCAGATCTTCATACCTGTCCACGACTGCTCCTTCCATGTCACGAATCAGCCGAAACTCGATCACGACGACGCCGGGGTGGCGAACATGCTTTTTACCCCAGGCTTAGGCACTGTACGAAAAGTAATGTCGTAAACACCGCCGCCAGCAAGCCAGCGTGACCATCGCAGCAAAGCTTTCCGCTAGCTTGCAATAGCGCGTACCCAGGCGGCGGTGCTCCTTTAACCAACCAAATAGCCGTTCGATAGCGTTCCTCTGCCGATACTTGCGCTTGTCAAACAGACGCGGTAAGCCCGGCTCATGTGAATTTTCGTCGTCAACCCGCCCCGGCTTCGTACAAGTGCGTGGTCCGTTGGTTCTTCAGCCCCCCTTTTTTGCCTGCTCCGGCAGAGGCACGGGTGGCCCTCACGGCGGTTGAGTCGATGCACCAGGTGGTCAAATCAATCTGGCCCTGTGCATTGAGTTTGAGGTGTAACCGCTTGAGCATCTTGTTGAAGGTTCCTTGGTTTCGCCAGTCTCGAAATCGTTGATAGACCGTCGACCAAGGCCCGAACCGTTCCGGCATGTCCCGCCAGGTTGCGCCTGAGCACAGCACCCACAACACGCCGTTGAGCATCAGGCGATCATCGACTCTTGGGCGTCCTGTACGTCGATGTGCGGTGAAGAGGTCCGCGACTATTTCCCATTCTGCATCGGAAAGTTCGTATCGCTTGGACATGGCAGAATCCTTCGCCTAAAAAGCGAGAACTCTACGGAAAATCAGGCTTCCAGAGGCTCCGGTGAGGTTTCAAAGGTTTTCATACAGAACCTACACCCGGAGTATATTTCTTGAACTTTCATAACATGTAAAAGTGGCAACTTGGCCATTCTCATACCCGTAACGGGATAGGTACATAGACAGCTTCTACTATCGCACTCTTGCCACTTTCCAAATCTGGAGCATAGAGCCCGATCTCGAGACCATCCGTCAGCAATTTCATACCGGAGCCATCGTCCTCGAATTCATAATTTACATGTATCCGTTGGAAAAATCGCTCCAGCAAATCGACCGAAACCCCGAGAAGTGTCTGCCCCTGAAAGTCCAGAGTTGCTTCAGGATAGTAAAGTTGCACCCCGCTCAAGCTATCGTGCTGGTCATACCATGCCTTCATCAGAGCGTCACCAAAGACATCCGTCGAATTCTCGGAGAAAGCAGTCTTGGCAAACACCTTGTAGGGGAGCTTTAACTTGGCCCGGACTTCATCGCGCCCGCGCACCCCAGCAAATACATCAAGCCCATCTTTCGAACTATACGTGAAATGCATGCCATCACCTTTTGATGAAGTCGCTGGGATCCAGTGTGTTCGCGTACTTTAACATCTGTTCGATCGCCGCATCATATTCACTGCCAAAGCGAGAGCGGATGTCATCCACATCCATCTGGATAGCGTCCTTCAATCGCCCCTCCTGCAATAGTTCCTCTTGCTTCGCCCGATAGGCTTTGGCTTCCGAAGAACTGCCGTAGCTGGCAGTGAGCCGATGGTCAGACGGGTCCATCTTGATGGCGGGTCCGTCCATGCTGCTGATAGGCGCCGATGCATAGCAACATAAAGCAACATAAAGGGGACTGATCTATTTTCCATACTCTAATTTTGACGCCACCAGGATTTCCTTACCGACACCTTAAGCAACGGCCTTCAACGTCGTTTTGGCCATGCATAGACAGAAACTAGAGTAGAAAAATAAATCTGTCCCCTTTTCTCTTTTTTTCTCTTCACGCCAATGTGCATGATGATGAAAGAGGGACGAATGTATCCTGCATGTTCCGGTTCTTGCGCACACTGGCTCGACATACTTGGCATGTGCTTTGGAACGTTTGAGCGGGCGCCCTTCACATCTACCTCATTTCCCCTCATCTCTTCGCCGGACTGCGCCCTGGGCGACGGGATCGAATCCTGCCGGCCATCGGGTACTGTCGTCGAACATGGCCAACAGGAATGCAGCCTTCTCTATCCTGCACACGCGTAGATCAGCACCGCACAGATTGCTCCCATTGAATACCGCCCCTCCGATATCAGTCTCTGTCAGGTTTGCACCGCGCAGGTCGGCCCCACTGAAGTCGGCGAAGGCAGCCAGCGCCCGAGAAAGATCTGCATTGCGCAGCCGGGCGCCATTGAACAGGGCATTGGCCAACGTTGCTCCTCGCATGTCGGCTGCGCTCAGATCCGCCTCGATGAACGATGCGTTTCTGAGATCGCTACCAATGAACGTCGTCGCCCTTGCATCCAGGCGGTCGAACTCCGCCCGGTGCAATGAAAGGCCATCGAGGTTGGCGCCAGGCAATTTGTCTTGGTCAAACACCCTGCAAGTCCCCCGTTTCAAAGCACATCTTCATCGTCCCTGTAAAAATCCGAAATCAGAGCAGGTTAGATAGATCTTTCACTTTCCGCCCAACCCGCTTACCTGAGCCCTACCCATACAACTTAGGCGCTGCACGAAATCTATCTGGACTCGCCCATAATGCGTTGAAACGAGGCTCGGAATGCTCATACTCCAGCACACTGCACTTCCTCCCCCTTTTCTCTTTGTCTGGCCTTCGCGCAGACACATTCGTACAGACCCTAATCAGTTATCTGCTCCACAGCATAAGTCGTGAAACTATTTGTACCTTCCTCCAAATGCAATCGCCGGCATTGGGGGCAACGATAAACTGTCATAGCAGTTATTTCAATCGCCTCGTAAAACTGCTTCGAAGACATTGACTCTACATCCAGGCGCTCTGCAACCTGCTCTATAACTGACTCAGGCATTAGTGTCATTTCATAATCTGACCAGCCATGCGACAATTTCATGACGCACCCACACCTACACAAGAATTTTGGCATTCTGATTTTCCGAATTTTTATCTATCGGTACACGCCATGCCGTCCAGAAGCGCCTGAAACCTTAGTGAATCAGCAATGCAGCAAAACAATATTGCCCCCGCTTTTTCGACTGCTACAGTTCCATCAGCCCAGTGGATGCTCTCTGACATAGGCCCGCAAATCCTCAAGTGCTATACCCGGCGCGCCTGATGCCAACCATAGCTGGAACTCTGCGGGGTAGGGTGACAATACTTGGCCACCGGCGACCTGATGCTCCGTCACTGCTCCATACTTGGCGACAAATCTGAGATGCGTCACAACAAGCACCCAGATTCGTCTCAGCGCAGGTGATTCGGGCACCCCTTGTGAAGCATCGGTCAGGTATACCGACTCCCCCTCGACGAAAGCGAGAAGATCATCTGCCCTGCCCACTTGAATCAAAGCACGAATCAACTCACTCTTTTCCATATTGCTCTCTAATCACGAAATTCAACCGAGCAGTGTGATACCACCTCGACGCTCCTGAAACCGAGCAAGGATATTGCTTTAACTAACGGAGCAGCCCATAGCCGTCGTCTTGGCCATGCAACAGCAAAGAGTAGAGCAAAACAAATAAAACCGTCTCCTTTCCGCACCCAACTCAGCTATATATATTGAGCAGTCACATACCATCCAGAAGCACCTGGAGCTTTAGCGGGTCAGCGACAGTACCAAAGTAGTATACTCCCCCTCCAGTCGCCGAAAAATCCGGCGACTTCATCTTCAGATAAGGGACAAAATACTCAGCATCCAATAAATACTCCAATCTCTTGCAATCTTCAAGCCCTGCAATACGTACGAAAGGCCCCTGCTCCGGATCCAAACAAACTTGAATTTTTTCACCGATTATTGTATCGATCATAACCACCTTCGTTATCCGAACATCTCGAGAACCACCTACAACTCTATACTATCGAGCAGCTCTTGAAGCTTGATCGGATCAGCAACGGTACCAAAATAGTACTCGGTCCCACCATGAACACTAAGATCTGGGCACGGCCCCAGCCAATAGAGAACATTGAGCTCATCATCAAACAGATCCCTGAGCGCCCCACTGTCCTGAAAGGAAAAAATCCTTATATAAGGACCATAACGAGGATCAATAAGAACCTGAACTCGCTCCTTAGTAATGCAGTCAATCATTTTCCACCTCGCCGCTCACCACTACAAACTCAACCCGATTTATTTTGCACATATTCCAAGAACCAATTCAGCTCTTTCTCGGTTGGAGCTCTCTTCTTGCCGCTGTTGTCAAGGGCGTCATCGTACCTGACAGGTCGCGTTTTGCCAGGTACATAAGGGTTCGGCTCCGTTTCTTTCACTCGCGTGCGAGTCATATCAAAGCTGGTGCCATCCGCAAACTCAATATGCACCCCGGGCTCCCCCCCTTTGTCCCCCAGCCGAGTCTGGTTACTGGTAGTTCGTATAGTAGCTTTGGAGATTTCCTTATCTCCAAAGATGCTGAGCATTATGCCTGGATTAAGCTGGTCTATCGGTGTGACATACCCTCCAACGCCCCCAACGCCGTCCAACTGCTGACCGCCAGTATGCGTGATAATTTCATGTTGCCCATTTCCATTGTAGCCATCACTGACCGGATGCTTACCATCCCGCACGGCTGGATTTTCATATACCGTTTTGGTATCGAACGGGTTAATCGGGAAGCCTCCCCTGCCCTTGCCGTGAAGCCACAACCAAATGTCCACAGCCTGCTCGAAATCCTCAGTGGATTTCTCACGTAGTTCCCCCATGGCAGTCATGAAGGAAGCATTAGCTTTTTCCCACCCCTCCTGAGAGTTCGGCGCAGCCAGGTAAACCGATGAAGCCGCCGCCAACGCCACCAGCACTTCCGCCGTAGCGACTGCACCAGCATTGAAGTTCTGTCGAAGCGGATTCCCCCGGCTCAAACCAAGCAGTTTGAGCATGACCATCTGGGCCGCCTCTGGTGAGTCGGCAGACAACCGGTTGACCAACAGCTTGACCTGTTCCGCTTCAGGGCTCTCGTGTCCTCCTGTGACCTTTGTCATCAGGGCGGCGATACCTGCCTCGCGTGTTGCGGAGTCAAAGCTATCTAACCGGGTGAGACTCTTCGCGAACGCCAAAGCGTTCTGGCGATCTTCCTCATTGCTGGCGAGACGATCCACGACCGCGCGTGGCGACTCTCCTGTAGCCAACGCGGTCATCGACACTACCATGTCAAACAACTGGCTCGCGGTAGTAAAGGAACTTACCCCGTAATTACTGAGATCAACCTGCCATTTAGCCAAGGTCTCCTTAGGATGCAGCACATCGTTAACAGAGGTGTCCGACACATACAGATCGGTACGTGATTCCCTGTCCCGGGTGATTTCGTAGGCTTTGCTCAAATCCCTGTTCAGGCCAGATTTGGAGTCCTTGCCGTACTCAGCATCCTGGCGCACGTTAATCTCGCCGGCCCCCACCGTGGCACGGACAATCTGCTCACGGTCCTTTTCATATTCCCAGCCACTGAGGTTGCCGTGGGTTTCGGACTTGCCGCCGCTTGGCTGCGACCAACTGCCGCCAACGTTGAGGTAATAACCGTGCTCCTTGTCCTTGCCGGCGATATCGCTGTAGCCCAGCGTGCCGGTGTCGAGCTTGAGGTTGCCGTTGTCGGCGGCGATCAACGCGCCATCGAGCTGGGTGTGGTGTTCGGTGCGAATGTCGACCTTGCTCCCACCGGTGATGCGTGTCTGCTCCTGGACCCAGTTGGTCTTGCCGGTCGTCTGCCCGTAGCCCACCGAACCGCTGACACTGGCGCCGACGCCTACGGAGACCGTTGCACTCAGGTCGAACTCCTTGCCCTCGACCTTGCCGGTATCCGCTACGGAAGCAACCTTGAGATCGCCTCCCACACGGCCGATCACCTCATCGCCACGCAATTGCGCTCCGGCGATGGTGGTGTCCTTGCCACTGCTGAACTTCAGCTGGTCCCCGGCATACAGGTAGGCCTGTTGCTGCTGCTCGGCTTCGCGCTTCAGGTCGCCCTTGCCGATATCGACGCTGGCGTAGAAACCGACCTTGCCTTCGCCAAACGCCAACCCTGCCTCGCCACCACCGTTATGACGAGTGTTTTGGCTGTTGCTGTCGTTCTGCGCCGAGCGGATGTTGACGTCGTTGGCAGCAGCAACATCAATGTCGCGTCCGGCACGGACCTGCCCGCCGATGATGTTCACGTCATGGCTGGCATCGAGCTTGACATCACGACCAGCGTTGAGTTGGCTCGCTGACGAAGTACCCTGCATGCTGTCCTGATCAGCGACGCCATAACTGCCGCCCGCTCCCAACTTGATCCCGCCAGTGGTCCCGCCATGGATCCCCCCCCAGCTCTTGGTCTGCTGGTTTTCCTGGCTGAAGCTGCCCTTGGCTACATCAAGGTTGATGTCCCGACCGCTGATGCTGATGTCCCGCCCCGCCTGCAACTGCCCGCCCTTGATGGTGACATCGTTGCCGGCCTTGACGTTGACGTCGTGCCCGGCATCCAGGGTGGAACCACGCTGACTTTCCTCGACCACCCGCTCGCGGCTGCCTTGCTTGGTGGTACCCAGTTTCACATCGGCGGTAGGCCCGGCGAAGAACTGACTGACAGCGTCGACCGCGCGCAAGGTGCTGGAAGTCTGGCTGACACCGTTCTCACCTTTGCCAGCGCCTTCGAGCGCGTCCTTGGTGTTGCCCAGGTTATGGTTGATCGTGACCCCAAGCCCTTGGCTCTTCTGCTCGCGCTCGTGTTCCACCAGCAAGCGCTCGCGGGCGGCATCGATGTTGATGTCGCGACCGGCTTCAAGATTGATGTCGTGCTTGGCCTTGAAGTCGGAACCAGTCTGGTTGATGTCACGTCCGGCGCGAACATCCAGGTCCTGGCCTGCCTGGATCTGACTGGCGGCGGCCAGTTGCTGCTCCAGGCGATCCTTGGCCTTCTGCTGCTCGCTGCCGAGGAACAGGCTGACGCCATTGTCATCGCCGGAGACGCCGAAACCTGTGCGTTTCTCGCTCGACCACTGGTGCTCGCTGTGCTCGTTCTGCGCAGCTGCCACGTTCACATCGCGCCCGGCGTTAAGGCTGACATTGCGCCCTGCCGCAATGCCACTGCCGGTCACATTGATATCGCGTTCGGCGGTGAGGCTGGCATCCTGCACGGCTGTCAACTGGCTGCCCACACTGGTACTGCTCTGCGCCTCTTGGCCGGCCTTCTTCGCCGAGCCCACGGAGATGAAGCCCCCTGACACCGAGAGCCCGGTCTTTTTCTTGTACTGCTCCGAGTGGCTGTAGGCGGTATCGTTGGCCGACACCAGGTTGATGTCACCCTCCTTGTCGATCAACCCCGCACGCAGCTCGACGTCCTTGCCGGCATTCGCCTCGCTGGCGCGCAGACGCACATCGCTGCCTGCGGCGATGACGATGTCGTTGCCGGCATCGAGCTCGCTGCCGACCTGCGTGGCGCGGGTCTGCAACTGACTCTTGCCGCTCTTCGACAGACCCAGGAAGCCGGACTTGGTCTTCTTGCTGTACTCGCCGTGCTCCTCTACACCGGACAGCACCGCCACATCGCCGGTGGCACCGAGCATGACATCGCCGCCAGCCTTGAGCTGGCTACCGATCACCGAGACATCGCGGCCACCATCCAGGGCGATGCCGCCATCGTCCTTCTTGCTGACGTTGACGGTCAGGTCGCCACCAGCCTCGATCACCGAGGCGACGTTGGTGCTGTGGTAGCTCTCCTGCTGCTTGGAGCTGCCGCGCCCGAACGAGCCTTTGCTCTTCTTCAGGTAGTACGAAGCGCTTTCGTTCTGGTCGGAGGCAATGGTCAGGTCGCGCTCTGCGTCGATGTCGACATCGCCCTTGCCCTTGACCTGGCTGGCGACGATGGCCATGTCCTGGCCCGCGGACAACGACACATCGCCACCGGCCTTGAGCGTGGTCGAGACCTGGGTGACCTGGTCCTGGGACTGAGTGACCTTCTTGCTGCGGCTGAAACTGTGCGCTTTATTGGCGGCGGAGCTCAGGTTCAGGTCTTCTCCCGCAGCCAGGGTGAGGTTGCGGCCCGCGTCGATCTGGCTGGCCACGGCGGTGAGGTCACGGCCTGCGCCGACGCTCAGGTCGCGGCCGGCCTCAAGGCTGGCGCCATGTTGCTGCACTGTGCTGCTACGCTGTGATCCGGTATAGAACCCCTCACGCTGTTCGACCGCCAACAGGCTCACGTCGCGGCCGGCACTGAGCGACAGGTCCCCCTCGCTCTTGATCACGCTGCCGATGTTCTTGATGTCCTGGCTGGCCTTCAGGGTCAGGCCATTGGAGGCCTCGATACGCGCGGCATTGTCGAGATAGTCCCATTGATTGGTCACACCGCCATAGGACATCGCATGGCGCACTTGGTCGCGCTGGTTGATGATGTCGCCGCTGACTGCGGTCAGGCTTACATCGCGCCCGGTGATGATGCCGCCGGCGCTATTGCTCAGGTTGTTGCCGGCCAGCAGTTCCAGGCGTTCTCCCGCCTGGACCAGGCCGGTGTTGACCAGGTTGTTGCCGGCGGTGGCGGAGAGCTTGCGGCTGGCCTGCAGGATCCCGACGTTGGTCAGGTTCTCGCCGGCGATCAATTGCACGTCCTGGCCGGCGATCAACGCCCCGTTGGGCGCCAGGCGGTTGTTGGCCTGGGCTAGGTAAAGCACCGGAACCAGGACTTCCTCACCGTTGACCTGGTGTTTTTCCATCCACACGATGTCATGGGTCAGCGCCGCTACCTGGGAGGCCGTCAGACCCACGCCCAGGCTGAGCTGGAGCTGGTCCTTGCTGCGAATGGCGTTGTCCATCAGGTACTTGAACAGTTGCTCACCGGAGGTCTGGCCATCGATGAACTGCTGGCCGGTGCGGGCCACCACCGCTTGCTGAATCAGGCGCTGTTCGTAAAGACCATCACCCAGGCGCTTCCAGCTCTGGTCCGGGTCGTAGCCCAAATTGCCGAGCAGGTAGTCGGAACTCATGAACTGCTTGAGCTCGGTGAGGACCGGGTTGGTCTCGATCAGATACTTGTGCGGCTTGCTGACGTACTGATTGCCTACCGTCGGAGTCAGACCGGGAACTCGCGGCATGCCGCTGATACCCAAGTTGCTGGTAACGCTCAGCGCTTGCCCTGTGGCGCCGAGGGAACGTTGAGGCACCTGGACATCCACGGATCCACCAGCCGGTGCGAGAACAGCAATGCTGCTGGCTTGCCCGGCCAAGGTGCTGGCTTGATGGCCGACACGCTCGATCTGGGAATCGAAAATCCTTGTGGATACCGCATCGCCGGCTTGCAACGTTCCTGTCCCGACCACAGGCGTCAGCGCTTCACGCTCTCTTGTGGAAATCGCGGACGTCGCAAACGTCCAGCTTGGGGAGGAAGCCATTGCCGAGTTGCCGCTCACCCCGCTCAGTCGGAACATTCCATTCTGTCCGGTAGGTAACGTAAAGCTGCCTAACGTCAACGGATTGACCTGCTGGCGAGCGAGATCGGGAGGCAACTGCGCATGCAGCGAAACCAGGGCAGTGCCCGTGGCGCCAGGCAGCGCCGGATCGAAAGGCTTGGCCACCGGGCTACCGATGGCCTGGCTCTGTTGGATGACGCTGTTGGTCAGGTTCTGCGTGGCATTGATCTGCACGCGGCCACCCGCTTGCACGACCGCGTTGATCACGCCAGCCTGCCCAGGCAAGGCAACGGTACGCGTATCAAAGAAGTTCTGTACCTGCGCCGGCAGCGCAACGCGAGTGCCGCCGGCACTGTAAGCCGGAGCAACGTTCAGAAAGCTCACGCCGTGTCGCCAGCCCCAGCTATTGATCCAACCCAGTTTGAAGCTCTCTTCGTAGGCTTGAGGCGAACCGGAAATTCTCGGGACGGCAACAGACTCATTCCATCCGGCATCCCAGTGCCTGAAGTTGGCCACGGGCCCGCGGGCCCATCGGGAATTCAGGGTGGTCATGGAATAGCCGGGATCATTCGCGGCGTTGTACTGGGCAGCCGCAGCGAGCCAGTCCCGCCCGCCAACGCTTACGTTGAACGATTTGAGCGTCTTGAACGAACCGAAGCTCGTCCCGACGTTGTTGAAGGTAGCGAAGTCAGCGATCAGATCACCGCGCGCCGACATGACCGAGTTTGAGTTGGTGAGCGTTTGCCCCTGCATTTGCAGATGCCCACCCGCTGCAATCATCGAGGCGGGCGTATCGATTTCGAGCTTGGTCTCATAAGACTCCTGCAGGACGTAGTGGCCTGAGGCACGTCCGGTGGAGCGCAGGCCGATCGCACCCGAGATCAAACGGTCGGTAGTCTTGATGAACTCCTTCCTGTTATTGATCGTCGCAGCGCGCAAGGACATGTCTGCGGCACTTTCCAGACTGCCGGAAATGTTTTCCAGCAGGGTAGCCCTGTTACCCGCGCCATCCCGCGCCACCGTCAGCCCAGCCAGGCTGTAAACGTCGCCGTAGAAGTTGGTCAGGCTGTCGGTATACAGCTGCATGTCTGCACCGCTGAACAGCAGCCCATGGTCATTGCGCAGGCTGCCGGTGGTCACCCGCACCAACTGGTTGCCACCCAAAGTCCCCAGGTTGTTCACGCTGCCAGCGTTGACCAGCAGATCGCCCGCCGAACTCAGCCGCCCCTGGTTGGTCAGCAGGCCCGCCACATTGAACGTGGTGTTACCTACGCCCGTGATGCTGGCGTTGCTGCCCAGGTTCATCTGCGCTGCGCTCACCCCAAGGGTACCCAGGCTGTTCACCCGCCCATTGGCGCTGCTGTAGGTTCCCCCCAGGTTGAGGCTGAGCGCGCCGTCACTGGCGATCAGGCCTTCGTTGCTCCAGTTGCCGCCGTTGCCCACCAGGCTGTCGAATGCCAGCAACTGCCCGCCAGCGGTCTGGGCGAGGTTGTTGACGTTGACCGTCAGGCGCCCGGCCTGGATCACGCTGCCGTTGGTCCAGCTGTCGGCAGTCAGGGTCAGGCCGCCGCGGGTAATCAGGTTGCCACCGGCGCGGGTCAGGTTGAACGTGTCGATGTCGAACACGCCCTTGCCCGCATGCAGCACCTTGCCGCCGACGTTCTGCAGCAGGCCCGCGCCGAGAGTCAGGTCACTGTTGCCGATCTCCACCTGGCCATTGCGGTTGTCGAACAGCCCGCCAATGGCGAACTGACTCTTGCCACTGGTGCCCACGGCACGCAGTTGGCCCGCCTGGTTGTCCAGGCTGTCGGCCGTGATGGCGAGGGTACTGGCGCTTTCGATGATGCCGGAGCGGTTGTCTAACGCGTCGGTCAGTCCGATGTCGATACGCTGGCCGACCATCTCACCGCGCACGTCGCCACCGTTGAGCAGGCTGGTCCCGGTGACCTTGAGCAGGCCACTGGCGGAGATGCCGCCATCGCGATTGTCCAGTTGCCCGGTGCGGATCAGCGCGTCACCGCCCAGCGCGGCGATGCGTCCGCCGTGGTTGTCGAAGCTGGCGCTCTGCACGTCCAGGCTCAAGGCCTGGAGAATGCCGCGCTGGCCATTGGCGTCGCTGCCGTTGCGCAGCACGCCGGTGGTGTGCACCGTCAGCGCCTGCTTGAGGCTGGCAAGTATGCCGCCACGGTTGTCGAGGGTGTCGGCGGTCACGGTCAACGCGCCGTCCTGGGCGATCAGCTTGCCGCCCTGGTTGTCGAGCACGCCGGTTGCCTGCACGCTGATCGCGCCCTTGGCCTGCACGGTGCCCTTGGTGTTGTTCAGGCTGGCCGCCTGCAGGCCTACGTCAGCCTGCAGGCTGTAGATCAGGCCATCGCCCGTATTGCTGAGCGCCCCGCTGCTGTTGAGCACGAGCGCGCCAGTGGCGGCCAAGGTGCCACGCTGGCTGTTGTCGACGCTGGCGGCCAGCACCTTGAGCAGGCCTTGACTGGCGATCTGGCCAGCCTGGTTGTCGACCAGGCCGGCGCGCTGGACCAGCAGGTCCTTGCCGGCGAACAGCGTGCCCTTGCGGTTGAGCAAATCGCCGAGCAGGTCGAGGGTCAGCGCGCCCTGGGCGGCGAGGCTGCCCTCGTTATTGTTCAGGCTCGCGGCGGTCAGGCCCAGGTCCTGGCGGGTGGCCACGCGGCCGCCGTGGTTGTCGAAGGAACCGCTGGTGATGACCAGTTTTTCCCCGGCATCGATCAGGCCGCCGTCATGGTTGTTCAGTGCCGCCGTGATGGTCAGCTGCTGGCCGCCGCCGCTGGAGAGGATGCCCTTGACGCTGTTGTCCAGGCTGGCGGCCTTGACGTCCAGGCGCTGCTGGGCGACCAGCGCGCCGCCGTCGCTGTTGCGCAGCGCGCCGGTCACGGTCGCCTGCACGGCGCCGGCGCGGCTCGACAGGGTGCCCTGCTGGCGGTTGTCCAGGCTTTGGCCGGTCACGGTCAGGCCCTGCCAGCCCGAGATCAGGCCGTTGCGGTTGTCGATGGCGCCGCTGGTGATGCCCAGCGTCTGCTCGCTGATCAGCTTGCCGTCACGGTTGTCCAGTTCGCTGACGTCCAGCTGCAGGGCCTGGGCGGTGGAAATCTCGCCGCCCTGGTTGTTCAGTTTGGCCAGGTTGACCAGGGTCAGTGGCCCGGCGGTGGTGATCAGGCCCGCACCGTTGTCCAGGTCGGCGCCGCCCAGGTCCAGCGCGAGGCTGCTGCCGAGCAGCTTGCCGGCGTGGTTGTCCAGGCCCTTGCTGGTAAGTGCGAGCGCGTCCTTGGCTTCGATGCGGCCGCCGTCGCGGTTGCTCAGCGCGCCGGCATGAATCTCCAGCGACTGGGCGCCGATCAGGCCCTTGAGGTTGTCCAGGCGCTGGCTGACCCGCAGCAGCAGGCGCTGGTCGCTGAGCAGGCGGCCGTTGCCGTTTTCCAGTTGCTCGGCAGCGACGGTGAAGGCCTGGGCGCTGGACATCTCGCCGCCCTGGTTGGCCACGGTCTTGAGGTTGTCCAGCTGCAGCGACGGCGCATTGATCAGGCCGCCACGGTTGTCCAGGTCGCCGTGGCCCAGGTCGAGCTTCACCGAGGTGTCGCTGAACAGCTTGCCGCCCTGCTGGTCGAGGCCGGTGACCGTCGCGGTGAGTGCTTCGCGGCTGCCCACGCGGCCGCCGTCGCGGTTATCGAGCTGACCGGCCTTGAGATCGAGGCTACGGTTGCTGCTGATGCTGCCCTGGCGGCTGTTGTCCAGGTGGCCGGTGCTGAGGGCCAGCGCGCCCTTGCTGGAAACAACGCCCTTGTCGGTGTTGTCCAGGCGGGCGCTGGCCAGGGTGATGTCGCTGTCGCTGAGCAGCTCGCCGCCCTGGTTGAGCAGCGCACCGCCCGTGGTCAGTTTCAGGTTGCCGGCGCTGTCCAGTTTGCCGGTGCTGTTGTCCAGGCTTAGCGCGGCCAGCACCAGCTGACCCTCGGCGCTGATCAGGCCGAGGCGGTTGAGGGCCGCGCCGGTCAAGGTCAGGGTCATGTCCCGCTGGCTGGTCAGGCGGCCACCGTCGTTGTCCAGGGTCAGGCCGGTCAGGGTCAGGCCGGTCTGGGCCTCGAGGCGCGCCTTGTTGCGGTTGAGCAGCGATTGCAACACCAGGGTCATGCCGGTGCCGGCGACCAGCAGGCCGCCGTCGCTGTTGTCCAGCGAGGTGCCGGTGACCGCGACGGCGGCCTTGCCGGTGATCTCGCCACCACGGTTGTCGATGCGCTCGACCTCCAGGGTCAGCGCGCCATTGCTACCGAGCAGCCCCGCCTCGCGGTTGTCCAGCTCACCGCCCTTGATCCGCAGTTGCTCGAGGCTGACCAGCGAACCGGCGTTGTTGAGCAAGGTATCGGCCTGGATCTCGCCCTGGCCTTTGCCGGAGACCTTGCCCTTGCTGTTGTCCAGCGTCACGGCCACAAGGTTGAGGGCGGTGTCGCCCACCAGGGTGCCCTGGCGGTTGTCCAGGCGACCGTCGACGGTCAGCACCAGGCCGGCGCGGCTGCTGACGGTGCCCTCGCGGTTGTCGAGGCTGGCGGCATGCAGGTCCAGGCCCTTGGCCGAGACCAGGCCTTTGGTGTTGTCCAGCGCCTGGGCGATGCGTACCGTCAAGGCCTGCTCGCTGAGCAGCTTGCCCTGGCGGTTATCCAGGGTATTGGCCGCCAGGGTGAAGCCTTGCGGGCTGGTGATTTCGCCGTTCTGGTTGTCGACGCTGCCGAGGTTGTTCAGTACCAGCACCGGGGCCTTGATCAGGCCGTGGTTGACCAGCGCGCCCTGGCCCAGGTCGAGGGTGATCGAGGCCTTGCTCAGCATCCGGCCGGCCTGCTGGTCGAAACCGCTGGCGGTCAGTTGCATGGCGCCATCGCTGTCGATGCGGCTGTCGCTGCCCGCGTTGTTGACCTGGCCGGCCTTGAGGGTCAGGCGGTCGTTGCCGACCACATGGCCGCTGTCGCGGTTGTCGAGGGTGCCGGTGGCGATGTCCATGGCCCCCTGGGCGCCGACCTCGCCGGCGCGGTTGTCGAGGCTGGCACTGCGCAGCTCGAGGGCGCCGTCGGCGGTGATCGAGCCACGCTGGTTGTCGACCTTGCCAGTGGTGGCCAGGGTCAGCTTGCCGGCGCTGCTCAGTTCGGCGTCGCTGTTGTCGAGGCTGGCGGCACCGATATCGAGGTCGCCCTCGCTGGTCAGCAGGCCCTTGCCGTTGTCCAGCGCCTGGCTCAGGCGCAGGCGTGCGCCCTGCTCGGCGGAAACACGCCCGTTGCGGTTGTCCAGGGTCTGGCCTTCGAGGGTCAGCTGGCCCTTGCCGCGCAGCAGGCCCTGGGCCTGGTTGATGACCTCGGTCACGGTAAGCGACAAGTCGGTATCGGCAAGGACCTGGCCGCCACTGTTGTCCAGGCGCTCACCAGTGAGGCTGAGCACCTTGGCCGCGGACAGTTCGCCGCCGCGGTTGTCGACGTTGCCCACGGTCAGGCGCATGCCCTGCCCGGCGCCGATCACGGCGCCCTGGCGGTTGACCAGCGAGTCGCCCTTGAGGGTCAGCGTGCCGTCGGCGGACAGCTTGCCGCCCAGTTGCTCCAGGCGCGTGACCTGGCCATCGAGATCGCCGCCGCTGGTCAGGCTGCCACCGCTGTTGTCCAGGTGCGCGGCGACCAAGTCGAGGTTGCCCTTGGCGCCAAGGATGCCGAGCTGGTTGAGCAGTTCGCTGCCGCTGTAGCGGGCCCCGGCCTGGCCGCTGACCAGGCCCTGGTCGCGGTTGTCGAGGTGGTCGATGGTCAGTGTCAGTGCGCCGTCGGCCTCGATCTTGCCACCGCGGTTGTCCCAGCGCTGGCCCTGCAGGGTCAGCAGGTCCTTGCCCACCAGGCGGCCACCGCGGTTATCCAGCTGCCCCACGTCGATATGGGTGGCGCCCACGCCGTTCACCAGGCCCTTGGCCTGGTTGTCCAGCAGCCCGCTGACCTTGGCGGTGAGCGTGCCGTCGCTGAGCAGCTTGCCTTGCTCGCGGTTGTCGAGGCTGGCGGCGTTCAATGTCAGCGCCTTGTCGGCAGCCAGCACGCCTTGGCGATTGTCCACCGCCTGGGCGATGGCCAACTCCAGCGTCCCGCCAGTGACCGTACCCTCACGGTTGTCGAGGCTGTCTGCCGTTACCTGGCCGAGGCCAGTGCTGGAGATCTCGCCGTGGCGGTTGTCGATGGCTGCGCCCGTGACCAATGCCAGGCCCGACTTGCTGGTGACCACGCCGCCCTGGTTGTTCAGGGTCAGGGCCCGGATATCCAGGCCGTCGGCCGACACCAGGCCATCAAGGTTGTCGAGCAACTGGTCGAGGCGCACGGTCAGGGCCTGTTCGCTGTAGAACTTGCCGCCCGTGTTGTCGAGGCTGCGGCCCGCCAGGGTGAAGGCGCCCTTGCCGAAGATCTCGCCACGCTGGTTGTCGATATCGGCGATCTGGCGCAGGCGCAGCTGGTTGGCGGCGATCTTGCCGTCGCGATTGTCCAGCTGGCCATGGTTCAGGTCCAGGGTCAGCGCGGTGACGCTGCTCAGGTGACCGCCTTGCTGGTCGAGCCGGCCGACATTGACACTGACTGCCTGGTTGCCGCTGACATGGCCGCCCTGGCCGTTGTTCAGCGTTTGGGCGCTCAGGTCGAGGGTGGCCTGGCTGGCGATCCGACCGGTGCGGTTGTCCACCAGCCCCTGGCTGGTGACGGTGATGCCGCGGTTGGCCAGGACCTTGCCAGTGCGGTTGTCCAGGCTGCCGAGATTCAGGGCCAGGGTATCGAAGCTGGACAGTTCGCCGGCCTGGTTGTCCAGATGGGCCCAGGTGGCGTTCAGCGCGCCCTGGCTGGTGATCTGGCCACGGTCGCCGTTGAGCAACTGGCCACCGGTGAGAGTCATGCGCCCGTCGGCAAGGACCTTGCCCTGTTGGCGGTTGTCCAGGGTCGCGGCGTTGACGCTGAGGTCGCGCCCGGCACTGAGGCTGCCGCCCTGGTTATTCAGGTGGGTGCCGGTGGAGACGGTCAGGTCGCCGCTGGCAATCAGGCGTTGGTTGCGGTTGTCCACGGCACCGGCGCTGATCTTCAGGTCGGCGCCGGCCACGCGCTCGCCATCGATGTCGATACCCGCCTGGATACCGCCAAGGTTGCTCAGTTGGCCAGCCGCGTCTAGTTGTACCGAACCTGCAGCGGTCAGCCCCTGCCGGTTGACCAGCTCGCCGCGGCTGTCCAGCTGCAGTTGCTGGCCGGCATGCACCGGGCCCTGCGCATCAATACCAGCTGCCTGAATCCGCACATTGCCGTCCGCGCTGGCCTGGGCCATGCGCAACTGGCCGTTGGCCTCCAGCTGGATATCGCCGCCGCTGGCGATCATCCGCCCGTCCAGGCGCACGCCGACCCCGGCCTCGGTGCCCACCAGCCTGACCGCGCCGGCATACATGCCGCCCAGCGCGCTGGAGTCGATCGCCAGGCTCGGCTTGGCGCTGCCGTCATCAGCACGCGCGGTGGCCGCCAGGGTACGCGCATCGACGTCGTTGCGCCCGGCGACGATGGCCAGGTTACGCGCCTGGATCTCGGCGTTGATTTTCGTGCTGCGGGCAATCAGCTCAAAGCTGTCGACGTTGCTGGCGTTGACCCCCGCCCCTTCGATGGCGATGTGGCCCTGGTCGACCTGGTAACGGCTCAGCTGGCCGTTCTCGATTACCGGCTTGCCGGTGCTGAGCGTGGCCTGTGGCGTGTTGATGAAGCCGCAGCCATCGCAGGTGATGCCGTGGGGGTTGGCAACGATGACATGCGCCCCACGCCCGGCCACTTCGGTATAGCCACGCAGCTGGCTGGCGTTGGCGCCGTTGACCTCGTTGAGGATGACGCTGGCCGCGGTGCCCTGCAGGTTGGGGTTGCCGAAGATGATGCCGCCCAGCTGGGTGGCCTGGGTACGGTCGGTGGCGTTGTTGAGGATCAGCCCTTGGTGGCCGACGTTGTAGTCGCTGAACTGGTTGTGCGACAGGCCACTGCCGTTGGGCGCGGCGATATTGACGATGGGCACGCCGTTGCCCGCCTGGCCGAGGCTGGTGCCCGGCCCGCTGACCACCACGCCTTCGGCGGCCTGTGCCCACAGCGGCTGCCAGAACATGGCGTTGGCCAGCAGCAGCGCCAGGCCGCGCTTGGGCAGGCCGCAGAACTGCTCGCGCGGCTGAATTACGGCCGAGCGTTGGCGGGCCAGGAAGGCAAACAGGCGGACGTCCATGTCAGGTCTCATGAGTCAAGCGGCCAGGGGATCATGCTTGCCAGCAGACCGGCACGCATAAAAAAAAAAGAGTGAACGATATTATTTAGCCACCATATGGGCGTCAAATTAATATCGTCAAAAAAACATGTCGATAAAGCGACACCGGTTCCGCCAGTCGCCCGCGCTGAACTTCCGGCCAGCCAGCGATCTCCACCGCAGGAATCGACTGACAAGGGAACCAAAGGATGAAACCGCTACCCTGCATCCTCTGCGCGACAGCCCTGCTCTGCGCGCAGTCCATCTGGGCCTGCACACCGGAAGAGGCCACGCAGAAAAGAGAGCAACTGGCAGGCTTGGTGAGCCAGCTGACCGAGCAGAACGCTCAAAAGGCCAAGGAGATCAATGAGGAGCTCCAGCACATGGACCTCGGCACCGCCAGCAAGGACTTGCCGGACAAATGCCAGTTGATCGACAAGCGCATCCAGGAGCTGAAAGAAGCGGAAAGGAAAACCTGACGACGCCTGGATCAGCGCCGCTGCTGGGCCTGCATGTACTGACGAAGCAACTGGTTGATGCGGGTCTGGTAGCCGGCGCCCTGCTCCTTGAACCAGGCCAGTACGTCGGCATCCAGGCGGATGGTCACCGTCTGCTTGGCCGGCACCCGCAGCTCGGCGCGGCGAAAGAAGTCATCATCGAGCTCGGGGATGTCCGAGGTATCGACCGGGGCTTGGTCTTGCTCACAGCTTCTGGACGGTTTCGACATAGCGCGTTACCTCACGTCGAGTGGCTCTTCTGGCGGAAATGATGCGGATCACATCACCCTGCCGTTCGGTGTAGGCGACCACGCTGACCCAGGCATTGATCCAGCCCATGCCGATCCAGCGTGCCTCAGGGTACTCGAATCGCTCATCCCGCAGCGCCAGCATCGGCTGGCGAAACATCTCGGGCACATCGTTGAAGTCGATACCGTGCTTGCGGATGTTGAGCTGGTTCTTTTCCTCGTCCCATTCAAATCGCACGGGACAATCGTATTTACAGCTGTACATACGCTACTCCTCCTTGACTGCACATGCCAGAGGAGTGTGGCGGGCGAGCGACAAAATGCCCGGGCTGGAATACGGTTTGGGAAATGGGCTACGCGCCCCGGGGAAAGAAGTGAAGCAACCCGCCACCGTTGCAGTGGCGGGCTCGTTGCCGGAGGCGATTACTCAGCCGACGGCTTGCGCTTTTTCAGCGGTGCCAGGCCGTCGGCGCTGGCCAGAGGAGCATTGGCCTTCGGCTTGGCGGTAGGCTTTTTCTTGACGGCGCCCTTCTTGTCGGCGCCCGCCTTCTTCTCGGTCTTTTTCTTCTTGGTGCCAGCAGCCTTGCCCGACGCCTTGACCTTCTTCGGACCGTTGTAGGTACCCTTGACCTCCTTGATGACGCGGCGCTCGAACTGCTGCTTGAGGTAGCGTTCGATGCTCGACATCAGGTTCCAGTCGTTGTGGGTGATCAGCGAGATCGCCAGGCCTTCGCCGCCGGCGCGGCCGGTGCGACCGATACGGTGCACGTACTCGTCGCCGCTGCGTGGCATGTCGAAGTTGATCACCAGGTCGAGGCCGTCGATATCCAGGCCGCGGGCCGCAACGTCAGTGGCCACCAGCACCTTGGAGCCGCCATCCTTGAAGCGGTCGATGGCCAGCTTGCGGTCCTTCTGGTCCTTCTCGCCGTGCAGGACGAACGCCTTGACCTCCTTGGCCACCAGGTGGCCGTAGATACGGTCGGCCAGGGCGCGGGTGTTGGTGAAGATGATTGCCTTCTTGTAGGTCTCGTTGGCCAGCAGCCACTGCACGATCTGCTCTTTATGCTGGTCGTGGTCAGCGGTGATGATCTGCTGGCGGGTGCCTTCGGCGAGCTGCGAGACGCTGTTGAGCATCAGGTGCTCAGGGTCTTTGAGCACCTTGCCGATGATGTCGCGCAATGCCGCGCCACCGGTGGTGGCCGAGAACAGCAGGGTCTGCTTGCGGTTTTCGCACTCTTTGCACAGGCGCTCCATGTCTTCGGCGAAGCCCATGTCGAGCATGCGGTCGGCTTCGTCGAGGATCAGCACGTCAACGTGGGACAGGTCGAGGTTGCCGGCATTGAGCTGCTCGAGCAGGCGGCCTGGGGTGCCGATCAGCACGTCCGGCACCTTGCGCAGCATCGCCGCCTGCTCCTTGAAGTCTTCACCGCCGGTGACCAGGCCGGACTTGATGTAGGTGAACTGCGAGAACAGCTGTACCTGCTTGAGGGTCTGCTGGGCCAGTTCGCGGGTCGGCAGCAGGATCAACGCACGGATTTCCACGCTCGGGCCGCTGCGGTCGACCAGGCGGTTGAGCAATGGCAGCACGAAGGCGGCGGTCTTGCCGCTGCCGGTCTGCGCCGTCACCCGCAGGTCACGCCCTTGCAGGGCCAGGGGAATGGCCGCCGCCTGCACCGGGGTCGGCTCGACAAATTTCAGCTCGGCCACGGCTTTGAGCAGGCGTTCGTGCAGGGCGAATTGGGAAAACACGGGGTAACCTCGGGCAAGTGCGAAAAATTCAGTTGCATAGGGTAACGTTTTCCGTGACCAGAACCGAATTTCTTTTGGCAACTTTGCGCCGATCCACGCTCTAATAACGCTTCGTACCGCAACACAGACCGCTTTCACGCCCATGGACATCCAACGCTTCTGGCGCGACGCCCTCGACCTCTGGGGCACGCTCGACCAACACCCGCTGCTGCACGCCGCCCTCGGCCTGGCCGTGCTGCTGCTTGTCTCGCTGCTGATCGGCCGCCTGGCCCGCTTCCTGGTGCTGCACTCCAGCCGCCTGCTGGGGCGTCAGCAGGCGCTCAGGTGGCTTGACGACCTGCGCCACAACAAGGTGCTTCACCGTCTGGCCCAGACCACACCGTCGCTGGTGGTGCAGTTCGGCCTGAAGCTGGTGCCGGAGCTGTCGGCCGCCGCCCAGCATTTCCTCGGCAATGTCGCCCTGGCCGTGACGCTGCTGTTCATGACCCGCGCCCTGTCCTGCCTGCTCGATGCGCTGCTGGACATCTACGCCCGCACCGAACATGCCCGCACCCGCTCGATCAAGGGCTACATGCAGCTGGCCAAGATGATGCTGTGGATCTTTGCCGCCATCGTCATCGTCGCCACCCTGATCGATCGCTCGCCACTGTTGCTGCTGTCGGGTCTGGGCGCCATGTCGGCGGTGCTGCTGTTGGTGTACAAGGACACCCTGCTGTCGTTCGTCGCCAGCGTACAACTGACCAGCAACGACATGCTGCATGTCGGCGACTGGATCGAGATGCCCCAGGCCGGCGCCGACGGCGACGTGGTCGATATAACCCTGCACACGGTCAAGGTGCAGAACTTCGACAAGACCATTGTCTCCATCCCTACCTGGCGCCTGATGAGCGAGTCATTCCGCAACTACCGCGGCATGCAGCAATCCGGCGGGCGGCGGATCAAGCGCAGTTTGTTCATCGATGCCGCGGGCGTACGTTTCCTGACTCAGGAAGAAGAACAGCGCCTGGGCCAGGTGCGTCTGCTCGGCGACTACCTGGCCGGCAAGCGCCAGGAGCTGCGCGAATGGAACGAGGCCCAGGGCCACAACGCCGGGCTGTCGGCCAACCGCCGACAGTTGACCAATATCGGTACCTTCCGCGCCTTTGCCCTGGCGTACCTGAAGAGCCACCCCAACGTGCACCCGAACATGACCTGCATGGTTCGCCAGATGCAGACCACCGCTGAAGGCGTGCCGCTGGAGATCTACTGCTTCACCACTACTACGGTGTGGGCCGAATACGAGCGCATCCAGGGCGATATCTTCGACTACCTGCTGGCGGTGCTGCCGGAGTTCGGCCTGAGCCTGTACCAGCAGCCGAGTGGCAATGACATGCGCGCCGGGCTGGCGGCCAGGCCGCCTTTGGTGACCTCGATGCGGGAATTCGACAAAGCCTGATCTTGGCTGGACGTGGGAGCGGGCGTGCCCCGCGAAAAGGCTGACACGGCCATCGCGGGGCAAGCCCGCTCCCACGGATCGCTGACGAACGGAAAGTTTTTTCAGCTGTGCCCAATGGCCTTGTGTTCTCACAAAACATAGAGAAACAATTAGTTACAAGTATTTCAGAATTATTAAACGCCAGCCTTCGAGAAATACGAATACCCGCCTCTCCCCGCTTCTCCTAACCTGCAGCGAACAGGTCGCCCCCAATGACAGGCGGCACGGTATCGGCCAAAGGACTGCGAGCAAGCGATGCGTCAGGACATCTCCCTGGAAAAACCACTCGACGAACCGGACCGCAGCGACCCGGCCAACCGCCGCAAGGCACTGGCCGCCGGCAGCCTCGCCCATGGTGTGCACGATGGCCTGACCGATGTTATCTATGTGCTGCTGCCTATCTGGCAGGCCGCCTTCGGCCTGAGCTATGCCCAGGTCGGTCTGCTGCGCGGCGCCTACGCAGGGATGATGGCCGGCTTCCAGTTGCTGGCCAGCCGCGGCGCGCGCAAATGGGGCCGTGAAACCCTGCTTGTCAGGGGCACGGCCCTAGCGGGCTTCGCCTACCTGCTGGCGGCCCAGGCCACAGATATCAATCTGCTGCTATTGGCCCTGATGATCGGTGGCCTCGGCGCCAGCACCCAGCACCCGCTGGCTTCGGCGCTGGTGTCCGACGCCTACGAGGGCAGCGGGCGGGTCAAGCAGGCGCTGGCCCAGTACAACTTCGCCGGGGACATCGGCAAGGCGGTCATCCCCGGCCTGACCGGGCTGGTGCTGGTCTACATCTCCTGGCAGACCAACGCGACCCTGCTCGGCGTGCTCGGCATCGCCGCCGCCTTCGCCTTGTGGTGGCTGATGCCGAAGAACCAGGCCCACGAAAGCGCCAGCAAGAAGACCAAGGTGGCCGACGCGACCGGCACGCCAGCTGGCCTGATGGCGCTGATCGCCACCGGCAGCATCGACAGCGGCGTGCGCATGGGCTTTTTGACCTTCCTGCCGTTCCTGCTGCAGAGCAAGGGCGCCAGCACCGAGCACATCGGTCTGGCCCTGGCCCTGCTGTTCATCGGCGGCGCCTTCGGCAAGCTGTTCTGCGGCTACCTCGGCGCGCGCCTGGGGCCGGTGCGCACGGTGATCTGCACGGAAGTGCTGACCGCGCTGCTGATCTTGCTGGCACTGGTATTGCCCTATGGCGCCCTGATGCTGGTGATGCCGTTGATCGGCGTGGCACTCAACGGCACCTCGTCGGTACTTGGCGGCCTGGTTCCGGATTTCGCCCCACGGGACCGACGCGACCGAATATTCGCCTGGTTCTACACCGGCACCGTAGGGGGCGGCGCCATCGCCCCGGTGCTGATCGGCGCGATATCCGACCAGGCCGGCGTCACCGAAGGCCTGGTGGTGCTGGCCTGCGTGCTGCTGCTGACCTTGCCGCTGTGCCTGGTGATCTACAACGGCATGAAGGGACTGCCGCGCCGCTGATCCGCAACATCGGTCCAGATCAAGAACCAACAAGGACGTGAACCATGAGCAACGGACTGTCGCAACGATCCGCGCGTATCAGCGCGCCCGGCACCTCGAGCATGCGCAGCAAGGCCAACGCCCTGCGTGATGCCGGCATCAAGGTGATCAACTTCGCCGCCGGCGAGCTGTCCAGCGACGCCGCTCCAGACATGCGTCATGGCGCCATCGCGGCGGTCCACGAACAGTGGAACCGCTACACCCCGCCATTGGGCAATCCGCGGCTGCGCCAGGCCCTGGCCAGCAGCGTCAGCCAACGCCTGGGCGTCGACTACGGCGCCGATGAGATCGCGGTGTCCAGCGGTGCCAAGCAAGCGCTGTTCAACAGCGCGATGGTGCTGCTCGATCCGGGCGACGAAGTGATCATCCCGCGTCCCTACTGGGAAACCTTTCCCACCCAGGTCGAACTGGCCGGCGCCCGTCCGGTGTTCGTCGATACCAAAGGCGACAACCACAGCCTGCGCGGCGCGGCGGTCAAGGCCGCCGTGTCGCCGCGCAGCAAAGCGATCATCATCAACACTCCCAATAACCCCACCGGGGTGGTCTATGACCCGCGGGAACTGCTCGCCATCGGTAAGCTGGCCCTGGAACACAAGCTCTGGGTGATCTTCGACGAGTGCTACCGCAGCCTGCTGCGCAATGGCCAGCAACACCACAACCTGGTCGCGCTGCTGCCCGAGCTCAAGGCCTCGACCATCATCATCGACTCGTTCTCCAAGAGCCAGGCGGTCACTGGCTGGCGCCTTGGATATGCCTGTGCGCCGAAGGCGGTGGTCACGGCCATGCACAACTTGCAGGCCCACACCACCTCCAATCCCAGCAGCCTGGCTCAGTACGCGGCGCTCAACGCACTGGATGGCGACGGCGCGCGGCAGTTCGGTGCCGAGGTCAATGCCCAGCTCGATCGGCAGCTGGCTATCGCCACGGCGCTGCTTGGCAAGCTTGAGGGCATCCGCTTTTCGCCACCGCAGGGGGCGTTCTACCTCTACCTGAATATCACCCGCCTGCTCGGCAAGCGCTACCAGGGCGAGGCGATCCGCGACGCCAGCCACCTCTGCGAGCTGTTGCTGACCGAGGCGCGCATCGCCCTGGTGCCAGGCTGCAGCAATGGCGACCCGGGCGCCGTGCGGTTGTCCTACTCGGTAAGCCCGCAGGACCTCGAGGAGGGCTTGGGCCGCTTCACCGACTTTATCGCAACGCTTGCCTGACCCCGGACTTTCCACCACCCGCGAGAACATGACATGAAGAAAACGGATTTCATGCTGTCATTCGTCGACCAGGCCCTGACCGATGTGCAGGACAAACGGCTGGCCAGCGCCCTGAAAAAAGGCTTCGAGGTGCACGCCGACCTGCTGGAGGGTTACCTCGACACCTACCAGCGCATCACCGCCAAACCCTGGTCAAGGGAAAGCCTGTGCACCTTCTTCTGTGGCTGGCGTAGCCCGGACGGTGCCGCCCATGCGGTTTCAAGCATCATCGTACGCTTGCTGCAGGAGTCCGAGGCCATCGACGATCCCCAGGCCCGATTGCTGTTGCTGGACGCCGCCCGTCACTGCGGCGAGATCATCGTCGAGGACATCGGCCTGGGCGAGATGCACGGTCACCCGCACCACTCCAAGCTGTATGCGCGAATGGCCACCGCTATCTGCGGCTCGGAGGACTGGCGCCTACAGGACCGCCACCTGAACCCGGTGACCAAGGAATTCTCCGCCTGGGTGGGCAGCAAGCGGCCGCTCGCCCCACAACTGGTCGAGGCCATCGAGATGATGGCGATGACCGAGTTGTTCAACACCGGGGAGTACAACGTGATGACGCCCCTGTGGAAGAGCTGGCTCAAGGAGGCGCAAGGCAAGACGCCGGGCGAGGCGCATCGCATCGCCTCGTTCCTCAGCGTGCATTGCGGCGCGGTCGAGGCGCAGCATTTCTTCCATGCCACCAGCGCCCTCGAACTCTATTGCCGCGCCACCCGCCAGGCACTGGACCACGCGCGCATCGAGGCGCTGTCCTGCGAATACGTGAAAAGAGCCTGCGAGCACCTGAACAAGATGGAGTCGGTGCTCGCTGCCTGAAACACCTCACAACAGGGATGAGGCATATGAACGTGATCAAGCGTGACGCACGCATCGACCTGCGCCAGTTGTTCAGTGAAAAGACCTGCCTGCGGGTACTCGAGGCACACAGCCCGATCTCGGCCATGCTGGCCAAGAGCGTGCGCCTCGGCGCCGGCGACACCAGCCTGGGCTACGATGCCATCTGGTCCAGCTCGCTGACCGACTCGACCCAGCGTTGCCTGCCGGACATCGAGATCCTCTCACCCAGCGACCGCCTGGAACGGCTGAACGAAATCCTCGCGGTCTGCGACCTGCCGCTTATCTACGACGCCGACACCGGCGGCAAGATCGAGCATTTAGCCATCCATGTGCAGTGGCTGGCCCGCGCCGGGGTGTCGGCGATCGTCATCGAAGACAAATGCGGGCTGAAGAAGAACTCGTTACTGGGCCTGAGCGTGCATCAGGAACAGGAAACCGTGGAGCACTTCTGCGACAAGATCAGGGTCGGCACCCACCATCGCCTGGGTGGCTCGATGATGATCTTCGCCCGCTGCGAGAGCCTGATCCTGGAAAAAGGCCTGGACGACGCCCTCGCACGCTGTCGGGCCTACACCGAGGCCGGCGCCGACGGAATCATGATCCATAGCCGCAAGAGCACGGGCGAGGAGATCCTCGAATTCGCCCGCTGCTTCAAGCAGACCCACCCGCACATACCTCTGGTCTGCGTGCCGACCAGCTACCCGCAACTGACCTTCTCGTGCCTGGCCGATGCCGGTTTCAATGCGGTGATCTACGCCAACCACATGCTGCGCGGCGCCTACTCGGCCATGCGCCAGGTCGCCACCAGCATCCTCGAGCACGACCGGGCCTATGAGATCGAGCCGGCCTGCATGCCCATCGATGAAATCCTCAGCCTGGTGCCCGGCACACGATGACCACCCCATGGGGGCCGCAACGCGGCCCCTTTTCCTGGTTTGCTCAGGCGGCGCTCAGGTAGGAAACCAGTTCGGTGACATGCCGCGGCATGCGCTCGAAATGCCTGACCAGCATCATGTGCTGCTGGCGCGCCCAGGTTTCATCGAGGCGTCGGGCCACCAGGCCGCCCCCATCGAGATAAGGCTGCACCGCCACATCCGGCGCGATACCGATACCGACCCCTTCGGCAATCATCCGGCATAGCGACTCGGCGCCGGACACCTTGATCCTGAACAGGGCCGCTACGCCATCGATTTCGGCCTGCTGCTCGATCAGACGGCACAGTGCACTGTCGGTCGCCAACCCGACCTGCGGGTGGCGCAGCACATCGCCCAGGCGCAATGAGGCGCTGGCGGCCAATGCGTGATGCCTGGGCAGCACCGCCACATAGTTGAGCACCGGCAGGGCGATCGAGGCGCAACCCTCCACAGGCTCGCTGCCGACCACCACGCCCATGTCAACGGCCCCCTCGCGAATGCCGCGCACGATATCCCCGGCCGTGCGTTGCTGCAGGTCGATCGCGACATTGGCGTGATCGGCGAGGTAGCGTACCAGCCGGCGCTGGGTCGACTCGAATGCGCTGAAGCCTGCGACATACATACGCATGCTTGCTTCGTCAGCCTCCTCGCGGTGGTCGAATTCGGCCTTGAGCACTTCGAGCTGGCGCAGGATCTTGCGGGCATGGATCAACAACCGCTGACCTGCCAGGGTCAGCACCAGCCCTTTGTGCTGGCGATGAAAAAGCCCTTCGCCAAGCTCGGTTTCCATCGATTTGATGCGCATGCTGGCGGCCCCTGGCGAGAGGCATGCACGCTTGGCGCCCTGGGTCAGGCTGGGGGATTCGGCGATCTTGATGAACAGTTTCAGGTCGGTAAGGTCAAGGTTCACGGTCTCTTCCTTGTAGTGTCAGGCAAATCCATTGTCGGAACGGGCGATCTTGAGCCGCCTGCATCCATCTTGCCTGCCACCATCGGCCAGGCAAAGCCTGCCTTGGTATTGCCCCCGTGAATGACGAAGGCGCCCATGCTGGCGCCTTCTTCTCGTGCTGATACTTCAGCGCGACGAGGCGGCCCCCGGCAGCCCTGCACGCGGACCGCCCAAGCGGCTCAACCAGACCGACGCCAGGATCACCGTACCGCCAATGGCCAGGCGCCCCAGCGGTTCGTCCTGGTTCCAGATCAGCAGGTTGAGCAGTAACCCCACCGGCACATGCAAGTTGTTCATCACCGCCAGGGTGCCGCCGGAGACCAGGCAGGCGCCCTTGTTCCACCAGTACAACCCCAGCGCCGTCGGGCACAGGCCGAGGAACAGCAGCACCAGCCACTGGGTGTCGGTGCTCGGCAGGTGCTGGGCATTGCCGAACAGCAGAAATGCCGGCAGTACCACCAGCAGCGCGCCCAGGTAGAAATAGCCGAACCGGCGGTAGTGCGGCAGGTCGCTGGGGTGGCGGGCCACCAGATGGCGGTACAGCACCTGCCCGGCGGCGTAGGTGAAGTTGGCCAGCTGCAGCAGCAGGAAACCGATGAAGAACTCGCCGGTGACCGTGTCGAAGCGGATCACCGCCGCGCCGGCCACCGCCACCAGGGCCGCGAGCAATGCCCAGGGGTTGAAACGGCGGTTCAGGGCATCCTCGATCAAGGTGACATGCAGCGGGGTGAGGATGGTGAACAGCAGCACCTCCGGCACCGTCAGCACGCGGAAGCTGAGGTACAGGCAAACATAGGTGATGCCGTATTGCAGCGCGCCGATCAGCAGCATCGAACGCATGAAGCGCGGTTCGACCTGGCGCCAGCGGGTCAGCGGCAGGAACACCAGGCCGGCCAGCAGCACTCTGGCCAGCACGGCGAAATAGCTGTCGACATGGCCAGCCAGGTATTCGCCGATCAGGTTGAAGGAGTACGCCTGGATCAGCGCGACGATTATCAGGTAGCCCATGGTTGGCCCTCGTGGATCAAGGCGGGGACCTTAGCGGTTTGGGTCAGGCCAGTTCAACCATGAGTATTGTGGGGCTGCTGCGCAGCCCATCGCCGGCAAGCCAGCTCCCACACCGACCGCGCAATTCTCAAGAACTGCGCTACATCCATGAGCTGGCTTGTCGGCGATCACGCCAGCACCGGATGCGCACTTTCTGCGAGCAAAAAAAACCCGGCCATGAACTGGCCGGGCAGGTACACCCAAAGGAGCAACAAGGTGTCAGGGTTGGGAATTCGTCGCGGCTCAGGCCACCGCGGCCAATCTGGCCTTGGCCTGGTTCAGGCCTTTCTCGTGGAACTCGCCGCTCATGTTCAGGCCTTCGGCATGGATGAAGTCCACATCGTGGATACCGATGAAGGCCATCACCTGGCGCAGGTAGGGTTCCTGGTGGTCGCTGCTGGCACCGGCATGGATGCCGCCACGGGCGGTCAGGACGATGGCGCGCTTGCCGTTGAGCAGCCCCTGCGGCCCGGTCGGGGTGTACTTGAAGGTGATGCCGGCGCGCAGCACGTGGTCCAGCCAGGCTTTGAGGGTACTGGGGATGGTGAAGTTGTACATCGGCGCGGCCATTACCAGCACATCGGCGGCCAGCAGCTCGTCGGTCAGCGCGTTGGAGCGCTCGAGAGCATCACGCTCGGCGGCGCTGCGCTGCTCTTCGGGTTTCATCCAGCCGCCGAGCAGGTTGGCGTCCAGGTGCGGCACGGGGTTCACCGCCAAATCACGCACCGTGATCTCGTCGGCCGGATGCGCCGCTTGCCATTGCTGGATAAAGTCCAGGGTCAATTGGCGAGAAACGGAATCCTGCTGGCGGGCGCTGCTTTCGATGATGAGTACGCGGGACATGGATGCCTCCATCGGCGGTAAGGGGTGGCGATTCGATGGAGGTGAGATTAGTGGTTGACCTATCGATAAAAAAGCGTAAAAAGTGGGATCAACCTATCGATTTATCCGTTTATTCCGCTTTGCAGTCCAGGGCAATGCGTAGCCTGATGATCTGCCGGTTGAACTTGGCGGTGACATCCACGCTCCGGCCTGCCGGCACATTGACCCGGCGCACCCGTGGCGCCTCGGGGCCGTTGCGGAAGGTAACCTTGCATGCGGCCGGGACCTGCCCATAGTTGTTCAGGCTGATCGAGCCGATGTCGTAGGCAGTGTCGTAGGCGGTGTAGTCGACCTTGACCCCGGTCAGCTCCTTCTCCACGTCGATCGGGTAAGCCATGGCCCCGAGGGGCAGGCACAACAGCAAAGCCGCACAACATTTCTTCATACGGGCGCTCTCCTTGGGAAGAGCGCAGCTTAGGACAACAGGAGCCATAGATGAAAGCGCCGCGCGTAACCCTGGATCAGTGGCGGACCCTGCAGGCGGTGGTCGACCATGGCGGGTTCGCCCAGGCCGCCGAGGCCCTGCATCGCTCGCAGTCGTCGGTGAGCTACACCGTGGCGCGGATGCAGGAGCAGTTGGGCGTGCCGCTGCTGCGCATCGATGGGCGCAAGGCGGTGCTGACCGAGGCCGGCAGCGTGCTGCTGCGCCGTTCGCGGCAACTGGTCAAGCAGGCCAGCCAGCTGGAAGACCTGGCCCATCACATGGAGCAGGGTTGGGAAGCCGAGGTGCGCCTGGTGGTCGACGCCGCCTACCCCAGTGCCCGTTTGGTGCGCGCCCTGGCAGCGTTCATGCCGCAGAGCCGCGGCTGCCGGGTGCGCCTGCGCGAAGAGGTGCTGTCCGGGGTCGAGGAGGTGCTGCACGAAGGCATCGCCGACCTTGCCATCAGCAGCTTCAACATCGGCGGTTACCTGGGCACCGAACTGAGCCCGGTGGAATTCATCGCCGTCGCCCACCCCGAGCATGCCCTGCACCGCATGGGCCGCGAGATCACCTTCCAGGACCTGGAAAGCCAGCTGCAGGTGGTGATCCGCGACTCCGGTCGAGCCCAGCCGCGCGATGTCGGCTGGCTCGGCGCCGAGCAGCGCTGGACGGTGGGCAGCCTGGGCACCGCGGCGACCTTTGTCGGCAGCGGCCTGGGCTTTGCCTGGCTGCCCCGGCACATGATCGAGCGCGAGCTGCGCGAAGGCGTGCTCAAGCCCCTGCCGCTGGATCAGGGTGGCAGCCGCCATCCACTGTTCTACCTTTACTCGAGCAAGGAAAAGACCCTGGGCCCGGCCACGCAGATCCTCATCGAACTGCTGCGCAACTTCGACACCGCGCCGCTGGACGTGCCCTTCGCAGCCCCCCCGCAAGCCTGAGAGGACCGCGCCCATGGCCTGTTTCGAACACAACGGATGCCTGCTGCATTACGAGGAACACGGCCAGGGCGAACCCCTGGTGCTGCTGCACGGGCTGGGCTCGAGCAGCCAGGACTGGGAACTGCAGGTGCCCGAGCTCAGCCGCCAGTACCGGGTAATCCTCATGGACATCCGCGGCCACGGGCAATCGTCCAAGCCTCGCTCGGGCTACCAGATAAAGACCTTCAGCGAGGATCTCCTGGCCCTGCTCCGTCAACTGGACACCGGCCCGGTGCACTTCGTCGGCCTGTCCATGGGCGGTATGGTCGGCTTCCAGTTCGCCGTCGACCACCCCGAGTGGCTGCGCAGCCTGTGCATCGTCAACAGCGCCCCCGAGGTCAAGCGCCGCACCCGCAGCGACTGGATCTGGTGGCTCAAGCGCTGGGGCCTGGCACGCCTGCTCAGCGTCGAGACCGTCGGCAAGGGCCTGGCCGTGCGGCTGTTCCCCAAGCCGGAGCAGGCCGAACTACGGCGCAAGATGGCCGAGCGCTGGGCGCGCAACGACAAGCGCGCGTATCTGAGAAGCTTCGACGCCATCGTCGACTGGGGCGTGCAGGAACGCATCGGCCAGATCCGCTGTCCCACCCTGGTGGTCGCCGCTGACCACGATTACACACCGATACAACTGAAGGAGCGTTACGTCGCCCTGATGCCCAACGCCAGGCTGGCGGTCATCGACGATTCGCGGCACGCTACGCCCCTGGATCAACCCGAAGTCTTCAACCGTACCCTGCTGCAGTTCCTCGCAGCCGCTTCCACCTCTCAAGGATCTTTGAGCCCATGCTGAAAAAACTTCTGCTCACCGCCTGCTCGGTCGCCTTCGCCACCAGCGTCATGGCCTCCGACAAGACCCCGCACGTTGAGCTGGTCACCAGCTTCGGCAAGATCGAGATCGAGCTGAACGCAGAAAAAGCGCCGCTCAGCACCAAGAACTTCCTCCAGTACGTGGACAGCGGCTTCTACAACAACACCATCTTTCACCGCGTGATCCCGGGCTTCATGGTCCAGGGCGGCGGCTTCACCGCCCAGATGGAGCAGAAGCAGACGAAGGATCCAATCCGCAACGAGGCGAGCAACGGTCTGGAGAATACCCGTGGCACCTTGTCCATGGCCCGCACCTCGGACCCGAACTCGGCCACCAGCCAGTTCTTCATCAACGTTGCCGACAACGCCTTCCTCAACCCGGGCCGCGACCGTGGCTACGCGGTGTTCGGCAAGGTCACCAAGGGCATGGAGGTGGTCGACCAGATCGTCAACTCGCCGACCACCGTCAAAAAAGGCATGCGCGATGTGCCAGCGGATCCGGTCTACATCAAGTCGGCCAAACGCATCGATTGATCCCGCGCCGCACAGGGACGTGAGTCGGGTCGAACAGGAGTGTCGTCACCCATGCTGTACCGTCGTTTCGAGCAGTTGATCGACATCTTCCGCGAGGCGCCCAGCGAGGCGCCTCCCGGCAAGGTCTGGCCCTTCTATCTCTATTACCTGCGCCAGGTGTGGCCGAGTTTCGTTGCCCTGCTGATCGTCGGCCTGGTCGCCTCGCTGATCGAGGTGGCGCTATTCAGCTACCTGAGCCGGATCATCGACCTGGCCCAGGGCACGCCCAACGCCAACTTCTTCAGCGAGCACAGCGGCGAGCTGATCTGGATGCTGGTGGTGGTGCTGGTGCTGCGGCCGGTGTTCTTTGGCCTGCACGACCTGCTGGTGCACCAGACCATCAGCCCGGGCATGACCAGCCTGATCCGCTGGCAGAACCACAACTATGTGCTCAAGCAGAGCCTGAACTTCTTCCAGAGCGACTTCGCCGGGCGCATCGCCCAGCGCATCATGCAAACCGGCAATTCCCTGCGCGACTCGGCGGTGCAGGCGGTGGACGCGCTGTGGCATGTGCTGATCTATGCCATCAGCTCGCTGGTGTTGTTCGCCGAGGCCGACTGGCGGCTGATGCTGCCGCTGCTGGTGTGGATCGCCGGCTACATCGCCGCGTTGTACTACTTCGTGCCACGGGTGAAGGAACGCTCGGTGATCTCCTCCGACGCCCGCTCCAAACTCATGGGGCGCATCGTCGACGGCTACACCAACATCGCCACGCTCAAGTTGTTCGCACATACCGACCACGAGCAACAGTACGCCCGCGAGGCGATCAGCGAACAGACCGAAAAGACCCAGCTGGCCTCGCGGGTGATCACCAGCATGGACGTGGTCATCACTTCGCTGAACGGCCTGCTGGTGGTCGCAACCACTGGCCTTGCCCTGTGGCTGTGGAGCCAGTCGCTGATCAGCGTCGGTGCCATCGCCCTGGCCACCGGCCTGGTGATCCGCATCGTCAACATGTCCGGCTGGATCATGTGGGTGGTCAACGGCATCTTCGAGAACATCGGCATGGTCCAGGACGGCCTGCAGACCATCGCCCAGCCGGTCAGCGTCAGCGACAAACCCCAGGCCCCGGCGCTCAAGGTCAGCCGCGGCGCGGTGCGCTTCGACCATGTCGACTTCCACTACGGCAAGGGCGGCAAGGTGATCGATGCCTTGAACCTGGATATCCGCCCCGGCGAGAAGATCGGCCTGATCGGCCCGTCAGGTGCCGGCAAGTCGACCCTGGTCAACCTGCTGCTGCGCCTGTACGACATCGACAGCGGGCGTATCCTCATCGATGGTCAGGATATCGCCGAGGTCAACCAGGCCAGCCTGCGCGCACAGATCGGCATGATCACCCAGGACACTTCGCTGCTGCACCGCTCGATCCGCGACAACCTGCTGTACGGCCGGCCGGATGCCAGTGACGAGGAAGTCTGGGAGGCTGTACGCAGGGCACGGGCCGACGAGTTCATCCCGCAGTTGTCCGATGCCCAGGGCCGTACGGGCTTTGACGCCCATGTCGGCGAGCGCGGCGTGAAGCTCTCCGGCGGCCAGCGCCAGCGCATCGCCATCGCCCGGGTGCTGCTGAAGAACGCGCCGATCCTGATCATGGACGAGGCGACCTCGGCGCTGGATTCGGAGGTCGAAGCGGCGATCCAGGAGAGCCTGGAGACGCTGATGCAGGGCAAGACGGTGATCGCCATCGCCCACCGGCTGTCGACCATCGCCCGTATGGACCGGCTGATCGTGCTGGACAAGGGTCATATCGTCGAGAGTGGCAGCCACGCCGAACTGCTGGCACACCGCGGGTTGTATGCGCGGTTGTGGCATCACCAGACCGGGGGGTTCGTCGGCGTCGATTGAAACCGGTCTGATGGGGGGGCGGACGCTATCGCGGGGCAAGCCCGCTCCCACGCCCCCGATTTCTTGTGGAAGGGCAATCAGCCCTGGCGATACGGCAACATCCCCCGCGCCTCCTCGGCGTAGGCCATCACCCCTTCGCGCTCCTGGTGCAGGAAGTCCGCGACCGCCCGGCGCAACCCTGGATGCAGTAGGTAATGCCACGACCGCGTGATTACTGGCTCGAAGCCACGAATCAGCTTGTGCTCGCCCTGGGCGCCGGCATCGAAGCGCTGCAGGCCTTCGCCGATCGCGAAGTCCATGCCCTGGTAGAAACAGGTCTCGAAATGCAGGCGGTCGAATTCGTCCAGGCAACCCCAGTAGCGGCCATACAGGCTGTCGCCTCCCACCAGGCTGAAAGCCATGGCCACCTCGCGCCCTTGCTGCCGGGCAATCACCACGCGAATCGCCTCGGGCATACGCTCGGCCACCAGGCTGAAGAATTCACGGGTCAGGTATGGCGAGCGTCGGCGCACGGCGTAGGTGTTGGCGTAACACAGATAGACAAAATCCCACTGCGCCTCGCTCAGCTCGTCGCCCCGGTACCAGGCGAAATCAATCCCCTGCCCAGCCACCTGTTCGCGCTCCTTGCGCATCTGCTTGCGCTTGCGTGAGCTGAGGGTGTCGAGAAAGTCCTGGAAGTCCCGATAACCCCGATTGCGCCAATGGAACTGGCAACCCAGGCGCTCCATCCAGCCTGGCAGACCGGCAAGGGCCTCATCCAGCGCAGTGTCGGTGAAGTTGATATGCGCACCCGACAGTCCGCCCTTGTCCAGGTACTCGGGGATGGCCTGCAACAGCAACAGGCCATCGCTCGGGTCGGCGGCCAACAGGCGTGGGCCGCTCACCGGACTGAACGGTACGGCACCCAGCAGCTTGGGGTAGTAGGCGATACCTGCGCGCTCGCAGGCATCGGCCCAGCCATGATCGAACACGTACTCGCCGAACGAATGCCACTTGCGGTACGCCGGCAGCAGCGCACGCACCTCACCGTCGCGTTCCAGCACCAGGTGTTCGGCGGCCCAGCCAGTGTCAGGCACCACGCTGCCACTGTCCTCCATGGCCGTGAGGAAGGCATGGCGCAGAAACGGCTGGGCGCCGGGCACCATGGCGTCCCAGGTGGTCGCCGGCAGGTCGCGCAGGTGGGCAAGGCTGTGGAGGCTGATCACGTTTCCGACTCGCTGAAAAGAGAGTGCCAGTATTGCCAAGTCGACCCTGACACTCAAATGACGGCCGCTTTACTTAACAACAGTGCCACTGTTTAGACATTATTCTGTCATTCGCCCCCGCAATACTTGCGCCTGTTTTCCGGAACCCCAGAACCTGTCTAGTCAGGCCTTTCCGAAGACATGCCAACTTGGGGGCGGGCGCTCGAGCCTCCCCACTTTTTCCAACAGGGAGAACCTTATGCGTCTTGTTTCTACACTTACCGGAGTGAGCCTCACCGGCATGATGCTGGCTCTGAGTACTCCGGCCAGTGCTGCTGTCGACGCCAAGCTGCTCGAAATGCTCCGCGCCAATGGCTCGATCAACCAGGCGCAGTACAACGAACTGCAGGGCGACCTGGCAAAGGAAACCAAGGAAAAGGCCGACCAGAAAGCCCAGTCCGAGCGCATGAGCTCGTTCGAACAGAAAGTGGCGTGGGCCGCCAAGACCCAGATCAAGGGTGATGTGCGCCTGCGTTACGAAGACGTCAACGTCGACAACCCGATCTCGCGCAGTGGCAACCAGGACCGTGAGCGCGTCCGCGCCCGTGTCGGCTTCTACAGCGAGATCAACCCGCAGGTGGATGCCGGCGTGCGCGTGGCCACCGGCAGCAGCGCCGATGCCCGCTCGACCAACCAGAGCCTGGACAACTACTTCGAGAAGAAATCGCTGTGGGTCGACCTGGCCTACCTCGACTGGCACCCAACCGCCATCCCCAACCTGCACCTGATCGGCGGCAAGATGGCCCAGCCATGGGTGAGCATGGGCGACATCATCTGGGACAGCGACATCAACCCCGAAGGCGTTGCGGTCACCTACAAGACCAACCTGGGCGCCACCGAACTGTTCGGCAGTGCCGGCCACTACACCCTCAAGGACAACGTCGACGGCGACGGCGTGCAGTTCAAGCACGACGCGCAGCTGTACCACGGCCAGCTGGGCGCCAAGTTCAACGCGGCCGACACCCTCAAGTTCACCGTGGGCGGCAGCATCTACGGCTACGACAACGACAAGGAGTCGACCGTCCTGCGTGCCCTGGGCAACACTACCAACGAGTTCAACCTGGTGGAAGGCTTCGGCCAGGTGGACTTCACCGGCTTTGCCATCCCGCTCTCGGCCTATGGCCAGTTCGTCAAGAACACCGAAAGCACCGATGGCAAGGACAAGGCCTGGCTGGCCGGTTTGAAGACCAAGGTCGGCGCCTGGAGCCTGGACTACAACTACCGCGACGTGCAGCGTAACGCAGTGGTCAGTGCCTTCACCGACTCCGACTTCGGCAACGGCTTCACCGGCTCGCGTGGCCACAAGTTCAAGGTCGGCTACGAGATCGACAAGAACTTCTCGCTGGGCGCGGCCTACCTGATGGCCAAGACCGACTTCTCCAACCTGCCGAACAGCGATGCTGACGTAGACACCCTGCAGGTGGATCTGGAAGCGAAGTTCTAAGCACCAGGCTCCTTTGCTCCACCCTGAAGCGGGAAATGCTGACCCCATCCAGCATTTCCCGCTTTTTTTACCTGCAAAGAACGTGGGCGCGGGGCAAGCCCGCTCCCACGAGTTGGGCAAGCATCAATGCTTGCGCAGGATCACGCTGCCAATCGAATAACCCGCACCGAACGAGCTCAGTACGCCAAGCGAGCCCTTGGCCAGGTCATCCTGGTACAGGTGGAAGGCGATCACCGACCCTGCCGAACTGGTGTTGGCATAACGGTCGAGAATCACCGGGGCCTCTTGCTCGTCCACTTCCCGGCCCAGCAGCTTCTTGACGATCAAGTGGTTCATGCTCAGGTTGGCCTGGTGCAGCCAGAAGCGCTGGACGTCGCTCGGCTGCTGGCCGTTTTCATCCAGGTGCTGGCCGATCAGCTCGGCGACCTTCGGGCAGACTTCCTTGAATACCTTGCGGCCTTCCTGCACGAACAGCTTGTCGCGCGCGCCGATGCCCTCTTCCGCGGCGCGGTTGAGGAAGCCGAAGTTGTTGCGGATGTTATTGGAGAACGCGGTCCACAGCTTGGTGCTGACGATATCGAACTGGTGCGCGGAGGTGGCCAGGTCGGCACGCTCGATCAGTACCGCGGTGGCGGCGTCACCGAAAATGAAGTGGCTGTCGCGGTCGCGGAAGTTCAGGTGGCCGGTGCAGATTTCCGGGCTGACCACCAGCACGGCACGCGACTGACCCAGCTGTACGCTGTTGGCGGCGGTCTGGATACCGAAAGTGGCCGACGAGCAGGCCACGTTCATGTCGAAGGCGAAGCCTTCGATGCCGAGGGCCTGCTGCACTTCGATGGCAATGGCCGGGTATGGTCGCTGCAGGTTGGAGCAGGCGACGATCACCCCGTCGACATCGGCGGCGGTGCGGCCGGCACGCTCCAGGGCCTGGCGGGCGGCGGCCACGCCCATCTCGCAGAGGATCGATTGCTCGTCGTTGGCGCGCTCGGGCAGGCGCGGTTTCATGCGCTGCGGGTCGAGAATGCCGGCCTTGTCCATGACGAAGCGGCTCTTGATACCCGAGGCCTTTTCGATGAAGGCGGCGTCGGACAGCGGCGCCGCCTCGACCTCGCCACGCTCGATGGCGGCGGCGTTGTCACGGTTGAAACGCTGTGCCCAGGCGTTGAAGGACTCCACCAGTTCTTCGTTGGAAATGCTCTGGGCCGGGGTGTACAGGCCGGTGCCGCTGATGACGACGTTGTGCACGGTCGTTCCTCTGGTCAAAGGCCATCGCCAGGCGGCGCAGGCCGGAAAAAGGGCAACATAATGGCACCTTGGTACCAATTCACAGACGAGGGCTGCGCCCTCGAACGCTGGCAAGCCAGCTCCCTCAGTTCAATGCGTCCCCTGTGGGAGCGGGCTTGACCCGCGATGGGCCGCAAAGCGGCCCAAATTCCGTCAAGTTTGCCACAAGTTGCAACGGTTAGGCTTCCACCTGACTCCACTGCTTGCTCAGTCGCTTGTCGGAAACCGGCACCTTGGTCCCCAACTGCTGGGCAAACAACGACACCCGGTACTCCTCCAGCAGCCAGCGGTACAGGGTCAACTGCTCATCGCGCTTGCCTTCCTGGGCATGCTTGTCGGCGCGGGCCTGGTATTGCGCCCAGCAATTGGCCAGCTCGCCACTCCACACCCGGTCCTTCTGCACCTGCGAGCCCAACTTCTCCAGACGCAGTTCCACCGCCTTGAGATAACGCGGCAATTCCTTGAACCAGGTGCCCGGTGTCTCGCGCACGAAGCCCGGATACACCAGGTTGGCCAATTGCTGCTTGATATCGTTGAGCGCCACCGCCTGGCTCAGGTCGATCTTGCCCTTGAAGCGCTTCTGCAAGCCATGCCACAGTTTGAGCACCTCCAAGGTCAGGCGCGCCAGGCGCTCGGCATGCTCGCTCCAATTGCCACGCTTACGTTCGGCCAACGAGGCCAGGGCGGCGCCATCACGGGGCAGCGGATCTTCGCCTTCGAGCACGCAACTGTCGAGGCTGGCCAACAGGATATCCTCCACCAGTGCCTCGACCCGGCCCAATTCGCGATACAGCAGGCCCAATTCGGTCAGCCCCGGCAGCTTGCCGCGCAGGAACTTGGCCGGCTCGGCCAGCTGTTGCAGCAACAGGCGCTGCAGGGCACGTCGGTGCTGGAACTCGGCCTCGGCCTGGGTCGAGAACCGCCCCTCGCGCACCGTGCCGTTGTCCTCGACCAGTGCCGGGTACACGGTCATCGACAGCCCGGCGATCTTCTGCTGGGCGGTCTGCGCCACTTGCTCGAATACCTTGGCCTGCACCGGCTGTTCGGTCTTCTCGTTGCGCGGCAAGGCCAGGGCGGCCTGGCTGGCGGCGGCAAAGCGGGCGGTCAGCTCGGCCAGATCGCGGCCTTCGCCGAGGAACTTGCCCTGGGCATCGACCACTTCGATGTTCATGCGCAGATGGCCTTCCACCAGCGCGGTCGCTTCCGCCCAGGCTTCGTCGGAAACCCGCGCCCCGGTCATGCGCAGCAGCTCATGGCCCAGTGCCTGGGGCAACGCGCCCTGACCGAAGACCATGCGCGACAGTGCCGCCTTGACGAAGTCCGGCACCGGCACGAAGTTCTTGCGCAGAGCCTTGGGCAGGTTGCGCACCAGGGCGATGCACTTGGCCTCCAGCAAGCCTGGCACCAGCCATTCCAGACGCTCGCCCGGCAGATTCGGCAGCAACGGCGCCGGTACCCGCACGGTCACGCCGTCACGCGGGTGGTTCGGTTCGAAGTGGTAGCTCAGCGACAAGCGCAGTTCGCCCACCTGCAAGTGGTCCGGGTACTGTGCCGCGGTGACCTCGCTGGCCTCGCGGGCCAGTACGTCCTCCTCGCGCATGATCAGCAGGTTGGCGTCCTTCTGGCTGGTCATCCGGTACCAGGCATCGAAGGTCGCGGTCTGGTGGATCTCCGCGGGCAGGCGCGCTTCGTAGAAGTCGTACAGCGTTTCTTCGTCAGCCAGAATGTCACGCCGACGGGCCTTGGCCTCCAGTTCGTCGAGCTGTTCCAGCAGGCGCTTGTTGGCCGCCAGGCACTTGGCCCGGGACTGGATCTCGCCGCCGACCAGGCCATCGCGGATGAACAGCTCGCGGGAAGTGACCGGGTCGATCGGACCGAAATGCACCGGGCGGCGTCCGACCAGGATCAACCCGTACAAGGTGATCTGCTCGTAGGCCACCACCTGGCCGCGCTTCTTCTCCCAGTGCGGTTCGAAGTGGTTCTTCTTGATCAGGTGGCTGGCCAGCGGCTCGATCCAGTCCGGCTCGATCTTGGCCACCATGCGCGCGTACAGCTTGGTAGTCTCCACCAGCTCCGCGGCCATCACCCACTGCGGGCGCTTGCGGCCGATGCCCGAGGACGGATGAATCCAGAAACGGCGCTGGCGCGCGCCCTGGTAGTCACCCTCCTCGGTCTTCTGGCCGATCTGGCTGAGCAGGCCGCTGAGAATCGCCTTGTGCATACGCTGGTAGTCGCAGGCATCTTTGTTCATCGTCAGTTGCAGGTCGCGACAGATCAGCGCCAGCTGGCGGTGGGCATCGCGCCATTCGCGCAGGCGCAAGTAGTTGAGGAAGTTCTTGCGGCACCAGTTGCGCAGCGGGCTGGCGGTCAGCGCCTGGCGCTGCTCCTCGAAACCGCGCCACAGGTTGACCAGCGCGGCGAAGTCGGAATCGACATCCTTCCACTGCGCGTGAGCCTGGTCGGCGGCCTGCTGACGCTCCGGCGGGCGCTCGCGCGGGTCCTGCACCGACAGTGCGCTGGCGACGATCAGCACTTCCTGCAGGCTGCCCTGGCGGGCACCTTCGAGCAGCATGCGCCCCATACGAGGGTCGATCGGCAGGCGTGCCAGTTGGCGGCCCAGCGGCGTCAGCTGATTCTCGCGATTGACCGCCGACAGCTCCTGCAACAGGTTGAAGCCGTCGCTGATGGCCTTGCCATCCGGCGGCTCGATGAACGGGAAGGCGTCGATCGCGCCCAGGCGCAGGTGCAGCATCTGCAGGATCACCGCGGCCAGGTTAGTGCGCAGGATCTCCGGGTCGGTGAACGCCGGCCGGCCGTTGAAGTCATCCTCGCTGTACAAGCGGATGCAGATACCCGGCTCGACCCGGCCACAGCGGCCTTTACGCTGGTTGGCGCTGGCCTGGGACACCGCCTCGATGGGCAGGCGCTGGACCTTGGCGCGGTAGCTGTAGCGGCTGATGCGCGCGGTGCCGCTGTCGATCACATAGCGGATGCCCGGCACCGTCAGCGAAGTCTCGGCGACGTTGGTCGCCAGCACCACGCGCCGGCCGCTGTGGGTCTGGAAGATCCGCTGCTGCTCGGCCGGCGATAGCCGCGCATACAGCGGCAGGATCTCGGTGTGGCGCAGCTGCGCCTTGCGCAGGATCTCGGCGGCGTCGCGGATCTCGCGCTCGCCGGGCAGGAACACCAGCACATCGCCCGGGCCCTTGCCCTGGCCGCGCTCGTACTGGGCGATCTCGTCGAGGCTGGCGAGGATCGCCTGGTCGACCGAGAGGTCTTCCTCGACCTGGTTGCCCTCCTCGTCGTGCTCGCTGGTCAGCGGGCGGTACCAGGTTTCCACCGGGTAGGTACGGCCGGACACCTCGATGATCGGCGCGCCGTCGAAGTGCTTGGAGAAGCGCTCCAGGTCGATGGTCGCCGAGGTGATGATCAGCTTCAGTTCCGGGCGGCGGTGCAGCAGGGTCTTGAGGTAGCCGAGCAGGAAGTCGATGTTCAGGCTGCGCTCGTGGGCCTCGTCGACGATGATCGTGTCGTAGCGTTCGAGGAAGCGGTCGTGCTGGGTCTCGGCCAGCAGGATACCGTCGGTCATCAGCTTGACCAGGGTGTTCGAATCGCTCTGGTCCTCGAAGCGCACCTGGTAACCGACCAGCGCCCCCAACGGCGTGCCCAGCTCCTCCGCGACCCGCGCCGCTACGCTGCGCGCAGCAATCCGCCGAGGCTGAGTGTGGGCGATCAGGCCGCGGCTGCCGCGGCCCAGCTCCAGGCAGATCTTCGGCAGCTGGGTGGTCTTGCCCGAACCGGTCTCGCCGGCGATCACCAACACCTGGTGCTCGGCCAGGGCCTTCTTGATCTCGTCGCGCTTGGCGGCGATCGGCAGGTTGTCGTCGTAGCGAATGCTCGGCACGCTCTGCTGGCGCGCGGTGACCTGGGCGCAAGACGCCTGGACCTTTTCCACCCACTGCGCGAGCTTGCCCTCGTCGGGGCGCTTGCGCAGCTCGTGCAATTGCCGACGCAACCGATGGCGGTCGGCGATCATGGCGTGGTCGAGGTTCTTCAGCAGTTGGTCGATGGCGTGGTCTGTCATGGGGCTTTTTAATGATGCAGGCGAGTGCTGCTTTTTCATGATCGGCAGGCGTAAGAGGCGCGATTGTCGCAGATTTGCGAAATCGATGCTGCCTGTGCCCGCCGTTCAGTCGCGATCACGCTCGAAATAGCGGGAGCGCTTGAAAAGCAGCAGTGTTCCAACTGCATCACACAGAAACCACCAGTACATCCCGTCCAGCCGCAAGAATTCACGCTCACCAAGTTGTGTGCACGCCGTTATGCCCGTTGCCATCAAAGCCACGCAGACGCAGCATCTTAGCGTTGGTGAGCGACATGCCCAGTCAAGCAATATGCCGGCGACCAGGGCATAAAGGGTAAGGAGAAAGATCTCAGTCATGGCTACCCTTCAACCCTGTCGCGGGAGCAGCTCGCTCCCACGGCCAGATCGAAGAGCCTGTGGCAGGGGGCTTGACCCACGAGAGGCCGACGCGTCATCAATCTCTATCACGCTCGAAATAAGATGAGCGTTTAAAGAGTAGCGGCGTACCAACAGAGACAAAAAGTATCATCCACTCAATACCATCGAGCAACAAGAACTGCCGATTGGCCAGTTGCGTACAACTCGTCATGCCAGCGCTCATGCAACCCACATACAGAAAAATCCTGACCCGTGTTGAGCGGCATGCCCAATCAACGAAAAGCCCGACAACAAGGGCAATGAGCATGAGGAAAATCCACGACATGACCATTCCTTGTTTAGATAATCAACATCAAGCTGCTGGATTGGGGGCCGATGCCGCCATTGACCTTGGCAAACAGTGACACCAACATATCCCCGGCATGGAAAGTAGGGATGCTTTTCTGCGCTAGCCATGTCGCTGCCCCAGTAGCCGCGAAGCCAGCCACAACACCCGCTGGGTTACCGCCCAAAAACGCTACTGCAGCTCCCGTCGGATTACCGACTGCGCTCCCGAAAAGCCCGGAAATGACGTGCCTCTGCTGATTGAGATGGTCCCCTTGCTCTCGCGTCAGCGGTCGAGAAACGGCCACCCGCATCTGACAAGACCGATCACCAGCCTGCATCCGCTCATAAAGCTCCACCACCTTCTCCACCACCTGGTAATGCCCTCGATGCACGAACGGCAAGCCTAGCTGCCTCAACTGACAGCACGTTCCGGGTTGGATGATGAACTCGCTGACGTCGAAGACGATCGCGTGATGTGCAACTACCTGATAAGTCCTTTGTGCTTGCATGGCTGTCCCTGTCGCCTACCTATCCTGCAGAACTAGCGACTTTCACCTCTGGCCCTGGCCCTGCAAATTCGCCTAGGTCCGATAAAGCCGTAGGAAGCTTCCTAAGCTCCTGCTAAGCGGCGGGCAAACCTTGCCAATGTTTAGCTGTCACCGGAATGAACGTCGCCATTCACTGATTTAATCAACCTTACCGGCCATGTGAGTATCGAGCGATGCCTCCCGACCCGATGATCGCCCGCCCGCTGCTCAAACCTTCGCTGCCGAAGGCCAGGGTCCGTGCTGGCGAAAATCCGCTGGTGCACATCATCCTCGCCTTCTGGGCCCTGTGGCATTGCCGCCACGCGCGCCCACCGGACACTTCGCTCACGCACCCCTGACCCGACCCGGCCATCACTGGCCGATTGACTCAGCCTGACCGCCCACCTGCGCGGCGGTCCTGCGTGCCCCAGAGCGAATCCACCATGCACTTTGCCCCTGCCGAGCTAGCCAGGCGTTTCCTGGCCGACAACCCCGATATCGACCTGATCGAACTGTTCATCCTCGACGCCAACGGCGTCCCCCGCGGCAAGCTGCTGCACCGCGAGGAACTGCTGGCGGTGTTCGAGAGCGGCCGCCCGCTGCCCAGCACTATCCTCGGCCTGACCGTCAATGGCGACGACGTGGAAAACTCCGGGCTGGTCTGGGACGTCGGCGACATCGACTGCCGCGCCTACCCGCTGGACGGCAGCCTGGTGCGCCTGCCCTGGCGCCGGGTGCCGACCGCCGCCGTGCAGGTCAGCATGCACCCCAGCGAAGGCCTGCCGGCCAGCGTGGCCGATCCGCGCCATGTGCTGCTGCGGGTGATCGACGCCCTCAAGGCCGATGGCTTCCACCCAGTGATGGCCTGCGAGCTGGAGTTCTACCTGCTCGACCAGCAGCGCGATAGCCAAGGCCGGCCTCAGCCGGCGCTGGACAGCGACGGCGGACGGCCGCGCGGGACCCAGGTGTATGGCCTGCGCGAGCTGGAGCAGATCGAACCGTTCCTCGCCGATCTGTATGCTGCCTGCAAGGCCCAGGACATTCCTGTGCGCACGGCGATCTCCGAGTACGCGCCCGGCCAGGTGGAGATCACCCTGGAGCACGGTGACGCGCTCCAGGCCATGGACCAGGCCGTGCGCTACAAGCGCCTGGTCAAGGGCATTGCCAATGCCCATGGCATGCAGGCTTGTTTCATGGCCAAGCCATTCGCCCAGCTGGCCGGCACCGGCATGCACATGCACCTGAGCCTGGCCGATGCCGCCGGCAACAACCTGTTCGCCAGCGAGGACAAAGCCGGCACCCCGCTGCTGCGCCGGGCGGTGGCCGGCATGCTGCGCCACCTGCGTGAGTCGCTGCTGCTGTTCTGCCCCAACGCCAACTCGTTCCGCCGCTTCCAGGCCAACAGCTATGCCCCGCTGGCACCGACCTGGGGCGTGGACAACCGCACCGTCAGCCTGCGCGTGCCCGGCGGCCCGGCCAACAGCCGGCATGTGGAGCACCGCATCTGCGGCGCCGACGCCAACCCCTACCTGGCCGCCGCCGCGATACTTGCTGCCGCACACCAGGGTATCCGCGAACAGCTCGATCCCGGCGCGCCGGTCGAAGGCAACGGCTATGCCCAGGCCAGCGAGTACCTGCCCACCGACTGGCTGACTGCCCTGGAAGCCCTGGAGCAGTCGAACTGGGCCCGGGAAGCGCTGGGCGAGGCCTTCCTCGGCGTGTATCTGAAGGTCAAGCGCGCCGAGTACCGCCAGTTCATGGCCGAAGTCGGCGAGCAGGACTGGCGCTGGTACCTGCACCAGGCCTGAACCCCGAATCACGACAAGGAACACCCATGAACGCAGCAGTGAACAAAGGGCCGGCCCAGCGCGCGCCGTCCTACTACAGCGCCTCCCTCAACGACGCGACCGAATACCCCACACTCAAGGGCACGGTGCAGGTGGACGTGGCGATCATCGGCGGCGGCTTCACCGGCGTGGCCACTGCGGTGGAGCTGGCCGAGCGCGGCATGAAGGTCGCCATCGTCGAGACCAACCGCATCGGCTGGGGCGCCAGCGGGCGCAACGGTGGCCAGGTCACCGGCAGCCTGTCGGGCGACGAGGCCATGCGCACGCAGATGCGCGACCGGCTGGGCGCCGAGGTGGACGACTTCATCTGGCACCTGCGCTGGCGCGGCCACCAGATCATCGAGCAGCGCGTCGAACGTTACGGCATCCAGTGCGACCTCAAGCACGGCCACCTGCACGCGGCGATGAAACCGTCGCACATGAACGAGCTGCGCGCCTTCGAGGCCGAGGCCCAGCGCCGCGGCATGGGCGACCTGGTGCAGTTGCTCGACCGCGACGCCATGCAGCAGCACCTGCAGAGCCCGTTGTACCTTGGCGCGTTGAAGAACCGCCGCAACCTCCACCTGCACCCGCTCAACCTGTGCCTGGGCGAGGCCCGCGCCGCCCATGGGCTGGGTGCGCTGGTATTCGAAAACTCCGAGGTGCTGGAGATCGTCCATGGCCCGCGCCCGGCGGTGGTCACCACCCAGGGGCGCATCGAGGCACGCCAGGTAATGCTGGCAGGCGACGTCTACCACAAACTGGAAAAACGCCAGCTCAAGGGCAAGATCTTCCCGGCCATGGGCGGCATCGTCACCACCGCGCCGCTGGGCGAGCTGGCCGAACAGATCAACCCGCAGGACCTGGCGGTGTACGACTGCCGTTTCGTCCTCGACTACTACCGCCTGACCGCCGACAAGCGCCTGCTGTTCGGCGGCGGCGCCAACTACTCCGGGCGCGACTCGCGGGACATCGAGGCCGAGCTGCGCCCGTGCATCGAGCGCACCTTCCCGGCGCTCAAGAGCGTGCCGATTGAGTTCCAGTGGAGCTGCGCCATGGGCATCGTGGTCAACCGCATCCCGCAACTGGGCAAGCTGTCGGACAACGTCTGGTACTGCCAGGGGTATTCCGGGCACGGCATCGCCACCAGCCACATCATGGGCGAGATCATGGCCGAGGCATTGACCGGGACGCTGGAGAAGTTCGATACATTCGCGGGCTGCCGGCACATCAAGGTGCCGATGGGGGACCTGCTGGGCAATCCACTGCTGGCGGCAGGGATGTGGTACTACCAGATGCTTGAAAAGCTGCGCTGAGCTTCAAAACGCAAAATGGGAGCGGGCTTGCCCCGCGATGGCGTCGACTCGGGCAACAACGTTGCCTGACCTGACGCTATCGCGGGGCAAGCCCGCTCCCACGTTTCAATCCCAAAACAGGCTGCAGATCAGGCGATCTTCTTCAGGCCCTGCTTCTTCAGTTCTTCGTCACGCAGCTCGCGGCGCAGGATCTTGCCGACGTTGGTGGTCGGCAGCGCATCGCGGAACTCGATGGCCTTGGGCACCTTGTAGCCGGTGACGTTGGCGCGCATGTGCTCCATGACCTGTTCCTTGGTCAGGGTCATGCCAGGCTTGACCACGATGAACACCTTGATCACTTCACCGGATTTCTCGTCCGGGATACCGATGGCGGCGCACTGCAGCACGCCCGGCAGCGCGGCCAGCACGTCTTCGAGCTCGTTGGGGTACACATTGAAACCGGACACCAGGATCATGTCTTTCTTACGGTCGACGATGCGCATGTAACCGTCCGGCTGGATCAGGGCAATGTCACCGGTTTTCAACCAACCGTTGCTGTCGATGATCTCGGCGGTGGCGTCTTCACGTTGCCAGTAGCCCTTCATCACCTGCGGCCCCTTGATGCACAGCTCGCCAACCTCGCCCAAGGGCAATTCCAGGCCGTTGTCGTCGACGATCTTGCACAGGGTGGACGGCACCGGGATACCGATGGTGCCCAACTGGTTGGCCGAGGTCGGATTGACCGCCGCCACCGGGCTGGTCTCGGTCATGCCGTAGCCTTCGCAGATCGCGCAACCCGTCATCGCCTTCCAGCGCTCGGCCACGCTCTGCTGCAGGGCCATACCGCCGGACAAGGTGATCTTCAGCGCCGAGAAATCGAGGTTGCGGAAGGTCTCGTTGTTGCACAGGGCGACAAACAGCGTGTTGAGGCCGATGAAGCCACTGAACTTCCACTTGCCCAGTTCCTTGACCATCGCCGGCAGGTCACGCGGGTTGCTGATCAGCACGTTGTGGTTGCCGATCAGCATCATGGCCATGCAATGGAAGGTGAAGGCGTAGATGTGATACAGCGGCAGCGGAGTGATGAGGATCTCGCAACCTTCGTGCAGGTTAGAGCCCATCAGCGCACGGCACTGCAGCATGTTGGCCACCAGGTTGCGATGGGTGAGCATCGCGCCCTTGGCCACGCCGGTGGTGCCGCCGGTGTACTGCAGCACGGCGACGTCACCGGGCTGCGGGTTGGCCTCGGTGACCGCGCCGCCCTTGCCCAGCGCCAGCGCGTCGTTGAAGCGCACCGCGCCCGGCAGGTGGTAGGCCGGCACCATCTTCTTCACGTACTTGATGACGCTGTTGATCAGCAGGCGCTTGAGGGGTGGCAACAGGTCGGCCACTTCGGTGACAATGACGTGTTTGACCTGGGTCTTGGGCACCACCTTTTCCGCCAGGTGCGCCATGTTGGCCAGGCACACCAACGCCTTGGCGCCGGAATCGTTGAACTGGTGCTCCAGCTCCCGCGCGGTGTACAGCGGGTTGGTGTTGACCACGATCAGCCCGGCACGCATGGCGCCGAAGACGGCGACAGGGTACTGCAGGACGTTGGGCAACTGGACTGCGATGCGGTCACCCGGCTTCAGGTCGGTGTGCTGCTGCAGCCAGGCGGCGAAAGCGCCGGACAAGGTGTACAGCTCGCCGTAGGTGATGGTCTTGCCCAGGTTGCTAAAGGCAGGTTTGTCGGCAAAGCGTTGGCAGGATTGCTTGAGTACCGCCTGGATATTGGGGAATTCGTCAGGATTGATGTCCGCCGTGACCCCGGCTGGGTACTTATCCTTCCAAAAATGTTCGATCATGGAAGCCCGCTCCTTCAGCAACAGCGAATTCGGTATGCGTCGATGCGCTTATTATTGATATGAGAGGCCGGTTCATTGCAAACCGGATCCTCTGAAAGCGCGCCGAGAGTAACAGCTTTGCAAGGGGTCGCCTAGAGGCCGAAATGGGCCGACAGGTCACAAAAATGACTCAATGAACAATACAGGTCATTTTTAGAGTAATTATACAAAATGTCGCGAATCCGCCTGAAAGCACTGGCCTAGAGGTGATTTGTGGCAGCGCGCTTGCCCCACGACGGCGTCATTGAAGGCAACACTGTCGCCCAGGCTGACGCAATCGCGGGACAAGTCGCATCGGCGCACCGCCGCGCCTACTTTCAGGCGATGTCCCGCAACTCCCGACGCAGGATCTTGCCCACCGGCGTCATCGGCAGCGATTCGCGCAGCACGATGTGCTTGGGCACCTTGTAGCCGGTGAAATTGCTCTTGCAGAACGCCTTGAGCTCATCGACGCTCACCCCGCCCGCACGCGGCACCACGAACAGCTTCACCGCTTCGCCGGTACGCTCGTCCGGCACGCCGATCACCGCGCAGCTGGCCACCTGCGGATGGCCCATCACCACGTCCTCGATCTCGTTGGGATACACGTTGAAGCCCGAGACGATGATCATGTCTTTCTTGCGGTCAACGATCCGGGTGTAGCCATCCGGGTCGATGATCGCGATGTCGCCAGTCTTCAGCCAGCCTTCGCCGTCCAGCACCTCGGCGGTGGCCTCTGGCTGCCGCCAATAGCCTTTCATCACCTGCGGCCCCTTGATGCACAACTCGCCGCGCTCGCCCAACGGTTGTTCGTGGCCGTCATCGTCGATCACCTTGAACCCCGTGCCAGGCACCGGGATCCCCACCGTCCCCAGGCGCGCCAGCTGGCCATAGGGGTTGGTGCTGGCCGCTGGCGAGGTCTCGGTCAGGCCGTAGCCTTCGACGATGCGGCAACCGGTGAGCGCCTCCCAGCGCTCGGCGGTGGCCTTGACCAGCGCGGTGCCGCCGGAATTGGTGATCTTCAGCGCAGAGAAATCCAGCGACTTGAACCCCGGGTGGTCCATCAGCGCGACGAACAGGGTATTCAGGCCTACCAGCGCCGAGAACCGCCACTTGCCCAGTTCCTTGATGAAACCGGGAATGTCGCGGGGGTTGGTGATCAGCACGTTGTGATTGCCGGTCACCATCATGCACATGCAGTTCGCGGTAAAGGCATAGATGTGGTACAGCGGCAGCGGCGCGATCATCACCTCCTGCCCTTGCTTGATCAGCGGCTGGCCATCGGGCCCGTGCTGGCCGAAACAGGCCAGGACCTGAAGCATGTTGGCCACCAGGTTACCGTGGGTGAGCATGGCCCCTTTGGCCAGGCCCGTGGTCCCGCCGGTGTACTGCAGCACCGCGACGTCGTCGAGTGTCTGCGCCACCGCCTGGTGACTGAGGCGCTGCCCCTGGCGCAGGACCTGCTTGAACGATACCGCCTGGGGCAACTGGTAGGCCGGCACCATTTTCTTCAGCTTGTCGACCACGGTGTTGATCAGCCAGCCCTTGGCCGCCGGCAGCAAGTCGCCCATCTTCGCTTCGATCAGGTACTCGATGCCGGTATCGGGCAGCACCTCCTGCACGCGCTTGCCGAACATGTTCAGGTACACCAGCGCGCGGGCGCCGGAGTCCTTGAACTGGTGGCGCATCTCACGCTCGGTGTACAACGGGTTGGTGTTGACCACCACCAGCCCGGCGCGCAAGGCGCCGAACACGGCTATCGGGTATTGCAGAACGTTGGGCATCTGCACCGCGATGCGGTCGCCCGGCACCAGGTCGGTGTGCTGCTGCAACCAGCCGGCGAAGGCCGCCGAGTAACGGTCGAGGTCCGCGTAGCTCAGGGTGACGCCGAGGTTGCTGTATGCCGGCCGGTCGGCGAAGCGCTTGCAGGAGCGCTCGAAAACGTCGACGACTGACGTGTAGGCATTCATGTCAATGGTGGAAGGCACGCCCGCCGGGCGCTTGTCGTTCCAGAAATCGGCTTGCATTTATTGTTGTTCCTCTACCGGGACGTCCCTGACCTGATCGCCTGATGGCAAAAAGGTGTTCAGCCGACGTTAGCAGCTCTGTCGAGGGTGGCAAATACGCCAAGTGCCGCCATTAACATTGTGAATCTCTTTTCTGCCCTTCCTGCAATCGAGCGCTTTGCGCATACACTGTTGGCGAACCTCCGCGCGCAAGGACCCGCCATGCCCCATGACGCCTTCTGGCTCCCCGCCAGCGAGCATTGCAGCCTTCATGTTCATCAATGGCTGCCCGCCACACCCGTGAAGGCCGTGGTGTTGCTGGCCCACGGCATGGCAGAGCATGCCGGGCGCTACCAGCGCCTGGGCCATGCCCTCAATGCTGCCGGCTACGCGCTGCTCGCCCCCGACCTGCGCGGCCATGGCCGTACCGCCGAGTTGGGCAGCCTGGGCCTGTTCGCCCGCCATAATGGCTGGAATGCCGTGATCAACGACCTGGGCTTGCTGGCCCAGCACGTCGGCCAGCAGTTCCCGGGCACCCCGCTGTTCCTGTTCGGCCACAGCATGGGCAGCTACATCGCCCAGGCCTACCTGCTGCACCACAGCGCCAGCCTGCAAGGCGCGATCCTCAGCGGTTCGAACTTCCAGTCAGTGGCACTGTACCGGGCAGCGCGGCTGATCGCCCGGTTCGAAGCCTGGCGCCAAGGCCCCCTGGGCAAAAGCGCGCTGATCGACTGGCTGTCGTTCGGCTCGTTCAACAAGGCCTTCAAACCCAACCGCACGGCGTTCGACTGGCTCAGCCGCGATGCCGGGGAAGTGGACAAGTACATCGCCGACCCCTTGTGCGGCTTTCGTTGCAGCAACCAGCTGTGGCTCGACCTGCTGCAGGGGCTGGCGCAGATCAGCCAGCCCAGGCATCTCGGGCAGATCGACCCGAACCTGCCCATCCTGGTGATCGGCGGCGAATGTGATCCGGTGAGTGCCGGCAAGCGTCTCACCCATCTGGCCGACGCCCTGCGCGCGACCGGCAACCGTCATGTACAGTTGCGCATCTACCCCGGCGCACGCCACGAAGTGCTCAACGAAACCCATCGCGACGAGGTCACCGCCGAAATCATCGGCTGGCTGGAGCAGGCGCTGGCCCTTGGCCGCCCTGCCCGCAGTGAATGATCGGCCATCTCGCCCGCCCTACAAGGAAGCCTCGATGACCCAGGTCACCAACACCCCTTACGAAGCCCTCGAAGTCGGCCAGAAAGCTGAGTACAAGAAGTCTGTCGAAGAGCGCGACATCCAGCTGTTCGCCGCCATGTCCGGCGACCACAACCCGGTACACCTGGACGCCGAATTTGCCGCCAAGAGCATGTTCCGCGAGCGCATCGCCCATGGCATGTTCAGTGGCGCGCTGATCAGTGCCGCGGTGGCCTGCACCCTGCCTGGCCCGGGCACCATCTACCTGGGCCAGCAGATGAGCTTCCAGAAGCCGGTGAAGATCGGCGATGAACTGACCGTGCGCCTGGAAATCCTCGAGAAGCTGCCCAAGTTCAAGGTGCGCATCGCCACCAATGTGTACAACCAGAACGATGAGCTGGTCGTCAGTGGCGAAGCCGAGATCCTCGCGCCGCGCAAGCAGCAGACGGTCGAGCTGGTCAGCCCGCCGAACTTTGTTGCCAGCTGATTCACCGAGCCGGCCATCGCGGGCACGCTCGCGAAAGCTCAGCCCAGTTCGCGTAACCGCCGTTCGATATGCCGCCGTTCCGGCCCCTGGCGGGTGAGCGCCAGTGCTTGCCGCCAGGCATCGCGGGCCTGATCGAGGTTGCCCAGCTGCCGGTGCAGTTCGGCGCGCGCGGCATGGGCCAGGTGATAATCACCCAGCTCGCCGCGCTGCAGGATTGCCTCCACCGCCTGCAACCCCGCCTGGGCACCGTCCCGTCTGGCCAGCGCCGCCGCCCGGTTCAGTTCCACCACCGCTGATGGCCAATGGCGCTGCAACACATCGTACAGGCCGATGATCTCGTTCCAATCCGTGGCCTCGGCGCTGGGCGCTTCGGCATGCACCGCAGCTATGGCCGCCTGCACGGTATATGGCCCTAAGTCGCGGCTGCGCAGTGCCTGCTGGACCAGTTGGCTGCCCTCGTCGATCTGCCCGCGATCCCACAGGCTGCGATCCTGCTCATCCAGCAGCACCAGCTCGCCCTCGGCGGTGCTGCGCGCCCTCTGCCGCGATGCCTGGAGCAGCATCAGCGCCAGCAGGCCATGCACTTCGGCATCGGGCAGCAACTGTGCCACCAGGCGACCCAGGCGGATCGCCTCATCGGTCAGCTCGCGGGTGGTGACATCTTCGCCCGTCGACGCCGAATAGCCTTCGTTGAACACCAGGTAAATGACCCGCAGCACGCTTTCCAGGCGCTCGGGCAGTTCGCTCAGCTCCGGCACCTGATAGGGAATCTTCGCATCGCGGATCTTGGCCTTGGCACGCACGATGCGCTGGGCGATGGTGGCCGGGCTTTGCAGGAAGGCACGGGCGATCTGCTCGGTGGTCAGGTCACACACCTCGCGCAGGGTCAGCGGTACCTGGGCGTCAGAGGCGAGTGCCGGGTGGCAGCAGGTAAAGATCAGCCGCAGACGGTCATCGGCCAGCAACGTCTGCTCGCCCGGATCGTCGGCTTCGCGTTCGAGCAACATGATCAGGTCGGCCTGGGAGCGGTCAAAACGGGCACTTCGGCGCAGCGCATCGATGGCCTTGAAGCGGCCGACAGACACCAGCCAGGCCCGCGGGTTGGCGGGAATACCATCACGCTGCCAGCGCTGCACGGCAATGAAGAAGGCATCGTGCATGGCCTCCTCGGCCAGGTCGAAGTCCCCCAGCAGGCGGATCAGGGTCGCCAGGATCCGCCGCGAATCGCGGCGGTAGACAGCCTCGACCTCCTGGCGGACTTGCGCTTCCCCCACCATCAATCAGGCTTTCCCTGCTGACTCATGCGGCTTTCTCCCGTTGCGTCAGGGTTGCAGTTCACGCACCGGCCGAACCTCGACACTGCCCACCCGGGCTGCCGGGATGCCCTTGGCGATGTTCAGCGCCTCGTTGAGGTCACGGGCGTCGACCAGGTAGAAACCGGCCAGTTGCTCCTTGGTTTCGGCGAACGGGCCATCGGTCAGGCTCATGCGCCCGGCACGTACACGTACCGTGGTGGCCGTCTGCACAGGCTTGAGCGCCTCGGCGGCGAGCATGCGCCCGCTGCCCTGGATGGATTCGGCGTAGGCCATGCATTCGGCGTCTTCGGGGCTGTCGGGCAGGCTGTGCAACAGCGCTTCATCACAATAGACCAGGCACAGGTATTTCATGATCGTCTCCAGCAGGTCGGCTTGGTGCGGTGGGCGATGAGCGGTATCAGGGCTTGAGGTCGAACAAGGCTTTTTGCGTTTCCATGTCGAACGGCGCCGACCAATGCTCGTGGATCACTTGCCATTGGCCGCCGCTGCGCCGATAGCCGACCGTGGCGCGCATGAAGCCGCACTGGCTTTCGTCGTCGCCCGGGCCACAGCGGTTGAGCCAATGAGCCAGGGCCAGGTCGCCGTCGGCGTGCACCTGCAGCTCTGCCAGTTCGAAGACCATCGGCCCCGTGCACATGCCCATGCACATTTCCCAGTGTGCACGGTAGGCGGCCTTGCCCTTGAATTGCAGGGCCTGGATGGCATCGAAGGCGAGAATGTCGTCGGCGTAGGGAGCGACGATACGGTCCACGTCGCGCTCGCGCACGGCTTGCATCCACTGTTCGATCAGTTGACGAAGTTCGGTTTCGGCTGCGCTGTTCATCAGTGCTTCCTCCAGCGTTCAACAATGATTGGCGCCAGTGCATTCCGGCGCCTTCACCCATGGTCGAACGGGAAAATGGAGAATCGACAACCCGATGAGAAAAAACAGCCAGCGGCACAGAACAGCCCGAATGATCAGGCCGGAACTGCAAGGATGAATTCGCGGTAACCGGAGAGCACCACGTAACCTGCGAAATAGCAGAAGATCGCCGCCGACAACAGGTACGACCAGGTCAGCAGGCGATCGCCAAGCAGCCGCCCGCCATGACTGGCGATACCGCACAGCGAGACACACCAGAGCAGCCCTGCGGCGAAGAAGCCACCGAGGAACAGGCCCGCGTCCAGCGCGCTGCCGGCGCCAGAGCGGGAGATCAGCACGCCGCCGACCGCTGCGAACCAGAGAATCGCGCTGGGCGATGACATGGCCAAAAAGATCCCGCGCAGGAACTCACGCCAGCCCGATTCGATCACTACCTGGCCACGCGATTCCAGGTGCCCGCCGCGCCACGCCGCCAGCAGCATCTTCACCGCGAACCATGCCAATAACGCGGAGCCCCCCAGCCACAACGTCCAGCGCACGCTTTCGAACTGCAGCAAAACGGTCATGCCGGCCAGGGCCGCAATGGCGTAGATGAGATCGCCGACGCAGGTCCCCAGCCCAAGCCAGAAGCCCTGAAGAAACCCCCGCTGCATGGCCAGGGTAATCATGGCGATGTTGGCCACGCCGATGTCCAGGCACAGGGACAGGCTGAGGAGGAAACCATTGGAAAAGGGCATGGCAGGCTCGACTGCGGACGAAAGTCAGCGATTGAACCTGAATGCCCCCTGACGGTACAGGAGGAATTTGCAGGTCAGGCCATCGCCGCCTGCTCGAAGACCTCGTCGGCCCATTGATTCAGGCTCTTGCCGGCAACCTTGGCGGCAAGGCTCGCGGCGGCGTGCACTTCTGGGCGGATGCGCAGCATGACCTTGCCCGAGGCCGGTTTTTCGGGGGGGACGCCCTGTTCGGCGCAATCGGCCAGGTAGTCGTCGAGTGCCTCACGGAACGCCTCGTGCAACGCGGGCACGGCGCTGGCGTGGAAGCTGATGATGTCCCGCAGGCCGAGCACGCGGCCGACGAAAATATCGTCACGCGCGTCGTACTCGATGCGGGCGGCGTACCCTTTGTATCGCATGCAGCTCATGGTCGGACTCCTGCCCGCAGCAGGAACTCGCGGGCCTCTTCTATCTGATATCGCCTGGCTTCCTTGCCAGGATGGGGGCGGTGGCAACGCCAGCACTGCTCGCCCAACAGCATCTTGACCCTGGAACCCTGCCGCTCCAGCACCTGGCCGCCAAGATGCAGCACCAGAGCCTCGATTTCGGCGAACGGCAATGTGGGTGTGGTCGGAGCTCTGAAGATGCTGTCCAGAATCTTGCGATATCGAGTGTTCATCGGAAAATGCTATCAAATAAAGATAGCATTTCCTTTCGACACTTTCATACAGGATCTTTCGTCCCCATCAACACCTGCGCATAGCGCTCGCGATCCACGTTGGCGCCACTGAGTACCACCGCCACCCGCTTGCCCGCCTGACGTCCACGTTCCTGCATCAGGGCGGCCAGGGCGGCGGCACCGGCACCTTCGGCGGTGTTGTGGGTGGTCTCGTGGTAGAGGCGCATGGCTTCGGCGATCTCCTCGTCGCTCACCCGCACGATGCGTGCGGCATGCTCGCGCACCAAGGCGAAGGCGTCGGGGTGCGGCACGCGGCAGGCCATGCCGTCGGCGAAGGTATCGGCGCTGGCGGTGGTGACGATGCGTCCCAGCTCGAAGCTTTGGGCATAAGCGTCTGCGGCAGTGGATACCACGCCGACGATCTCGGTGGACAACCCAAGCAGGTTGCGCGCCTGGATCAGCCCACAGATGCCCGAGCCCATGCCGATCGGCACGTACACGCAATCCAGGTCGGCCACCGCCTCGAACAGCTCCAGGGCATAGGTGGCCACGCCGCGCACCAGCTCCGGGTGGAACGATGGGACCATCTGGTAGCCGCGCGCTTCTGCCAGGCGCGCCGCCTCCTCACGGGCGACGTCGAAGTCCACGCCATGTTCCACCAGCTCCGCGCCCAGGGCGCGCATGGCGGCGTTCTTCTCCCGCGAATTGCCCTCTGGCACCACGATCACCAGCGGCAAGCCTGCCTGGCGTGCCGCCAGGGCCATGCTCTGGCCGTGATTGCCGCGGGTGGCGGTGACCAGGCCACGGGGGACTGCACCACTGGCCAACAGCGAGCGGACATAGACCAGCCCGCCGCGCACCTTGAAGGCCCCCGTGGGTGCATGGTTCTCGTGCTTGACCCACAGCTGGCAACCCAGCCGCTCGGCCAGCAGCGGCCAGGCGTGCTGTGGGGTCGGCGGCACGTGCTGGTGAACGAAAGCGGCGGCTTCGCGCAGGGCGGGCAAGTCGAACATGGCGAACGTCCTTCATCGGTATGGGGTTGAACCGATCCTAAGCGCCGGGCATTGTATGGGTCCAAATAAATATTGCATGGGTAGCAATTTCGTGTGGATTCCGAGCCTCCCGGCCAACGACCAGCCGCGCTACCAGGCCCTGGTCGAGGCCATCGCCAACGCCATCGAACAGGGTGAACTGAAGGTGGGTGAACGCCTGCCCCCGCAACGCCGCCTCGCCTGGGCGCTGGGCCTGAACCCGAGCACCACGCAGCAGGCCTACCGAGAAGCAGCGGCGCGGCACCTGGTGTCCGGGGAGGTGGGGCGCGGCACCTATGTGCTGGCCAGCAGCAAGGAAGCGACGCTGTTTCGCCTCAAGCAACCCAGCCGCCAGTACCCGGTGATCGACCTGTCGACCAATGTGCCGGTGGCCGATCCCTGCAATCGCGACCTCGAGCACAGTCTGCGCAGTCTGCTCGAACAGGGCGATACCGCCCTGCTCGACCATTACCTGGGGCCCGAGCAGTTGCTGTTGGGGCGGATCGAGGGGGCGCGCTGGCTGAGCAACCGCGGTCTGGACCTGGCGCCGGAGGACGTGCTGCTCTGCGGGGGCGCCCAGCAGGCGCTGACCCTCGTGCTGCAGTCGTTGTGCCAGGCGGGCGAGCCGGTGATGGTCGAAGCGTTGACCGCCCCGGGCATCAAGGCGGCCTGTCGCCAGTTGCGCCTGCCCGTGCACGGCGTGGCTCTGGATGAGCAAGGCCTGCTCCCGGACGAACTGGACCGTGTGGTCCGCGCGAGCGGCGCGCGGGTATTGGTCACCACCCCTACCCTGCACAACCCGACCGGGGCGTGCATGAGCGAGGCCCGGCGCCTGGCGCTGGCGCAAGTCGCCAGGCGCCACGAGCTGCTGGTTATCGAGGATGACGTGTACGGCGCCTTGACCGACCGGCCACCACTCTACCCCTTGCTCGAAGGCCGTGGCGTGCTTATCAGCAGCTTGTCCAAGACCGTGGCCGCCGGCTTGCGCCTGGGCTGGATCGTGGCCCGGCCAGCGTTGCTGGAACAGATCGATCCCTATGCCCAGGCCACCCACTGGTCGGTGTCGCCGCTGAACCTGCGCATCGCTTGCCAGTGGATTTCCGACGGGACCGCCGCACGGCGACTGGCCTGGCAGCGAGAGGAACTGGCCGAGCGTTGGCGCCTGGCGCGGGCGTTGCTGGGCAATACACTTCCGGTGGACGGGCTGCCTTCGCCCCATGTCTGGCTGGCCACGCCTGGAGAGGCCGAGGCGCTGGTTGCCCGGTGTCGGGCGCAGGGCGTGGAGATCGTGCCGGCCAGCGTGTTCGCGGTGGGCACGGACAGTGTGCGGGCGGTGCGGGTCAGCCTGTCGGCGGCGCACAGCCGGGCGCAGTTGAAGCAGGGTCTGGAACTTGTGGGGGCGGGCTTGATCCGCGACTGCAGCTGATAGCCATCGCGGGGCAAGCCCGCTCCCACGAGCCTTGTCTTGGCCAGACAGGCTCAATTCAGCCGGCAGCCCTCACCCAATGCACGGTACTGGAGGGTGTGGACCTGCCCTTGATGATCCTCGTAGGTCATGGTGGCGGGTACCACTTCGCAGACGTTGGGGATCGTCGACAGGCTGATCACGCGCTTGATGTCGAGGTTGGTGGAATAGTCGTACTGCTCGACCACAGGCTGGGTATCTGCGGTCTTGGCCTGGTCCGCGAAGGCGAACGGGGACATACCGACCAATGCAAGAATCAGTAAGGCTTTCATGGGTGTCGACCTTGATGGCTATCAAGCTGATCGCGTGACTTCTGACGCCGTCAATGGCCCGGAGAAGTTGTCATCGACTGCGAAGATGACACGAAGTACCGATCCCGCTTTATCGTACTGCCGGGGGGATGAGTGAAAGTCTACTCCGCAGCTGAAATAGTTGAACCCCGTAGTCGGACATTCACCCTTGCCGTATTTGCAACAATCTGCGACAAAGCACCGATGAATTCCTGCCTTAGATAGCCGCACCGCGTGAACCAAGCATGCTCCCCCTGACCTGTACTCGCCTTGCCCCAACCCAGCGCCGCCTGCTCGACCACTTCTACCGCCAGCATGGCTCGCGCATGCGCGCTGCCGGTGAAGGCGAGCAATGGGTGGCGCGTGCCGCAGACATCATCGGTGGCATGAACCTGACGCCCATCGGTGGCGACCACTGGCTGACCGGCCTGTTCGTCGCTCCGCAGTGGCGCGGCCAGCAGATCGCATCCCGGCTGATCGACACGGCGCTGGCCGAAAGCAACGCTGCGACCTGGCTGTTCTGCCACCCGGATCTGGCGCCTTTCTACCAGCGCCTGGCCTTCACACCGGCAACCTCCCTGCCCGAGGCCCTGGCCTCACGCCTGGCCCGCTACCAGCGCAGCAAGGCCCTGCTGGCGATGAGGCGGGGTCAGTCGTCGGCCACGTCGAGCCCGGGGAACAGCACCTCGGTATAGCCGAACTTGCTGAAGTCCTGGATGCGCGAGGGGTACAAACGGCCGATCAGGTGGTCGCACTCATGCTGCACCACCCGGGCATGGAAGCCATCGGCAAAGCGGTTGATCGGGTTGCCCTGCGGATCGATGCCAGAATAACTGATGTGCTTGTAGCGCGGCACCACGCCACGCAGGCCGGGCACCGACAGACAACCCTCCCAGCCGTCCTCGACCTCCGTGGCCAACGGCGTGATCACCGGGTTGAGCAGGATGGTCCGCGGCACCGGCTCGGCGTCCGGGTAACGCTCGCTGCGCTCGAAGCCGAAGATCACCAGTTGCAGGTCGATGCCGATCTGCGGCGCGGCCAGGCCGACACCGCCGACATGGGCCATGGTCTCGAACATGTCGTCGATCAGTTGCGCAAGCTCCGGGCTGCCGATCATGTGCTCGGGAACCGGTGGGGCGATGCGCAGCAGGCGTTCATCGCCCATCTTGAGAATGTCGCGGATCATCAGGTATTCGGCTCGCGGGTCTGGGGTTCGGGTGTCACCGGGTGCTCATGGCCGAGCACGGTGATGCTCTGTTGCGGGTTGTCCTGCTCGAATTCCTTTTCGCCGGGGTTCTTGCCCTCGGCCGACATGTGCTCGATCACCGCGTTCATCTCGGCGCCCAGCAGCAGCACGGCGGCGGATATGTAGAAGTACAGCAACAGCACGATGATCGCCCCGATACTGCCATACATGGCGTTGTAGTCGGCAAAGGTCTTCACGTAGTAGGCAAAGCCCAGCGAGGCGACGATCCACACCACCACCGCCAGCACCGAACCTGGGGTGATGAAACGGAATTTCTGCTTCACATCGGGCATCACGTAGTAGATCAGCGCCACCGCCACCATCATCAGAATGATGATCGCCGGCCAGCGCAGGATGGTCCAGACGATGACGACCGCCTCCTCCAGCCCGACCTGGGAAGCGATCCACTCCATCACCTGCGGCCCCAGCACCATCAGCGCCGCCGCTGCCAGGAGCATGCCGGCGATGCCGACGGTATAGATGACCGACAGCGGAATGCGCTTCCACACCGGCCGCCCCTCGGGCACGTCGTAGGCCGCGTTCATCGCGCTCATCATCAGGCGCACGCCCGCCGAGGCCGTCCACAGGGCAATCACGATACCCACCGACAGCAGCCCGCCCTTGGACTGCTGCAACTGGTCGATCACCGGGTTGACTTGCTCCAGGGCCTGGGGCGGCAGCACCAGCTCCGACTGCAGGCGCAGCCAGGAGAAGAAGTCCGGCAGATGCAGGAAACCGATCAGGGCGATCAGGAACAGCAGGAAGGGGAACAGCGAGAACAGCATCTGGTAGGCCAGCGCGGAGGCATAGGTGGACATCTCGTCATCGAGGAACTCCTTGACGGTGCGCACCAACACGCGGTGCAGGGGCAGGCCGCGCAGGTCGGGGAAAATCATAGCGTCTCCTTTCGCCGCTTGATCGGGATGGCAATGCTGCAAGTCTAATAGACCAGGCGGCGGGCGTGCTGTTCGCTTGTGCTTGCGCACAGTACAAAGCAAGCGCGGGGCAAGCCCGCCCCCAGTTTGCGGGAGCGGGCTTGCCCCGCGGCCAGGCTGCGGCGATCAAGGTTTCTTCACGGCATCCTTGACCTTGCCCACGGCCTGTTGCGCCTCGCCTTTCAGTTCCTGGGCCTTGCCCTCGGCGCGCAGCTTGTCATTGTCGGTCACCTTGCCGACGCCCTGCTTGATATTACCCACGGCCTCGTTGGCCAGGCCCTTCGCTTTGTCCTTGGTGCCACTCATGGGATGTCTCCTCGGGGGAAAGACACGGGAAATCGTGTCGACACCTGATCGACCCAAGGCCGTTGGCCAGAGTTTCAATTCATTCGCACCCTGTCAGCCAAACGGCAATTGGCTTGGTTCGATATGCTTGCACGGGGCGGGTTAGGTGATTTCGAGGGAAGCGGGCTTGCCCCGCGATAAACCCCACCCCACAATGGCAGGCCTTACTCGCGTCAACCCGCAGGAACCTGCATGAAACTCGACAAACCCACCGCCATCGCTCGCCGTAACGAGGCGCTGGCCAAGCCGGTACTCACCAGTGCCAACACCCTGTTCGCCATTCTCGACACCAAGCGCAACCTGTGGTGGTTCGAAGTGCCGGTCGCACTGCTGCGCAAGGGCCAGCCCGACTGGGTCAACCTGCTGCTGCACACCCCCGAGAACGACGGGCTGCAGCACCTGAAGGTACCCACCAACTTCCTCAAGGCTCATCAGGAGCAGATGGAAGTGCGCAACCCCGGCAAGCGCCGTTCGACCATCAGCCTGGCCCTGAGCGCCGACCGCGACTCACTGCTGCGCGACACCCGCCCGGGTGGCGAGCAGCTGGACTTCAGCACCTTCGTGCAGGGCTGATCAGGCCCGCTCGATGCGATCGTCATGGATGACGATGCGGCCCTGCTTGAACAACGCGCCGATGGCCTTCTTGAAGTTGCCCTTGCTGACGTTGAACATCTGGCTGATCAGCGCAGGGTCGCTCTTGTCGCACACCGGCAGCACACCACCGTTGGCCTCCAGGCGCTGCATGATCTGTTCGTGCAGGTTGTCGGCCAAGGCCTGGCCCACCGGCTGCAGGCTCAGGGCGATCTTGCCGTCGGCGCGCACTTCCTTGATGAAGCCCTTCTCGTGCATGCCCGAACGCAGGAACTTGAACACCTCGTTCTTGTGGATCAAGCCCCAGTGGCGGTTGTTGATGATCGCCTTGAAGCCCATCGGCGTCTCGCCGGCCACCAGCAGCTCGACCGGCTGGCCGACGCTGTAGTCCACCGGGGTGCGGTCCAGGTAGCGGTCCAGCTTGGCAGTGGCGGTGATGCGCCGGGTGCGCTTGTCCAGGTAGGCATGGACCACGCAGTAGTCGCCGATCTTCAGTTGCCGCGACTCTTCCGAGTAGGGCATCAGCAGGTCCTTGGACAGACCCCAGTCGAGGAAGATGCCCGCACCGTTGATGTCCTTGACCTTGAGGCTGGCGAACTCACCGACCTGCATCTTCGGCTTTTCGGTGGTAGCGATCAGTTGGTCTTCGCTGTCCAGGTAGATGAACACGTTGAGCCAGTCGTCCAGCTCCAGCTCGGCATCCTTGGGGAAGTAGCGCCGCGGCAGGAGGATTTCGCCATCGGCGCCGCCATCCAGGTACAGGCCGAACTCCACGTGTTTCACGATTTGCAAACTGTTGTAACGCCCAAGCAGAGCCATTTCCGAAGATCCTCAAGACAAGGCGGCTATTCTAACACCTGACCCGCCCGGCCGCCCGAGCGCACATTCGCCGGAACCGTCGGGCCCACCGTGCGTCTACCGCCTGGCCAGCCCAGCAAGGATTCGCTCATGCCCCTTCGCCTGCCCAAAGCCCTGCTCATGCTCATCGGCTTCGCCCTGGCCCTGGCGGCCTGCAGCCGCATCGACCTGGCCTACCGCAACCTCGACCGCCTGGTGCCGTGGTCGCTGGGCGACTACCTGGACATGAACCGCGAGCAGAAGCAGTTGCTCGACGAACGGCTCAAGGCGCACCTGGCCTGGCACTGCAAGACCCAACTGCCCGGCTACCTCGACTGGCTCGACCGGGTACAACTGATGGTCGCCAACGACGCGGTCACCGATGAAACCCTGCGCCAACGCACGGTCGAGGCACGCCAGGCCATCCGCCGGGTCACCGAAGCGATAACCCCCTCTGCCGCCGAACTGCTCAAGGGCATGAATGACAGCCAGGTCGCGGAAATGCGCGAGGCTTTTCGCAAGGACATCGACAAACGCCAGAAGGAATACGTCGACACGCCACTGGCCAAGCAGGTCGAGAACCGTGCCGCGCGCATGCGCAAGCGCCTCGAGCCCTGGCTGGGCGAGCTCGATGCCGAGCAACGGCTGCGGGTGATGAGCTGGTCACAGGCCCTGGGTGACCAGAATCGCCAATGGATCGCCAACCGCGCCCACTGGCAGCAGCAACTGGTGCTGGCGATGGACCAGCGCGCCAGCCCGAGCTTCGAGCCCCGGTTGGCGCAGTTGCTGCAGCGCAAGGAAAGCCTGTGGACGCCGGAGTACCGCCTGGCATTCCAGAACACCGAGCGCCAGGCACGCAGCCTGCTGGTGGATCTGCTGAAACAGAGCAGCCCGGCCCAGCGGCAATTCCTGCAGCAGCGGCTGAGCAAGGTGCGTTCGGACTTCAGCGAGCTCAAGTGCCTCAAGGGGTGAAAAGCTAAGGCCTAACGCGCCTTGCGCCGATAAGGGAACACATCGATCACCTTCCCTGCCCGGATCGCCTCCTGCAGGCCTTTCCAGTAATCGGCGTCGTACAGTTCGCCATGCAAACGACTGAACAAGCGGCGCTGGCCGATATCGGCGAACAGGAACGGCGGAAACTCTTCGGGGAACACGTCATGCGGCCCGATCGAGTACCACGGCTCGCCGGACATCTCGTCCTCGGGATAGCGCGGCGGCGGGATATGACGGAAGTTGACCTCGGTGAGGTAGCTGATCTCGTCGTAGTCGTAGAACACCACCCGGCCATGGCGGGTGACGCCGAAGTTCTTCAGCAGCATGTCGCCGGGGAAGATGTTCGCCGCCGCCAATTGCTTGATCGCCAGCCCATAGTCTTCCAGCGCCTCCAGCACCTGGGCTTCGCTGGCCTGTTCGAGGTACAGGTTGAGCGGGGTCATGCGCCGTTCGGTCCAGCAATGGCGGATCAGCACCGTGTCGCCCTCAAGCGCTACGGTGGAGGGCGCCACCTCTAGCAGTTCCGCCAGGCAGTCGGGGTCGAACTTGCCCCGCGGAAAGCGAAAATCGGCGAACTCCTGGGTATCGGCCATGCGCCCGACGCGGTCGACGCTTTTCACCAGGCGGTATTTCTCGATCACCGTGGCCCGGTCGACTGTCTTGGACGGCGAGAAGCGGTCCTTGATGATCTTGAACACAGTGTTGAAGCCCGGCAGGGTAAACACGCTCATGACCATGCCGCGCACGCCCGGGGCCATGACAAAGCGGTCGTCGCTGTTGGCCAGGTGGTTGATCAGCGCCCGGTAGAACTCCGACTTGCCATGTTTGTAGAACCCGATCGAGGTATACAGCTCGGCGATATGCTTGCCCGGCAAAATGCGCTTGAGGAAGTTGACGAACTCCGCTGGCACCGGCACATCGACCATGAAATACGAACGGGTGAAGGAGAAGATGATCGACACCTCCGCCTCGTCGGTAATCAGCGCATCGGCCTCGATGCCATGCCCCTCGCGGTGCAGCAGCGGGATCACCAGTGGCCACTGCTCATCGAGGGTGTACAGGCGACCGACCAGGTAGGCGCCCTTGTTGCGGTAGAGCACCGGGGTGAACAGCTCCACCGCCAGGGCCGGATCCTTGCAGACCCAGTCGGGCAGGCATTCACGCAATTGATCCTCCAGGCGCGCGATATCGCCTTCCCGGTCGCCATACGGCACGTCGAACGCATAGTCGGCGAAGATCGCTCGCAACAAGCCTTTGAGACCGTCCTGCAGCGTATAGGTGCGCGTCTGCGCCGCCCGCTCACGGCCGCGCATCGATGGCCGGGTGGTGTGGATGAACATGCAACCGTCGCTGATCAGGTCATGGCTGAACAGGCTGCAGAACAACGAGTTGTACCAGGTCTCGGACAGCTCGTCGTCCAGCCGGGGATCGATCAGGCGAATGTAGGCGTTCTTGACCAGCGGCCATTGCTCGACGTCCAGCAGCACCTCAGTGGCGAAGCGCTGGCGCAGCCAGCCGTTGACCTCGGCGACTTTCTCTTCGTACAAGTTGATGCGCGCTGCGGCGGCGTGCTGGATGTCCTGCCAGCGCGCCTGTTCGAAGCGCTCGCGGGCGCCGAGGGTGATACGGCGAAAGTGCTCGCGGTAGTCGTCGAAGCCATCGAGGATCATCCGGGCGATATCGACGGCGGGCCAGGGTGGGGTCATGCGCGTGCCTCTGTGCAATGGTCACCGAGAGAGCTTAGCCGGATACGAGCCCTGTGGGAGCCGGCTTGCCGGCGATGAAGCCCGTAAGGCGATCCCGGATTCACACAGCAAGAAAGCACAAGAATCCCCCACTCGCCCTGACGTACACTCGCGCCCTGCCCTACCGCCGGAGACCACCGTGAGCCCCATCGCCCTCGCCCGCCTGCTGACCCTTGCCGCTGTCTGGGGCGCCAGCTTCCTGTTCATGCGCATCATTGCCCCGGAGCTCGGCACCGTGCCGACCGCCTTCTTCCGTGTGTCGATCGCCTGCCTCGGACTGATCGCCATCCTCGCCGCCGCCCGCGTGCGTTGGAACTTCGAGGGCAAGCTGGGCGCCTGCCTGGTGCTGGGCATGATCAACTCGGGCATTCCGGCCACGTTCTATTCCGTGGCGGCGCAGGTGCTGCCGGCCGGCTATTCGGCGATCTTCAACGCCACCACGCCGCTGATGGGCGTACTGATCGGCGCCTTGTTCTTCCGCGAAGCCATGACCCTGCCCAAGCTCTGCGGGATCTTCCTCGGGCTGTTCGGTGTCGGCATTCTCAGCGGTGCCGGCCCGGTGGCGCTGGACATGGCCCTGGTGCAAGGCGCACTGGCCTGCCTGGCCGCCACCACCTGCTACGGCTTCGCGGGCTTCCTGGCAAGGCGCTGGGTCGGCACGCTGGACAGCCGCCTGTCGGCGCTGGGCAGCATGCTCGGCGCCACCTTGCTGCTCAGCCCGTTGTTCGCCTGGAGCGCGCTGACCCAGCCGCCGGCCAGCTGGGGCGGCTGGCAGGTATGGCTGTCGCTCTTGGGCCTGGGGCTGCTGTGCACGGCGTTCGCCTACATCCTGTACTTCCGCCTGCTGAACGAAATCGGGCCGGTCAAGGCCAGTACCGTGACCTTCCTGATTCCGGTGTTCGGCGTGCTGTGGGGCGCGTGGCTGCTGGATGAGCCGCTGTCGATGGCGCACCTGTATGGCGGTCTGCTGATCGGTGCGGCGCTGTGGTTGGTGTTGCGCCCGGCACGGTGCTGAAAAAAGGGAGCGGGCTTGCCCCGCTCCCACCACTCGTTGACTCAGGCTTCGGCCGTGCGCAACGCAGGTTTACGGAACACGAACAGCAAGCCGATCACGATCAGTCCCATCCCCAGCAGACTGAGGGGCGCCAGGCGGTTGCCGAAGATGATGAAATCCATCACCGCCGTGACCGCCGGCACCAGGTAGAACAGGCTGGTGACATTGACCAGGTTGCCCCTGGCGATCAGCCGGTACAACAGCAGCGTGGCCAGCAGCGAGACCACCAGCCCCATCCACAGCAGCGCGCCAAGAAAACCGGCGTTCCACTGGACGTGCAGCGGCTGCAACGGCGCGAACACCGCGCACATTGCGAAGCCCGCGATGTATTGCAGGGGCAAGGTGCCCATGGGGTTGTCGGTAATGCGTTTCTGCAGGATCGAGCCCAAGGTCATGCTGCCCAGCGCCAGCAGGGCGAACAGCATCCCGGCGAGGGACACCCCACCCAGGTTGATGCCCTGGTAGACCACCATCACCAGGCCGCCCAGGCCAAGCCCCAGGCCGAACAATCGGCTCCAGGACCGCTGACGCTCCATTAGCACCACGGTCAGGATCGGTTGCACGCCCATGACCGTGGCCATGACACCGGGAGTTACGTGGGTGTTCAGCGCCAGCAGGTAGAAGATCTGGTAGGCGCCGAGCAGTACGCAGCCGGTCCCCAGGGCGCGAACAATGCCGCCCCGGGTACGTGGCCAGCGCAATCCGAGCAACGGGCCGATCAACAGCAGACCGAACAGCGCCAGGGCCGAACGCAGCAGCAGGAAGGCGAAGGGGCTGGCCTGGGCCAGGCCGAGTTTGGAAACGATCGCGCCACTGCTCCAGAGCAGGACGAACAGGCTGGTGGTGGCCGCCGAGGCCACGGATGCTTTGTTGAAGACAGACATGTATTGCCACCTGAAATGAGGCGAAAAAGCCAGACGGCGGGCGTTTACTTCAGTAAGGGAAGCTGCCGACCGTGTTCAGTAGGTTGCGTGTGCGAGAGGATGCGGCAGGAGCCGATCAGCCCAGCACGACCACGCAAGGAGGCGGAGCTACGCCGCCTACAACGCCACTGACAGGTGGTGGTGGATAGTGACTGATCATGGCCGGCTGCTGGCTGCCACGCACGACCACGCCCGCGACAGGCGCGAGAACGTAAGCGATGGTGGAAGGGATGGCGGGCATGAACAGGTCTTCGGGGAAGAGAGTGTTTCGGAATATAGCGGGGGAATCATCCTGGGGCAAGCCTGCTTGCACAAGGTGCGAAACAGGCCTGCTCAAGCGGATCAGAACAACCAGTGGTACAGGGCGTAGGCGACGACAACCGCCAGCACCGGCCGCAGCACGCGGTAGGCCTTGGGGTTGGCACGCTTGAACTGCTTGACCCGGGTGCTGATGACATTGCTGAAGCGCTTGCTCCAGGCATAGGCCTGGTTGATCCCGCCGACACGCTCGTCATCGGTGTTCTGCGGCGCGGTGGCGCGGCCGAGGAAAGCACTGACCTTGCGGTTGATGCGGGTCATCAGCGGGCTGTTGAGCGGGCGCTCGACGTCGCAGAACAGGATCACGCGGGTGACCTCGGTCTCGTTCTTGACCCAGTGCACGAAGGTCTCGTCGAACATCACGTCCTCGCCGTCGCGCCAAGCGTAGGGCTGGCCATCAACGTAGATGCGGCAGTTGTCGGAGTTCGGCGTGGACAGGCCCAGGTGGTAGCGCAGGGAGCCGGCGAACGGGTCGCGGTGCGGGTTCAGGTGGCTGCCGCCGGGCAACAGGGCGAACATCGCGCCCTTGACGTTGGGGATACTGCTGACCAGCTCGACGGTCTTCGGGCACAGCGCTTCGGCCGAAGGCAGCGGTTTGTCGTACCACTTCAGGTAGAAACGCTTCCAACCCTTCTTGAAGAACGAACCGAAGCCGGCGTCGTTGTCTTTTTCCGCCGCGCGGATGTAACCCTCGTCGAACAGACGCATGGCCTCTTCGCGGATCACTTCCCAGTTGTCCTTGAGCACATCCAGCTCGGGGAAGCGCTGGCGGTCCAGGTACGGCTTGGAAGGTACGCCGGAGAACAGGTACATCAGGCTGTTGTAGGGGGCGAACAGCGCCGAATGGTTGACGAACTGGCGCAGCACCGGCAGGCGTGCCTTGCCGCGCAGGTGCACGAACAGCACACTGCCGAAGAACACCAGCAGGACACCGGCCTTGGCGACGAAGGAAAAGGTCATGCAACACTCCTTGGAGGGGAAATCAGGCCATCCCCAGATAGCCGGACATCATAAACCCATCAGGGGCAGCTGCAAGCCAGAAGCTGTAAGCGGCAAGCTCAAGCTGATCCGTGTCAATACGGCCATGCCTGGGCTTGCAGCTTGCAGCGTGTCGCTTACTGCTGGTTTTCCTGCTCGGTGAACAGGTCGCTGAACAGCATGCTCGACAGGTAGCGTTCACCCGAGTCCGGCAGGATCACCACGATGGTCTTGCCCTGCATCTCCGGCTTCTCGGCCAGGCGCACCGCCGCGGCCATCGCCGCGCCGCAAGAGATGCCGCAGAGGATGCCCTCCTCCTGCATCAGGCGGATGGCCATGGCCTTGGACTCTTCCTCGGTCACCGTCTCGACCTGATCGACGATCGACAGGTCGAGGTTCTTCGGCACAAAGCCGGCGCCGATGCCCTGGATCTTGTGCGGGGTGGGCTTGAGCTCCTCGCCGGCCAAGGTCTGGCTGATCAGCGGCGAGTTCACCGGCTCCACCGCCACCGACAGGATCGGCTTGCCCTGGGTGTGCTTGATGTAGCGCGACACCCCGGTGATGGTGCCCCCGGTGCCGACCCCGGCCACCAGCACGTCAACCGCGCCATCGGTGTCGTTCCAGATTTCCGGGCCGGTGGTCTTCTCGTGGATGGCCGGGTTGGCCGGGTTGTCGAACTGGCCCGGCAGGAAGTGCTGCGCAGGGTCGGAAGCGACAATCTCATTGGCCTTCTCGATGGCGCCCTTCATGCCCTTGGCCTTGTCGGTCAGCACCAGCTCGGCGCCCAACGCTTTGAGCACCTTGCGCCGCTCCAGGCTCATCGAGTCGGGCATGGTCAGCACCAGCTTGTAGCCACGGGCGGCGGCCACGAAGGCCAGGCCGATGCCGGTATTGCCCGAGGTCGGCTCGACGATGGTCATGCCTGGCTTGAGTTTACCGCTGTCCTCGGCGTCCCAGATCATGCTCGCGCCGATCCGGCACTTAACCGAGTAGCCAGGGTTGCGCCCCTCGGTCTTGGCCAGGATGGTCACCCCGCGCGGGGCGATGCGGTTGATCTGCACCAGCGGCGTGTTGCCGATGGAATGGGCGTTGTCGGCGTAGATACGGCTCATGGCGGCGGTCCTTGAACAGGAAAAAAGTGCAGGGAAAACCCTGAGGGTAAGCCTGCAATCGGTGAGCGTAAAGCCCGTTCGAACTCGACGAAACGGCCTGCGGTCAACCGCACATGCTCCCGTGGAGAAACCCGATGAAAGCGCGCTACCGCTGGCCACTGGTCGGCTTCGCCAGCCTGGTCGCACTGCTGGTGGCCCTGCACCTGGCCTTGCCTTACCTGGTGCGTGACTACCTGAACGACAAGCTGGCCGACATGGGCGACTACCGTGGCCAGGTCCGCGACGTCGACCTGGCGTGGTGGCGTGGCGCCTACCAGATCAACGGCCTGAAGATCGTCAAGGTCAGCGGCAAGGTGCCGGTGCCGCTGCTCGAAGCACCGCTGATCGACCTGTCGGTGAGCTGGCATTCGCTGTGGTACGACCGCGCCGTGGTGGCCGAAGTGACCTTCGTACGCCCCGAACTCAATTTCGTCGACGGCGGCAACAAACAGAACTCTCAGACCGGTCAGGGCACGGACTGGCGCCAGCAACTGGAAAAACTGCTGCCGATCACCCTGAACGACGTGCGCATCGAACAAGGCACCCTCACCTTCCGCAATTTCAACTCCAGACCGCCGGTGGACCTCAAGGCCACCCGGCTGGACGCAAGCATTCGCAACCTGACCAACGTGCGCGACGAAAAGGGCCGGCGCGACGCCAGCTTCGAAGGAACGGCGCTGCTGCTGGGCGATGCCAAGGTGGAAAGCCGCGCGACCTTCGACCCCTTCAGCGACTTCGACGACTTCCAGTTCCGCCTGCGCGCCACCGGCATCGAACTGCGCCGGCTCAACGACTTCGCCAGTGCCTACGGCAAGTTCGATTTCAATGCCGGGCATGGCGATGTGGTGATCGAGGCCGAGGCCGAGAACGGCCGGCTCAAGGGCTACATCAAGCCACTGTTGCGCGATGTCGATGTGTTCAATTGGCAGCAGGACGTGGAAGACCAGGACAAGGGCTTCTTGCGCTCGATCTGGGAAGCCATCGTGGGCGCCACCGAGACCGTGCTCAAGAATCAGCCTAAGAACCAGTTCGCCACCCGCGTAGAACTCAGCGGCAGCGTGCACCAGCAGGACATCAGCGCCTTCGAGGCGTTCCTGCAGATCCTGCGCAACGGCTTCATCCAGGCGTTCAACGCACGCTACGAGCAGCCTGCGCCCCAATCCGACTGAGCCTTGGGTGACGGACCATTCAGGGACTGAATACCCGGTCTGCGTTTCCACGCGTCGGGCGTGGCGTTATAGTCGTTGGCACATCAATAAACATGTATTGCCTGGGCCGGCCCTATCGCCGGCAAGCCGGCTCCCACAGGGAGCGGGTCTGCCCGCAATGACGCCAGCCAGCTACCCCAGAGGATCGGTTCATGAAGTTCGAAGGCACCCGCGACTACGTCGCCACAGATGACCTAAAGCTGGCGGTCAACGCGGCCATCACCCTGGAGCGCCCGTTGCTGGTCAAGGGCGAGCCGGGCACCGGCAAGACCATGCTCGCCGAACAACTGGCCGCCTCCTTCGGCGCACGCCTGATCACCTGGCACATCAAGTCGACCACCAAGGCCCACCAGGGCCTGTACGAATACGACGCGGTCAGCCGCCTGCGCGATTCGCAGCTGGGTGTGGACAAGGTCCACGATGTGCGCAACTACCTGAAGAAAGGCAAGCTGTGGGAAGCCTTCGAGGCTGACGAGCGGGTAATCCTGCTGATCGACGAGATCGACAAGGCCGACATCGAGTTCCCCAACGACCTGTTGCAGGAACTCGACAAGATGGAGTTCTACGTCTACGAAATCGACGAGACCATCAAGGCCAAGCAGCGCCCGATCATCATCATCACCTCCAACAACGAAAAGGAATTGCCTGACGCCTTCCTGCGCCGCTGCTTCTTCCACTACATCGCCTTCCCCGACCGCGCCACCCTGCAGCAGATCGTCGACGTGCACTACCCCAACATCAGCCAGTCGCTGGTCAGCGAGGCGCTGGACGTGTTCTTCGACGTGCGCAAGGTGCCGGGCCTGAAGAAAAAGCCCTCCACCTCCGAGCTGGTCGACTGGCTCAAGCTGCTGATGGCCGACAACATCGGCGAGGCGGTACTGCGCGAGCGCGACCCGACCAAGGCCATCCCACCGCTGGCCGGGGCGCTGGTGAAGAACGAACAGGACGTGACGCTGCTCGAGCGCCTGGCCTTCATGAGCCGGCGCGGCAACCGCTGACGGGAGCCGGGCCATGTTGCTCAACCTGTTCAATGAAATGCGCGCGGCCAAGGTGCCGGTGTCGGTGCGCGAGTTGCTCGACCTGCACCATGCCTTGCAAAAAGGTGTGGTGTTCGCCGACATGGACGCCTTCTACTACCTGGCCCGCGCCATCCTGGTGAAGGACGAACGGCACTTCGACAAGTTCGACCGTGCCTTTGCCGCCTACTTCAAGGGCCTGGACAACCTCGACCGGCATATCGAGGCGTTGATCCCCGACGAGTGGCTGCGCAAGGAGTTCGAGCGCTCGCTCACCGACGAGGAACGGGCGCAGATCCAGTCCCTGGGCGGGCTGGACAAGCTGATCGAGGAGTTCAAGAAGCGCCTCGAGGAGCAGAAGGAACGCCATGCCGGCGGCAACAAATGGATCGGCACCGGTGGCACCAGCCCGTTCGGCTCGGGCGGTTTCAACCCCGAGGGCATTCGCGTCGGCGAAGCCGGCAAGCGCCAGGGCAAGGCGGTGAAGGTCTGGGACCAGCGCGAGTACAAGAACCTCGACGACCAGGTCGAGCTGGGCACGCGCAACATCAAGCTGGCCCTGCGCCGGCTGCGCAAGTTCGCCCGCGAAGGCGCCGCCGAAGAACTGGACATCGACGGCACCATCGACCACACCGCCCGTGATGCGGGGCTGCTGAACATCCAGATGCGCCCCGAACGGCGCAACACGGTGAAGCTGCTGTTGCTGTTCGACATCGGCGGCTCGATGGATGCCCACGTCAAGGTCTGCGAGGAACTGTTCTCGGCCTGCAAGACCGAGTTCAAGCACCTGGAGTACTACTACTTCCACAACTTCGTCTACGAGTCGGTGTGGAAGAACAACCTGCGCCGCACCTCGGAGCGCTTCTCCACCTTCGACCTGCTGCACAAGTACGGCGACGACTACAAAGTGATCTTCGTCGGCGACGCAGCCATGGCACCCTACGAGATCACCCAGCCCGGCGGCAGCGTCGAGCACTGGAACGAAGAGGCCGGGTATGTGTGGATGCAGCGCTTCATGGAGAAGTTCAGGAAGATCATCTGGATCAACCCGTATCCGAAGCAGGCCTGGGACTATACAGCCTCGACCCATCTGGTGCGGGACCTGATCGAGGACAAGATGTATCCACTGACCTTGCAGGGGTTGGAGGACGGGATGCGTTACCTGTCCAAATAATCTATTGACCGAACGGGCCACATCGCGGGTCAAGCCCGCTCCCACGCCAGCCCTGCAAATGGGCGAGTGGCGTGGGAGCGGGCTTGCCCCGCGATAGGGCCGGTAGCTTCATCCCCAACGGCTTAGATAAGCCTGCTGCTCGCGCCACGCCTCATCCTGCACCACCGCCCTGAACCTTACCGTGGCTCCCGGCATGCACTGTGCCAATTGCGCCAGCGCCAACGGTGTCAGCGCCCCCAGCCGTGGATAACCGCCAATGGTCTGCCGGTCATTGAGCAGGACGATCGGCTGCCCGTCCGGCGGCACCTGCACAGCACCGAGCGGGATCCCTTCTGAGATCATCGGTGCGCCCTGATAGACCAGTTGCGGCCCGAGCAGGCGAATACCCATGCGGTCGGCACGGCTATCCAGCGCCCAGTCACGGTTGAACGCCTCGAACAGGCTGGTGCCGCTGAAATCGCCTATCTGCGCACCCATCACCAGGTCCAGCACAGGCTTGTCCGCATACACCGGCCGCAACGCTTCGGGCACGTGGGAGCGGCGGTTCGGCGCCCCGACTTGCCCCGCGATGGCTCCGGCAGCATGCAGCAGCCCCCCTTTCACCAACGCCCGGCCCTGGCCATCAACCCCGCCCAGCTCTTCCCGAACCACCGTGGCACAACTCCCCAGTACCGACTCGCCGACGAACCCGCCCGGCACCGCCAGATAAGCACGTACCCCTTGGCGAGGCTGACGCAGCGTCAGCTGCTGGCCCTTGCCGAGGTTGAAGCTGGTCCAGGACGCCACGGCCTGCCCGTCGACCTGCGCATCCAGGTCGGCCCCGGCCAACGCCAACATGCAATTTTCCTCGGCAACCACACTGAACCCGCCAAGCGCAATCTCCACCACGGCGCTATCCAGAGCATTGCCAAGCAGCCAGTTGGCCCAGCGCATCGCCACCCAATCCAGCGCGCCGCCCTGGGTCACCCCCAGATGCCGCACGCCGAAGCGCCCACCATCCTGCAATTGGCACAGCGCGGTGCTGGCCTCGATCCTCAACTGGCTCATGCCTGGGCCTCCAGCGGGCTGTCATCACCGCCCAGGTTGATGAACTCGGCGTGCCCGACCGCCACGAAACGTACCCGGTCGCCCGGTTGCAGCAGGCTGTAGCCGTCCCTTTCACGATCAAACAGGCGCACCGGCGTGCGGCCTATCAGGTTCCAGCCGCCCGGAGACACCGCCGGATACGCGGCGGTCTGGCGTTCGGCAATGCCGACACTGCCCGCTGCCACACGCTTGCGCGGGGTGCTCAGGCGCGGTGTGGCCAGGCGCTCGTCGACCAGCCCCATGAAGCCGAAACCCGGTGCGAACCCCAACGCGAACACCGGGTAATCACGGCCACAGTGCACGTCGATCACTTCGGCTTCGCTCAGCCCGCTTCGCGCAGCCAGCACCGGCAACTCGGGGCCGACGCTGGCGTGGTACCAGACCGGGATCTCGTGCCTGCGCCCGGCCATTCCGTCATCCGGCCGCAGGCCCTCCAGTGCGTGCAGGATGCGCCGGCGCGCCTCGTCCGGCGCCAGATCGAACTGCACCATCAGCGTGGTGTAGGACGGCACCAGGTCGATCAACTGTTGGCCAAAAACCTCCCGCAAGCGCTGGCTGGCGGCGAGGATCCACGGCATGTTGCCTTCATCGATGGCATCGAACAGCCGCACCATCAGGCTGTCGACGGCCACCACTTCGATACGTGGCGTCATGCTTGCTCCAGTGCATCCAAGGCCTGGCGGATCTGGCGTACCGCGGCCACGGAACCATCGTTGTCGCCATGTACGCACAGAGTGCTGGCGTTCAACCGCACCTCGCTGCCATCGTCGGCCACCAGGGCCTCGCCCTTGGCCAGGCGCAAGGCCTGCTCGACCACCAGCGCCGGGTCATGGTGCACCGCGTCCGGCAGACGCCGCGACATCAGGTGCCCGCTGGCGGTGTAGCCACGGTCGGCGAAGGCTTCGAACCACAACGGCACGCCGATCTCGTCGCCCAGGGCCTGGGCGGCGCTGTTGTCGGCAGTGGCCATGAGCATCAGCGGCAAGCCGCTGTCGAATGCCGCCACGGCCTCGAGCACGGTGCGCAGGATGGCCGGGTTGGCCATCATGTCGTTGTACAGCGCGCCATGGGGTTTGACGTAGGCCACCCGGCCGCCGAGTACCTTGCAGATGCCGTCCAGGGCGCCGATCTGGTAGTGCAGCAGGTCGCGGATCTCGTCGCTGCTGCAGGCCATGGAGCGGCGGCCGAAGCCTGCCAGGTCCGGGTAGGCCGGGTGCGCGCCGATGGCCACCCGGTGCTCCAGGGCCAGGGCCACGGTGCGGCGCATGGTGCCGGGGTCGCCGGCGTGGTAGCCGCAGGCGATGTTGGCGCAGTCGATGAACGGCATGACCTTGGCGTCCTGGCCCATGCGCCAGTTGCCGAAGCTCTCGCCCATGTCGCAATTGAGTAGCAGGCGTTTCACCTGGCGGACCTCCGTATCAATGTTCATGGTGCCTACCTTAGCGCGCCTGGAGCGCTTTGCCGCGGGTTTCCGGCAGGCTCAGCGCGGCCAGGATCACCACACCGTAGGACACCGCGGCGAAGGCGCCAATCCCCAGGCCCAACGGCACTTTCTCGCCGAGCAGGCCGATCAGCAGCGGGAACATGGCCGCGACAACCTTGCCGATGTTGTAGCAGAAGCCCTGCCCCGAGCCACGGATACGGGTGGGGAACAGCTCGGTGAGGAACGAACCCATGCCGCTGAAGATGCCCGAAGCGAAGAAGCCCAGCGGGAAGCCCAGCCACAGCATCACGTTGTCGCTGACCGGCAGCTGCGTGTAGAGCAGGACGATGACGAACGAGCCCACGGCGAACAGGATGAAGTTCTTCCGGCGCCCCAGCAGGTCGCAGAGGTAGGCACTGACCACATAGCCGATGTAGGAGCCGACGATGACCATCGCCAGGTAGCCGCCGGTGCCGAGCACGCTCAGGCCGCGCTCGTTCTTGAGGAAGGTCGGCAGCCACGAAGTGATGGCGTAGTAGCCGCCCAGGGCGCCGGTGGTCAGCAACGAGGCGCGGATCGTGGTCCACAGCATGCCGGGTGCGAAGATCTCGTAGAAGTGTGAGGGCGCCGCGACCGTCTCGACGGCCTTGGCCTCGCGGTAGACCTCCGGATCCTTGACCAGGCGCCGCACGAAGATCACGAAGATCGCCGGCAGCAGCCCGAGCAGGAACAGCGCGCGCCAGGCCTGCTCGGCCGGCAGCCAGGAGAACAGCAGCGCATAGAGGATGGCGGTCAGGCCCCAGCCGATGGCCCAGCCCGACTGCACCATGCCCACCGCCTTGCCGCGGTCCTGGGCACGGATCACCTCGCCGATCAGCACCGCGCCAGCGGTCCATTCGCCGCCGAAGCCGAAGCCCATCAGCGTGCGAGCAATCAGCAATTGCTCGTAGCTCTGGGCGAAGCCGCAGAGGAAGGTGAAGAAGGCGAACCACAGTACCGTCAACTGCAGGGTGCGCACCCGCCCGATGCGGTCGGAGAGGATGCCGGCAATCCAGCCACCCAGAGCTGAGGCGATCAGCGTGCTGGTATGGATCAACCCGGCTTCGGCGGTGCTGATGCCCCACACCATGATCAGCGTGGGGATGACGAAGCTCAGCATCTGGGTGTCCATGCCGTCCAGGCCGTAGCCGATCTTGCAGCTCCAGAAGGTGCGTCTTTGCTGGGAGTCGATGTCGCGGTACCAGGCGAAAGGGCCGCTCGAGGTTCGGGCGGGGGCCTGCTGCTGCACGCCGGTCGGGTTCATGGTTGCCTCGGCTTGTTGGTATTGTTCTATGGGCGACGTCGGGCGTCGCGGCCTGGGCTTCATGTTCAAAGGCCGCGCCGCCTGCGTCCAACGAGAAAAACCGCCGGTCTGGAACAAGAAAAACTGATCATGAACCTTCGTTTCCTCGAAACCTTCGTCTGGGTCGCCCGGCTCAGGAGCTTCCGCCTCACCGCCGAGAAGCTGTTCACCACCCAGGCCTCGGTGTCCAGCCGCATCGCCGCGCTGGAGGCCGACCTGGGCGTGAAACTGCTGCTGCGCGATTCGCGCGGGGTCAGCCTGACACCCGAGGGCGCCAAGGTGCTGGAATATGCCGAACGCATGCTCGACACCGCCAAGGCCATGAAGCAGTCGCTGGACAGCGACCGGGCCAAGACCGGGCGCATTCGCCTGGGGGTGATGGACACGGTCATCCATACCTGGATGAGTGCGCTGGTGGCAGAGCTGGGCGAGCGCTACCCCCAGGTGGAGATTGAGCTGGTGGCCGATACCGCGCTGAACCTGCGCGAGCAGTTGCAGAAAGGCTTTCTCGACGTGATTCTGCAGACCGACCTGCTGCGCGAGCAGTCGATCCGCAGCCACGACCTGGCGCGCTACCCGATGGGCTGGATCGTCGCGGCAGGCTCCCCGCACCACCGCACCTACGCCTCGCTGGCGGAGCTGGCCCGCGAACGCATCGTCACCTTCTCGAAAAATTCACGACCGCACCAGGAAGTGCTCAGCCTGTTGCAGGCAGCCGGGGCCGAGGCGCCACGCCTGAACTGCGTGAACTCGGTGGCGGCGATCACCCGCCTGCTGCGCGACGGTTTCGGCATTGGCGCGCTGCCACCGGCGCTGGTCGATGGCGAACTGAGCCGGGGCGAGCTGGTGTTGCTGGAAGGCTTGCAGCCACCACCGAGCCTGGAGCTGGTGGTGGCCTGGCAGACCGGCGTGGCGTTGGTGGACGAGATCGTCGACGTGTGCCGGCAAGTGCTGGGGCGCTATGCGCGGGACGTGGGCGGGCAGCGGATTGTGTTGGTCTGAAGGTCGCATTTACCAACGATCAGGGCAGCAACAGCATCACCGCCAGCTTTCCTTCACCACCTTGCGCCGCCCACCGAGGACCACCCAACCAATCACCAGCAACAGGCTCTCGACCACGAACGCCAGTACGAACCCGCTGCCGATCCCCCAGCCGATCGCCTCGGGCACCAGCAGGATCTGGTAGCTGTAGCCCTTGAGCGTCTCTTCGCGCAGCGTCGGCTCCGGCTGCACCAGCACATGCCAGGTGCGGCTCACCCACGAGCCTTGCAGGGCCTGCCATTCATGCTCCAGCGCCTGGTTGCGGATCAGCAGGCTTTCGATGCTGTTGGCATCGCTGTTGAACACCGGATCGTCGCTGCCGCGGTAATGCCGCACCAGCGCCTGCAGGTCACCGTTGAAGAAGCGCTGCGCGGTCTGGCGGAAGCCGTCCAGGGCCTGGCGCGATTCGAGCAGGTGCGCCTCGACGCGCTGGCTGTAGTCCTTGACCAGCCCCGGCACCTGGAGACCGGCCAGCAGGCCGAAGGTGAACAACAGCAAACGCAGGTAACTTCTGAACATGGAGCTTCCTTAGCTCTGGCCGTGGGCGACACACTCGCCGTGGCGCCACAAAGCCCATTGACCCGGCTCGTAGCGGTTCCAGGTCTCGTTCTCGGTCAGGGCCTCGGTGGCGATCACCGTGACCACGTCGTTGGGGGTGGTTTGCGTGTGGAAGTCGACGATCAGGTCGACATCCTTCAGCCGCGCCGCGCCGAACGGTGCGCGGCGGGTGATGTGCACCAGTTTGGTCGAGCAGAAGCAGAACAGCCAGTCGCCGTCGCTGAGCAGGCAGTTGAACACGCCCTTGCCGCGGTACTCGGCGCAGGCTTCGACCAGCACCGGCAGCAGCTGCTCGGCCTCCACCGGCTCGGGGAAGGCCTCGCGGATACGATTGAGCAGGTCGCAGAAGGCGGCCTCGCTGTCGGTATCGCCGATCGGCCGGTAGAACGTGCGCAGGCCGGCGAAGTCACCCAGCTGGCCGTTGTGCGCGAAGCACCAGTTGCGGCCCCACAGCTCGCGCACGAACGGGTGGGTGTTGGACAGGCAGACCTTGCCGACGTTGGCCTGGCGGATATGGCCGATGACCACTTCGCTCTTGATCGGGTAGCGCTGCACCAGGTTGGCCACTTCCGACTCGCTGCTCGCCGCCGGGTCCTGGAACAGGCGCAGGCCGCGCCCTTCGTAGAAACCGATGCCCCAGCCATCGCGGTGCGGGCCGGTGCGCCCGCCGCGCTGCATCAGGCCGGTGAAGCTGAAGACGATATCGGTGGGGACGTTGGCGCTCATGCCCAGCAGTTCGCACATGTTCGCGGCTCCTGGCTTACAGACGGGGTTCGACGCGGCCCTGGCCGGGACCGGAGCGGCGCACGGGGGCCGATGGCGGATCGTCGCGGTAGCGGTCGTGACGATTGGCGGCCAGGGACGCATCGGCCACGACCGCCTCCTCTTCCTTGGCCTGGCGCTGGGCGGCGGCCTCACGCTGGGCGCGGCGCTCGCGGGCGCGCTTTTCCAGCGGCCAGCGGATCAACACGAAGACGAAGTACAGGGCAAAGGCGATCATCCCGTACATGGCAAGGTCCGAGGCTGCGCGCCAGGCGTTGTTGCCGACCTTGAAGGCGAGGTCCAACGCGGTGATGGCGATGGCCGGGGCGAAGCTTTCCTTGACCGGGTCGACGATGGTCGGGGCGAACAGCAGCACGGCGATGATCACCCGCAGCGGCTCGCGCAGCCAGCGCCACATCCAGCCGGTCAGCTTGAAACCCACCAGCAGGCAGCCCAGGGCGGCTACGGCGTACAGGCCCCAGGCCAGCGTATAGTCGTGTTCGGTCATGGTGTTGGTGCAAGCCAGGCAAAGAGACGCCTATGATAAACACTTTTACCGGCGCAGGCTGCCCCCGCACCGCAAGGGACCTGCAGCGGCCCTTCGCGGGGCAAGCCCGCTCCCACGTCCAGACCTCGATCAGGCGTGGGAGCGGGCTTGCCCCGCGATGGGGTCCACAATCGATGAGATCACCCATGCCCCTGACCCTTCCCGCCCCTATCGCCCATCAAGCTGACGGCAACGATCCCTACGCCTGGCTGCAGGACCGCGACACCCCCGAGGTGCTGGCCTACCTGGCCGAGGAAAACGCCTACCAGGAAGCCTGCCTGGCCGGCCAGGCGCCGCTGCGTGAGCAACTGTTCGAAGAGATCAAGGGCCGCATCCTCGAGACCGACCTGTCGCTGCCCTCGCCCTGGGGCCCGTACCTCTACTACACCCGCACCACCGCTGGCGACGAGTACCCGCGCCACTACCGCTGCCCGCGCCCGGCCGACGACAGCAATACGGTCGATGAAAGCCGCGAGGAACTGCTGCTCGACCCCAACGCGCTGGCGAACGGCGGTTTCCTCTCGCTCGGTGCCTTCAGCATCAGCCCCGACCATCGGCTGCTGGCCTACAGCCTGGATACCAGCGGCGACGAGGTCTACACCCTGTACGTCAAGGACTTGGCCAGCGGCGTGCTGAGCGCCCTGCCCTTCGACGACTGCGACGGCAGCATGACCTGGGCCAACGACAGCCAGACGCTGTTCTTCGCCGAACTGGACGACACCCACCGCCCCTGGCGCCTGCGCCGCCACACCCTGGGCGAGGCCGACGCCACCACGGTGTTCGAGGAGCCCGACGGACGCTTCTTCCTGCACTGCTATCGCACCAGCTCCGAGCGCCATCTGGTGCTGCTGCTCAACAGCAAGACCACCAGCGAAGCCTGGGTACTCGATGCGGCCACGCCACAGGCCGACTTCGCCTGCCTGGCGCCACGTGTCGAAGGCCATGAGTACTTCCCCGATCATGGCCAGCTCGACGGTCAATGGCGCTGGTTCATCCGCAGCAACCAGGACGGTATCAACTTCGCCCTGTTCAATGCGTCGGCAGACAGCGTGCCGGCCCGCGCGCAATGGCAGGTGCTGGTGCCGCACCGCGACGACATCATGCTCGAAGGCGTCAGCCTCAATGCCTCGGCGCTGTCCCTGAGCCTGCGCGAAGGCGGCCTGCCGATCATCGAAGTGCGCCCGCAAGGCCTGCCGGCCTACCGCGTCGAACTGCCGGACGCCGCCTACAGCCTCTACGTGCAGGACAGCCTGGAGTTCGCCAGCACGCGTATCCGCCTGCGCTACGAAGCCCTCAACCGCCCGGCCCAGGTGCGTCAGCTGGAGCTGGCCACAGGCGCCCAGCAGGTGCTCAAGCAGACCCCGGTGCTGGGCGCGTTCGACGCCGACGACTACATCAGCCAGCGCCTGTGGGCGGTGGCCAAGGACGGCACCCGGGTACCGATCAGCCTGGTACGCCGTCGCGCCGACGAAGGCAAGACGGTGCCGCTCTACCTCTACGGCTATGGTGCCTACGGCGAGAGCCTCGACCCGTGGTTCTCCCATGCCCGCCTGAGCCTGCTGGAGCGTGGCGTGGCCTTCGCCATCGCCCATGTGCGCGGTGGCGGCGAGCTGGGTGAGGCCTGGTACCGGGCCGGCAAGCAGGAACACAAGCACAACAGCTTCGACGACTTCATCGCCTGCGCCGAACATCTGGTCGCCGAAGGCGTGACCAGCCGCGAACGCCTGGCCATCAGTGGCGGCAGTGCCGGCGGCCTGCTCATGGGCGCGGTGCTCAACCTGCGCCCCGAGCTGTTCCGTTGCGCCATCGCCGAAGTGCCGTTCGTCGATGTGCTCAACACCATGCTCGACCCCGAGCTGCCGCTGACCGTCACCGAGTACGACGAATGGGGCAACCCGCAAGAGCCCGAGGTGTATGAGCGGATCAAGGCCTACGCGCCGTACGAGAACGTCAAGGCCCAGGCCTATCCGGCGATGCTGGTGATCGCCGGCTACAACGACAGCCGAGTGCAGTACTGGGAGGCGGCCAAGTGGGTGGCGCGCCTGCGCACGCGCAAGACCGACGCCAACCTGCTGCTGCTCAAGACCGAGATGGGCGCCGGCCACGGCGGCATGAGCGGCCGCTACCAGGGGCTGCGCGACGTGGCGTTGGAGTATGCGTTCGTCTTCAATGAGCTGGGCGTGGCGTAAAACGCGATTTTCGTTGTCTCACAAGCGCCACGGCCACTGATTGTGCGAACGCGGCGCTTTCCAGACATGCGAAGAAGAACAACATATGCCCGACACCCAGCACCTCAACGCCGAAATCCGCGACATGCTCATGGATTGCGGTCTGTTCGATACCCTGCAGCCCAGCGATTTCGTCAGCGCCGCCGGCTATTTCAGCCTCACTGCGGTGAGCGAAGGCCAGACCCTTTTCAGCGAGGGCGACGCCGGCACCTTCATGTGCATCCTCCACCGTGGCGTGGTCTCGGTACGCAAGACCGACGGCAATGGCGCCCAGACAGAGATCGCTACCCTGCGCAAAGGCCGCGCATTCGGCGAGATGGCCGTGCTTGATGGCGAGCGCCGCTCGGCCACCTGCGTGGCCGCCAGCGACTGCCAACTGCTGACCCTGGGCAAGGACTCGCTGGAAAAGATGCTCAGCGACGCGCCGCGCATCGCCGCCCGCATCATTCGCGCCCTGGCCGTGGCGCTGTCACGGCGCCTGCGGATGCAGGATGGCCAGCGCTTGGCACAGCAGATCTAATCACGCTTGGGCGGTGGTTTCGGCGGGTCCTGACTCAACCCCGGCAACGGCTGGTCCTTCGGCGGCCCCGGCACCGGCATGGGCGGCAGCAGCGGCGCGCCGGGCCGATTGGCGCCGGCCTTGGGCGGCGTGCTCGGGGTGATCTGTGGGTAGGGTGTCGGCGTCGGCGTCCCCGGTGCCCCCGGGACGGTCGTGAGCGGCCGCTGCTGACCTGCAGCGTCGGCCAACGGCACTGCGCCAAGCAACAATGCGGCGAGGATCGCATGCAACATCTGCTGCCTCCTGTCAGAAACCTTCCTACAGGCTATGCCCAATGGCGCATTTTTGCCTGTCCGCCCGCCCGACTGGCGCGCTAGACTCAAGAACATAACCGTCATTGCCCTGATTAGAAAAAAGGTAACACCATGAGTTCCACCTCCGACGCCACCGCCCGCCTCGACCGTATCCTCGCCGACGCCAAGCGCGACAAGGAAATGGGCTACCGCGACAAGGCGCTGAAAATGTACCCGCATGTCTGCGGCCGCTGCACCCGCGAGTTCTCCGGCAAACGCCTTTCGGAACTGACCGTGCACCACCGCGACCACAACCACGACAACAACCCGCAGGACGGCTCCAACTGGGAGCTGCTGTGCCTGTACTGCCACGACAACGAGCACTCACGCTACACCGACCAGCAGTATTTCAGCGAAGGCTCGCTCAGCTCGCCGAAAACCGCCGTGGCCACCCACAACCCGTTCGCCGGGCTGGCCAGCCTGCTGAAAAAAGACTGACCGTCGATTGCTGCCCCCGCCGTGTCGGCAAGCCCGTATAATCGCGCTCTTTTTTTGCGAAGGGCCCCGACACGTGGCGAACAAACGGTACAGCTGCATCGGCCTGTTCAACCCCAAATCCGCCGAGAACGTCGGTTCGGTGATGCGCGCGGCCGGCTGCTATGGGGTCAATTCGGTGTTCTACACCGGCAAGCGCTATGAGCGCGCCCGTGATTTCGTCACCGATACCAAGCGCGTGCACTACGACATCCCGCTGATCGGCATCGACGACCTGCAGCGCATCATCCCCCTGGGTTGCACGCCGGTGGCGGTGGAGCTGGTGGACGGTGCGCGCCCCCTGCCCGAATACACCCACCCGGACCGGGCGATCTACATCTTCGGGCCGGAGGATGGCTCGCTGAGCGAAGACGTGCGCGGTTGGTGCGAAGAGACCATCTACATCCCGACCCAGGGCTGCATGAACCTGGCGGCGACGGTGAATGTGGTGCTGTATGACCGTATGGCCAAGGGGTTGAATACGCGGTCGGGGCCCAAGTTCAAGTAAGTCGACTCGCAGGCGTGACGAACGCCTGGGTAATTTCACTGAACGCAGTCATTAAGCATGGAGTCTGCTGGTTATCAACGACCAGAGGAGACTGCCCGATGCTCGATATCCATTCGCCCCACCACGAACACAACGTCCATGGCCTGGAGCGCGCCAGCTCACTGGCCGGCGGCGCGTTGATGATCAGCAAGGGGCTGCGCCACGGTGGCCTGCTGGGGATGTTGCAGGTTGCCGTCGGCGGCCTGGCGCTGGCCCGTGGCGTGAGCGGGCATTGCTCGACCAAGGCGTGGTGGTTGCGGCATCGCGCCGAATACCTGCGCCTGCATCGCGACATACAACGAGGAGCTGCCGAGCTCAAGGCGCTGCAGGCCAGCGCCGAGGCGGCGACCCGTACCGCGACGGTGACCGGCGGTTGAAAGCATCGCGGGGCAAGCCCGCTCCCACGTAGGCATATGGGTGCCAGAGCGTGGGAACGGGCTTGCCCCCGCGATAGATCCTGCGTCTAGCGCAATACCTTGCTTTGCAATACTTCGGACTGCCGCCCCAGGACGTTCTCGCTGATCTGCACGAACTCCTCGGTGCTGACGCTCGACAGGCGCATCAGCGCCCGGGCGACATCGTCCAACGAGCGCTTGTCGTGGTTGTGCAGGCGGATCTCGCGATCCAGCGCCTGCAACAGCAGCACGCCGCGGGCCACCTGGGCCGGGCTGGCCTTGGCACCCTTGAGGTGATTCACTTTGTCGCCAAGCTTGTGCAAGCGCGCCTGCAACGCCTCGTAACGGTCGTCGCTCATGCCGCCAGCACGCCGCAGCAGCTCGCTGGCGTAATAGTCGGCCAGGCTCTCGCCGAGCCAGTCGCTGCCATCGCGGTCGTTGATCTGGGCGAACAATTGCACCAGTTCGCGCAACACCGGGCTATTGCCGTTCTCGCTGATCAGCGGCCGACCACTGTGCAAGTACAAGGAATTGTTGCCTGGCAGCACACCACGCCACATTTCGTCGCGGGCACCGACCAGCAGCAACTTGGGCGGGTTGCGTGGAAACACCGCCTGCAACTGCGGCCAGACGAAGGTCAGCAGGGTCAAGGTGTCCATGCGGCGCATGCCCTGCCCTTGCGGCGCGGCCACGGTCACTTCGGTGTCGCCAAGGCGCGCACGGCGGCTGCCCAGGTTGCCGGCGAGCACCCAGCCGGTGGGGCGGTCGAACAGGCGCGACACGTCATCGATGCGGAATTTCTGCCGACCGATGCGCGGCCAGGCGGTTTCGACACTCTTCCAGCCGGCCGGCAGGTCGAAAGCCAGGCGCGACACCAGCTCGGTGCCGTCCTGCTGGTCGAGGCGCGCCGGCGGCACCAACTGATCGCCCCGGAACAGCGCCCAGTGCGCGGTCATGCGGGTTTCATGGACACCACCCTTCGGTTGCTGGTCGAGCAGCACGCGATAGCTGAGGCTGGTCTTGCCTGGTGCCGGGTGCCAGACACCGCGCCCGTTCTGCAGCTGCCACTGGCCATCAGCAAGGAAGTCGCTGTAGACGCCGGCCTTGCCCAGGTCGAAGTCCAGGCTGCGTACCACGCTGCCGTCGGCCAAGGTCAGGCGCACCTCGGCCTGGCCGCTCTGCGGCAACAGGCGAACCTGGTAATCCAGGTCGACTTTCCTGGCCAGCGCCTGAGTGCTGAGCAGCAGGCCAAGCACCATCAACAGCGGGCGACGCATAGCGAAACTCCTTGTAGCCGCGCGGCTCAACCCGCGCGAAAAATCAGGTGGTCTTCCCAGTCGTCTTCATCCACGTCGTTCTCGCTGAGCATCCGCCCGGACCGGGAAATGCGTTGCTCATGCACTTGTCCGCGATCGCCGCAGACCAGGTGGTGCCACGACGGCAAGTCCTGGCCTTCGCTGACCAGACGATAACCGCAGGTGGGCGGCAGCCACTTGAACTGGTCGGCCTTGCCCGGGGTCAGCTGGATGCAATCAGGCACGAAGCGGAAGCGATTGGGGTAGTCGCTGCACTGGCAGGTCTGCAGGTCGAGCAGCTTGCAGGCGATGCTCGTGTAGTAGACGCTGTTGTCCTCTTCGTCCTCGAGCTTCTGCAGGCAGCACAGGCCGCAGCCGTCGCACAGCGACTCCCACTCTTGCGCATCAAGCTGGTCGAGGGTCTTGCGCCGCCAGAAGGGCGCGGTATCGGTGATCATCACACGTGTTCCTGCAGTCAACATCAATCCGCGGCGCGCGGCGGCGCCAGTCTAGAGGCAGTCCGACGGCAACGCCAGACCGCTTGTCAGTGCTCGTCGGACGCAGTAGCGTGCGGTCTTTGTCCCAGTCCTTGCAGGAGCACCCCATGAGCGCCACCCCACGCATCGCCGACTACGCCATCAATGAGCAGTTCATCAATCGCTGGTCGCCCCGCGCCTTCACCAACGAGCCGATCAGCCAGGAAACCTTGCTGAGTTTCCTCGAGGCCGCGCGCTGGGCGCCGTCGGCCTACAATTCGCAGCCATGGCGCTTCCTCTATGCCCGCCGCGACACGCCGAGCTGGGAGCGCTACCTGGGCATCCTCAACGAGTTCAACCGCAGCTGGGCGCAGCATGCCTCGGCGCTGGTGCTGATCATTTCCAAGACCACCTTCGCCGCGCCAGGCTCCGATGAAGAGAAGCCGGCCCTGTGGCACACCTTCGACACCGGCTCGGCCTGGGGCCATCTGGCGTTGCAGGCCAGCATCAGCGGCTGGCACACCCACGGCATGGCCGGCTTCGATCAGGACCTGGCCCGGCGCGAACTGAAGATCCCCGAGGGCTACGCACTGCACGCGATGGTCGCAATCGGCAAGCTGGGCGACAAGGCGACTCTGGCCGAAGGCCTGCAGGCCCGTGAAGTGCCGAGCCCGCGCCGGCCGTTGAGCGAGCTGGCGGCCGAGGGTGAATTCAGCCTCTAAGGTTGTGATCGCCTCATCGCGGGGCAAGCCCGCTCCCACGCACGACAGTTGCCCGTGGGAGCGGGCTTGCCCCGCGATCAGGTCGCATCAGGCAAACCTCTTTCAGTAACCCCGCGCGAAATCCACCTCGCCCCGCAGTGCCTGTTCCGCCGCATACGCCCGCACATTCTCGACGAACAACCGCACCATCGCCGCCGGCGAGGTCGGCGCCGAGCTGTGCCCGGTCAGCAGCAGCCCCCAGGCAGTCCAGAACGGGTGGCGCTGGGGCAGCGGCTCCTGACGGCAGACATCGATCACCGCGCCAGCCAGATGGCCCTGCTTGAGCGCCTCGACCAGGTCGGCATCGACCACCGCCACGCCTCGCCCGGCATTGATGAACAAGGCACTGGAGCGGAAGCACTTGAACAGCGCCGCATCGTACAGGTCATGGGTGGCCGGTGTGTCGGGCAACAGGTTGAGCACGTAGTCGGCCTCGCCGACCAGGCGCGGCAACTGGTCGAGCCCAGCCACCTCGACGAACGGCGCCTGCTCACGGGCACTGCTTGCAACCCCGTACAAGATGACACCAAAGGGCTCGAGGAACTCGGCGACTTGCTGGCCGATATCACCGGTACCGACGATCAGCACCCGCCGCCCTTCCAGGGTCCGCCCCGGGCGATCATCCCAGCGCCGCTCGACCTGGCTGACCAGGCGCGACAGCACATCGCGCTCATGGCCAAGCATGTAGGTGAGCATGTATTCGGCCATCACCTGGCCAAAGATCCCCACCGCCCGGGTCAGGCGGTAGTCGCGCGGCAGGCCGTCGGCGAGCAACGGCGTGATGCCGGCCCAGGTCGATTGCATCCACAGGGGCTTGTGGCCCTGACGCAACAGGCTGGCCAGCAGGTCGGGCTGGCCCAGCCATACCGGGCAGTCGGGGGCCAGACGGGCCAGTTCGGCGGAATCGCCACTGGTCAGGACCTCCAGGTCCGGCGCCACCTCGCCCAACAGGCGGGCATAGTTGGCATGATCCTGTTCAGCGATCAGAACGCGCATGTGACACACAACCTTGGCAAACAACGGAAGCGGCCCGCCAGGCGGGCCGCAGACAGAGAGGAGACCGCGCCCGGATCAGGCCGGGTCGTTGCGGCGCAGCAGTTCTTCGGGCAGGTGCTCGATGTAGTCGTCGTCCGGCGGCGGCATCTGCAAGTGGTAGCCCTGGTTGTCGAGGTTCTCCAGCACCTTGGCGATGTCCTCGCGGGCCAGCTTGCGCTCGGGGCTGAGCACCAGGTCGAAGGCATGCACGGGCGTGCCGAAGAAAGGCAGCAGCCCCTCGGGCACACGCTCCAGGCCCTCGGCCTTGAGCACATACAGGTACATTTCGTTCTTGCGGGGGCTCTTGTAGATCGAGCAGATACGTTTCATCGGCAATCTCCGGCACCGGCCAGGTCGTCCAGCAGGGCCTGGCCCATGCGCTCGCGACGCCAGCCGCGCAGCGAGTCGGGCAGTTGGTAGGGACCATCGGGGTAGCCGCTCTTGAGCAGCGCTTCGAGGGCTTTCTTGCGCAGCATCAGTTCCGGGGCGATGCCCAGCCGCTCGCCTTCGGCTTGGCCAATGGCGCGCAGGCGCTTGAGGATACCGGAAGCTTCGATCGGCAGCGGCTCGGGCAGCGGCGCGGGCCATTGCTCCTGCGGCAGGCTGGCGGCGCGCTTGATCAACTGGATCAGCGTCTCGCCGTCCTGGCGGATGGTGCGCGGGTGCATTTCGTCGATTTTCGCCAGCGCCGACGGGCTGTCCGGCTGGCTCTTGGCCATGGGCCACAACGAATGTTCCTTGAGGATGCGATTGCGCGGCACATCGCGGCTGCGGGCCTCACGCTCACGCCAGGCGCACAGCTCGCGGAGCACGGCCAATTGCTGGCGGCCGAGCTTCCAGGCCAGCTTGACGTCGCGGTAGAGAGTCTCGGGCTCGACTTCACGGCGCAGCGCGGCAACCAGCTCGGCACCGTCCTCGAGCACCCAGGCGTACTTGTCGTCCGACAGCCGCGGGCGCAGGGCGGTAAACAGCTCGGCCAGGTGCACGGCGTCTTCGGCGGCGTAGCTGACCTGGGTTTCCGAGAGCGGGCGCTGCAGCCAATCGGAGCGGGTCTCACCCTTGGGCAGCTCGAGCCCCAGCACGTCCTGCACCAGACGCGAATAGCCCATGGAGAAACCGATGTTCAGGTAGCCGGCGGCCAGTTGGGTGTCGAACAGTGGCTGTGGCAGCTTGCCGGTCAGGCGCAGCAGGACCTCCAGATCTTCGCTGCAGGCGTGCAGCACCTTGACCACGCCATTGTCTTCGAGCAGCTCGGCCAGCGGCTGCCAGTCGCGAATCAGCAAAGGGTCGATGAGGAAGGCACGTTTGCCGTCACCGATCTGGATCAACCCGGCTTTCGGATAGAAGGTGTCGACCCGCATGAATTCGGTGTCGAGGGCCACAAAGGGCAACTCACGCCAGCTTCGGCAGTGCTGGGCCAGGGTCTGGTCGTCAAGGATCCAGTGAATTTCGATGGCCACGAGGCTCTCCCACTAACATTGGCGCGCAGTATATACGGCGCGGGCGCAATGGGTGAAACCTCGCAAGCCACGCCATCCTTGGTGCTGATCGTCGGTACGCTCAGCGATCGGCCGCCAGCCAAGGTCGGCAGCCGGCAAACAGGTCCAGCGAACGCTGGTAGACCTCGGTGCGTACCTGCAACAGGCCGAGCATCGAGTGGAACAGGTTGTCCTGCGACAGCGGCGCATCGCGCAGCTTGCCCAGGCATTCGGTGTCCACACCGAAGTCCTCGCGGTAGCTGTCGGAGAACCAGGCCAGCAGCGGCACGTGCTTCTGCTGCTCCGGGGCGATCATGTACGGCGTGCCATGCAGGAACAGGTTGTACTCGCCCAGCGACTCGCCATGATCTGAAAGATAGATCATCGCGGTGTCGACCTTGTCCTGCCTGCTGCGCAAGGTATCGATCAAGGTCGCCAGCACCTTGTCGGTGTAGGCCAGGGTGTTGTCGTAGCCGTTGAGGATTTCCTGCTGGCTGCACTGGTTCAGGGCGTTGCTGCGGCACACCGGGGTGAAGGGTTCGCTGCCGGCCGGGTAGCGCTTGAAGTATTCCGGGCCATGGCTGCCCATCTGATGCAGCACCAGCACGGTGTCCTGGTCGAGGTTGTCGAGCAACTCGGCCAGGCCCTGCAGCAGGATCTCGTCATGGCACTCGCCGCTGGCGCACAGGCTCGGGTCCTGCAGGTTGCTCACGTCGATAAATTGCACCCGGTCGCAGGTGCCCTTGCAGCCGGACTGGTTGTCGCGCCACTGCACCGCCAGCCCCGCGCGCTGGAGGATGTCGAGCAGCCCTTCGCGGTTCTTCGCCACGCGGGCATCGTAATCCTTGCGCGGCATGCCGGAAAACATGCAGGGCACCGACACGGCGGTCTCGGTGCCGCAGGAGTGGACGTCGGTAAAGCTCAGCAGGCCCTGCTCCTTGCTCAATTGCGGGTTGGTGTCGCGGGCATAGCCGAGCAGGCCGAAGTTTTCCGCCCGGGCACTTTCGCCGACCACCAGCACGGTCAGCGACTTGCGCTGGTGCTGCTGCCAGGCCGCATCGCGACGGGCATCCTCGCCATAGCGCTGGAAGGGCCGGGTGGCCGTGCCCACTTGCTCGCTGACATAACCGATAGAGGCCCCCACAATGTTGCTCGGCGTAAGCATCAGGCGCAGTTCATGGTGGTTGCGAAACAACGACGCCAAGCCCTGGTAGTTGACCAGCGCCACCGAGCCCAGGGCCGCGACGCAGGCCCCGCTGACCACCAGCTTGCCCAGCAGTTCGCGGTGCCAAGGGCGATAGGCGATCCTGGCCTTCCACACCAGCAGCGAGGGCAGCACACCCAGCAGCAGGATATAGGCGGCGAACTTCAGCGAAAGCAAGTCGCGTACTTCCGCAACATTGGTTTCGGCGACATTGCGGAACATGCCGGCGTCAATAAGTACGCCATATTGATTCATGAAGTAAGCGACACTTGCGCCGCTGATGAACAACACAATCAATACCGGTTTCAATACATAACGAAACGCCAGCAAGGTGAGGAAGAGATTGAAGGCAAACAGCATCAGCACGGCGAACGCCAGGCTCAACCATAGCCCCACCATGCCCGGCGGCACGATGGACTCCAGGTGCTCCCAAAGCAAGGTATTGAAGCCGATCAACAGGTACAGGCTGGCCAGCAACGTGACCCATTCGGTGCGCAGGGATTTGAGTTTCAGCATGGCGTTCGCAACAAGAGTTCATCAGCGGCCAACACGCCCGGACGGGCAGGTTGGAAAGTTGGCCGAACTCTAGAAAGCCTAGCATCAATTTTTTGTGAAAAAGACGCCAACAATTGGTGGGCCGGCGTCTTTCATGAATTAAACAACTTTCATTCAGCTGCCATTCAGCCAGGCAGACGAAGTTTGGCGTACGGCTCGCGGTCGATGTCCAGGACTTCCACGCACAGCTGGATGTCCAGCCCAGGCCGGGCCGGGATCGCCTCGCGCAGCACCTCGAGCAGGCTGTTCGACAACTGCTGCTTCACCTGTGGCGTGCGCCCGCTGAGGATCGCCAGGCGCACATGGGCGAAGGCCCGCTCGCCCGGTGCGGTGCCCACCCGGTACTGGGCAAAGGCCTGGGCGCGGCTCTTGATGTCCAGTTCTTCGGCGAACTGGCCACTGCCGACCAGGGCGTGGTTCAGGCGCAACAGCAGCACATCGACATTGAGGTCGCGCAGGTTGTCGCTGTATTCCAGGTTCAGGTGAGGCATGGCGCAGGTTCCGTTCACGCAGGGGGATGCGACAGCCTAACCCAGTCCCGCAATACGGCAAAGGCGACTATCCTCTTGGTTCAGGCTCGTTTACCAACCCTGAGAGAGGTGAAGAAATGCCAGTTCCGCATGATTTGCTCGCAGACCTGCACGTGACCGCCGACCAGTTCCAGGCCTTGATCGACAAGGATCACGACCTGCACAAGCTGCACAAGGAATACAACGCCAAGGACAAGGAAGTGCTCGCCGCCGAAGGCAATGCTACCGGCGACGACACCGTAAACCGCCTGCGCAAGGAGCGGGTGCTGATCAAGGACAAGATCGAACGCATCGTCCACCCACCCAAATCCTGATTCCTCCAACCGACGCTATCGCGGCGCAAGCCCGCTCCCAGGTACCGCGCAAACGCCACGGCATGCACGGCCATCGTGGGAGCGGGCTTGCCCCGCGATGACGTCGGCAACCTTTACGCAGAAGCCTTCAGCGCCCCCTCCAGATCCTCGATCAGATCGCGATAATCCTCGATCCCGATCGACAACCGCACCAGGTTCTCGCTGATCCCCATCACCCCCTTCTGCTCCGGGCTCAGGGAGTTGTGCGACATACTCCAGGAATGGTTGATCATGCTCTCCACCCCGCCCAGCGAGTCGGCCAGGACGAAGATCGACAGCGCCTCGACCAGGCGGTTGACCGCGGCCCGGTCGCCCTTGATGCGCAACGCCACCACCGCACCGCCGGTGCGCATCTGGCGCTTGCACAGTTCATGCTGCGGATGGCTTTCCAACCCTGGGTAGTAAACCTGCTCGACCTGCGGATGCTGTTCGAGGAACTGCGCCACGCGCAGGGCGTTGGCGCTCTGGCGCTCCATGCGCACATCGAGGGTCTTCAGCCCGCGCAATGCCAGGTAGCAGTCGAACGGCCCCTGGATCGCGCCGACCGCCATGCTGATCTTGCGCAAACGGCCCAGCAGCTCGTGATTGGCCGCCACCACCACGCCACCGGTCAGGTCGGAGTGGCCGCCGATGTACTTGCTCGCCGAATGCATCACCAGATCCACGCCCAGGGTGATCGGCTGCTGGTTCCACGGCGAGCAGAAGGTGTTGTCGATGCAGGTCATCACCCCACGGGCACGGGCCAGGTCGCAGACCGCCTTGATGTCCACCAGGTGCAGCAGCGGGTTGGTCGGCGACTCGATCCAGATCAGTTGCGTGTCCGGGCGGATCGCCGCGGCCACGGCCTCGACGTCGTTGAGGTCGACATAGGTGGTGGTCAGGCCCGAGGTGCGCCCACGGTAGTCTTCCAGCAGGCGGAAGGTGCCGCCATAGACACCGTTCATCACCACCACATGGGCGTCCTTGGACAGCAGTTCGAGCACCGTGGCGGTGGCGCTGACGCCCGAAGCGCAGGCGACCGCGCCGACGCCCTCCTCCAGTGCGGCCACGCAGGTCTCGTAGGCATGCCGGGTCGGGTTGCTGACCCGGCTGTAGGCGTATTCGGGGTTGTCGTCCAGGCCGCGCTTGATGAACGAGCTGGAAGTGACGATGGCCGGGAAGATGGCGTTGTCGGCGACGCTGGACTGCTCGCCGGCGTGGATGGTGCGGGTGGCGAAATTGCGCGGTTTGTCGGACATGGTCGGGTCCATTGCCTGAGGGTGGAAAACCGCCACTATCTCATATCCACCGCCCCCGAGCGCCAGCGGAACATTTCTGTCAGCACACGACCAAGAACAGTTTCAACGTTCGCCTTGAGCGGCTAATCTCGGAAAACTTTTCCCGCAATTGGCCAAACGACGTCATGGACAGTTTCGACCAGCACATCCTCACCCTGCTCCAGCGCGACGCGTCGCTGTCCCTCAAGGACCTTGCCGAAGCGGTCAACCTGTCCACCACGCCGTGCTGGAAGCGGGTCAAGCGCCTGGAAGAGGAAGGCTACATTCGCGGCCGCGTCGCCCTGCTCGACCCCGAGCGCCTGGGCCTGGGCCTGACGGTGTTCGTCCAGCTCAAGACCCAGCGCCACGACAGTGCCTGGCTGGCGCAGTTCGCCGCCACGGTGACGGCGTTCGAGGAAGTGATGGAGGTGTATCGCATGTCCGGCGACTGGGACTACATGCTGCGGGTGGTGGTAGGCGACATCGCCGCCTACGACCGCTTCTACAAGAAGCTGATCACCAGCACCGACGGGCTGTCGAACATCACCTCGAGCTTTGCCATGGAGCAGATGAAGTACACCACGGCGTATCCGGTGGGGCGTTGAGAACGGGCGTGGGCAAGCCCGCTCCCACACTGCGCTACTGTCAGTCGGTTGTGAGTGTCGCCTCGATCCGGTTCCCCGCCCTGGCCTTCTCCAGCCTGATCGCCACGAACTTCGAGGTTGGCGTGTAGGTCCCCTCGCCGTAGCTCTCCAGCGGTACCAACGGATTGGTCTCCGGGTAATACGCCGCCGCCTGTCCTTCAGGCACGTCATAGGCCACCAGGCGGAAACCCGACACCCGCCGCTCGCGCCCGTCCTCCCACAACGACACGATATCCACCTGCTCGCCCGGCTCGAAGCCCAGGCGGCGGATATCGGCCTCGTTGACGAACACCACCTCACGCAGCCCGAACACGCCACGGTAACGGTCATCCAGCCCATACAGCGTGGTGTTGTACTGGTCGTGGGAACGCAGGGTCTGCAGGATCAGGTCCGGCTTGTCACCGCGCGCCAGCACCGCCGCGTTGACCAATTGCTCGGGCAACGGGCTTGGGGTAAAACGCGCCTTGCCGGTGGCCGTGCGGAAGTTGCGGTCCGCAGCGTGGTTGCCCAGGTGGAAGCCGCCCGGATGCTGCAGGCGTTCGTTGAATTTGCTGAAGCCCGGGATGACGTCGGCGATCATGCTGCGAATGCGACCGTAGTCGGCAATCGCGTAGTCCCAGTCGATCGGCTTGCTGCCCAAAGTGGCCTTGGCCATGCCGGCGACGATGGCCGGCTCCGAGCGCAGCAGCGGCGAACGCGGTTTCAGCTGGCCATGGGAGATGTGCACCATGCTGAAGGTGTCCTCCACGGTGACGCCCTGCGGCCCTTCGGCCTGGATATCGATCTCGGTGCGGCCCAGGCACGGCAGGATCAACGCATCGCGCCCGGTGACCAGGTGCGAACGGTTGAGCTTGGTGGAGATCTGCACGGTCAGCTCACAGTTGCGCAGCGCCGCGTGGGTACGCGGGGTGTCCGGAGTCGCCTGGGCGAAGTTGCCGCCCAGGGCGACGAACACCTTGGCCCGCCCTTGCTCCATTGCCTGGATCGCCAGCACGGCGTTATGGCCATGCTCGCGGGGCACCTTGAACTGGAAGCGTTTCTCGATGGCGTCGAGCAGCGCCGCCTTGGGTTTCTCGTCGATGCCCATGGTGCGGTCGCCCTGCACGTTGCTGTGGCCGCGCACCGGCGACAGGCCAGCGCCGGGTTTGCCGACGTTGCCGCGCAACAGCTGCAGGTTGACGATTTCCTGCACGGTCGGCACCGAATGGCGGTGCTGGGTGACGCCCATGGCCCAGCACATGATGACCCGCTCGGCCTTGCGGTACATGCGCGCGGCCAGCTCGATCTCGGCCTTGTTCAGGCCCGACTGCTCGACGATATGTTCCCAGGGCGTGGCGTCCACCACGGCCAGGTAGGCCTCAACGCCACTGGTGTGCTCGGCGATGAAGGCATGGTCGAACACCGGCGGCTCGTCGTTCAGCTGCGCCTCGCGCTCCCACTGCAGGAGGAACTTGGCGATGCCGCGCATGGCCGCCATGTCGCCACCCAGCGCCGGGCGGAAGTACGCGGTATTGGTCGGCTCGGAGCCATTGCTGAGCATCTCGAACGGGTGCTGCGGGTGCTGGAAGCGCTCCAGGCCACGTTCTTTCAGCGGATTGAAGCAGACCACCTGGGCGCCGCGCTTGACCGCCTCGCGCAGCGGTTCGAGCATGCGCGGGTGATTGGTGCCAGGGTTCTGGCCAATCACGAAGATCGCATCGGCCAGCTCCAGGTCATGGAACACCACGGTGCCCTTGCCCACGCCGAGGGTTTCGGCCATGCCCACGCCGCTGGCCTCGTGGCACATGTTCGAGCAGTCGGGGAAGTTATTGGTGCCATAGGCCCGCACGAACAACTGGTAGAGGAACGCCGCCTCGTTGCTGGCCCGGCCCGAGGTGTAGAACTCGGCCTGGTCGGGTGAAGCGAGGCCGCTCAGGTGCCGGGCGATCAAGGCGAACGCCTCGTCCCAGCTGGTCTCGACGTAATGGTCAGTGGCCGCGTCATAGCGCATCGGGTGGGTGATGCGGCCCTGATACTCGAGCCAGTAGTCGGTCTGTTCGAGCAAGGCGCTAACGCTATAGCGGGCGAAGAACGCCGGATCCACCGAGCGCCCGGTGGCTTCCCAGTTGACCGCCTTGGCGCCGTTCTCGCAGAACTTGACCATGTCGCTTTCCGGCGACTCGCCCCAGGCGCACCCCGGGCAGTCGAAACCACCGTTCTGGTTGGTCTTGAGCATGGCCCGCAGGTTCTTGAAGGCATTCTCGCTGCCCAGCCAGCTCTTGGTCACGCTCTTGAGCGCGCCCCAGCCGGCGGCCGGCCCCTTGTAGTCCCTGATGTGTTCGTCCTGGCTCATGCTGCGCTTCTCCGCACGGTGTTTTTTCCAGCCTAAGAAGCGCCCCCCTGCTGCGTCCAATCGAAATAAATGACGGCGTGATAAAGCGTTTCGATCACCGGGCCCAGCCCTTGGCCGGCGCGGCCTGCAGCCGTGATAGATGAGACTGATCGAATGGTCGGGCAAAGCAATTTGACGCCAATGGGCGCAGGTTATAGCTTGGACCTTATCCGCGGCCTTTCGCCGCCCCAGCCACTTCAATGTCGAGCGCGAACGTGGAAAAGAACCCCCAGGCCCTGATCGACGGTTTCAACCGCAAAGTCGATTACCTGCGGATGTCGGTCACCGACCGCTGCGACTTTCGCTGCGTCTATTGCATGGCCGAAGACATGCAGTTCCTGCCGCGCCAGCAGATTCTCAGCCTCGAAGAGCTGTATCAGGTCGCCGAGCGCTTCGTCGCCCTGGGCACCCGCAAGATCCGCCTGACCGGCGGCGAGCCGCTGGTACGCCAAGGCATCGTCGGGCTGTGCGCGCGCATCGCCGCCCTGCCCGGCCTGCGCGAACTGTGCCTGACCAGCAATGGCTCGCAGCTCGGCCGCCTGGCCCAGCCGCTGTTCGATGCCGGGGTGTCGCGCCTGAACATCAGCCTCGACAGCCTCGACCCCGAGCGCTTCCGTGCCCTGACCCGCACCGGCGACCTCAAGCAGGTGATCGCCGGCATCGACGCCGCGCACGCCGCGGGCTTTCGCCGTACCAAGCTCAACGCGGTGGTGCTCAAGGGCCGCAACGATCACGAGATCGTCGACCTGGTGCGTTTCGCCATCGACCGCGAGCTGGACATCTCCTTCATCGAAGAAATGCCCCTGGGCGTGATCAGCGAGCACGAGCGCGGCGAGTCGTTCTGCTCCAGCGATGACGTGCGCGCCCGTCTGGCCGAGCATTTCACCCTGGTCGAGTCGGCCGAGTCGTCCCAAGGCCCGGCGCGCTACTGGCGCCTGGCCGAGGCCCCCAACACCCGGGTCGGCTTCATCTCACCCCACAGCCACAATTTCTGCGCCACCTGCAACCGCGTGCGCCTGACCGTCGAGGGCCGTCTGTTGCTATGCCTGGGCAACGAACACTCGGTGGACCTCAAGCAGGTCATGCGCCAGCACCCCGGCGACAGCGCCCGCCTGGAAAAAGCCATTCGCGACGCCATGCAGCTCAAGCCCTACCGTCACCACTTCGAAGTGGGCGGCGAGGTACAGATCCTGCGCTTCATGAACATGACCGGCGGCTGATCGGCCGCCTCTGGAACCGCCTTGATCGTCCACTCACGCCCCGACCTGCTGCGCGTGCTGTTCACCCTCAAAGGCTCGATCGTCCAGCGCATCGCCCTGCGCTGCCTGGCGGTGACCTTGCTCGCGGCGCTGATCGTGCTGGTCGAGCGGCACTATCCGGCGCTGTTCTACCCGGTCAGCGCCACGCCCTTCACCCTGTTGGGGCTGTCGCTGTCGATCTTCATGAGCTTTCGCAACAACGCCTGCTACGACCGCTGGTGGGAGGGCCGCAAGACCTGGGGACGGATGATCATCGAGGTGCGCTCGTTCGTGCGCGAAAGCGTGGTGATCAAGGACGAAGCGCTGCGCAAGGAACTGCTGCGCAGCCTCTGTGCCTTCGCCCATGCCCTCAATGCCCGGCTGCGCAACGAAGACGAACTGGGCGCCGCCCGTCCCTGGCTGGGCGAGCAGGCGCAGATCGTGACGCACAATGTCTGCGACGGCATTCTGCGCGAGGTGGGCGAACATTGTTCACGGCTGGCGGAGCGTGGAGCGATCAGCGAGTTCCGCTACACCCTACTGGCGCAGCGCCTGGCTGGCCTGTCGGATGTGCAGGCCACCTGCGAGCGGATCAAGGGCACGCCGCTACCGTTCCCCTATACCCTGCTGCTGCACCGCACCATCTACATCTTCTGCCTGCTGCTGCCGTTCGCCCTGGCCGAACCGCTGGGCTGGCTGGCGCCGCTGTTCACCACCATCGTCAGCTACACCTTCTTCGGCCTGGATGCGATCGGCAACGAGCTGGAGGACCCCTTCGGGCGCGACGAGAACGACCTGCCGACCGATGCGCTGGTGCGCACCATAGAGCGCGATGTGCTGTCGGCGCTGGGGCAAGAGCCACTGCCACCGGCGTTGGTGCCGGTGGATCATGTGTTGAGCTGAATGGTCGGTACAGGAAAACCCTAGCCGCGGCTTTCGCAGGCCCCGATTGGTTTCAGGTGCGCGACGAAGTTGCACGGCCGGTGCCGCGCATCCAGCTGCTCGACCAAGATCCCCTCCCACGCCGTGCGGCAGGCGCCGGTCGAGCCCGGCAGGCAGCACACCAGGGTGCCGTTGGCCATGCCAGCCAGGGCCCGGCTCTGCACGGTCGAGGTACCGATATCGAGAATCGACAGGGCGCGGAACAACTCGCCGAACCCGTCGATGCGCTTGTCCAGCAGACAGTCCACCGCTTCGGGCGTGCTGTCGCGGCCAGTGAAGCCCGTGCCACCGGTGATCAGCACCACCTGCACCTGTTCGTCGGCGATCCAGGTGGCGACCTGGGCGCGGATCTTGTACAGGTCATCCTTGAGCAGCTCGCGCGCCACTAGGCGGTGGCCCACGCCGACGGCGCGGCTGGCCAGCAGCTCGCCGGACGTGTCGGTCTCGAAGGTGCGGGTGTCGCTGACGGTCAGCACCGCGATGTTCAGCGGTACGAACACCGCGTCCGGTTTCACGCTCATGGCCTTTGCTCCAGGATTGGCTTGGCGGCCACGTTAGAGAGAAGCCCCGGTAGCGTCCAATCGATAGCGCGTACCGGGTGATCGACGGTTTCTATCGCCTGCCCACGACAGGCCAGCGATTTTTTCAGCAATGATTAGCCAGGTGCTTCACGCTTGGTTAAGGTCTACCCACCCCGCAACCCAGGCCGCACCATGGACATCAAACAGCTCAAGTTCCTCATCGCCCTCGACCAGACCCGCCACTTCGGCCAGGCCGCAGCGCTGTGCCACATCACCCAGCCGACGTTGTCCATGCGCCTGCGCAACCTCGAGGACGAACTGGACCTGGTGCTGGTCAAGCGCGGCCAGCGCTTCGAAGGCTTCACCGAAGCCGGCGAACGCATCCTGGCCTGGGCCCGCACCCTGCTCGCCGCCCACGACGGCCTGCAGGCCGAGGCCGCCAGCTGCCGCGGCCAGGTGGTCGGCAGCCTGCGCCTGGGCACCGTGCCGCTGGCCAGCTTCAACCCCATGCAGCTGCTGATGCCCTTGCGCGCGAAGTACCCCGAGCTGCACTTCCAGCTGTCGTCGCTGAGCTCCGAGCAGGTGATCGACGGCCTGAGCCGCAACCAGCTCGACCTGGGCATCTGCTACCTCGACCAGGTCAACACCAGCTTCTTCGAAGTGATCGAACTGAGCATCACCACCATGGGCCTGCTGCACGATACCCGGCACTTCCAGTTCGAGGCCGACAGCCTGCACTGGGAAGACCTGGGCGACCTGCCGCTGGGCCTGCTGAGCAAAGGCATGCACTACCGCCAGTCCCTCGACCTGAGCTTCCGCAGCCGCGGCCTCACGGCCAATGCCGTACTCGAGAGCGACTCGACCTTCCAGCTGATCCAGGCGATCAACACCGGCGTGTGCTGCGCGATCATGCCGCTGGACTGCGGCCTGGAAGATCTCAACCAGCACATGCGCATCATCCCGGTGCAGGAGGCCAGCATCCACAGCCCGGTCGGCCTGCTGCTGCGCCGCAGCGAGCCACGCTCGGCCATCGCCGAGCAGTGTTTCGACGAGGCCCGCGCCCTGTTTCAAACCTCCTGAGCCGTCGCCTGGCGGTACTGGCGCGGGGTAAACCCGGTCAGTTGCCGGAACTGCCGGCTGAACGCGCTGTGGTCGGTGTAGCCGCAGCGCAGCGCCACCTCGATGATCGGCAGGTCGCTGTGCAGCAGGTGGTGCGCATGTTCCAGGCGGGCCTTGTGGATCATCTGCCGGGGCGTGAGGTGGAACACCCGCTTGCAGTAGCGCTCCAGTTGCGCCACCGAGATGCCGGCGATGCGCGTCAGTTCGCCCATGCTGATCGGCTGGTGGAAATGCGTGCGGATATGCGCGTCCACGGCGGCCAGGCGCTGGTAGGCGGGGTGGGTGTCGGCGGCTGACTGCAGGTCGACCGAAATGCCCACCAGGCCGATGATCGCCCCCGCCGCGTCGTACAGCGGGCGCTTGTGGGTCAGGCACCAGCCCGGTTCGCGGCTGCCGTACAGATGCAGCTCGAGCTGGTCCTCCAGCACCTGACCCTGCTCCAGCACCCGCCGGTCCTGCTCGGTGTAGCCGGGGCCCAGGCGCGCCGGGAACACCTCGGCGCTGGTCTTGCCCAGCAGCGGTTGCAGGTGCTTCAAACCGCAGCGCTGGACCAGCGTGCGGTTGGCCAGCACATAACGGGCCTGGTCGTCCTTGATGAAGATCGCCGCATTGGCGATGACGTCGAGCATCGGCAGCAGCCAGACCACGCCAGTGAGCAAGGCCTCTAGGGATTCGGGGCGGTGCTGGTCGAGGTGCTGGTACAGGGCTGTCAGCGGGATCCGGGACATGCGAGCTTCTCTTTTGGGTTTACCCTATCGCGGGGCAAGCCCGCTCCCACGCAGGCGACAGCACACTTGTGGGAGCGGGCTTGCCCCGCGATAGGGCCGGCATCGCCAGCCTAATCATCGCCCTGCCCGCCACGCCAGCACTTCTGCCCGACTATGCCGATTTCGTCACCCACCTTGCAGAAAACCATCAAGAACCGAGCTCCCGATCGGTCCACTCTATGCCCCACGCAAGCCGCCCCATGACCTACAAGAACGCGGCGCATGCCGCCGCATCGTGACATCAGACCTGCCTATCCAAAACCTACAAGAAGGCGCACCCATGTCAGGCAAATTCAAGAAACAGCTGTCACTGCTGGACCTCACCTTCATCGGCCTCGGTGCCATCTTCGGCTCCGGCTGGCTGTTCGCCGCCAGCCACGTCTCGGCCATCGCCGGGCCGGCCGGCATCCTCTCCTGGTTCCTCGGCGGTTTCGCCGTGCTGTTGCTGGGCATCGTCTACTGCGAGCTCGGCGCCGCCCTCCCACGCGCTGGTGGCGTGGTGCGCTACCCGGTGTATTCCCATGGCCCGCTGCTGGGCTACCTGATGGGCTTCATCACCCTGATCGCCTTCTCCAGCCTGATCGCCATCGAGGTGGTCGCCTCGCGCCAGTACGCCGCGGCCTGGTTTCCGAGCTTGACCAAGACCGGCTCCAGCGACCCGACGGTGCTCGGCTGGCTGGTGCAGTTCGCCCTGCTCGGGCTGTTCTTCGTGCTCAACTACCGCAGCGTGAAGACCTTCGCCAAGGCCAACAACTTGGTCAGCGTGTTCAAGTTCATCGTACCGCTGCTGGTGATCGGCGTGCTGTTCACCTTCTTCAAACCGGAGAACTTCGAGGTCCAGGGCTTCGCCCCGTTCGGCCTGTCCGGCGTGGAGATGGCGGTGTCGGCCGGCGGCATCATCTTCGCCTACCTGGGCCTGACCCCGATCATCTCGGTGGCCAGCGAGGTGAAGAACCCCCAGCGCACCATCCCCATCGCGCTGATTCTCTCGGTGCTGCTGTCCACCGCGATCTACGCCTTGCTGCAACTGGCGTTCCTCGGCAGCGTGCCGACCGAGATGATTGCCAATGGCTGGGCCGGGGTGACCAAGGAACTGGCCCTGCCCTACCGTGACATCGCCCTGGCCCTGGGCGTCGGCTGGCTGGCCTACCTGGTGGTGGCCGACGCGGTGATCTCGCCCAGCGGCTGCGGCAACATCTACATGAACGCCACCCCGCGAGTGATCTACGGCTGGGCGCAGACCGGCACCTTCTTCAAGTACTTCACCCGCATCGACGAGCAGTCCGGCATCCCGCGCCCGGCGCTGTGGCTGACCTTCGCCCTGGCGGTGTTCTGGACCCTGCCGTTCCCGTCGTGGGAGGCGCTGATCAACGTGGTCTCCGCCGCCCTGGTGCTGAGCTACGCGGTGGCCCCGGTGTCGGTCGCCGCCCTGCGCCGCAGCGCCCCGGACATGGCGCGGCCGTTCCGGGTCAAGGGCATGGCCGTACTCGGTCCGCTGTCGTTCATCATCGCCGCGCTGATCGTCTACTGGTCGGGCTGGAACACCGTGTCCTGGCTGCTGGCGCTGCAGATCGTGATGTTCGCGCTGTACCTGCTGTGCCGCCGCTTCGTGCCCACCGAACACCTGTCGCTGGGCCAGCAGGTGCGCTCGTCGGCCTGGCTGATCGGCTTCTACGCCGTGACCATTTTCCTCTCCTGGCTGGGCAGTTTCGGTGGCCTGGGCGTGATCGGCCACCCGCTGGATACCGTGGTCGTGGCTGCCAGTGCCCTGGGCATCTACTACTGGGGCGCCGCCACCGGCGTGCCGGCACGGCTGGTGCGCCTCGATGGCGACGATGAAAGCGAAGCGGGTGCCGAAGCGCATCGCGGCCACGAGCCGGCTGCACTGGCCTCCTGAACACTGACGGGAACTCGTGGGAGCGGGCTTGCCCCGCGATTCAGGGCAAGCGGCCTCATCGCGGGGCAAGCCCGCTCCCACGATTCCCCCACACGTTGGAACGAACTGACCTATGAAAGAGATCCACGTCATCGACTCCCACACCGGCGGCGAACCGACCCGCCTGGTGATGAAGGGCTTCCCGCCGCTGCACGGCCGCAGCATGGCCGAGCAGCGCGACGAGCTGCGCGAGCTGCACGACCACTGGCGCCGCGCCTGCCTGCTGGAGCCGCGCGGAAACGATGTGCTGGTGGGCGCGCTGTACTGCCCCCCGGTGTCTGCGGATGCAACCTGCGGGGTGATCTTCTTCAACAATGCCGGCTATCTGAACATGTGCGGCCACGGCACCATAGGCCTGGTCGCTTCGCTGCGCCACCTCGGCCTGATCGAACCTGGCATGCACAAGATCGACACACCGGTCGGCCAGGTCAGCGCCACCCTGCATGACGACGGCTCCGTCACGGTCGGCAACGTGCCGTCCTACCGCTACCGCAGGCAAGTGGCGGTGGAGTTGCCTGGGCATGGCTTGGTGCGCGGCGACATCGCCTGGGGCGGCAACTGGTTCTTCCTGGTCTCCGACCACGGCCAGCGTATCGAGCTGGACAACCGCGAGGCCCTCACCGACTACACCTGGGCCCTGCTCAAGGCCCTGGAAGCACAAGGCATCACCGGCGAGGACGGCGCCCCGATCGACCATGTCGAGCTGTTCGCCGACGACGCCAATGCCGACAGCCGCAACTTCGTCATGTGCCCCGGCAAGGCCTACGACCGCTCGCCCTGCGGCACCGGCACCAGCGCCAAGCTGGCGTGCCTGGCCGCCGACGGCAAGCTCGCCGAAGGCCAGACCTGGGTCCAGGCCAGCATCACCGGCAGCCGCTTCCAGGGCCACTACGAACGCGACGGCGAGCGCATTCGCCCGTTCATCACCGGCCGCGCCCACATGACCGCCGACAGCACCTTGCTGATCGACGAACAGGATCCGTTCGCCTGGGGCATCTGACCCCGTTCATTTCCCACTGAATACCGCCAGGAGTGACAACAATGACCGACAACATCTTCACCGGCACCATGCCCGCCCTGATGACCCCCTGCACCGCCGAGCGCAAGCCGGACTTCGACGCCCTGGTGCGCAAGGGCCGCGAACTGATCGACGCCGGCATGAGCGCGGTGGTGTACTGCGGCTCGATGGGCGACTGGCCGCTGCTGACCGAGGCCGAGCGCCAGGAGGGCGTGGCCCGCCTGGTGGCCGCCGGCATCCCGACCATCGTCGGCACCGGCGCGGTGAACACCCGCGAAGCCGTATCCCATGCCGCCCACGCCGCCAAGGTCGGCGCCGCCGGCCTGATGGTCATCCCCCGCGTGCTGTCCCGCGGCGCCTCGCTGATCGCCCAGAAGCACCACTTCTCGGCGATCCTCGCCGCCGCGCCGAAGCTGCCGGCGGTGATCTACAACAGCCCCTACTACGGCTTCGCCACCCGCGCCGACCTGTTCTTCGAACTGCGTCGCGAATACCCGAACCTGATCGGCTTCAAGGAGTTCGGCGGCGGCGCCGACCTGCGCTACGCCGCCGAGCACATCACCTCCCAGGACGACGACGTGACCCTGATGGTGGGCGTAGACACGCAAGTGGTGCACGGCTTCGTCAACTGCAACGCCACCGGCGCCATCACCGGCATCGGCAATGCGCTGCCCCGCGAAGTGCTGCAACTGGTCAGCCTGAGCAAGCGTGCCGCCAAGGGCGACGCCAAGGCCCGACGCCAGGCCCGGGAGCTGGAGGCGGCGCTGGCGGTGCTGTCGTCGTTCGATGAAGGCTGCGACCTGGTGCTGTACTACAAGCACCTGATGGTGCTCAACGGCGACACCGAGTACCGCCTGCACTTCAACGAAACCGATGCCCTCAGCGACGCCCAGCGCAACTATGCCGAGCAGCAGTACGCGCTGTTCCGCAGCTGGTACGCCAGTTGGTCGGCCGAGCAGAACATCGCCTGATAACGAGGACTCTGGTGGGAGCGGGCTTGCCCCGCGAAGCAGGCGATGCCGTACCTGGCACCGGCTTCGCCGGTGTTCGCGGGGCAAGCCCGCTCCCACGCCCTCAGCTTCCATACTTGATTCCAAAGGACGCCCCATGACCCTGACAGGCAACCTGCTGATCGGCCAGCGTGCCGTGCCCGGCAACCGCGAAGCGATCCGCGCCATCGACCCGAGCAGCAACCAGGCCCTGGAACCCGCCTATGCCGGCGCCAGCGGCGAACAGGTGGCCCAGGCCTGCGCCCTGGCCTGGGCGGCATTCGATGCCTACCGCGAAACGCCCCTCGAACAACGCGCCCGTTTTCTCGAAACCATCGCCGAACAGATCGAAGCCCTGGGCGATGCGCTGATTGACCGCGCCCACGCCGAGACCGGCCTGCCCAAGGCCCGCCTGCTGGGTGAGCGTGGCCGCACCTGCGCCCAGCTGCGCACCTTCGCCCGGGTGGTACGCGCCGGTGAGTGGCTGGATGTGCGCGTGGACAATGCCCTGCCCGAGCGCCAGCCGCTGGCCCGCCCGGACCTGCGCCAACGCCAGGTGGCCCTGGGCCCGGTGGCGGTGTTCGGCGCCAGCAACTTCCCGCTGGCCTTCTCGGTGGCCGGCGGCGACACCGCCTCGGCACTGGCCGCGGGCTGCCCGGTGGTGGTCAAGGCCCACGGCGCCCACCCCGGCACCAGCGAGCTGGTTGGCCAGGCCGTGGCCCGGGCGGTCGCGCAGTGCGAACTGCCCGAGGGCGTGTTTTCCCTGTTATACGGCGCGGGCCGTGAAGTGGGCATCGGCCTGGTCACTGATCCATGCATCAAGGCGGTCGGTTTCACCGGTTCACGCACCGGTGGCCTCGCCCTTTGCCAGGCGGCCCACGCGCGCCCGGAGCCGATACCGGTCTATGCCGAGATGAGCTCGATCAATCCGGTGTTCCTCTTCGATGCCGCCCTGCAGGCCCGAGCGGAACCTCTGGCCCAAGCCTTCGTCGCTTCGCTGACTCAGGGTGCCGGGCAGTTCTGTACCAATCCCGGGTTGGTCATTGCCCGCCAGGGGCCCGCCCTCGAATGCTTCATCAATGCCGCCGCTGAGCATGTCCGGCAAGCCGCATCACAGACCATGCTTACTCCCGGTATTGCCAGCGCCTACGCCAATGGCGTTGCCGCACTGGGCGAGAACCGCAATGCCAGCCAGATCGCCAGCGGTCAGCCCCAGCAAGGCCCGAGCCAGTGCCAGGCGCACCTATTCGTCACCTCGGCCCAAGCATTTCTCGCCGACCCTACGCTGCAAGCCGAAGTGTTCGGCGCCGCCTCGCTGGTGGTGGCATGCGACAACGATGAGCAAATCCGCCAGATGGCCGAGCATCTGGAAGGCCAACTGACCGCCACCCTGCACCTGGACGAAGCCGATCTGGACAGCGCCCGCCGTTTGCTGCCGACCCTCGAACGCAAGGCCGGGCGTATCCTGGTCAATGGCTGGCCGACCGGGGTCGAGGTCTGCGACGCCATGGTCCATGGCGGCCCGTTCCCGGCCACCTCGGACGCCCGCAGTACCTCGGTGGGCACTGCGGCGATCCTGCGCTTCCTGCGCCCGGTGTGCTACCAGGACTTCCCCGACGCCCTGCTGCCCGCCGCATTGCAGCAGGCCAATCCGCTGCACCTGCGGCGGCTGCTCGATGGCCAGCGGGAAGCCTGAACCATGACCGCCACTGACACGGACATCGCCGTGGTCGGCGCCGGCATTGTCGGCGTCGCCTGCGCCCTGCAGCTGGCCCGCCAGGGCCGCCGGGTGCTGCTGATCGATCGCCAGGCGCCGGGCCACGGCGCGTCGTTTGGTAATGCCGGGCACTTGGCCACCGAGCAGGTGTTTCCCATCGCCGACCTGTCGATTCTCAAGCGCCTGCCGGCGATGTTGCTTGACCCCATGGGCCCGCTGCGGCTGGACTGGAAGTACCTGCCACGGGCCCTGCCCTGGTTCACCCGGCTGCTGCTGAACCTGCGACCGGCGCCGTTCCAGCGCAGCGTGGCAGGCATTAGGGCGTTGAATGAAAACAGCCTTGGCGCCTGGCAAAGACTGCTCGCATCCATCGACCGCAGCCACCTGCTCAAGGAGGATGGCTCGCTGCTGGTGTTCGAGCGCCACGAGTCGCGCCAGACGCTCGCGACGTTGCGCAGCCGCATGCAGGCACAGGGCGTACCCGTGGACCTGTGGTCTGCTGAGGCGGTAAGCGAAGCGGTGCCGCAGTTGAACCCGTCGATCCTGGGCGGCCTGTTCTTTCCGCGCACCGGTCACTTCCTCGATCCCTACCAGGTGGTCTGCGAACTGTTCAACGCCGCCAGGGCCAGTGGTGTGCGCTTTCTGCGCGCCGAGGTCAGTGGCGGCCGGGTGCATGGCCAGGGCATCAGCCTTGCCAGCGACCAGGGCAACCTCGAGGCCCGCCAGGTGTTGATCAGCGCTGGCGCACATTCGGCCAGGCTCACGGCCGCCCTGACCGGTCGGCAGGTACCGCTGGATACCGAGCGCGGCTACCACCTGATGCTGCCGGCGGAGCACCAGCGCCTGCCGTTTGCCGTCACCGCGCTGGAGCGCAAGTTCATCATGACGCCCATGGCCGACGGCCTGCGCCTGGCCGGCACGGTGGAGTTCGCCGGGCTCGAGGCGCCGCCGAGCATGCAGCGGGCGTGGCAGCTGCATAAGTTGAGCAAGGGTTTGTTCCGGCGGGAGCTGGATGCCGAGGGGGCGACGCCGTGGATGGGGTTCCGGCCTTCGTTACCGGATTCGCTGCCGGTGATCGACCGGGTGGCCGATGGCAAGGTGTTGCTGGCGTTCGGGCACCAGCATTTGGGGTTGACCCAGGCGGCGGTGACGGCGCAATGGGTGGGGCGGTTGGTAAATGGCGAAGATTGCCCGCAAATCAGCGCCTACCGGTTGAGCCGGTTTTGAAACGGGGGCCGCGTCGCGGCCCCTGCCTCACTCAGCGATAACGCTCAAGCCAGTGCGCATAAGGCGCCGGCAGCGTCCACGCCGCCTTGTCCACGCCCAGTGCCTTGGCAGCGGCATACGGCCAGTGCGGGTCAGCCAGGTGCGCACGCCCCACCGACACCAGATCGAGCTGGTTGGCCTGCAACGCGCCTTCGGCCAGCTCCGGGGTACCGAAGCCCCAGGCCGAGGTCACCGGCAGTTTCGCTTCGCGGCGCACCCGTTCGGCGATCGGGCCCATGAACGCCGGCCCCCACGGGATGTTGGTCTGGGGAATGGTGAAACCGACGCTGACGCTCAGCAGGTCCAGGCCACCAGCCTTGAACCGGCGCGCCAGTTCAATGGATTCCTGCAAGGTCTGCTCGTCACGGCCGTCATACTCCAGCACGCCGAAACGAGCGGTCAGCGGCAGGTTCTCCGGCCACACCTCACGCACGGCGGCCAGGGTTTCCAGGAGGAAGCGCGTGCGGTTGTCGAAGCTACCGCCATAGGCGTCGGTACGCTGGTTGGAGTGCTCGGAGAAGAAGCTCTGGCCGAGGTAGCCGTGGGCGAAGTGCAGCTCGATCCATTCGAAACCGGCATCGCGGGCACGACGCGCGGCATCGACGAAGTCCTGCTTGACCCGGGCGATATCGTCCAGGGTCATGGCCTTCGGCACTTTCGGCAGGTGGGCGCCGAAGGCGATGGCGGACGGGGCGATGGTGTCCCAGCCGCGGGCATCGTCGGCGGCGATGTGGTCGTCACCTTCCCAAGGACGGTTGGCGCTGGCCTTGCGCCCGGCATGGGCGATCTGGATGCCCGGCACGGAACCAGCGGCCTTGATCGCCTTCACAACTGGCACGAAAGCCTGGGCCTGGGCGTCGCTCCAGATACCGGCGCAGCCAGGAGTGATACGGCCTTCCGGCGAAACGGCAGTGGCCTCGACCACCACCAGGCCGGCGCCACCACGGGCCAGGCCCGCGTAATGCACCTGGTGCCAGTCATTGATCAGGCCATCTTCGGCCATGTACTGGCACATCGGCGGAATGGCGATGCGATTGCGCAGGGTGACGTCTTTGAGGGTGTAGGGTTCGAACAAGGCGGCCATGAGGTAACTCCAGGGACAGGGTGGATACGATTGTTCGATCATATTCGAACTATGGCAATTTGTGAAACCCCCGTTATCATGTCGTCCATGCGAGCCTATACCCACCCCAACCCCGAAGACCTGACGCTGGAGCGCCTGCTCTATGCCCTGAGCGACCCTGTGCGCATGGAAATCGTGCGCCGCCTGGCGGGTGTCGCCGAAGCCAGCTGCGGCGAGCTGGACGGCGGCCGGCCCAAGTCGAGCATGTCCCACCATTTCCGGGTATTGCGTGATTCCGGGCTGGTGCACACCCGCAACGTCGGCACCACGCACATGAATTCACTGCGCAGCGACGAACTCGAAAGCCGCTTCCCAGGGTTGCTGGGCAGTATTCTCGAGCAGCGTTGAGCCCCTGAATCCAGGCACAAAAAAACCACGAGGCCGCCAGGGGCGATCCTCGTGGTCGGTGTTGCCGGGCGAGCCCGGCAAGCATGGGCCTTACAGCGCCATGTCGTTCGCAGGCTTGCTCTCGACCGGTGCGCCTGGGGCGGCGGTGGTCTTGACGCTCTGGTCGAGCACTGGCGGCTTCTCCAGCTGCAGCACTTCGGCGGTGTAGTCCCACTCTTTCTGAGTGGCGGCAGCCGAGGCGTTCAGCTTGGTGCCATAGCTCGGCACGATTTCCTTGATCTTGGCCTGCCACTCAGGGGTAGCGACCTTCTCCTTGAACACCGTTTCGAGCACGTTGAGCATGATCGGCGCGGCGGTCGAGGCACCTGGCGAGGCACCCAGCAGGCCGGCGATGGTGCGGTCCTGGGAAGCCACGACTTCGGTGCCCAGTTTCAGCACGCCGCCCTTCTCTTCGTCACGCTTGATGATCTGCACGCGCTGACCGGCCTGCCACAGCTTCCAGTCTTCCTTCTTGGCGTTCGGGAAGTAGGTCTGCAGGGCGGCGAAGCGGTCGTCGTCAGACTGCATCAGCTGGCCGGCGAGGTATTCCACCAGCGGGTACTGGTCGATGCCGACGCGGGCCATCGGCCAGACGTTGTGGGTGGTGGCGCTGCTCAGCAGGTCCAGGTACGAGCCGTTCTTCAGGAACTTGGTCGAGAAGGTGGCGAATGGCCCGAACAGGATCACGCGCTTGCCGTCCAGCACGCGGGTGTCCAGGTGCGGTACCGACATGGGTGGCGCGCCGGTCGAGGCGATGCCGTAGGCCTTGGCCATGTGCTGCATGGCAACGGTCGGGTTCTCGGTCACCAGGAACGAGCCACCTACCGGGAAGCCGGCGTATTCCTTGGCCTCGGGGATGCCCGACTTCTGCAGCAGCTTCAGCGCGCCGCCACCGGCACCGATGAACAGGAACTTGGCGTCGGTGGCCGATTCGGTACCGTCCTTCAGGTTCTTGTACTCGACGTGCCAGGAGCCGTCTTCGTTGCGGGTGATGTCCTGCACTTCGGTGGACAGTTTGAGATCGAAGTTCTCTTTGGTCTGCAGGCTGCCAACGAACTGGCGGGTGATCTCGCCGAAGTTGACGTCGGTGCCGATCGGAGTCCAGGTGACCGCCAGCTTCTGGTTCGGGTCACGGCCTTCCATCATCAGCGGGACCCACTTGGCGATCTGCGCGTGGTCTTCCGAGTACTGCATCGGGCGGAACAGCGGGCTGGCCTGCAGGGCGTCGTAGCGCTTCTTCAGGAACTTGATGTTGTCATCACCCCAGACGAAGCTCATGTGCGGGGTGGTATTGATGAACGAGTGCGGGTTCTTCAGCACGCCCTGGCGTACCTGCCAGGCCCAGAACTGGCGGGAGATCTGGAACGACTCGTTGATCTCGATGGCCTTGGTGATGTTGACGTTGCCGTCTTTGTCTTCCGGGGTGTAGTTCAGCTCGGCCAGCGCGGAGTGGCCGGTACCGGCGTTGTTCCAGCCGTTGGAGCTTTCTTCGGCGACGCCGTCCAGGCGCTCGACCATCTCCATCGACCAGCTTGGCTCCAGCTCGTTGAGCCAGACAGCCAGGGTGGAGCTCATGATGCCGCCGCCAACCAGCAGCACGTCGACTTTCTTGGTGTCGGCAGCGTGCGCTTGCATGAAGCTCGCCGCGACAGCCAGACCCAGCAAGGTCTTGCCAGCTTTCTTGAACATTGATCGATTCCAGTCAGTAGAACGGAGGGTGGGCCTGTGGCTGGCCCAGGTATTCCATGTTCTTCAGCGCAGGCTTGTTGTGATCATTGTTCAGCAGCCAGAGAGACATTGGACGCGCCAGCCTTTGGTCGGATTGACCGACAAGGCTGAAACGATTTACGGATTGTAACCGAATTGCCAGCACAAACAAACGCGGCCCACCCTGTCAATGCGGCACTTCGCATCAGGGGGGGCCGCGCTTCCCGGAGCTACCTCAGACTTCCGGGAACACACCGTCCTCGAACGGTTCCTCGGTGCCGCCCTCGGTTTCCTCGGCGGTGTCGTTGACCTCCTCGGACAGCTCGGTCGCCTCGGCCTGCACCTCCACGGCCTCCTTGACCTGCTCCGCGAGTTCTTCACTCACCGCGTTGCCCATGTCTTCGACGATCTGCGGCAGTTGCTCATTGACCGTGGTGACGTTGGTGTTTGCCGCCGAGATATCGCCGGCCTCGAGCTGCCCCTTGGCCTCGAGCAGATTGTCGTTAGCCTCTTCCAACTGATCAGTCACCTCGATCTGGGCCAGGTCACTCACCTGTTCGGCGGCACTGTCGATCGCCCCGCCGGTATTGTCGCTGGCCACCGACTTGTACGCCGAACTGCCGCTGGCACGCACTTCGGACACCGAGGAGGAGAAGTCCGCCTCGCTCGGCACCTCGGCCTGCACGTCGCCAGAGGCGTTGTCGAGCTGCGCCTGGTTGTCGGCACGGGCCTGGTCGCCGACCTGCTGGCCATCGTTCTGCGCCTCCTGCACCTGCTCGGAGGTCGGGTCCTTGCCATCGTTCTCGTTGGCCTTGTCCTCGGCCAGCTTGTCGTTCTTGGTGGTCAGTTTCTGCTTGAGGAAGTCCAGGGCCATCCACAGCCCCATGGCCTCCATGAAGTACTTGAACACGGTGCCGAAGGTCAGGTTCGACCAGAACTTGTCCCAGCCCGACTCCGGCGCCAGCGGGATAGCGATCACCGACTTGCCCAGCATGGTGCCGGCCAGCAGGGTCAGGGCCGTGGTGTCCGAGTCCTTGCCGGTGAAGGTGCCCTTGTAGCCGAAGGTGCAGTTCAGGGTGATGGCGCCACCGCTGCTGTCGATCAGCTGGCCATTGGAGAACTGCAGCGTCTTGCTGCTGCCCTGGGACGTGAGGGTGATGGTATAGGCGCTCTGGCGGTCGCTGGGGTCGGCCGGCGACGGCGCGTTGGCCTTGCGGGTGAAGGTGATGGTGCCCTCGGAAGTCGCGCCCTTGGCATTCTGCCCGGTGGCCGCCGAGTACACGTAGAAGGTCGCGCCCGGCTTGCCCTGGTCGTTCATTCCCCACAGATAGGCGAAGCCGCGCATCCAGGTGCTGACTGCGACATAGCTGGGGAAGTCCAGGCCGGCGAATGTCGGGTACTGGTTGAAGAACGCCGCCATCTTGGCATTGCCATCGGCAACCGAACCGCTGCTGAAGGCATCCTTCATGGCCGACTGGAAGTTGGCCGACATCTGCGACGAAGGCGAGGTCATGATGTTCTGGCAGAACGTCAGGGCGGTCTGCATGTTCTTCGCCGCCGCTGCGGTGATATTGATATCGGGGTAGGTCTCGGTATTGAAGTCGAGCTGCTCGCCCACGGTCATCACCGGAAACAGCGAGTCGGTTCTCGACACCAGCAGGTTATAGAGATGCGATACGGCGGTCTGGTGCTGGCTGTTGACATAGGTGTCATGCAGCGTGGCCGTGGTACTGGCACCGTTTTTCAGCACGTTGCCGCTGGCCATCGACAGGAACTTGAGGTCCTGCAGGTAGCCCTGTTCGCTGGTGCCGCTGGCGGCATGGGCGTCGAGCACCACGACATCGACACCGGACTGGTTGCTCAGCTTGACGGTCTCGTTGATTTGCGTGGCGGTGGTCAGTTTGGCGGTATTGGCAGTGTTCACGTTGCTCTCCTTGCTGGTTGCGGTGAATGACACATCAATACGCAATGCACGCCGTGGTGCTGCGCACCCCGGCCTGATAATGGGTGGACAGGATGCTGCCGCCGACCGGCAGGCCACGGCTGTCGAACTGCGCCCCGGCATAGTCCACGTCGGTCACGCGGATCACCCGCTGGCCGTCGCGGGCATACAGGGTCACCAGCGTACGGCGAGGCGTTCCGCTGCTGCCCGGCTGGATAAACCAGTCTTCGCGCCGCTGCAACAGGCTGCCGTCCTGGCGCCGCTGCACACTGCAGCGATCAGCGGCGCGGTTGGGCGTCCAGGGGGCGCAGGAGCAGAGCAACGGCGCCGGCTTGATCCGCGTCATGACGCCTTCGAGGTCCAGCCGCTGCCGGCCCACCAGTTGCCCCTGGCGATAGCGCAGGGCCGTGGCGCTGCGGGGTTTGCCGCAGGCGGCGTAGGTGCGCACCACCAGTTCGCCGCCATGGACCTGGCGGCGGGCGTCGAACAGCACGCCGCCGTAGTCGGAGTTGATGTGCTCCAGCACCGCATTGCCGCCTTCGATATAGCGCGTACCGATCACCTGGTAAGGCACGCCAGTGGCCCCCAGGTAGGACTTGGCGCTGTAGGTCCGCGTGCCGCGGCCATCGGTATGGTTTACCGCGAGCATGCCGCCGGTCAGCCGGGTTCCGGCCATCTGCGCCTGCCCATAGGACACGCAGGTGCGCCCCAGCAGCCGGCCATCGGCATCGAACTGGCGGGTGCTGTAGCTGGCATAGCACTCCTCGTCGTAGGCCATCTGCGCCTGATGGACGAGATGCCCCTGGGCATCGTTCGCCGACAGCGTGGCCAGGCCGTGGGACGGCGTGCCGGCGGCAGTGAGGTGCAGGGCGTCGTACTGGCCGAACACCGAGCGCCGCACCTGGCCCTGGTCATCGAGCAGACGAGTGATCGAGGAGCGCGCCCGTCCCTGGGCATCGATAAGCAGATGGCTGTCGGCATGCGGCGCGCCCCCGGCGTCCACCGAGCGGTAGCGCACCTCCAGGCCGCCATCGGTCTGGGCGTGGTACTCGGCCCGGCCCCGGGTGGCGACGTTCACCCCGTCCGGGCCGTAGTGCACCAGCGACACCGCCCTGGGCGGACGGACGGCGTAGCCGGGGTCGACCAGGCCATCGAGCAGGCTCTGCAAGGCTTGGTTGTTCATGTCGGTACTCCTTCACTGACACTGTCAGGCGCGAGGATCCCGGCCAGGTGGTCGAGCAAGGCGACCCCTTCGGCGCGGGTGGTGGCTTTTTTGTAGGAGAAGCGCATGTCCAGGCTGACCCGGGTACGCTCGCTGTCGTTGCGCATCGAGCCATGCCCCAGGTAGCCGCCATCGAAGATCAACACCTGGCCGTAGCGCAGGCTGACCGGGCTGTAGTCGGCACTGCCATAGTCGCTTTCCAGCCACAGGGCGGCGCCCGCCTCGACATCGGTGAACGGCATCCAGAAGTTGACCTGATCGATGCGCTCGGTCACGCAGATATCGTGATGGAACGAACTCACGCTGGGCGTGCCGGCCAGGTGCACGCGCAGCTTCGGGTGGCTGGTATAGGAAATGCCACGCCCCACCAACGGCGCCAGCACCTGGAGCATGAACGCGTGGTAGAGGGTCCAGAAATCGGCCGTGGCAGGCTGACGCTCCATCATGTCGCTGAGCAGCAGGTTGTCCCTGGGGCGCAGCCGCTCCGGGCGGCCACGCTCGAGGTAATGCTGGCGCAGATACAGGTGCAGCCGGTCCAGGCGCTGCACCTTGTACACGTCCCGCGTCAGTGCCGCGGCGAAGGGAAAGCGCCGGGTGTCGTAATCCAGAACCAGACGGTTGCGCCGGGGCCTGGCACCGGCCTCGGCCATCAGCCAGGCCCGATCCACCCCGGCCAGCAACGGCTGCACGCGCATGTTCATCCGGCATCCTCCGTTTCATCCTGGCGCAACCGCGCCAGCGCCTCGCGCAACAGGCGCAGGTTGCCGCGCGCGCGGTCGTAACCATGCCAGAGGAAGATCCCGCCCTTGTCGCTGGCCGCCACCATCACCGTCACCAGGTGCCGCCAGGCCCATTCGGGCAAGCCCAGCCGTGGCTGCTCGAGCAGTTGGCCTATCCACAGCGGCTCGATCAGGGCCATGCCGCGCAGTTGCACCTTGCTGCCCGCGGCGCTGCGGCCCTGGCCATGCAACAGCGGCTTGAGCGTGATCGGATCGAGGGTCACGTCCAACTGGCCGGACTCCACGGCCGGCGGGCCACCCTGCCACTGGATGCGCCCCTCGCGAAACTCGGCGGTTACCGGCTTACCGGCGATCTCCAGCCCGTAGGGCCCCAGGCGCAACGCCAGCAACTCGGCCAGGCGACCATGCACCAGGCGCAGGCGGTAAGCCCCCTGGGCCCACTGCGGCAAATCCTCGAAACGACGTGTCGACAATGCCAGGCGTCGCTCACCGATGCGTGTGTCACGTCCGTTGAACTGCACTTCGCCGGGCAATGCCACGCCCTCGCGCAACACATCGACCCCTTGGCTCGCCGAGGCCGATGGCACGATGCGCAGTGCCTCCCCGGCGACCCGATAATCCCCAACCGCCAGGCACGCCGGACGCGCCAGCGATTGCCCGCGCAGGGCCACCTTGTAGCCGCTCCCGGCCTGTTCCCCTGCGGGCCACACCAGGCCGACCCAGCTGCGCCCGCCCTGCACCGAGAGATCGGATTGCAGGTAACCGGAACTGCCATTGCCGGCCTCGGCGCTCCAGGTCAGCACGCCCGACTGGTAGCGCACGCCCACCAGCGGCTGGCCATCGAGGTCGACGCGCAGGCCGGCGTTCTTCATGCGGCTGAACACCGAGAGGCTCATGCGTCGGCTACTGTCGAGGTAGAAGCCACTCCAGGGCGCCAGGCTCGACTGCAGCAGCGCATTGAGCTCGGCATTCATGCCCGGCCAGTCGATGCTCAGGCCGGCCTTGCGCGCCCAGGCCGCGGCAACAGCACGCAGTTCACCCGGCGCGGCGGCGCTGAGCGCCCGGTGCAAGGCGCTGCTGGCCGAGGTATAGGTCAGCAGGTGCTCGACCCCTTCCCGATTTCCGGGGTGACGCTGGGCATCGGCGCCCTTGGCCGCCAGTTGCACCGCGCCCGGGTCGCGCTGCCCCAGCAGATGCCGTTCACGGGCATCCAGCCCGCCCCAGGCCTGCACCGCGGCCTGGGGGTCGTCGCGGTACTGCCGGCGCAACTCGGCATCGTCGGACAAGGCAAGAATGAAACGCCCGGCGCCAGTGTCGGCCTGCCACTGGTAACTGGCCGGCACATCGAAGCGGGCGAAATCGCTGAAGGCACGACGTTCACGCTTGTCGTAGCGGTCGATCACCCGCAACGGATCACTGGCGGCGCGCACCGGTTGGCCGGGGCGGATCAACCCGAGCCGCTCAAGCATCTGCGGATCCGACTGCCCTGCAGTGCGCGGCGGCAGGTAGAAGGTGGAGATACCGGTCACCCACGATTGCGCCAACGGATCGCGCAGGCTGGCCAGGGTCTGCCGGTCGATCAGCGGATCGATCCCCGGGTAGCGCGAGCCGACATAGTTGATCACCGGGTGCTCCGGGCCGTAGAGCGCCTCCAGGTAGTCGAGCAGCACGGCGAAGTTGCTGTTCAGGTACCCCTGGCGTCGGTAGCCCAGCTCGCCGATCAGGCCGACCTGCCAGAGCACCAGGTGCAGTCCCGGGTCCGGCTGGCGGCGACGGATCAGCATGTCGGTGGCTTCATACATCTGCATGCCGGGTTGACTGGGGTCAACGCCCAGGTCGGCACACAGGGTGTCGAGGGCGCTGACTGCCGCGCGCATGCTGGCGTGGTGCCCTTCACGGCGGGCGATGGTCACGGCGCGATGGGTCGACAGCACGAATACCCCGGGGTGGCCATAGAAGATCGCCACCACATGCTCGCCGTTGCGCACGTGATGCAGCATGGCCTCGGTCATCTGCATGTAGGTCAGGTAACGCGGTTTGCTGTCGTCGTAGAGCACGTAAAGGTCATAGGCATCCGGACGCTGCGAGAGGATCCAGATCTTGGTGGCCGGGTCGGCGACGCAATAGAACACATGGTCGGCGGCGAGGATCCGCGCCTCGTCGCTGCGGCTGAAGTCCGAGGCCTCGATACCCGAGCCGAGGATCTCAAGGGTACCAGGGCGCTGCGGCGCAACCAGCAGCGCCGGGTCGTCGCTGATCTCCGCGGCCCTGGCCGCGATGGCCTGGGCCAGCCGCCGCCAGCGACGGCGGTGGTCCTCGGCGCTCGGGTATTGGGTGGCTTGCGCCTGTTCGCGGTTGTTGCGGGTCGTCATGCTCATGCGGTTCGCTCCTCAGGCGCCTTGCGCGGCCAGGTATTTCATCGCAACACTCGCCCCCACCTTCACCGGCAGTGGCTTGCCCTGGTAGGTGGCGTTGCCGAGTATCACGAAGGCCTTGCAGGCCTGGTCGCCGGTGTAGGGCGCCATGCTGGCCACCACCTGATTCTCGTCGTCACTGGACCAGCGCCAGTTGGCCGCGTCGTTGTCGGCCTTGGTGTTGCCGGTCTGCAGCAGCGTGGAAATCGTCACCCCGACGGTCTTCGCATCGCCCTGCACTTCGGCCACGTACTGGCTGAAGGTCTGCCAGCGAGCCGCCACTGGCTTGTCGTCCTGCAGCATGTAGTTGACCAGCACGCCCACCCCGGTGCTCTGCCGCGGTTGCAGATTCTCGATGTCCTTCTCGTCCTGGTTCTTCCAGGCCTGGAATATCGCGCCCACGCTCTGGAAAGCGACATAGATCACCGCCCCTTCGATCAGGGTCGGCAAGGCCTTGGTCATGATCCAGTTGCCGACGCCATTGACCACCTTCATCAGGGCGCCGGGCTCGACGTTCACATCGGTGTCGATATCCACGTCGACATCGATGTCGATGTCCGTCTCGGTGTCGGTCACCACATCGATGTCCACGTCGATGTCCACATCCACGTCCACATCGACCACGGCGATGAAATCGACGTCGATATCGATGTCGATATCCACGTCGACGTCCACATCGATGTCGATATCGATATCCACGTCCACATCGACGTCTATATCCACGTCGATGTCCACGTCGACGTTGACCGGATCCGCCGCATCGCCCACGCCACTCCCGGCGCCGGCGGTGTCGCCGGTGCTGTTGAGGCTGTCCTGGATGCGGCTGATCAGCTTGCCGGTGTTCTGCGCCAGCCACTGCATGCCGTTGGCCACGGTGCCCAGCAGGTTGATCGCGGCGTCGAGGGTCATCGCCAGCTGCACGGTGAACAGCGCGCCATAGGCCATGTCGTAGGCGACCGCGTACCACGGCAGTTGCGGATTCTGGTAGGACTGGGCGATGAACTGCTGGCCGTCACAGGTGCCGACAAAGGCCCAGGTAATCACATCGGGCTTGCCTTCCCAGGTCAGGTCACGGATGAACCCGGTGGTGTTGAAGCCGTGCTTGTCGTCGGCACCAGGGCTGGTCAGCTGGCCGTACTGGAACTGCAACGCACTGCCGCCGCCCGTGCTGGGGCTGTAGTTGGCCTTGCCGTCGGCGATGGTCAACGTGCCCACCTGGGTGGTGGGCAGGATGAAGCCCATGGAGTTGCCGCTGGGAGGCTCGTAGCAGTAGTAGGTGCCCGGATACGCATACAGTTGGTTGTTGGCCCAGTAACCCAGGGCCGAGAACAGCGCAAAGCTCACCCCGGGGTAGCCATTGGCGGCGAAGAAAGAGGCGGCCTTGTCGTTGAGGGCATTGGCCGGGGTATCGCTGACCAGCTCGGAGAATGCCAGGGCGGTGGGGGTGAAGGGCTGGCTGATGAACGACTGGTAGAACGCCCAACCGGAGTTGGCCGTGGTCACATCCTGGTTGCCGACCCGCACCTGCTCCGAGTCCGGCAACAGGGCGTTGGCCACCTGCACCAGCAAGGGAAACTGGTCGCTCTGGCGCACGATCACCAGCCGCGCCAGGCTCTCGGTGAGTGGCAAGGTGGTGCTCTGGTTGGCGCCCAGCGAGCCTTGCAGGGTGTATACGGCGGTATAGTCCGCCGGATTGGTGGAAGGCGGATCGGTCGCGGGGTTCTTGTTGAGGGTGGTGTAGATGTCCAGCGCCAGGTTGGTGTTGTTGGTGATCTGGACGGGGTAGGTGGCCATCTCGATGCATCTCCCTTGCCTTCGAACAGCGCCAGGGCGCCGGGTTGAGACTCGACGGGCCAAGGAAGAGCAAAGGAGCGCGAGCGCGCAGGCGTGCAGACGGCACACGCAGTGAAATGCGGGCCGTATGCCGTCCATGGTCGGGGATCCAGACTCGTCCTGAGGCTGTCAGTCAGGGTGTCATGCACTATAGCGAGCGACCGGTAACGCCAATGGAACAGTTGGCGATATGCCAGCAGCGTTCAATTGCCAATGCGTGCCCAGGGCGAAACTGCCAGAAAAGGCGGCCCAGACAAACAAAAAACCCCCGGCCACATCCATGGTCGGGGGTCTTGGATCAGGCTGTGAACAACCCGATCAGGGTATTTCCAGGATTACTGCTGCTGAGGCAGTTTATCGATCGGGCCGCAGCCGCCGATGATCTTGGAGATGGAAACCGATGGGTGGAACAGGTAGTCGTACGAGCAGTTCTTAGGCTGGTTGTAGACCTGGCCGGTGCAGCCGGACAGCAGGGCAACGCCCGAAACGACAGCAACAGCGACAGTAGCTTTGATCAGCTTTTTCATAAAAATCCTTTAGTCCATGATCCACCATCAAACGGATGGCGCGCGGATCATACGGGAAATGGCGGTGAGAATGAAAGGCGTTAGTACAGGTGCACTAGTTGACGGGAGTCAACTAACAAGTTGTTGGCACGGCAACTAGCGGGTTGAACTATTTGCTAAAACGTTAAAGGCGGGTAGTTCCTTTCAGCTTCCTACAGGTTCTCATCAGACTTTCCTGATTCCCTGTAGTCCATTTCCCAAGCACACTTTTTCCCCATTCAAGCCGTTGCAGCTGCTCGATCTGCGACCTAGTCTCGACCCGTCGTTGCCAACTCAACGACCGGCTTTGACAGGCCGTAGCTCAGAACGCAATGGCTGCTTCATGGCAGTTGTGCGTGGGGCACATTCGTGTGCGCCGGGAACCTGAGCCTCGGTCTGTCAACCTACGTACAGCTGCCTCCATTGGTTTGACAGCTTGTGGTGGACGCCCCAAATTGCTCAGGTTACTACCATGATAAAAATTGTCCCCGACCCTCCGCTACAAGCATCCAACTCCCCTCATACCCTCGAGGATCTGCTCGTCCAGATCGCCGAGTACCTCGTCTGTGCCCTCACCGCCGCCCAGCACGCCGCCATGATCCACACCAAGCCGCCGGGCCAGGTCATGGCCCTGACCGCCGTGCACGAAATCGACAGCGCACGCAGCTTGGTCGAAATGGCCCTGAGCCGTGTACAGGCAAGGCATTGATCGCGCCCTGAGAACAAGGAGAAACGGCATGACTCAAGACAAGCGCATCACCACCGTCGGCATCGGCAGCTTTGGCGAAAGCGGTGAAGTCGACAACGAAACTCCACTGTTCCAGGTCGTTGCTGGCCACCCCATGGACTATGCCCTGGAACAATCCACCCACTTGATAACCTGCGCCTACACCCTGAGCGATATCGCACTGACTCAAGATCTGAAGAACGCGCCTACTTTGTTAGCCGCCGCCCACTACCTCACCGGCATGGCCAAAGCACTGTCGCAAGATGTCTCTCACGCAGTGACGAACAGCCCCGCTGTTTGATGCAAAAAGCCCCGTGGCGCGAACTACGGGGCTTTCAGCAAAGATATCGGTAAAGACCTTTATCGCATCAACCAACCTGCTCGAATCGCCGCCGCCTCACGAACAGGCCCACGCCCAACCCCGTGGCAAGGATCGACAGCAATCCCAGGTCCAACCCGAACAAACGGGCTTGGCTCACAACGATGCAACCGACGACACCAACCACCACCAGCGCCACCCCCAGCCACTTGCGCAGCGGGTAGGGCCTGAGGAACCGATCCAGCAGGCCATAAAGCGCCAGGGCGATGACCGCATAGGTAATTTCGGACACAGGCGCCTCCCTCAGGTCTTGATGATCAGGGTCGAAGTGGAGTGCTGCGGACCGATGCCGCCATTGACCTGCGCCTCGATGCTGACCAGCACATCGCCAGCATGGTAGGTGGGCAGGACGTCATTGGCATAGGCACGAACCCCCGCGCCCACCGGCACGCCAACGTAAGGAGAGGCTACAGAACTGGCGGCGGCGGCGAACGCCGAAGCGGCGAGGTTGGCGACCTTGGTGCGCTGGGCATTGAGGGTATCGCCCTGCTGGCGGGTCAGCGGCTTGGAGATACCGATCTTCATCACGCACGGTAGCCCTTTGGCCAGCATCCTGTCGTACGTCTCGACGACCTTGCTGTTGACCTCGTAATGGGCGCTTTTCGCTTCGCCGAAATGCAGCTCGCGCAAACGCCCGCGCTCGCTGTCGGTCAGGGTGATCTGCGAGACGTTGAAGACGATCCCGTGGTTGCCCATGTATTGGAAAGTCCCTTCGAACTTCATTGCACGCATCCTTTCGAGGCAAAGGGTGCGATTCTCTACAAGGCGCGACAGGTACGCAAACGGTGGCATTTGGCTATACCAGCCTACTGCCCTGCTGCGAGTAGTCCATTTCCGAATCGGGCATCCAGGCCCGCCGAAGCATTGCCGTTGACCAGGTACCGCTCTAGGCTCTACTGATCGCTGCCTCGTCGACTGCACCATCAAGAACACTGCAAATGCTCCACAAGCCGTATGGGCGATGCCAAACCATGGACGAGCAGAGCGTGGTACTTCAGGTGCCATTCGAAGCGGAGGGTGTGGATGTCTCAAAACGATATGCCAGACAGTCGGCTGCAGGAGCCCTGGGCCCACTATTTTCATCGACTTTATGCAGCAGGCATGAGCCTGGGTAGACATGGCTCGCCATCAGAGAAGATTGGTACGGTAACCATGAATGACGTGCCCCGTGATGAACTCAACGCCAAGCTCGAGACCATCGAAATCAAGATGGACGCCCGGGTAGAAGCCATTGCGTCGAAAATCGACGGTTTTCTCGTTGCCCAGAGTGAGCGCGACAAGCGCTTGGACGAATCGATCGCAGGTGTGCGGCGCGACATCGATCGATTGGGGAGCCTGAAGCTGAACATCTGGGGCGCCATGCTTACCGCTGTTGCGCTGGGTGTAACGGTGGCGGCACTGAGTGTGACGGTCTATCAGACAGGTAAAGGCGACATCGCCATCGCACCCCTGTCGTCACTCGCGATAGAGGTCCCCGGCTCAGCACACATCGCTACTGACGAGTAAAAGCATACCGCTCCATCTGCTCTAAAACTGCCTAATGCGCCCCCTGAAACGACGAAGCCCCCGAAAACTCAACGTTTTCGGGGGCTTCGACTACTTCGCGTATGGCGGAGAGATAGGGACCTTCCACGCGCTGATGAAAACCCCATAAAACCCAGTAACCATTGAACGCCATGCTGAATAGTAGTACAAACGAGTAGTACAATTCACGTTTTGATCTTGGCGGCACGTATGGCGGATTTCATCTTTAGAAAGCAGGGCGAATCGACTTGGTACGCACGTTTGGCCGTACCTGCGGACGTTCAAAAATCCATCGGCAGGAAGGTATTTGTTCAGTCGCTAAAAACAGCTTCTCGCACCGAAGCCGTGCATCGCAGCCATGCGCATCTGGCCGTATGGCGAAATCAAATCAACGCCGCACGCAAGGCAAAGGAAGCCCCAGAAGGTTGGCAGGAAAATATCGTGACAGCCACGACCGAAGCCGAGTCATTCATCCAAAGCAGGAAGCGTGCAATCATCGGCGAAGCTGTGCCACCTCTGAACGTCAGCGACGCAGACGTCCAAGCATTTAAAAAGTCCAATCCAGGCTTGGTCGCTCAGCTTGAAAAATGGGTGGATAGCCAACCAGACGGTGATGTTGCGGGTGATCTACGCATACGGGATGCAATGCTCGTAAGATTCAAAGCCACGCTTGAACGTGCGTTCAATGCAAAGCACAGCCTGACACTGGAGCAGCAACAGGAGCTGATATCCCTGATCGACTCGCCCGCCAGCTATCAAAAAAAATCTCCCTTGACGAAAACTAGGCTGGCGTCCTTCCGGACGTACCGGATCGGACAAAAAATCGCTGAGAAGACTATTGACCAGCAGGAGTCGAAGCTGCGAAAGCTGTCAGACTATCTGACAGCTAATCAAGCCACGCTAGATACGGATACAGTGGCCAAGTGGCTGAACTCGCTCGACTTATCAAGTAAGACACTGACCCAGTATCTATTGGCGGGTAGCGTATTCTGGAAGTGGGCAAATCGCTACGATGAACGTTGGCGCAGCGATTACAAGGATCGCGCAAACCCATTCGAGAACCACGATCTACCGAGAGTACGTGGCAAGGCAAAAGCAGAAGGAAAGCGTAAAGACTTCAGCCTGGAAGACTTATCAATGCTGCATGATGCTGCAATGAAAGATGGCCTGTGCGTTTTGGCTGACCTGATTCTTCTCGGGGTGTACACTGGCGCACGCATAGAAGAACTTTGTCAACTGAAAAAAACTAGCGTCATCACTTTAGAAGACATTCAATGCTTCGATATCGTCGACAGTAAAACGGCGGCAGGCATTCGCTCTGTCCCAATCCATCCAGCACTCAAGCCGGTTGTGAAAAGGCTGGCACAAGAATCGACTGACGAATACTTGATACGCTCCAATAGCCGCAACAAGTATGGCAACAGATCTGATCCTCTGTCCAAGGCATTTGGCCGTCTTAAAACCCTGCATGGCTTTGGCAAACAGCACGTATTCCATAGCATCCGGGCTACTGTTGTCACACAGCTACTCCGAGCGGGTGTTGCTGGGACCTTGATCGCGGAAATCGTTGGGCACGAAACTGGCACTGTAACCTTTGATGTGTACAGCCAAGGTGCCAGTCAACTGCAAAAGTTTAAAGCAATTTCCAAACTGCCTCGACTGAAACCAACGGCGAACACAAGTGGTGAAACGACAGTCGGATGATGAACTGATCAGCCAAGAGATTTAACATGTTTCCCTTCAAGGGAGCCTGGTACATGTACCTACTAGCCGCTACCAGTGGCGTATGGAACCAACTGAATTCTATCCCCCCCCCGGCCCCATGGGGGGGTTAAGCTTCTCGCTTGATTCGATACACCGTTGCGACACCTACCTCAGCGAGCTTGGCAATGTCTTCCGCAGACATTGTTGGATGCTTGGTCATTAGCGTTTTTACTTTCGTCCACTTCTCGACGTTCCTTCCCTTCCCCTTCGGCGTCCAGCTAGGATCTGAACGGCGCTTGTTTTCCAAACCTTGTTTAATTCGCTCAACACGTTTTTCTTGGTCAAGGCGAGCCATCGTCGCCATGAGGTCCAACAGCATGCTATTGATGACTTCCATTATCTGGCCGGTCATCCCCTTGTCTTCGATCAGCATGTGACTGGTAGGTAAATCTGCAATCACCAATCGCAAACCCTTGGCTTTGATCTTGGCCTTAAGCGTTTCCCAGTCCGTCTGGGAAAGACGGCTTAGGCGGTCAACACTTTCACACACGATACATTCACCTGGCTGTGCTTGGTCCAATAACAACATCAGTTTGGGGCGATCTAGCGTTGTGCCACTGATGTTTTCCGAATAAACGCCCGCAACAACCAGACCTTTCTCGGCTGCGAAGGCATCAAGGCTAGCTTTGGCCCTCAATGCGTCTTGGTCCTTGGTGCTGGCTCGGAGGTACAAATGCGCTTTCAACTTTATTATCCTTTATAGTTAGATTCGATAGACCTATGATAAATCGATCACATAGCTATCCTCAATAGATTTTTGATAGAGCGAAATGAAACGGTGTCGGACTACTAAAGAAGTAGACCTAAATGAGAGATGTTGATTTAGCGATGCACCTACGGATTCTGGTCTAAGAGGCAAAGCACCGAAATGTCAACGAGAACCCTTTCTCAGCGCAGACAACGCACGGACGAGAACAGCGGCATCGCTGGTGGAGTAAGCCATGTCACAAATCTGATGCCGAAGCTTTTCAACAGCCAACGCTTCCGTACTGGTGGCGACGAAAAAATCTTGCATGGGTACATCCAGCACCTGTGCAATCGTGGCCAACGTGTCAATACCTGGGGAGTAGGTCCCCCGCTCGAATCGACTAACAGTCAGCGGTTCGTACCCACATTGCTCTGCTAACTCAGCCTGGGTAAGCCCCTTCGCTACACGCAACGCTTTGATCCGACCGCCCAAGGCGGCGAGACTGCTCGATGTCATGCGGATCTTCCGTAAATCTATGCATGCTCACATCAAGGTTAACCATCAAGAAGATCATGAAATGATCACTATTGCGTTGATTGATAGTCATTTTCTGCATAGCATGGGGAAACCCTGGATGAACGCTGAAGGACCAAAATGAAGCGAATCTCCCACCTCTTGCTACTACCGTTGCTGCTGGCCCCCTCCATCGGCAAAGCTGCAATTCATGACACCACTGGTGACATCGATATAGGCATTTCCCGTGATGTAATGCAGGCGACGGTTGTATGCACGAAAACGGATGTGCTGTTCAAGTTGATGGAGTATGTGGCGGACGGCAAACGTGACGTCGGGATCAAGTACCTTGAAGAGCGAACGAAGGCAGGGGCGTGCGTCGCCGTCAGAACACAGAGCGTAACCGTCCTAGCCGTCAAGATGGCAAAAATCTCGGGAGCGCAGCGCACAACACCCTCGATATATGTGTTGGTAAAAGTTCGCGGACCGGACTTTACCGGATATGTGGGTCCATCGAATTTGAATCATCGAGGATTTAATATCATTAAAGACGTACAATTACTGAACAAGCGACTAGGATCACCACTAGTACAATGAATAGCGAACAAGGGGCTGATTCAGCCCCTATCACCATCGTGAAAATTCAAACCGGACAAAAACAAGACCACTACGAAACCAGATAGAATGCAACTAAAAATATGATTACAGTATAACGCACCTAGACATCAAGAGTGGCGGTTTAGCGCAGCCTAGATATCGAGAAATTCTTTGACGTTGATCCTTTCCCGAACTGCTTGTCACGTACTTTCGCCATATAACTCAAGTGGTCGACACAGTCATCAAGCTTTGTAGTGTTGGCACGTTCGATGAAGTGAGCGCCAGCATGTTGCAGATGGCCTCCTACGACGCGTTTCCAGCAATTTTCAATCGCACCATATACCCCGCTAGAGCCGCACCCAGAATATCGCCCTAAACGCAAGTAGCGAGCCTCAAAACCGATAAAAAAGTGATAGTGGGGCCTGCCGGTAGAACCAATCTCGTACACCCATCCGTAAATGATATCCTTATGCGATTTCCACTTGGATGATTTCAATGTCCTCCGCAAGCTTTTGATGAACCGACTAACCAGCATATTTTCTAACTTACGGCTAGTAGTCCATGAAACAGGAAAATGCCCATCAAACCTCAGAACCGTTACTCTCCGATATTTTTCGACGAGCGTCTGTAACTGATCAATTATCGGACGCATTATCTCTGTAACAATGCCGTATCCTTTGACCTTGTCTGCTTTTATCGAAAAACCCCGATACTGTGCAGAGTATGTAACCGTGTAACTCAGAGATACAGATTCAATCTCGAACCCTCCAAACGTATTTTTAAAGTATTTCTATATTGCATCGAGCCTCCATCAGGAGGAAACTACGAGACATCAGCCTATGAATGTTCAGGCACATTCTATTATGCTATTAATAATATAGATCATGGATCGAGCCGCCACCCCAAGCAGATGGCGGCATTCAGCGTGATTACAGGCGTACCAAAACAGGGGCAACCTGATTACGAGAGAGATGATAGCATCGTACTGACGCGATCTAAACATTCGCGTGTTTTTTCGGTGCACAACGCCCAGCATGCTGCCACCGCTGATTAAAGATCTAGAACTACTCGAGTAGCTCAAGAAGCACATGCTGCGCTTCAACAGAAACCGTACTATCAAATTGGGTTACACTGAAACTATACCCACCCTCTTCCACAGGTTCAAACGGGCAAGTATTTATCTCAATCGCAGTATCAGCCAAGCAATTACCAAATTTACCCAAGGCTATACCAACTACATGCTCGGCACCCGCAGCACGCAGAAAACCTGCTGCAACTGCAAAAGATGCTCCATAAGTTGTGCAATCATCAATTACCACTACACGCCGCCCGCGAATCTGCTTTTCATATCGCGGATTCAAATGCAGCGACATGATCTGATCGCCAGGATCTGCACGATTGACCCCAGTAGACGTAGAACGCTTTATAGACGGACGATGCCGAATAAATAGTGGCTCACCTCTCTCGGCGAAGTGCACACTAGAAACAGTAGTTCTAAGTCGATGAGTGAAGTCACTCAACACTTCGTCATCACCATTGGAACTTGAAGATGACGGATAGCAACCCCACATTAGTTGCCCATCAAGCACACCCTCAATCAACAAAGAGCGTGAAATAATCGTTAGCAAAGCAGTAAGTTTTGCACCACCATTCTTGACCGTCTGAGTAAGCATACGAGCAAATGCTGCTTGATCTGCCTGCACGTACTTACTTGATAGGTCTGCCAAAACTCGAAGCTGATACAATCTTCCTTGTCCACGGTACCACCAATGGCCCGTCCAACCGTTACAAATTTCGATAACCTTCTTCAGCTCATCAAGATCGGTAACCTTTATACCTAGGGCCGAAACTCGTCGATCAGAAACCCAATCGGCTGCAATTAAGACAGCTCCGCTGTTTTTTGCCATATGCATATCATCAGCCTTGACCGCAAGAACTAAGATATCATGCGCAGGCGAACCTAAACCTTCTGCGATATGGCATATTACCTTACCATTTTGTCTTGTGTTGGCATGTACAAACTTTAAACCACTAGACGCCAACCCTTCCTTGATCTTGGGCGCTAGGTCATGATTTGAGACAACATACACTGACAGTTGCTTAGCTATTTCACCAAAGACACCAAGCTGGGATCTAGAGTATTTTCCATTTAGACGTAAAGCATCTGGAGAAATAACGAGCGCTAACATCCTTGACCACCCCAATATCAAATTAAAGGCAACTGTGGATCATTCGACACAGTGTCTTCCACCTTGTCTTCTTCAGCGAAATTTCTAACAGTCAATTCAACAGCTTGATCAGCAGCTACGAATCCATACCCACTAGAGCTTTCGATGACCATCATAATGATATCAGCAAACCGCTCCGACTCTTGAGGCAGAACAAAGGCAAGCCCACCGCAGTCTAGGCGAATATATTCAAGTTCAGGAGTGCGAGCATCGGCGTAAGGAAGATTGACAGCTACAATTCTCTTACCATAACTTTTGGCAAACCTAACAGTATGAGCAGTCCCGCTTTTTACCTTCCACTCAATCGGCACTAGAAAGTCAGACAATGCTGCTTGCAGACGATTTCTTCTAACGAAGTTCTCAGCACTGTAAGACTGATAGGGCAGATACTCGGTTATTATGGTTCCACCCGACTCTACAATACCACGCCTTAATGACTCCGACCCTTTTGGATAGTTATCAAATATACCTGTACCAAGAACAGCTACAGTGGGGATATTGCAGCGCAATGACTCAGCATGGGCTAATTGATCAATACCGGATGCCAAGCCACTTACAGTAGCTAGCGGCATATCGCACAGAGCGGACACAACGATACGAGTAAGAAATAAACCCTCATCGCTAGGCTTACGGGTACCAACAACCCCGACAGTAGGCACATAGAGGTTTTCTAGGCTACCTTGTACAAATATCCATTCTGGAGGATTAGAAATCACTCGAAGTCGAGAAGGAAAACCCGGTTCATTCTTGAAAATGACCGTGGCATTCATTGCTGACAACTTCCGCGCCAACCCCAACCCTCTTTGCCACATTGCCGACTGCACCATCTCTAGATCTACGTCGGTAGGGTCAAGCAATCTCTCAATGCCAAATCTGGCTGGGTATCGAAGAATTTCCTTGAAGCTAACGTGCGCAGTCGCCCACTTGTGCAGCGTCGAGAACCCCACCCCCTTTAGGGAGCAGAGGGCGAGGAAAGCAACCTTTTCTGATCTCCAGTATTCCTTGTCATCCATCGTGTAAGCGGCCTTGTGCAGCAGCATTGACATGATATCTACCCACCACCTTAGACCAGAGATCTCGGTGCTCTATGGCAGCTTCACCGCCCCTAAGATCCTATCAAACACAGAGCAGGATGAGGGTTTTGCACCCTTGGCAGAGTAGTACAACAGGGTAGTACAAATCAAAAAGAAAAAGCCCCGTAAACCATTGATTTACGGGGCTTTCTCATGTATGGCGGAGAGATAGGGATTTGAACCCTAGGTACTGTTGCCAGTACAACGGATTTCGAATCCGTCCCGTTCGACCACTCCGGCATCTCTCCAATGGCGCGCATCATACCAGCGATTTCGTTTCTGGCAAACCTTTTTTGAAAAAAATTCGCGTGGTATCAGGCGCTTGCGTGAACGCGCCGCTTACAGCGGCACGCCCAGGCGCTTGGCAACTTCTTCGTAGGCTTCGATCACGTCGCCCAGGCCCTGGCGGAAGCGGTCCTTGTCCATCTTCTTGCGGGTCTCTTTGTCCCACAGGCGGCAGCCGTCCGGGCTGAACTCGTCGCCCAGGACGATCTGGCCGTGGAACACGCCGAACTCCAGCTTGAAGTCGACCAGCAGCAGGCCTGCGTCGTCGAACAGCTTGCTCAGCACTTCGTTGACCTTCAACGACAGCTTCTTCATCTCGACCAGTTGCTCGGCGGTGCCCCAGCCGAAAGCGACAACGTGGGATTCGTTAATGAAGGGGTCGCCCTTCTCGTCGTTCTTCAGGAACAGCTCGAAGGTGGACGGCTCCAGCTTGATGCCCTCCTCCACGCCCAGGCGCTTGACCAGGCTTCCGGCGGCGTAGTTGCGCACCACGCATTCGACCGGGATCATGTCGAGCTTCTTCACCAGGCACTCGTTGTCGCCCAGCAGCTTGTCGAACTGGGTCGGCACGCCGGCTTCTTCGAGCTTCTGCATGATGAAGGCATTGAACTTGTTGTTCACCATGCCCTTGCGGTCGAGTTGTTCGATACGCTTGCCGTCGAACGCCGAGGTGTCGTTACGGAACAGCAGGATCAAGCGGTCGGCGTCGTCGGTCTGGTAAACCGATTTGGCCTTGCCGCGGTAGAGTTCGTCGCGTTTTTCCATGATGGGCTCCGCTTGCTTGAGTAGGTGGGCTAGGCGATTTGGCGCCAGTCGAGCCCTTGATCCTGATTCGCCACCTGTAGCCAGTCCGGGTCGCACCCGAGGGCGTCGACGAAGCACTGGCGGGCCAGATGTGGCAGGTTGTTCTTGCTGCTGAGGTGGGCCAGCACCAGGTGCTGCAGGTTTTGCCAGCCCAACTCGGCCACCAGGCTTGCGGCCTGGTGGTTGTTCAAATGTCCCTGGCTCCCGCCGACCCGCAGCTTGAGAAAGCGCGGGTAATGCCCACGGGCCAACAGGTCGCGGCAGTGGTTGGCTTCGATCAGCAGGGCGTCGAGCCCCTGATAGCGCTCCAACAACTGCGCGTCGTAACTGCCCAGGTCGGTAAGCATGCCGAAGCGGCGGCGACCGTCGCTGATCACGTACTGCAACGGCTCGTAGGCATCATGCTCGACCCGTGCCGCGCTGACCTGCAGATCGCCGATCTGCAACACATCGCCACAACCGAGAAAACCGGCCACCTCCACCGGTTTGCGCATGCCGCGCAAGGTGCCCTGGCTGAGGTAGACCGGTACATTGTAGCGCCGCGACAGCAAGCCCACGCCATGCACGTGGTCGGCATGTTCGTGGGTCACCAGCACCGCGCTCAGCTGCGTGGCCGACACCCCGAGCAGCGCCAGGCGCCGCTCGGTCTCGCGCAGGGAAAAGCCGCAATCAACCAAGATGACCGTGTCACCACTGGCGATGAGCGTGCCGTTTCCCTGGCTACCGCTTCCCAGAACCGCGAAGCGCACTTAGCCCAGGTGGTCCTGGATCGCGCTCAGCACGCGGCGGGCGACATCGGCCGGGGCCACGGTGTTGATGTTTTTCTCGACGGTGACCTGGACGTTGTCGCCGACCTTGCTCAGGCGCACCTGGTAGCGTTCGGCACGGGCTTCACGCTCTTCCTTGCTCGGCTCGCTGCCGAACAGGCGGCTGAAGAAGCCAGGCTCCTTCTGCTTGTCGTCGGGTTTCTCGGACAGGTTGATGTAGTACAGGCCCAGGCTGCGGTTGATGTCCTCGACTCGCCACTCGCCCTGCTCGAGGGCGCGGCCGACGCCGGACCAGGCACGGTCCAGATCGGAACCCAGGAACAGCACCGGGTTGCCGCTGCCGTCCTCGCTCAGGCTGACCTGGCTCGGGGCATCGAAGTCGCGTGCGGCCAGCAGCGAGACCGAACCACCCTTCTCGGCGCTGCGGTTCATGCTGGCGAGCATTTCGTCGACCAACAGGGCGTCGGTACCGGTGTTGCTGGAGGCGGACGGGAATTCAGGCTCGGCAGTGCTGCCGGCTGGACGCTCGACGCTGACCACATACACCTCGGAGGTGTTGCGCTGCACGCCGGGCTCCATGCGTACCCGCACGCGGACTTCGCTGTCCGGGCTGCTGGAGGTGCTGGCCAGGCGCTGGCCGAGGGAGGCCGACAGTTCGTCGAAGCGCTGCCAGGTGGTGTTGAATTCGCCGGTCTGCGGGCGCTCTTCAGCGATGCGGAAACCGTTGTCCTCGAAGAACTGGCGGGTCACCGGCCAGACTTCGGCGGGCGAGCGCTGGGCCAGCACCCAACGGCTGTTGCCGCTGCGCTGCAGGCTGAAATCGCTGATGTCGGCAGTGGCCGACAGCGGCTGTGGACGGGGTACCTCGAACTCGCCAGTGGCGCGATCGTCGGCCACGTTGCGCGGGATCGGCAGCAGCGGATCCAGGCGCTTGACGTTGCTGGCGTCCGGCGGCAGCTGCATTGGCGCGGTCGGCTGCGCCTGCAGGTAGTCGCTGCCACGGTCGCGGAAATAGCCATCCTCGCCCCACAGCCAGCCGCACCCGCTGGTGCTGGAAATGATCAGGGCGAGAGCGGAAAGACCAGCCAGTCGCTTCATGCGGTGTACTTCCTCGTTTAAACCAGTACGCCGGACTGGCGCAAGGCAGTACGGACTTTTTCGTGACAGCCTTCGCTCAGCCAGGTCAGCGGCAGGCGGATACCTTGTTGCATCAGGCCCATTTCAACCAGCGCCCATTTCACCGGGATCGGGTTGGCTTCGCAGAACAGGTCCTTGTGCAGCGGCATGAGTTTTTCGTTGATTGCGCGGGCCTTCTCGGCATTGCCCTCAAGGGCGGCCTCGCACAGGTCGGCCATTTCGCGCGGGGCGACGTTGGCGGTGACCGAGATGTTGCCTTTACCGCCCATCAGGATCAGCTCGACGGCGGTCGGATCGTCGCCGGACAGGACGATGAAGTCCTTGTCGACGCCGTCCAGGATCTGCTTGGCACGAACCAGGTCGCCGGTGGCTTCCTTGATGCCGATGATGTTCTTGACCTTCGACAGGCGGATCACGGTCTCGGCCTGCATGTCGCAGGAGGTGCGGCCGGGCACGTTGTACAGGATCTGCGGAATGTCGACGGCTTCGGCGATGTGCTTGAAGTGCTGGTACAGGCCTTCCTGGGTCGGCTTGTTGTAGTAAGGCACGACGAGCAGGCAGGCGTCGGCGCCGGCATTCTTGGCGTTCTGGGTCAGGTGCACGGCTTCGGCAGTGGAGTTGGCACCGGTACCGGCAATCACCGGCACGCGGTGGTTGCTGCGTTTGACACGCTCGACCACGTGCTTGATGACCAGGATGTGCTCTTCGACATCCAGCGTGGCGGATTCACCGGTGGTGCCGACAGCTACGATCGCGTGAGTGCCATTTTCCAGGTGGAAGTCTACAAGTTTGTCGAGGCTTACCCAGTCCAGACGCCCTTGTGCATCCATGGGTGTGACCAACGCCACCATACTGCCCGCAATCATGTAATTGCTCCTGCCGGAAAAAGAGAGCGGTAATGGTACTGGCGCCATCGGCCTTGCACAAGCGAAGCAGGCGGGCGGAGCATTCCCCTTCGCGCCGCTTTTCGCTACCCTTGATCCTTTGATCGATACAGCGCGGCCCGCCGGGCCGTCGACAGTGCGCCTCGCCTGCGTCCACAGCCGCCCAAACCGGCCGGGGCCCTGCTGGAAAAGGAGGCTTGCCCCCGTCCTGTACCGACCGCTCATCGCTTTAGGAATGCTGCATGTCCACCCCCACCGTTCGCGAACAATTCCTCGTCATCAGCGCCCTGGGCCCCAACCCCATGGAGCTGGCCAACGTCCTCAGCCGCGCGGCCTTCGACAACCGCTGCGCGGTGGTCACCTCGCGCCTGTCGCGCCACGGCGAAACCAGCGCCCTGGTGCTGCAGGTCGGCGGCAGCTGGGATGCCCTGGCCCGTCTCGAAGCCACCCTGCCGGGCCTGGGCAAGAAGCACGGCCTGACGCTGGACGTGGTCCGCAGCGCCGACCAGGAGGTGCGCCCGCAGGCCCTGCCTTACGTGGCCTACGTCAGTGCCGCCTATCGCCCGGACATCATCAACGAACTGTGCCAGTTCTTCCTCGACCACCGCGTCGAACTGGAAGCGATGACCTGCGACACCTACCTCGCCCCGCAGACCGGCAGCAGCATGCTCAACGCCCAGTTCACCGTGATCCTGCCGGCCGGCACCCAGATCAGCTGGCTGCGCGACCAGTTCCTCGACTTCGCCGACGCCCTCAACCTGGATGCGCTGATCGAACCGTGGCGCCCACAGAACCCTGTCTAAGGAAGCTCCCATGGCCGTAGCAATCGACCAACCCGTCGCCGATTTCCAGGTGCAGGCCACCAGCGGCCAGACCGTCAGCCTGGCTGAGCTGAAAGGCCAGCAAGTGGTGCTGTACTTCTACCCCAAGGACAGCACGCCGGGCTGCACCACCGAAGGCCAGGGTTTCCGCGACCAGCACGCGGCATTCCAGGCCGCCAACACCGTGGTGTTCGGCGTATCGCGCGACGGCATCAAGTCGCATGAGAACTTCAAGGCCAAGCAGGCCTTCCCCTTCGAGCTGATCAGCGACAAGGACGAGGCGCTGTGCCAGCTGTTCGACGTGATCAAGCTGAAGAAGCTGTACGGCAAGGAATACATGGGCGTGGACCGCAGCACCTTCCTGATCGCCAAGGACGGTGTGCTGCGCCAGGAATGGCGCGGGGTGAAGGTGCCCGGCCATGTGGATGCGGTACTGGCTGCGGCCGAGGCCTTGAACAAGGCTTGAGCCTGACGCCGGACCACCGACGTGGAGCGGGCTTGCCCCGCGATTGAACTCAATCGCGGGGCAAGCCCGCTCCCACGCCAGCCCGCCTCAGGAGCAAAAAGCTACAGCATCGGCGCCACAGACCTGTCCTGCCGCGGCCACGCATCCAACACCGCCTTGAACAGCGTCGCCAGCGGGATCGCGAAGAAGATACCCCAGAACCCCCACAGCCCGCCGAACAGCAGCACCGCGCAGATGATCGCTACCGGGTGCAGGCTCACCGCCTCGGAGAACAGCAGCGGCACCAGCACGTTGCCATCGAGCGCCTGGATGATCGCGTACACTGCCATCAAGTAGATGAACTGGTCGCCCCAGCCCCACTGGAACAGCGCGATCAGGGTTACCGGCACCGTCACCACCACCGCGCCGACATACGGCACCACCACCGACAGCCCCACCAGCAGCGCCAGCAAGGCGGCATAGTTCAGCCCCAGGGTGATGAAGGCAATATAGGTGGCAATCCCGCAGATCAGGATCTCGATGCCCTTGCCGCGGATATAGTTGGCGATCTGCCGGTTCATCTCGTCGCCCACCCGGTTGAGCAACGTGCGCTCACGCGGCAGGTAGCCACTGACCCAGCGCCCGATCAGCTCGCGATCCTTGAGGAAGAAGAACACCAGGATCGGCACCAGCACCAGGTAGATCATGGCATTGACCAACAACGGCAGGCTCGACAGCGAGAAGGTCAACGCCCACTGGCCAAACTTGCCGATTTCACCGCGGACCGACTCGATGGCGCGCAGCACCTGCTCATCCGACACCAGGTGCGGGTAACGTTCGGGCAACAGCAGCAACAGCGACTGCCATTTGCCGAGCATGCCGGGCAGCTCGTTGAACAAGGTGATCAGCTGATGCCAGAGCAGCGGCACCAGCACCAGCATGAATACCGCCAGCGCGCCCATGAACAGGGCGAACACCAGCCAGACGGCCAGCCGCGTCGGCACCCTCAGGCGCTCCAGGGCATTGACCAGCCCTTGCATGAGAAACGCCAGGACCATGCCCGCCAGCACCGGCGCGAGCATGCCGCCCAGGGTCAGCACCACGGTGAAGGCCAGGAACAGCAGGACCGCCAGCACCACTGCCTCCTCGTCGGAGAAGTAGCGCTGCATCCAGTCGCGAAGCACTTTGAACATTGACGATCCTAGGTTCTGTACGAAACGTCTTGAGACGCAGGTCAGGCAAGGCGAAAACAGCCGAGGAAACGGAGTGTACTAGAGTACATGAGCATTCCGAGGCTGTTTTCAACGCAGCATGAACAAGTATCAAGGCGTTTCGTATAGAGCCTAATGAAGGGAATCAGGCCTTGCGCAGCCAGTAGGTGTAGACCCCGGCCTCGGCCGTTTCATGCAGCAGCGTATGACCGGCCAATTGGGCGAACGTGCGGAAATCGCGCTGGGAACCGGCGTCGGTGGCGAGTACCTTGAGCACCGCGCCGCTGGCCAGGCGATTGAGCTCCATCTTCGCCTTGAGCAGCGGCAATGGACAGTTGAGACCGCTGGCATCGAGCTCGGCGTCACAAGTCGGGGTGTCACTCATCGGGCAGCGCTCCAGGACCGCATGGGGAAGGCGGCTAGGATACCGCCACTGGTCGGCATCGCGCGACCCGGCTACAGTAAGGCTTTTGACCGACGCGAGCTTCTGCATGAATCTACTGCGCCCCACCCTGTTGACGCTGGCCTGCCTGCTGGCCCTGCCCGGCCACGCCGATGACCTGCCGTCACTGGGCGACGCCAGCTCCGCGATCGTCTCGCCACAACAGGAACACCAGCTCGGCCGCGCCTGGCTGAGCCTGTTGCGCGGCCAGGTGAACCAGCTCAACGACCCGCAGCTCAAGGACTTCGTCGAGACCAGCGTGTACAAGCTGGCCGAGACCAGCCAACTGCAGGACCGGCGCCTGGAGTTCATCCTCATCGACAGCAAGGAGCTCAACGCCTTTGCCGCGCCCGGTGGCATCGTCGGGGTCAACGGTGGCCTGTTCCTCAATGCACAGACCGAAGGCGAGTACGCCTCGGTGCTGGCCCACGAACTGGCGCACTTGTCGCAACGCCACTTCGCCCGCGGCGTCGAGGCCCAGCAACGCATGCAGCTGCCGATGATGGCGGCTTTGCTGGCCGGTATCGTGCTGGCGGCGGGCGGCGGCGGTGATGCCGGCATTGGCGTGATCGCCGGCACCCAGGCTGCGGCAATCCAGGAGCAGCGGCGCTTTTCCCGGCAGAACGAACAGGAAGCCGACCGTTTCGGCATCCTCAACCTGGAAAAGGCCGGTTACGATCCGCGCAACATGCCCAGCATGTTCGAGCGCCTGGCCCGCCAGTACCGCTACGATGCCAAGCCGCCGGAATTCCTGCTGACCCACCCGGTTACCGAATCGCGTATCGCCGACACCCGCAACCGCGCCGAACAGGCGCCCAAGGGCGGCGTGGAAGACAGCCTGCGTTACCAGCTGATCCGCGCCCGTGTCGCCCTCACGTACGAAGGCACCCCTGGCCTGGCCGCAAAGCGTTTCCGCGCCCAGCTCGACGAGAATCCACAGATGGACGCCGCCCGCTACGGCCTGGCCCTGGCGCAGATCAAGGGTGGCCAGCTCAACGAAGCGCGGGAGAACCTCAAGCCACTGCTGGCCAAGGCGCCCAACGATATCACTTACAACCTCGCGCAGATCGACCTGGACATCACCAACAACCGCCTGGCCGACGCCCAGCAGCGCGCCCAGCGCATGCAGGCGCTGTACCCGGCCAACTACCCGTTGAAACAGGTGCGCGCCGACCTGCTGGTCAAGCAGAACAAGCCGGCCGAGGCGGAAAAGGTGCTGGATGACCTGGTCAAGAACCGCCCGGACGATCCGGACGTGTGGTACGACGTGGCCGAGGTGCGCGGGCTGTCAGGCAACACCATCGGCCTGCACCGCGCCCGCGCCGAATACTTCACCCTGGTCGGCGACTTCGACCAGGCGATCCAGCAGCTCGACTACGCCAAGCGCCGCTCGGGCAGCAACTTCCCGCTGGCCTCGCAGATCGACCAGCGCCAGCGCGAGATCATGGAGCAGCAGCGCATGGTCAAGGACATGATGGGGCGCTGATACACAGCCTGAAAACATCGCGGGGCAAGCCCGCTCTCACGCCACGGTGATACCTGGCGTGGGAGCGGGCTTGCCCCGCGATTGCTTCAGGCGTCGCTCAGGCGTTGCCCGACAACTTCAACCGCGCCGCCTGGGTGAAGTCGAGCATGCGGTTCAAAGGCTTGATCGCCTTGGGGATCAGCGCCGGCTCGACGAAAATCTCGTTGCTGCCATTGCGCAGACAGTCCAGCACCCGCTCCAGGGTGTTCATGGCCATCCACGGGCAGTGCGCGCAGCTGCGGCAGGCCGCGCCATTGCCTGCAGTCGGCGCCTCGACGAATTCCTTGTCCGGGCACAGCTGCTGCATCTTGTAGAAGATGCCGCGGTCGGTGGCAACGATGAAGGTCTTGTTCGGCAGGGTCTGCGCCGCCTTGATTAGCTGGCTGGTGGAACCTACCGCGTCGGCCAGCTCGATCACCGCTTCCGGCGACTCCGGGTGCACCAGGATCGCGGCGTCCGGGTAGAGCGCCTTCATGTCGGCCAGCTGGCGCGACTTGAACTCTTCATGAACGATGCAGGCACCATCCCACAGCAGCATGTCGGCACCGGTCTGCTTCTGGATGTAGCGGCCCAGATGCTGGTCCGGGCCCCAGATGATGGTCTCGCCGTTGTCCATCAGGCTTTCGACGATCTCCAGCGCGCAGCTGGAGGTCACCACCCAGTCGGCTCGGGCCTTCACCGCTGCGGAAGTGTTGGCGTAGACCACCACGGTACGCTCGGGATGCTGGTCGCAGAAGTCCGAGAACTCCTTGACCGGGCAACCCAGGTCGAGGGAACAGGTCGCTTCCAGGGTCGGCATCAGCACGCGCTTTTCCGGAGTGAGGATCTTCGCCGTCTCGCCCATGAAACGCACCCCCGCCACCACCACGGTATCAGCTGGGTGATTCTTGCCGAAGCGCGCCATTTCCAGCGAGTCGGACACACAGCCGCCGGTTTCCTCGGCCAGGGCCTGGATCACCGGATCGCAATAGTAGTGAGCCACCAGCACGGCGTTCTGCTTCTTCAGCTCGGCAGCGATGGCCGCACGGTAATCGGCCTCCTGCGCGGGCGTCAGCGGGTTGGGCTGCTTGGCATCGAGGTGCGCCTGGACCAACAGGCGTTCGGAAATCTGGGTCATGATCGCTGGACCTGCAGGGCGCTTGCGCGCGTCAGTCGAGTGTATCACCCGGCCCTGGCAGATCGGCTAGCGGTGCCGGACGGCCAGCGTCTCGGCCCCTCTGCGGGCGCGGATTATTATCGGACGCGAAGGCTACAGGCAATCGGAAGGATGCAAAAGGGGTTTTTGCAGCCCTCCGTCGCGGGGCAAGTCGGGTCGCCGCATCTCCGCTCCCACGATGATGAGAGCGGGCCTGCCCGAGGGGTCAGCCCTGCGGCTGCAGCGCCGCCAGGTGGCCGCTGATCAGCATGGCGAACTCTTCGACGGTCATCTTCTTGCCGTTGAAGTCGACCATGCCATCGGCGTACTGCAGGCTCGACACCACATCGGTGCCCTCTACCGTAGCCATGCCGCTCTGCAGCGCCATCATGCCGAGCATCTCGCCGGCCTGGCTGGACTGCTGGGCAATGGCCTGGGCGTCGGTCTCGCCGTCGAGCAGCGCCTGCAACGTGGCCAGGTCACCGACCATCGGTTTGGAGACACTGAGCTTGGCCTTCAGCTGGGTCAGCAGCTGCTTGCCCAGCTGGTCAGGCGGCAGGTCGAACGAGCTGGGGCTGGCGAAGTCCATCGCCAGGTTGAAGTGGCTCTCGCCATTGGCGGTCTTGAACGCCAGCTTCTCCACCGCCACCTGTGGCTTGGCCACCAGCAGCTTCTGCAGGTCGCCCTGGACCTTGGCCTGCTCCTCGGGGGTCATTTCCAGCGACGGCGCCTCGCCCTCAGCCGCCGCCTGCTGCATCTGCGGCAGCTGGGTCTGGTACCACTCCATCAGCGCCTGCATGGCCGCAATGTCGATGGACTTCATGGTCAGGACCATTTCCGCGCTACCGGCCTTGCGCCCGGCGTAGCTGATGTCGGCGACCTTGTATTCCAGGCGCCCGGCCAGCTTGTCCTTGGCCTCGCCCTCGGCGTTGTACAGGTTGTTCTGCTGCAGGCCCTTGAGCACCAGCACTTCCTGCTTCGGCCCGAAGGTCACCTGAGTGTCGGCCAGGGCCAGGTCGAAGTTGCCGACATAGACCATGTCGTGGGCAGTTTCGTGGAGCTTGCCGCCGGCCTTGAAGCCGTTGAGCAGGATCTTCACCGGCGCTTGTTGCTCATCGACGAAGTTCAACTCCAGGTGCTCGGCATTGCCGTGGATCTCCACTGCCTTGCCGTCGCGGTCACCGCGCAGTTGCAGCTGCAGGCCGGAGAAGTCCAGGACGTTGCCGCCGTCTTCCTTGAGCGTCACCGGCGCCAGGCGGATGTCGCTGTCGACGCTGCCGTTGTAGCCGAGGCTGACCTGGGCGGTGACCGGTGCTTTGTCGCCGGCGGCGGTGAACCAGCCCGCGGTGAAGTCATCCTTGTCCAAAGCGCTGTTGCTGGTGGCCATGACCGGCATCAGCTTGAACGCCTTGACCCGCGACCAGGGGAACGGGCCGTGCTCGATCTGGTCAGTCACGCCAACCTGGAAGTTCAGCGCCTCGGCCTCGCCAAGCGGCACGTTCTCGGCCTTCAGGCGGTAGTGCGCGGTGCTGGTGAAGAAGTGCTGGTCCAGCGAGACCAGCTCGATGGTCATGCTGCCGCCGTTGCCGACCAGGGCTTTCTTCAGCTCTTCGTTGCCGCGGGCAACGGAGCGTTCCAGCTCGGTGGGCAGTTGCTTGCCGGTGTACCAGGCGCCAGCGGTGGTTGCGACGGCGATGGCGACGGCCAGACCGGAAAGGATGCCTACTGATTTCTTCATGAATAGAACCGATTGCTGTCCATAGGGAGGGCGATTGGGCGGACCACGGAAACGAGGGCACGCAGGGTGGCAAGAATACCATCGGCACTCGCCTGGCGCGGTAACGCTTGATGTATTTCGTGCATAGGCGCCCCAAGGAAAGCGCGCTTTTGCCAAAATTCATGTCAATTTTTACGAACATCAAAATCGACTTACGATCCGCTCAATCGGCCAATAACAGAGCATAACGGCCAAAAAAACCGATTCGCCTTCCATCCAACTGACTACCTGTCATGTTTAACTTGACACTCAAACGACCATCGTTGTTTATTTCGCGCACCCTGCAGCTCCAACATAAAAGGTGAACAACATGGAGCCCATCCGCCCGACCTTGTCGTGCCCGTCATCCGCCGTGCCCGTTGTTTCGACACAGGAGCAGCGCCCGCATGCAGCCTGACCACAGCGCCCCCGGCGATGCCCAGTTCCGCAAGTCCCTGCGCCTCTGGCACGTTGTGATCATCGGCCTGGCCTACCTCACCCCGATGACCGTGTTCGACACCTTCGGCATCGTCTCCGGGATCACTGCCGGGCACGTGCCCAGCGCCTACCTCCTGGCCCTGGCCGGCATCCTGTTCACCGCCGTAAGCTATGGCACCTTGGTGCGACGCTTCCCGCAGTCGGGCTCGGCGTACACCTACACCCAGCGCGCCATCAACCCGCACGTGGGTTTCCTGGTCGGCTGGTCGTCGCTGCTGGACTACCTGCTGCTGCCCATGGTCAATGCGCTGCTGGCCAAGCTCTACCTCTCAGCCATGTTTCCCGAAGTACCTGCCTGGGTGTGGGTGGCCGGTTTCGTCACCTTGATCAGCCTGATCAACATGCGCAGCATCAACCTGGTGGCGCACTTCAACCTGCTGTTCGTCGCTGTGCAGGTGGCGATCATCTCGGTGTTCATCTACCTCTGCTGGCGCGGCCTGGGCCATGGCGAAGGCCTGGGCACGGCCTGGAGCCTGGTACCATTCGCCGACGACCAGACCCAGTTCGCCGCCCTGGCTGCCGGTGCGACCATCCTGTGCTTCTCGTTCCTGGGCTTCGATGCAGTGACCTGCCTGTCGGAAGAGACCCGCGACCCGGGCAAGACCATCCCCCGGGCGATCTTCCTCACCGCGTTGATCGGCGGCGTGGTGTTCATCGGCGTGTCCTACTTCATCCAGGCCTACTTCCCGACCATGGCACGCTTCCACGACCAGGAAGCAGCCCTGCCGGAAATCGCCCTGTACGTCGGCGGCAAACTGTTCCAGTCGGTGTTCATCGCCTGCACGGTGATCAACACCATCGCCTCGGGCCTGGCCTCGCAGACCAGTGTGTCGCGTCTTTTGTACGTGATGGGCCGCGACAACGTGATCCCGGCCGGGGTGTTTGCCCGCCTGCACCCACGCTACAAGACCCCGGTGCTGAACATCGCCGTGGTCGGCCTGATCTCGCTGTCGGCGATCTTCTTCGACCTGGTCACCGCCACCTCGATCATCAACTTCGGCGCGCTGGTGGCGTTCAGCTTCGTCAACCTTTCGGTGATCAACCACTGCTATATCCGTGAGAGACAGAACAAGGGCCTGACGAACAACCTCAAGTATCTGGTGGCGCCGACGATAGGCTTCTGCATCATCGTCTCGCTGTGGCTGGACCTGAACGAACACTCCTTGCTGTTCGGCGGTATCTGGGCCCTGCTTGGCGTGCTCTACCTGGCCTGGCTGACCAAGGCCTTCAGGGTTGCGCCACCGAACTACATCGCCGAATGATCCCATCGACGCCCGCCTGACCGCGGGCGTTGTGTTTGCCCGAGAAGGAAAAGCCCATGTCGCAGCAAAGTCTCTCCATCCAGTGGAAGATCACCCTGCTCGCCGGCCTGTGCCTGCTGGCCATCGTCGCCCTGCTGGTGGCCACCTCGCTCACCCAAGCCCGGCGCAGCGCCGAGCAGGTGTTCCAGGCCAACACCGAACTGCTCGACCACAGCGCCCGCCTGCGCCTGCAGGCCCACGGCGAAACCCAGGCCTTGCGCATCCAGCGCTACTTCATGGACGCCTACCAATACGGCAACGGTTTCGCCCGCCTGGTGCAGGCGCTCAAGGCCCGTGGCGGCGCCGACCTGCGCAGTGAACTCAGCCGCGAGGCCCGCACCGCACTGGCCGGCAATGCCGACCTGATCGGCCTGTACCTGGTGTTCCAGCCCAACGCCCTGGACCAGCAGGACGCCCGTTTCGCCGGCCAGGCCGACAACGGCAGCAACGACAGCGGGCGTTTCTCGCTGTACTGGTCGCAGCCCGGCACTGGCGACCTCGAAGTGGAGGCCATGCCCGAGTTGATGCTTGCCGACACCAGCATCGGCGCCAACGGCTCGCCCTACAACCGCTGGCTGACCTGCCCACTGGAAACCGCCAAGGCCTGCGTGCTCGACCCGTACTTCGATGAAGTCAACGGCCACCAGGTGCTGATGACCAGCATCGCCCTGCCGCTGCTGGAGAACGGCAAGGTGGTGGGCGTGGTCGGCCTGGACATCGGCCTGGACAACCTGCAGCAACTGAGCCTGGCCGGCCGCCAGGAACTGTTCGACGGCCAGGGCCAGGTCAGCATCGTCAGCCCTGCGGGCCTGCTCGCCGGCCACAGCCAGGATGTTGGCCAGCTGAGCAAGACCGTGCAGCAGGCCTTCGGCGCCAGCGCGGCGGCCCTGGCCGCGCCACTGCGTGCCGGCCAGGCCGTCGAGCGCCTGGACCAAGGCACCATGCGTATTTCCCGACCCTTTGCGCCGATTCCCGGCGCGGCACCCTGGCAGGTGCTGCTTGAACTGCCCGAGCAGGTACTGCAAGCGCCCGCCGTTACCCTCAACCAGCGCCTGGACAGCCAGAACCAGCAGGCCAACCTCGTCAGCCTGCTGATAGGCCTGGGCGCCGCTGTGCTGGGGCTGCTGCTGGTGTGGCTGACCGCCCGCGGCGTGACCCGGCCGATCCTGGCCGTGGCCGCGCGCCTGAAGGACATCGCCAGCGGTGAAGGCGACCTGACCCGGCGTCTGGACTACGCCCGTGACGACGAACTGGGCCAGTTGACGGGCTGGTTCAACCGTTTCCTCGACAAGCTGCAGCCGGTGATCGCGCAGCTCAAGGGCTCACTGCAGGAAGCCCGCGGCACTGCCGACCAGTCGGCGCTGATTGCCCGCCAGACCAGCGACGGCATGCAGCAGCAGCACCGCGAAATCGAACAGGTCGCCACCGCGGCAAATGAGATGAGCGCCACGGCCCATGACGTTGCCCACAACGCCGCCCAGGCCGCCCAGGCCGCACGCGGTGCCGACCAGGCAACCCGCGATGGCCTGGCGCGGGTGGGTGCCACCCGGGAAGCGATCGCCCAGCTTGCCGGCGGCATGGATGCGGCCATGGATGAAGCCCGCGCCCTGGAAAGCCGTGGCGAACAGATCGGCTCGGTACTCGAAGTGATCCGCGCCATCGCCGAGCAGACCAACCTGCTGGCCCTCAACGCCGCCATCGAAGCGGCCCGCGCCGGCGAAGCCGGGCGGGGCTTTGCGGTGGTCGCCGACGAAGTACGCAACCTGGCGCAGCGCACCCAGGTGTCGGTCGAGGAAATCCGCCAGGTAATCGAAGGCTTGCAGCAAGGCACCCAGGACGTGGTCGAGGCGATGCAGGCCGGCCAGCGCCAGGCCCAGGACAGTGCCGCGCAGATGGAACAGACCTTGCCGGCGCTGCAACGTATCGGCGAGGCGGTGACGGTGATCACCGACATGAATCTGCAGATCGCCTCGGCCGCCGAGGAACAGAGCGCCGTGGCCGAAGAGGTGAACCGCAACGTGGCGGGTATCCGCGACGTTACCGAATCGCTGTCGGGGCAGGCCGACGAGTCGGCGCACATCAGCCAGGCACTCAACCGGCTGGCCAACCAGCAGCAGGCACTGATGGCGCAGTTCCGGGTTTGAATCCGCCCCCGGATGAAACAGCGACAGCGGACTGCCAGCAGCACGTTTCGCCCTGACGAAGGCTGACAGCCTCACGACAAGGCAGCCCCTCACAGCAATCCCTCCGCTTGAAGGGAACGACACACCTAAAACCGATATCTGGCCAACCCAGGTATCGGTTTTTTGCTGTTCAATGATGAATAAATTTCCGCCATATTGTTTCGTACATTTCATGACCACTACAAAACGACCATTTCCAACTTCACAATGACGTCGAAGCATCTCAGCAAACATGGGCAATTCGGATGAATGCTTGCAATTATCAACTTTTGCGCATGATCAAAACGACGAAATCAAACATTCCGGAATGGAATGATGTAGCAACTAATTGTCGTTTGTTGCGAACGCCTTTCAACGCCAATACTGATTTCAATCAAAGCAATCGCGACCGCCGCGGCACTGGAGAGGCCGCCGGCCGACCGGCGCCCAACCCGCGCCCGTCACCTGCAACTGGAAGTGGTCAGATCACAACAAAAACAACAACTCACCCGAATGCAGATTCAATAGGTTGCCCATGACCCATTCGAACAACAATGCAAGTTTGACTGCCGCAGCCCCGCCTTCCGGACACCTCAAACGCACCCTTACCAGCCGCCACCTGAACATGATCGCCATCGGCGGCTCCATCGGCACCGGCCTGTTCGTCTCCTCCGGCGCCACCATCGCCCAGTCCGGCCCCGGCGGCGCGCTACTGGCCTTCGCGGTGATCGGCCTGATGGTCTACTTCCTGATGACCAGCCTCGGCGAAATGGCCGCGTGCATGCCGGTCAGCGGCTCGTTCTCCACCTATGCCTCGCGCTACGTCGAAGAAAGCTTTGGCTTCGCCCTGGGCTGGAACTACTGGTACTCCTGGGCCGTGACCATCGCCGTGGACCTGGTGGCCGTGCAGATCATCATGCTCTACTGGTTCCCCGACACCCCCGGGGTGATCTGGAGCGCGGCCTTCCTGGTGCTGCTGTTCGCCCTGAACGTCGCCTCGGTACGCTTCTTCGGCGAGGCGGAGTTCTGGTTCGCCCTGATCAAGGTCATCACCATCATCATCTTCATCGCCGTGGGCGTGCTGATGCTGCTGGGCATCCTCGAAGGCGGCCAGGACGGCGGCGCCCACCTCTGGCAGATCGGCGACGCGCCAATTGCCGGCGGCCTGCCGGCGCTGATCGGCGTGGCGATGATCGTCGGTTTCTCGTTCCAGGGCACCGAGTTCGTCGGCATCGCCGCCGGCGAAACGGAAAACCCGGGGCGCAACATTCCCAAGGCCGTACGCCAGATCTTCTGGCGCATCCTGCTGTTCTACGTACTCACCATCGTCGTGATCGGCCTGCTGATCCCCTACACCGACCCACGGTTGCTCAAGGACGGCCTGTCGGACGTCACCATCAGCCCGTTCACCCTGATCTTCACCAAGGCCGACATGCTCGCCGCCGCCGCCGTGATGAACGCGGTGATCCTGACCTCGGTGCTGTCCGCCGGCAACTCGGGCATGTATGCCTCGTCGCGCATGCTCTACAGCCTGGCGCTGGAGCGCAAGGCGCCGGCCATCTTCGCCAGGGTGACCCGTAGCGGCACGCCGGTCTGGGCGCTGCTGGCCACCGCCGCGGTCGCCGGCCTGTGCCTGCTGAGCTTCCTGTTCAGCCCCGGCAAGCTCTACCTGTGGCTGCTCAACACCTCCGGCATGCTCGGCTTCATCGCCTGGCTGGGCATCGCGATCAGCCATTACCGCTTCCGCCGCGGCTACGTGCTGGGTGGCAATGACCTGGCGAAACTGCCGTATGTGTCGAAGTACTTCCCGTTCGGCCCGCTGTTCGCTTTCGGCCTGTGCATGGTGGTGATGCTCGGGCAGAACTACCAGGCATTCATCGGCGGGCAGATCGACTGGATCGGCGCCTTCGCCACCTACGTCGGCCTGGTGCTGTTCGTGGCGGTCTGGTCCGGGCACAAGCTGGTCACAGGCTCCAGGGTGGTGCGCTACAGGGAAATGGACTTTTCCAGTATCGAGATTCGCAAGGCCGAACGCAGCAAGGCAGAGCCTTCCGGCGACGCGGTCACGGCCGGCCAGCAGCCCGCCTGAAAACCCCACTGGCGGACCCGCCCCGGTCCGCCCATCACTGCTTCGGGACCCTGATGAACAGCACCTTCGACTCCTACTACGAAGCCACCGCCAGCAGAACCTTCTACCCCGCCCAGAGTGGGCGCACCGATACCCGTGTGTGCATCCTCGGGGGCGGCCTGGCCGGCCTGTCGACCGCGATAGGGCTTGCCGAGCGCGGAATGAGCGATGTGACGCTGCTCGAGTCGCAACGTGTCGGCCATGGCGCCTCGGGACGCAACGGCGGCTTCGTCTTCGGCGGCTACAGCCTCGGCAACGCCGACCTGCTATCGGCGTTGGGTGCCAACGAGGCACGCAAGCTGTATCGACTGACACTCGACGCCGTCGAGCTGATCCGCGAGCGCACCCGCCGCTACACCATCGATTGCGACCTGGTCGATCAGGGCGTGATCCTCGCCAACTGGTTCAACGACCCGTCGCGCCTGGAGAAACCGCGCCAGTTGATGAAGCAGGCCTATAGCGTCGACTGGGAATACATCGCCCCCGGCGAACTGAAGGAACAGCTCAGGACCGAGCGCTATTACGGCGGGTTGCTGGAGCGCAACGCCTTCCACTTCCACCCGCTCAAGTACGTCTGCGGTATTGCCCAGGCTGCAGCCCAGGCCGGGGTGACGATCTACGAGCAGTCGCCGGTGACCGGCATCGAGAAGAAGGCAGGCGGCTATATCGTGCGTACCGAGCAGGGCGAAGTTCATGCCGAGGAGGTGGTATTCAGCGCAGGGGGCTATGCCCGCGGCGTCTACGCCCCGATCGAACGCGCCGTGCTGCCGATCGCCACCTACGTGGTAACCACCCCGCCATTGGGCGCGCGCCTACAGGACGCCATCGACTGCCAATCGGCCATCTACGACACACGCTTCGCCTTCGATTACTACCGCCCACTGAAAGACACCCGGATTCTCTGGGGTGGGCGTATCTCCATTCTCGATCGCGGGCCACAAGCCATCGCCAAGCTACTCAAGGCCGACCTGGCGAGCGTCTACCCGCAACTCGAGGACGTAGAGCTGGAATTTTCCTGGGGCGGCCTGATGAGCTACGGGCGCCACCAGATGGCGCAGATCGGCCAGGACGACAACGGCATCTGGCACGCCGTCGGCTTTGGCGGCCATGGCATGGCACCGACCACGGTCGCCGGCGAAGTCCTGGCGGACGCCATCGCCCGACGCCTGCCGATCCCGAGCGGTTTCAACCGGTTCGGCCTCGACCGCACCTTCGGCCTGGCCGGCCTGGTGGCTGCACAGGCCACCTACACCGCCTACCAGGCGCGGGACGCCTTTGATGCGCGGCGACTGAACCGCTGACAGTGGGCCAGGCCACTTTTCGACAGGCATGAAAAAGCCCGCCATGAAGGCGGGCTCTTTCGTACTGCATATGGTGGGTCGTGTAGGATTCGAACCTACGACCAATTGGTTAAAAGCCAACTGCTCTACCAACTGAGCTAACGACCCGTTGGATGGCGCGTATATTACTGATTTCTCAGAAGAATTCAACACCCCATCGCAAATTTTTTTCAAAAATACCGAGTGGGATCCTCTACACCGGCAGCCTTGAAGCCATCAGCGCGCAGGCGGCAGCTGTCGCACTTGCCGCAGGCCCGCCCGTCATCATCGGCCTGGTAGCAGGAAACGGTCAGGCTGTAGTCCACGCCACGGGCAATGCCCGCCTGGACGATCTGCGCCTTGCTCAGGTTCTGCAATGGCGCCTGGATGCGGAAGCCCTGCCCTTCCACGCCGGCCTTGGTGGCCAGGTTGGCCATGCGCTCGAAGGCCTCGACGAACTCCGGGCGGCAATCCGGATAACCGGAGTAGTCCACGGCGTTGACGCCAATGAAGATGTCCCGCGCCTCGAGCACTTCCGCCCAGCCAAGGGCCAGCGACAGGAATACCGTATTGCGAGCCGGCACGTAGGTGACCGGAATCCCTTCGCTCGGCGCCTCGGGCACATCGATGCTGCTGTCGGTCAGGGCCGAGCCACCGATGCCGTCGAGGTTCAGGCCGATCACCTTGTGCTCGACCACGCCCAGGTCACGGGCCACCCGCGCCGCGGCATCGAGCTCGGCGCGATGGCGCTGGCCGTAGTCGAAGCTCATGGTGTAGCACTGGTAGCCGTCGGCCTTGGCCATGGCCACCACGGTAGCCGAGTCCAGGCCACCGGAAAGCAGGATTACCGCGCGTTTGTCAGTCATGTCTTGCTCCTCAACGTCCGGGTTCGTCGTTCCACAGCAGCTTGTGCAACTGCAGCTGGAAACGCACGGGCAGGTTGTCGGCGACGATCCAGTCGGCCAGGTCGCTGGCGCTCACCTGATGGTGGCTGGGCGAGAACAGCACTTCACCGGCGCGCTCGGCCAGGTTGTACTGGATCAGTTTGGAGACGGCCCAATCGTAGTCCTCACGGGAACAGATGACGAACTTGACCTGATCGTTGCCGGTCAACAGCTCGATGTTCTCGTAGCGATTGCGGTGAGACTCCTCGGAGCCCGGGGTCTTAAGGTCGACCACGCGGCTGACCCGGGTGTCGACACCACTGATGTCGAGGGCGCCGCTGGTCTCCAGTGACACCTCATAACCAGCGTCGCACAGGCGCTGCAGCAACGGCAGCGCGTTGGGCTGGGCCAGTGGCTCGCCACCGGTCACGCAGACATAGCGCGGCTTGAAGCCGGCCACCTGCTCGAGGATCGAATCGAGGGGGCGGATAGTGCCGCCACTGAAGGCATAGGCACTGTCGCAGTACTGGCAGCGCAGGGGGCAACCGGTCAAGCGCACGAAAACCGTGGGCAGGCCGGCCGTTCGCGTTTCACCCTGCAACGAGTAAAACACTTCGGTGATGCGTAATGTGTCTTGCATGATCGCCACGGGCGTGACAGCTAAACAGGCTGTCCGCCTCCTCAGGCACTGGCACGGACTCGACAAAGCGTTATCCGCAGCAGCGTGTTTACGAAAAAAGGGCCGTGATTCTAACGAAAAAACCCGCGACAAGCGCGGGTTTCTTTTAAACGGTACCGCCGAAGCTTAAAGCTTCTGCAAGTCACGTTGCGCCAGTTGCGCGGCGGAAGTGCCGGGGTACTGGGTGATAACCTGCTGCAGGATACCCTTGACCTTGTCGGTGTGGCCCATGCGGCGCTCGACGTCGGCCAGTTTGTACAGCGAATCCGGCACCTTGCTGTGTTTCGGGTACTTCTGGCCGACTTCGGCAAACGCCTGGCTGGCACCTGGCAGGTCGCCCTTGGCCAGGTTGACCTCGCCAAGCCAGTACTGGGCATTGCCGGCGTACTGGCTGTTGGGGTACTTGCGCAGGAAGGCGTTGAAGGCTTGGCTGGCCTTGTCGAAGTCCTTCTGCTTGATCAGGTCGAAAGCGGCGTCGTAATACAGCTTCTCTTTCGCCGGATCACCCGGCTCGCTGCTGGCGGCCGGTGGCTGCGCGGCGCTGGCGCCGGCAGCGGCACCCGTGGCTGCGTTGTTCGCGCCACCGGTGGAGGAATTGTCGGGAGTCGCGGCAGGTGCGGCACCGCTGCTGATGCGGCGGTCGAGATCCTGATAGCGCTCAAGGTTTTCCTGCTTCATGCGCGACACATCGTTCTGCAACTCTTCGATGATGCCTTGCTGGCGGGAAATCTGGTCCTGCATCTGCTGCAGCTGCATGAACAGCTGGCCATTTGCAGAAGCAGGGGCCGAAGCCCCTGCTCCGGCATAGGCGCCGCTCGTGCCATAACCCGCAGGTGGATAACCACCCGCGTTGTCATCTACTACGGGAACCGCAGCCCACGCCGAAAGGGGCAGGCTGAGTGCGAGGACGGTTACAGCACGACGGCACATACGCATAGGAACTTACTTACGCAGTTCTACGCGACGGTTTTGAGCCCAGGACTGCTCGTCGTTGCCGGTGGCAACTGGACGCTCTTCGCCGTAGGAAACCAGTTCCAGCTGAGCAGGGGAAACGCCCTGCAGAACCAGGTAGCGCTGAACGGCCTTGGCACGACGCTCACCCAGAGCCATGTTGTACTCGCGGGTGCCGCGCTCGTCGGTGTTGCCTTCCAGGACAACGCGGTTGCCGTTGGACTTCAGGTCCTTGGCGTGAACGTCCAGAGCGCGCATGGCTTCTGGCTTCAGGTCCGAGCTGTCGTATTCGAAGTAGAAGGTGGTGATTGCGCGCAGGGCGGCTTCTTCGCTCAGGGAACCGTCGACAGCGCCAGTGTTGGCACCGTAGCCAGCGTTCGGATCAACAGCGCCTTCACCAGCGTTGTCACCGCCTTTCGAGGAGCAACCTACAGCTACAGCCATGGCCAGAGCCAGCGCAGCGAATTTACCAAACTTCAGCATTTCCATCGTGAAACTCCTAATGAAACCCCAGTGTGTTAAGCAAAACGTGTTACGCCGCAATCAGTTCAGGTAAGGGGACCAGGACGGTTCTCTGACTTCGCCTTGAGCGGTAGGAAGTGGGAGCCTCACGCGGCCGTTAAGCGACACGAGCATCAAGACTCCCCGGCCCTGCTGGCGGGTGGCGTAGATTAGCATGGTGCCGTTTGGCGCAACAGTGGGAGACTCATCAAGACTGGTCTCGGAGAGAATCTTTACACTTCCACGTTGCAGGTCCTGCGCAGCCACCTTGAAGTTGGTGAAACCCTGCTGGCGATGAATCATCACAAGGGTCTTTTCATCCGCCGACAGTTTCGGGTTGGCATTGTAGTTACCCACGAACGTCACGCGCTCGGCACCACCGCCACCGACCGACTGTTTGTAGATCTGCGGCTTGCCGCCACGGTCGGAGGTGAAGTACAGGGTGTTGCCATCCTTGCCCCAGAACGGCTCGGTATTGATACCTGGGCCGGCGGTGACACGGGTGATCTGGCGCGAAGCCACGTTCATCACATAGATGTCCGGGTTACCGTCTTTCGACAGCACGAACGCCAGGCGCGAGCCGTCAGGCGACCAGGCCGGCGCACCGTTCAGGCCTTCGAAGTTGGTGATCTGCTCGCGGCGACCGGTGTCGATGTGCTGGATGAAGATGCGCGGGCGCTTCTGCTCGAACGAGACATAGGCGATACGCTTGCCATCCGGCGCGAAACGCGGCGACAGGATCGGCTCACGCGACTGCAGCAGGGTCACTGCACGGGCACCGTCATAGTCCGAACGCTGCAGGGTGTAGCGGGTGTTGTTGGTCGAGAAACGCTCGGCGGTCACGTACAGCATGCGGGTCGAGAACGCACCCTTGATGCCAGTGAGCTTCTCGAACGACTGGTCGGCGATGTAGTGCGACATGTCGCGCAACTGGTCGACACCACCGGCGACGCTGCCGGTCAGTACCTGCTGTTCGGTGGCAACGTTGAACAGGGCGTACTGCACCTGAAGGCGACCACCGGCCGGCACGATGCTGCCGACCATGACGTACTGGGCGCCCAGCGCTTTCCAGTCGCGGAAGATCACTTCGCTGGCCTGACTTGGCTGGCTGATCATGTTCTGCCGCGGGATCGGCGCGTAGTAGCCGGAGTTGCGCAGGTCGTTGCCGATGATATCGGCCATGTCTTCCGGCAGCACGCTGCCGCCCTGGACACCGAACGGCACTACCGCAATGGGAGTTGCCCGGTCGCTACCGCTGGTGACCAGGATGTTCTTTTCCTCTGCCATTGCCATGCCTGCCACGCAGCAGAGCAAGACCAGGAGTCCTCTCAGACGTTTAATCACAACGCTAGATCCTCAGGTGTAAATGTCATCTTGAATGAACGATACGGATTGAACTCGTTCGGCTTCAAGCCCTGCATTTCGGTCAACCGACCAATGTTCTTCACTGCGGCCACGGCCGAGCTGTCGAACGGACCGTCGCCACTGGACTTGGCCACACTCACGTTGGTGATGGTGCCGTCCGGCAGCATGTTGATCTGCAGAACTACCGTCATGCCCTTGCGCGCGGATGGCGGACGCGCCCAACCTTCGGCCGCGCGCATGCGAATCAGGTCGTCGAAGTCGCCGGCCACCTGGTCACCCTGCTCGTCGGCCAGCGCCTGCTGCCGTTCGGTGGTGTCGGACAACAGCTCGGCGAGTGCCTGGGCCTTCTTGTCTTCCGCCGCCTTGCGGGCCGCTTCCTGTGCCTTTTTCTTCTGGGCGTCTGCCGCGGCCTTTTTCTTGGCCTCTTCAGCTGCCTTCTTCTTCGCGTCCTCGGCCGCCGATTTTTTCTTGGCGTCCTCGGCTGCTTTTTTCTTCGCGTCTTCGGCGGCTTTCTTCTTCGCCTCTTCCGCGGCCTGTTTCTTGGCTTCTTCCTCGGCCTTCTTCTTGGCCTCGTCCTCAGCCTTCTTCTTGGCGATATCGGCCTGTTGCTTTTCAGCGGCCTTCTTCGCTTCCTCGGCTTTCTTGGCCTCGGCGGCTTTCTTCTGCTCTGCGGCCTTGGCGGCGTCTTCGGCTTTCTTCGCCTCGGCGGCTTCGCGAGCCTCCTCGGCCTTTTGAGCGGCGTCGGCTTTCTTTTGTTCCGCGGCCTTCACGGCCTCCTGCTCGACCTTCTTCTGCTCCAGCTGTTCGACCTCGGTCTGGCGCGAGGCAGTCTTCTTCGCCTCCCCGGCAATCTTCTGATTGGTCTGGGTGGTCGCCTGGCTCTTGGACTTGAGCTGGTACAGCGTGGCCTGGACGATAGGCTTGGAGGGCGGCAGCTCAGGCGTCATGGCAAAGCTGACGAACAGCATGCCGAACACCAGCACGTGCAGCGCAATGGCCCAGACACTGGGCCAGAAGTAGCTTTCCGAGGCGGATGGCTCTCGCTGTTGCATCAGGGCGCCTCGGTAATCAGGCCAACGTTACCGACACCGGCCTTCTGCAACCCGCCCATGGCGCCCATCACCGCACCGTAGTCGACAGCCTTGTCGCCACGGATGAAGACCTGGGTCTGCTTGCCCTGGTCACGGCCGGCGGCGATGATCTTGGTCACCGCGCTGGTCATGTCCGGCAAGGTCATGGCCTTGTCCATCTGCTTGTCGGTGTCGACTTCGCTGCCGAGGTTCCAATAGTAGGTCTTGTCAGCCTTGATCGAGATGGTCAGGACCTGGACGTTGTTGTCCTGCGGCAGGGCTTCGCTGGAAACCTTGGGCAGGTCCACCTTCACGCCCTGGTTGAGCATCGGGGCGGTCACCATGAAGATAACCAGTAGCACCAGCATCACGTCGATGTAGGGCACCACGTTCATCTCGGCGACCGGCTTGCGTTTGTGGCGAACTCGGGCCATGGGTTTCTACCTGATCACTCTTCGCTGGTGTGTACTTTGCGGTGCAGGATCGCCTGGAACTCGTCGGCGAACGTGTAGTAGCGCCCGATCAGCACTTCACTGCGCGCGGCAAAACGGTTGTAGGCGATAACAGCCGGGATCGCGGCGAACAGGCCGATCGCAGTGGCGATCAGGGCCTCGGCAATACCCGGGGCCACGGTGGCCAGGGTGGCCTGCTGGGCGCTGGCCAGGCCGCGGAACGAGTTCATGATGCCCCACACGGTACCGAACAGACCGATGTACGGGCTGGTGGAACCGACGGTGGCCAGGAACGGCAGGCTCTGCTCGAGCTTTTCTTCCTCGCGGGAGATGGCCACGCGCATGGCACGCCCTACCCCTTCCATGACCGCGTCCGGGTCGACACCCGGTTGCTGGCGCAGGCGCGAGAACTCCTTGAAGCCGGCACGGAACACCTGCTCGACACCCGAGTCCGGGTCCGGGTTGCTGCCCGCCTGGCGGTACAGTTTGGACAGGTCGATGCCCGACCAGAAGCGCTCTTCGAAAGCGTCCAGTGCACGACGACCGGCGCGCAGCATGGTGCTGCGCTGGAAGATCATGATCCAAGAGGTCACCGAGGCTGCCACGAGGGTCAGCATTACCAGCTGAACCACGACACTGGCATTGGCGACCAGGCTCCACATGGAGGTATGGTCGACGACGTTTGCTTCCACGCTTATTCTCCTGCGTTCGATTGAGTACCCGTGCCGTCCACCAGGAAGGCGTCGCGCAGTTCTGGGGGAATGGCCCGGGGTTTGAAAGTGTCGGCGCGCACGGCGGCCACCAGGAACTGCCCCTCGCAGAGCAGCACTTCATCCTTTGCTCGCCACACCTGCTGCACGAAGCGCAGGCTGGCACGATTCAATTCAAGTACTTGCGCGGTTACCCGCAACTCGTCGTCCAGGCGGGCCGGCGCGTGATAGCGCGCCTCGCTGGAATGGACCACGAACAACAGGTTGTCCTGCGCCAGCTGGGCCTGGGAGAACCCCAGGTGACGCAGCCGCTCGGTGCGTGCGCGCTCCATGAATTTGAGATAGTTGACGTAATACACCACGCCACCGGCGTCGGTATCCTCGTAATAGACGCGACAGCGGTGTGCGAACGGTTCCAGCCCATTTTGCGCGCGCATACTCTAGTGCTTACTCCTGTGCTTGCCAATCCGCTGCAGCAACTGTTTTTGCATCGATAATGTCGTATTGCCAGCGAGCCCAGGGCATGCCAGCGGTAGGACCACGAAAATGCCGATTCGATCTGTCATTCGTCGTCTTGCGCGGCATATTCCCCGCCCTCGCAGAAACGCCCGGGGATGTTCAGGCCGAAGTGCAGGTAGGCATGCCGGGTGACCACACGGCCCCGCGGGGTTCGCATGATGTAGCCCTGCTGGATGAGATAGGGCTCGAGCACGTCCTCGATGGTGTGGCGCTCCTCGCCGATCGCCGCGGCAATATTGTCGAGCCCAACCGGACCACCGTCGAACTTCTCGATCATGGTCAGCAGCAGACGCCGGTCGGAATGATCGAAGCCACGCTCATCGACATCCAGCAGGTTCAGCGCCATGTCCGCGACCGCCTTGGTGATCTCGCCCTTGCCACGCACTTCGGCAAAGTCGCGCACCCGCCGCAGCAGGCGATTGGCGATCCGCGGCGTGCCACGCGCCCGGCGGGCGATCTCGAATGCGCCCTTGTCGTCCATGGGCAAGCCGAGGATGCCGGCCGAACGGCTGACGATGGTCGCCAGGTCCCTGTCGCTGTAGAACTCCAGGCGCTGGACAATACCGAAGCGATCACGCAGCGGGTTGGTCAGCATGCCGGCACGGGTGGTGGCGCCGACCAGGGTGAACGGCGGCAGGTCGAGCTTGATCGAGCGCGCGGCCGGGCCTTCGCCGATCATGATGTCCAGCTGGAAGTCTTCCATCGCCGGATAGAGCACTTCCTCGACCACCGGCGACAAGCGGTGGATCTCGTCGATGAACAGCACGTCATGCGGCTCGAGATTGGTCAGCATCGCCGCCAGGTCGCCAGGGCGTTCGAGAATCGGGCCGGACGTGCTCTTGACCGACACGCCCATCTCGTGGGCGATGATGTTGGCCAGGGTGGTCTTGCCAAGGCCCGGCGGACCGAAGATCAGGGTGTGATCGAGCGACTCGCCGCGCCCGCGCGCGGCCTGGATGAACAGCGACATCTGCTCGCGCACCACCGGCTGGCCGATGTATTCGTCCAGGCTCAGCGGGCGGATCGCACGATCCTGAACCTCTTCGCGGTCGCGTCCGGAGGCGGTGATCAGGCGGTCGGTCTCGATCACTTGGTAATCATCCCTTTGAGGCTGCGACGGATCAGTTCCTCGCTGCTCAGGCCGGCCTTGTCCTTGATCGCGGCAATCGCCTTGCTTGCTTCTTGTGGCTTGTAGCCCAGGGAGACCAGGGCACTGACCGCGTCAGCCTCGGCCGAGGACTCACTGGCCGCCGGCAGCGGGCCATCGGAGACCAGGGTGAACATCGCCGGGGAGGTTTCCCACGCCTTGAAGCGGTCCTTGAGCTCGACCAGCAGGCGTTCGGCGGTTTTTTTGCCGACACCCGGCACGCGCACCAGGACCGAGGCGTCCTGGGCCTGCACGCAGCGCACCAGCTCGTCCACTTCCAGGCCAGACATCAGCGCCAGCGCCAGCTTCGGCCCCACGCCGTTCAGGCGGATCAGCTCGCGGAACAGCTCGCGCTCGCGTTTTTCGGCGAAACCATAGAGCAGGTGGGCGTCTTCGCGTACTACCAGGTGGGTGTGCACGGTCACTGGCTCGCCGACCTTGGGCAGGCGGTACAGCGTGGTCATCGGCACTTCGAGCTCATAGCCCACGCCGTTGACGTCGATAATCAGGTGCGGCGGCTGTTTCTCCGCCAAAGTGCCACGCAAACGTCCAATCACGTTCCGATCCTTCCTCTCGGGCGCCGGTCGAAAACCGGTCCACCCTATCAGCAAATGCGCCGGGTGAGCGCGTCCCCCGGACAAAATGTGTATCAGCGCATGAAGCGGTTACAGACGCAAGCGCCCGCCGCGTCGTCGCGCCGTCGTCAGGCCATGTGGAATCAGGCTGGAACGGGTATGGGCATGGCACAGGGCGATGGCCAGGGCGTCCGAGGCGTCGACCTGCGGCTTTTGGGTCAGCTTGAGCAGGTGCATCACCATCAGCATCACCTGCTCCTTGTTGGCGCCACCGGTGCCGGCCACGGCCTGCTTGACTTGGCTGGCGCTGTACTCGGCGATCTCCAGGCCGGCCTCGGCCGCGGCGACGATGGCTGCCCCCCGGGCCTGGCCAAGCTTAAGCGCCGAATCGGCGTTGCGCGCCATGAACACCCGCTCGATGCCCATTGTCACCGGTTCATGTTGGCGGATGATCTCGCTGACACCGCGGAAGACCACCAGCAAGCGATCATGCAGCTCGCCATCACCGGTACGGATGCAGCCGGAGGTGACGTACTCGCAGCCGCGTGCAGTCTGGCGGACCACGCCGAAGCCGGTGATGCGCGAGCCGGGGTCGATACCAAGAATGAGAGTCATAGCGCCTACAAAGATGTGCGAATTTGCCGGCCTTATCGCGGGACAAGCCCGCCCCCACAAAGGCTACACCGCAATCTGGCGCAGGCCTTGTAGGAGCGGGCTTGCCCCGCGTTAAAGCCGATTGCCGAAACGATCAGCCCAGCGTTTCCATGATCTCATCGGAAATCTGTGCATTGGAGTAGACGTTCTGCACGTCATCCAGGTCCTCGAGCATATCGATCAGCTTGAGCACCTTCTCCGCACCGTCCTTGTCCAGCTCGGCGCTGGTGGTCGGCTGCATCACGATCTCGGCGTCCGAGGCCTTGAAACCGGCTTCTTCGAGCGCATTGCGCACGGCGTAGAAGTTGTTGAACGAGGTAAACACCTCGAAGGAGCCGTCGTCGTTGGCCACCACGTCGTCGGCATCGGCCTCCATCGCGGCTTCCATCAGCGCATCCTCGTCCACGTTCAGCTCGGCAGCGAAGCTGATCTGCCCCTTGCGCTCGAACAGGTAGGCCACAGAACCGTCGGTACCGAGGTTGCCGCCGCACTTGGTGAAGGCATGGCGCACGGCAGCGGCGGTACGGTTGCGGTTGTCGGTCATGGCTTCGACCATGATCGCCACGCCGCCCGGGCCGTAACCCTCGTAGCTGAGCTCTTCGACGTTGTCGCTTTCGTTGGTGCCGGCACCGCGAGCCACGGCGCGATCGATGATGTCGCGGCTCATGTTGGCACCCAGGGCCTTGTCCAGCGCCAGGCGCAGACGCGGGTTGGACGCCGGATCACCACCACCCTGCTTGGCAGCGACGGTCAGTTCGCGGATCCACTTGGTGAAGATCTTGCCTCTCTTGGCATCCTGGCGTTCTTTGCGGTGCTTGATGTTCGCCCACTTGGAATGACCGGCCATAACGACTCCAAATCCTTGAAACAGAAACAGGTTCCGCCCCGAAGGGCGGAACGCATGAATACGTGGGCGCAGCCAGTGCGCCCGCGGTCGGAGTTACTCGACCTTGGTCTGCTCGCGCAGACGGATGTGCAGCTCGCGCAGTGCCTTGGCGTCGACCATGCCCGGGGCCTGGGTCATGACGCACGCGGCGCTCTGGGTTTTCGGGAAGGCGATCACTTCACGGATCGACTGCGCGCCGGTCATCAGCATGACCAGGCGGTCCAGGCCGAAGGCCAGGCCACCGTGAGGCGGCGCGCCGAACTTCAGGGCGTCGAGCAGGAAGCCGAACTTCTCTTCCTGTTCCGCCGCCTCGATACCCAGCAGGCGGAACACCGCCTGTTGCATCTCTTTGCGGTGGATACGGATCGAACCGCCACCCAGCTCGGTGCCGTTCAGAACCATGTCGTAGGCACGCGACAGCGCGGTGGCCGGGTTGGCTTCCAGCTCTTCGGGGCTGCACTTCGGCGCGGTGAACGGGTGGTGCAGCGCGGTGAAGCTGCCGTCTTCGTTCTCTTCGAACATCGGGAAGTCGACGACCCACATCGGCGCCCACTGGCAGGTCAGCAGTTCGAAGTCGTGACCCAGGCGGATACGCAGTGCGCCCAGGGCTTCGCTGACGACCTTGAACTTGTCGGCACCGAAGAACACGATGTCGCCATCCACGGCGCCTACGCGATCAAGGATGTTGTTGAGGTTGGCCTCGGGGATGTTCTTGACGATCGGCGACTGCAGACCCTCGACACCCTTGGCGCGCTCGTTGACCTTGATGTAGGCCAGGCCCTTGGCACCGTAGATGCCGACGAACTTGGTGTACTCGTCGATCTTGCTGCGCGGCATGCTGGCGCCGCCCGGCAGGCGCAGGGCGGTGACGCGGCACTTCGGATCGTTGGCGGGGCCAGCGAACACCTTGAAGTCGACATCCTTGAGCTGGTCGGCAACGTCGATCAGTTCCAGCGGGATACGCAGGTCCGGCTTGTCGGAACCGTAGCGGCGCATGGCTTCTTCGAAGGTCATGTGCGGGAATTCACCGAACTCCAGGTCCAGGACTTCCTTGAACAGCTTGCGGATCATGCTCTCGGTGAGGCCCATGATCTCGGACTCGTCGAGGAAGCTGGTCTCGATGTCGATCTGGGTGAATTCCGGCTGGCGGTCGGCACGCAGGTCTTCGTCGCGGAAGCACTTGGCGATCTGGTAGTAGCGGTCGAAGCCGGCGACCATCAGCAGCTGTTTGAACAGCTGTGGCGACTGCGGCAGGGCAAAGAAGCTGCCTGCGTGGGTGCGGCTCGGTACCAGGTAGTCGCGGGCGCCTTCCGGGGTGGCACGGGTGAGGATCGGCGTCTCGACGTCGAGGAAGCCGTTCTCGTCGAGGAAACGACGGATGCTGCTGGTAATGCGCGAACGCAGGCGCAGCTTGTCGGCCATTTCTGGGCGACGCAGGTCGATGAAGCGGTAGCGCAGGCGGGTTTCTTCGCCCACGTCGGAGTATTCGTTCAGCGGGAACGGCGGCGTTTCGGCCTCGTTGAGCACGGTCAGCTGGTAACCGAGGATCTCGATGGCGCCGGAGGCCATGTTGGCGTTCACTGCGCCATCCGGGCGCTTGCGTACCTTGCCGGTGACCTGCACGACGTACTCGCTGCGCACGCGGTCGGCGGCAGCGAAGGTTTCGGCGCGATCCGGATCGAACACGACCTGGGCCATGCCTTCGCGGTCACGGATATCGAGGAAAATCACCCCGCCGTGGTCGCGGCGACGATGGACCCAGCCGCAAAGGGTGACTTCCTGGCCGTCCAGGGACTCGTTCAGTTGGCCGCAATAATGGCTGCGCATCATGGTCGTGGTTTCGCTTCTCGTGATTCGTATGTTCGGTGGAGGTCTTGGCCGCCCAAGGGGCTAATACTGCAAGACCTGGTCGGTGCAATTCAACTCAGTCGGCCTTGTCGCCGCCTGCCAGATTCTTTTTCGCCCCGGTCTTGAAGTCGGTCTCGTACCAGCCGTTGCCGCTCAGGCGGAAGCCGGGGACCGACAGCTGCTTCTTCAATGCCGGCGCCTGGCATGCCGGGCAATCGGTCAGCGGCGCGGCACTGATCTTCTGCAACACCTCCATGCGGTGTTCGCAGGATGCACATTGATAGTCGTAAAGGGGCATGGTGTCTCTCGTCAACCACATCGCACGCTGCCCAAGGCAGCAAAGAGCGGGATTATATATGGTTAAGGAGTGCTGTGCAGCCCGGCGATCAGTGTACGTCCCGCGCCTCCTGCAACCAGGTGACGCAGATCACCCGGACCAGCCCGCTGAAATTCCTCACCCCGCCATGGCGCAGGTGCACCTCGCGGTCCACATAGGACAGCACCGCGCTCACCGAGCAGCGGTTGGCCTGGGCGATGCGCTCCAGGATGCGCCAGTACACCACCTCCAGACGCAGGCAGGTGGCAAAACCGTTGAGCCGTACCGAGCGTGACACAGGCCCCGCCTGCGCCATGTCGAAGTCCCGCCTGAACGGATCGACCCGGGGGCTGCCCGCGCCCTGCCTGCGCCTCGCATTGCCATCGATACCACGCATCGGATCGTCCACCGCACCGCTCCATCATCTCGAAACCACACCCCCGCCCGCCTTGCGAACGGATCCATGTGTTTCATGAAGCGCCACCCGATCATGCCGATAGCAGCGGCAAAGCCTTCCCCACAAACGCGCAGGCCCGATACCAGTGAAGGCATCGGGCCTGGTGTGGCTGGGTCAAACGACGGTCAAGCGGCAATCAGTTCCCGTCGAGCAACACGCGCAGCATCCATGCGGTTTTTTCGTGCACCTGCATGCGCTGGGTCAGCAAGTCGGCGGTCGGCTCGTCGCTGACCTTGTCCACCACTGGGAAAATGCTGCGAGCGGTGCGCACCACCGCCTCCTGCCCCTGCACCAGCTGGCGGATCATCTCTTCGGCAGGCGGCACGCCCTCCTCTTCCTTGATCGAGGAGTGACGGGCATAAAAAGCATAGGATCCCGGCGCCGGGAAGCCCAGGGCACGGATGCGCTCGGCAATCGAGTCGACCGCCAGGGCCAGCTCGTTGTATTGCTCTTCGAACATCAGGTGCAGGGTGCGGAACGACGGACCGGTGACGTTCCAATGGAAGTTATGGGTTTTCAGATACAACACATAGGTATCCGACAACAGGCGGGACAAGCCATCGACGATGGACTTGCGATCTTCTTCACTGATACCGATATCAATTGCCATGAAGCTCCCCTTTCCATAAGGCTTGATCATCAAGCGGGCAGCAAACACTCTAACAAGAGTTGCCCGTCGGCGCATGCGGCACAAGGCTGCACGGACAGCCGTCGGCGCCAATCGGTTTGAGAAGCCCCCGCCTTTGCTGTTAAATAGGCAGTGTGCCACCCGTGCGGATTGTCAGTGCCGGGTGCATAGGCTGGCCCGTCACGTTTTCGCGCCTACAGTTCACGCGCACCGTGCGACCAGCTCATCCTGTGATCGGCCTTATCAACGTGAGCCAAACCCAATGTTCAAGATCGTCCATCTGGTGACGGGCGTGGCGGCTTTGCTGCTATCGCTCATACCCACCTTGAAAACTGACGCTACACCCTTCCTGCAGCAACCCGAGGCCGTCTACCTGGCGCTGCTCGGCCTGCTCAACCTGGTGATTGCCCCGGTACTGCCACAGTACTACAAAGGCATGCGCCAGCAGCTGCAACACGCCACCAGCATCCTGCTGGTCGTGGCCGTGGTCCTGCAGACCCTCACCCTGCTGGCCCGCCCGGAGCTCGGCAACCTGCCAGCACTGGCCTGCGCCTTCCTCGCCAGCGTGCTGCACCTGGTGGCCGGCTTCGTTCGCGGCACGCGAAAGGCCCGCGCCAGCCAGGGCAATCCACAGGAGGCCGGCCAGCGCGATACCGGTACCGTGAAGTGGTTCAACACGTCCAAGGGCTTCGGGTTCATCTCCCGCGACTCCGGTGACGATATCTTCGTGCACTTTCGCGCCATCCGCGGCGAGGGCCACCGGGTGCTGGTCGAAGGCCAGCGCGTGGAGTTCTCGGTGATGCACCGCGACAAAGGCCTGCAGGCCGAAGACGTGGTCGCCGTCGCCCGCCGCTGAACCTGTGCCGCCGCCGTGCTCAATAGTGAGGCGGCGGCGCTTCCTCTTCCCCGCCGCCCTGCTGGCCGGCCATCTCTTCGTAGCGCTTGATCAGCTCCGCCATCTGCAATTGCAGGCGTTCGATCACCCGACTCTGCTCGACAATCACATCATTGAGCGCCTGCAAGCTGTCATCCTGAAACGCCTGGCGGGTCTCCAGCTCGATCATGCGCATTTCCAGTTCCTGCGACATCCTCAAGCCTCCTCGAAGCTCTCACCCAGCAGCGCACGCACTTGCTGGCGAATACCGTCGATCTGCTCCTCGGTGTAGCCGGTGGCCGCCACCTTGCCCCAGACCGGGGCGGGCCAGGCGGCGTCACCACGGCGACGCACGATCACATGCATGTGCAACTGACTGACCACGTTACCCAGCGCCGCGACATTCATCTTGTCGGCGGCAAAGGCATCCTTCAACGCTTCGGCCAGGGCCGTAGTTTCGACCCACAGCTGCTGCTGGTCCGCGTCCTCGAGCTCGAACACTTCGGTGATATCGGCGCGGCGCGGTACCAGGATGAACCACGGGTAGTTGGCATCCTTGCTCAGCAGCAGGCGGCACAGCGGCAGGTCGCCCAGTACCAGGGAATCCTCCTGCAGACGCGAATCGAGGGTGAACACGGCAAACCTCCTTACTAGCGATACAGCCCTTCCAACCGGCCGGGCACAGGCGCGCAAGGATACTCCGCTTCGGCATTTGCCACACCCGCCGACGTCGATTCGAGCCATTTGTAGCACGCGAATGACAACATCGACGCCCCGCTTCGGTAACACAGCGCTACTTTTCGCACCAAAATGATGCCGCTCGTCAGACCCCCACCACACATCCGTCACATAAAACAGCCAGGATAAACAATCGTCGGTAACACCTTGACTTGGAAGGCAGCTTCACCCGCACACGCAAGAGGTAACCGTGAACCGCCGCCAAACCGGCCGCAGCCCGTGTTTTCGGAGGTTTTCCGGCCGCTTCCAGAGCCTTTGTGAAAATTTCATCAAAGGTTCGTGATTTTGAGCATGCTTGTTGCATTCGTTACTCGCCAAGTCGGCACGCTCCCTGCAATACCGGGTGAGTGCGACAAATAACAACAGCGGCATCGGATAAACCAGGGAGTTTCACAAGCCGTACTTTGTATTTATACAAACATGACGGTTTCGAGACAGCGCTGGCGTTGTACGCCTCTATAAAACGGGCGTGATTTGCGACATGGAGACAACTGACAGCGACATGGCCATAAAGTTACCGAAAGGTTGTTTCTGCCCATATCGCCAAGAATAGTCCGCGTGATATACATTTTCGCCGACATAACAAGAAAGAGCCGACCCTATAACTAAAACATTTGGGTGCGGCGGTACTCTTCCTAAAAACCAAAGGAGCAAATCACGATGCGCGTGATGAAGTGGAGCATGATCGCCCTGGCCGTAGCGGCAGGGACTTCGCAGATGGCTGTCGCCTCTTCGCAGGATGAGTCCAAGGGCTTCGTCGAAGACAGCAAGCTGAATGTCAAGATGCGTAACCTGTACTTCAGCCGTGACTATCGCAATACCGAATCGGCCACCAATAAAGCCGCCGGCTTGCGTCACGACCAACGCGAATGGGGCCAAGGCTTCATCGGCACCTTCGAGTCGGGGTTCACCCAAGGCACCGTCGGTGTCGGCGTTGACGCCATCGGCATGCTGGGCCTCAAGCTGGACAGCGGCCGTGGCTACTCGGGCTCAGGCCTGTTCCCCACCGGCTCTGATCAACGCTCCCAGGATGACTATTCCAAGGGTGGGGCTGCCGCTAAGTTCCGCATCTCCGACACGGTATTGAAGGTCGGCGACCAGTTCACCGCACTGCCCGTCTTCGCCACCGACGATAGCCGCCTGCTGCCGGAAATCGCACAAGGCGCCTTGGTGACCAGCAACGAAATCAAGGGCCTGACCCTGCATGCCGGTCGCTTCACCAGCCTCACCGCCCAAGCCGAGACCAATCGCGATAGCTTCCGTCTCAAGAAAGCGGATGTTATCGGCGGCACCTATGCCCTTACCGACAGTCTGTCCACCAGCCTGTACTACTCCAAAGTCGAAGACTACTGGCGCAAATACTACGCCAACGTCAACTGGGCGCTGCCGATCTCGGACAAGCAAGGCCTGGTCTTTGACTTCAACATCTATGACACAAAAAGCGACGGCGCAGACCTGTATAAAGCCGCCGCAGACGGTGACAAGCTCGACAACCGGGCCTATAGCTTCTCCGGCGCCTACAACATTGGCGCTCACACCTTCACCCTGGCCTATCAGAAGGTCACTGGTGACGGCGAGTACGCGTATGGCGTCGACGGTGGCGGCACCATCTTCCTGGCGAACTCGGTTGCACGCTCCGACTTCAACGCCGAAGGCGAAAAATCCTGGCAGGTCCGCTACGACCTGAACTTCGCCGAGTTCGGCGTACCAGGCCTGAGCTTCATGACCCGCTACGTCCGCGGCACCGGCGCTCACACTGCCGACACCAACGACGGCAAGGAATGGGAACGCGATGTGGACATCAAGTACGTCCTGCAGGAAGGCCCGGCCAAGGATCTGAGCTTCCGTGTCCGCCAGGCTACCTATCGTTCATCCGACGCAGTCTACTCCAACTCGCTGGACGAACTGCGCCTGATCGTCGAGTACCCGCTGAGCATCCTGTAACCCCAGGTTTGCGACGCCCCAAGATGAAGAAGCCCGGCGCTCGCCGGGCTTTTTCTTGGCTGACAGAACCGTGCCAGTGCTGCATTCTGTACGCTTTCGTTTCGCCCCCGTACAATGCGGGGTCATTTCACATTCAGGCAATCGACACGGCCCACCATGCGCACCAGTCAATATTTGCTCGCCACCCAGAAAGAAACCCCGGCCGATGCAGTGGTCATCAGCCACCAGCTCATGCTGCGTGCCGGCATGATCCGCAAGTTGGCCTCCGGCCTGTACACCTGGCTGCCGATGGGCCTGCGGGTGATGCGCAAGGTCGAAGCCGTGGTGCGCGAGGAAATGACCGCCGCCGGCGCCCTCGAGGTGCTGATGCCGAGCATTCAGCCGGCTGAACTGTGGCAGGAATCCGGCCGCTGGGAGCAGTACGGCCCCGAGCTGCTGCGCCTGAAAGACCGCCACCAGCGCGAATTCTGCGTCGGCCCGACCCACGAAGAAGTCATCACCGACCTGGCGCGCAACGAGCTGTCCAGCTACAAGCAGCTGCCGCTGAACATGTTCCAGATCCAGACCAAGTTCCGTGACGAGATCCGTCCGCGCTTCGGCCTGATGCGCGGCCGCGAGTTCATCATGAAGGACGCCTACTCCTTCCATGCCGACCAGGCTTCCCTGCAGGAAACCTACGACCGCATGCACCTGGCGTACTCCAACATCTTCACCCGCCTGGGCCTGGACTTCCGTCCGGTGCAGGCCGACACCGGCTCGATCGGTGGCAGCTACTCCCACGAATTCCACGTGCTCGCCTCCTCCGGCGAAGACGACGTGATCTTCAGCGACAGCTCCGATTACGCCGCCAACATCGAGAAGGCCGAGGCCATTCCACGCGAAACCGTGCGCCCGGCGCCGACCGAAGAGCTGCGCCTGGTTGACACCCCGAACGCCAAGACCATCGCCGAACTGGTGGAAAACTTCGGCCTGGCGATCGAGAAGACCGTCAAGACCCTGATCGTACATGGTGCCGAGGAAGGCAAGCTGGTTGCACTGATCGTGCGCGGCGACCACGAGCTCAACGAAATCAAGGCTACCAAGCTGGAGCAGGTCGCCGACCCGCTGGTCATGGCTTCCGAGGCCGAGCTGCGCGACGCCATCGGCGCCGGCGCAGGCTCCCTCGGCCCGCTGAACCTGCCACTGGAGTGCATCATCGACCGCTCGGTTGCCCTGATGAGCGACTTTGGCATCGGTGCCAACATCGACGACAAGCACTACTTCGGCGTGAACTGGGAGCGCGACCTGCCGGTTCCACAAGTTGCCGACCTGCGCAACGTGGTCGAGGGCGACCCAAGCCCGGACGGCCAGGGCACCCTGGTGATCAAGCGCGGCATCGAAGTCGGCCACATCTTCCAGCTCGGCACCAAGTACAGCGAGGCGCTCAAGTGCCAGGTACTGGGTGAGAACGGCAAGCCTGTGGTGCTGTCCATGGGCTGCTACGGCATCGGCGTATCCCGCGTGGTTGCCGCCGCCATCGAGCAGAGCTATGACGAAAAAGGCATCATCTGGAACGACGCCCTCGCACCGTTCCAGATCGCCCTGGTGCCGCTGCGCTACGAGACTGACGTGGTCCGCGAAGCCACCGACAAGCTGTACGCCGAACTGACCGCTGCCGGCTTCGAAGTGCTGCTGGACGACCGCGACAAGAAGACCAGCCCCGGCATCAAGTTCGCCGACATGGAGCTGATCGGCATCCCGCACCGCATCGTCGTCAGCGACCGCGGCCTGGCCGATGGCAACCTGGAGTACAAGCACCGCACCGAGTCGGAGGCCCAGGCACTGCCGCTCAATGAGGTGCTGACCTTCCTGCAGGCCCGCATCCGCCGCTGATAACCCGTTACGCGAGTGATCATGTCCAAGCGAAGTACCTACACCCTGGGGGGCGCCGCACTGTGCGGCGCCCTGTTCCTCGGCGGCTGCGCCAACCAGATGTCCCAGCGCAGCGATCATGAGGAGCGCGTCGAGCGCAAACTGCTCGAGCACAGTCTGCAGATCGATGTCGGCGAGCCGAAGGTGATGGAGCTTCCGCAGCGGCGCGTGCGCATTCATGAGCTCAAGCGTTTCGAGGTCACCGAGTTCGAGGTGACCCGCCGCTATGACCGCTACACCCCCTACCAACCCTGGCGGGAGATCTACGAGATCCCGCTGGGCGCGGTGGCGGTGGTGGCCGGCATCGGCGCCAACGTGGCCAACGTGTTCGCCCTGGGCAACCTGCCGGACAGCGTCACCCACGACTGGCTGAGCTATGGCGTGGCGGGCGTCAACCCGTTCATGAACGTACCGTCCAACGGCCGTGCCCAGCAGAACCTGGCGGGCATCGACGAGGTCGAGAAGGGCAAGCGCGAAGAGTCCATCAGCCTGCCGTGGAACGAGCGCCTGGTCGAGGTCAAGGCTGGCAAGATGACCCACGAGCTGACCACCGACAAGCATGGTGTGCTGCGCCTGAACCTGCTCGACAGCCCGTTCTCCGAGCAGAACCTCAACCATATCGGCACCCTGCACCTGCAGGTGGTGGATGAGGAAAACCAGGTACGTGGCGATGCCAGCCTGCTGGTCAGCGGCAACCTGCGCGGCAAGCTGCTCGAGGCCCATGAGCTGATCTTCGATGACCTCGAGGACGACGATGTCGGCCAATGGGTGCACCGGGTCAAGCGCCTGTCGGAGCTGGGGCTGGAAGAAGAAGCCAGCGAACTGGAGCAAAGCCTGATCGAATTGACCCGCAACGATCCGGAGCTGCAACAGGAGTTCCTGCAGACCCTGACCAAGGCCACCGGGCGCCTGGTAGCCGATCCGGGCGTGCAGTAAAACGAAAAGGGGCCGCTTCGCGGCCCCTCTTCTATTTATTCTCGAACAACTCCAACTGTTCATGCGCTCCGCGCAGATCACGCAGTCTCACGCCCACCCCCAGCAAACGCACCGGCTTGCCGCCACGGGCAAATGCCTGGCTGAGCAACTGCCGGTAACTTTCCAGATCCCTCCCCGCCCCCGCCTGCTCCAGGGTGGTCTGGCTGAAGTCATGGAACTTGACCTTGACGAAGGGCTTGTCGGGCCGATAGCTGCTGTCCATCCGCGCTATCCGCTCATTCAGGCTGACCAGCAGCTCCGGCAGTTTTTCCAGGCAGCTGGCCAGGTCGGGCAGGTCATGATCGTAGGTATTCTCGACGCTGACCGACTGCCGTCGACTGTCGTTGTGCACTGCCCGCTCGTCGATCCCCCGCGCCAGCCCCCACAGCCGCTCGCCGAAGCTGCCGAACTCGCGAACCAGCGCCAACCGCGACCAGTCGCGCAGCGACAGGCAGGTGTCGATCCCCAGCCGCGACAGTTTGTCCGCCGTTACCTTGCCGACCCCGTGCAATCGCGCAACCGGCAGATGGGCAACGAATTCCTCCACCTGGTCCGGCGTGATGACGAACAGGCCGTTGGGTTTGCGCCAATCACTGGCGATCTTGGCCAGGAACTTGTTCGGCGCGACCCCGGCGGACACCGTGATATGCAGGTGCTGGGCGACCCGCCGGCGAATGTCCTCGGCAATGCGCGTGGCGCTGCCGGCAAACCACTGGCTGTCACTGACATCCAGGTACGCCTCGTCCAGCGACAGCGGTTCGATCAGCTCGGTGTAGTCCCGAAAGATCGCGTGAATCTCGCGGGACGCCTCACGGTAAGCCTCGAAACGCGGCTTGACGATTTCCAGGTCGGGGCACAGCTTCATGGCATGCCCCGACGCCATGGCCGAACGCACGCCATAGGCACGCGCCTCATAATTGCAGGTGGCAATCACGCCTCGCTGTCCCGGCTGCCCGCCTACCGCCATGGGGCGGCCGACCAGGCGCGGGTCGTCACGCATCTCGATGGCGGCGTAAAAACAGTCACAATCAATGTGGATGATCTTGCGCAGGGACATGGACGACAGCCACTACTGTAAATTCATACAGATAATATCCCATGCCCCCGCCATGAAACAGCCTGTGCGGGAGGATCGGCCTGCAAGCCCCGTCACGACTGAGCTGCCTGCCGATCTGCCACGCTAAGGGTTTGAACAAAAAAGGATTTTTTTGAGTTAATGCTTGACACTGACCAGGAAATCCGTAGAATTCGATCTCACAGGCGCGGGATGGAGCAGCCTGGTAGCTCGTCGGGCTCATAACCCGAAGGTCGTCGGTTCAAATCCGGCTCCCGCAACCAGATTCAAGAAAAGGCCACTGTTTACGCAGTGGCCTTTTTTATTGCCTCTATATTTACACCGAAAGAAAAACCCACGAAAAATCAAGCAGTAACGCTTGACAGCGGTTGGAAAATCCGTAGAATTCGATTCCACAGGCGCGGGATGGAGCAGCCTGGTAGCTCGTCGGGCTCATAACCCGAAGGTCGTCGGTTCAAATCCGGCTCCCGCAACCAGATTCAAGAAAAGGCCACTGTTTACGCAGTGGCCTTTTTTATTGCCTGCTGTCCACCAAATGTCGCTGCAATCATTATTAGGGCTTGACATCGTACGGCGAATCCGTAGAATGCGCCCCTCTGACGCGGGATGGAGCAGCCTGGTAGCTCGTCGGGCTCATAACCCGAAGGTCGTCGGTTCAAATCCGGCTCCCGCAACCAGATTCGTCAGAACAAGCCCCGCCTGTCGCAAGACAGTGCGGGGCTTGTTGCATTCAGCCCCTGCCCTTTTCAACGTCCACGCCCCTTTGCTCCCCAGCCGTGCCTGCCGGCTGAATGAACTATCTTTAACTATCCTGAAACAGATTAAGCCGCCAGCGCGGAGTAATATTCGGATACGTTTTCCAAAGGGACTTTCACTTGGCCGCACCTTGCCTTCACCTCGCGCTGTCCGCACGAGGCACTCCATGACCACCCCCACTCCCGAGCCCCAGGCACCGTTGACCACGGCCTTGCCCACGGCGGCGCAGCGCCTGCCCTGGCTGGAACGCCTGAGCAAGTACCGCCAGCCGCTGGGATTGGCGTTGACGCTGCTGCTGTTCGCCATGGGCCTGATCGCCTGCCGCCATCTGTTGAGCGAACTGGATATCTACGCCCTGCATGATGCGATGCTCAGCGTACCGACCCAGTCGCTGTTCGGCGCGCTGCTGGCCACGCTGGCCGGCTTCGTGATCCTGCTCGGTTACGAATGGTCGGCCAGCCGCTATGCCGCCGTGCAACTGCCACCCCGCACCCTGGTGCTCGGCGGTTTTAGCGCCTTCGCCATTGGCAACGCGATAGGCCTGTCGATGCTGTCGGGTGGCTCGGTGCGTTATCGCCTCTATGCCCGCCAAGGTCTGGGCGCTGCAGAAGTCGCGCGCATGACGGTGTTCGCCAGCCTCTCGCTGGGCTGCGCGCTGCCGCCGCTGGCGGCACTGGCCACCCTGAGCGACCTGCCGGCAGCGGCAACGGCGCTGCGTTTGCCTGCACCGCTGCTGGGCGGTATCGCCATCGCGGTGCTGGTCGCGGCAGCAGCCCTGGTCATGGGCCTGTACCGCCGTCGCCTGCCTGAACAGCCGCTTGCCGACAACCTGCTGGTGCAGTTCGGGCGCCGCACCCTGCGCCTGCCAGGCGCACGCCTGACTGCGTTGCAACTGCTGATCACCGCCCTGGATGTCGCCGCCGCGGCCACCGTGCTTTATTTGCTGCTGCCTGAAGCCCCGCCCTTTGGCGCGTTCGTGCTGGTCTACCTGCTCGCCCTCGCCGCCGGGGTGCTCAGCCATGTACCGGGTGGTGTCGGGGTGTTCGAGGCGATCCTGCTGGCCGCGTTCGCCAACCAGCTGGGCGCGGCACCACTGGCGGCCGCCCTGCTGCTGTACCGGCTGATCTACGTGGTGCTGCCGTTGCTGGTGGCCTGCGTGCTGCTGTTGGCCAACGAGGCCCGCCGGCTGATGGTCGCCCAGCAGGCGATCCGCGCCGCCTCCGGCCTGGCCGCGCCGGTGTTGGCGATCCTGGTGTTCCTCTCCGGCGTGGTGTTGCTGTTCTCCGGCGCCACCCCGGAGATCGACAGCCGTCTGGAGCACATGGGTTTCCTGATCCCACACCGCCTGATCGATGCCTCGCACTTCGGCGCCAGCCTGATCGGCGTGCTCTGCCTGCTGCTCGCCCAGGGCCTGCGCAGGCGCCTGTCGGCCGCCTGGCTGCTGACCACCGTGCTGCTGCTGGTGGGCGCGGTGCTGTCGCTGCTCAAGGGCTTCGACTGGGAAGAAGCCAGCCTGATGTGCTTCACCGCTGCCCTGCTCGCCTTGTTCCGCCGCTCGTTCTACCGCCCCAGCCGCCTGCTGGAGCTGCCGTTCTCGCCGGTGTACCTGGTGGCCAGCGCCTGCGTAGTTGGCGCCTCGGTATGGCTGCTGCTGTTCGCCTACCAGGACGTGCCCTACACCCACAAGCTGTGGTGGCAGTTCACCCTTGATGCCGATGCGCCGCGGGGCTTGCGCGCCGCGCTGGGCAGCGCCGTGCTGCTGGTGATCGTCGCCCTGACCTGGCTGCTGCGCACTGCCCGGCCAGTGATCCACTTGCCCAACGAAGATGAACTGCAGCGCGCCAACCGTATCCTGCTCGCCTCCGACCAGCCCGATGGTGGGTTGGCCCTGACCGGGGACAAGGCGCTGCTGTTCCACCCCAACGACAACGCCTTCCTGATGTATGCCCGTCGCGGCCGCAGCCTGGTAGCCCTGTACGACCCGATCGGCCCGGCCCAGGAACGCGCCGAAATGATCTGGCAGTTCCGCGACCTGTGCGACCTGCACCATGCACGGCCGGTGTTCTACCAGGTGCGTGCGGAGAACCTGCCGTTCTACATGGACATCGGCCTGACCGCGATCAAGCTCGGCGAGGAAGCGCGGGTCGACCTGCGCCGCTTCGATATCGACGCCAAGGGCAAGGAAATGAAGGACCTGCGCTACACCTGGAACCGCGGCGGCCGCGACGGCCTGGCCCTGGAGATCCACGAGCCAGGCCACGCCCCGCTGGAGGCACTCAAGGAGATCTCCGACGCCTGGCTCAGCGGCAAGAACGTGCGCGAAAAAGGCTTCTCCCTCGGACGCTTCAGCCCCGAATACCTGCAGCATTTCCGCATCGCGCTGATCCGCTTCCAGGGCCGCCCGGTGGCCTTCGCCAACCTGTTGGAGACCCACAGCAACGAGCTGGCCAGCCTCGACCTGATGCGCGCGCATCCAGAAGCGCCGAAGCTGACCATGGAGTTCATGATGGTCGGCCTGATCCTCCACTATAAGAGCCACGACTATGGCCGCTTCAGCCTGGGGATGGTCCCCCTCTCCGGCCTGCAGCCGCGGCGTGGCGCCCCCTTGACCCAGCGCCTGGGCTCGATGGTGTTCCAGCGCGGCGAACAGCTCTACAACTTCCAGGGCCTGCGGCGCTTCAAGGACAAGTTCCAGCCGGACTGGGAACCCCGCTACATGGCTGTGCCGGCCGGGCTCGACCCGCTGGTGGCACTGGCTGACACCGCCGCCCTGATCGCTGGCGGCCTGACTGGATTGGTGAAACGTTGATGATCCGACGCTATTGGCTGTACGTACTGATTCCTCTGTTGCTCGCCGTGCTGGCCGGTGGCGCGGCCTTCTGGCTGTGGACCCGCCCTGCCCCCGAGGCACGCCTGGAGCACCTCACACTGGACGACGGCAGCGCCCTGACCCGCGCCACTCCCGGCGTGCACGCCAAGGCCCGGGTGGCCATCGGCGTGCCCCAGGACCAAGCCCTGACCGACAAGCAACTGCTCGACTTGAGCCAGGCCGGCGAGGCCCAGCTGGTGCAGGTGGTCCTGCCGCCGGCCGACTGCGCCAAGCAGCAGGCCGCGATGGACCAGGCCCTGACTCGACTGGCCGATAAACCGACTCTGGTTGCCGGTATCGGCCCAGGCGCCGCCCAGGCCTGGCGCTGGCTGGCCGCGCAAAACGACGACAAGGCGCGAGCCATCTCGGTGGATTTCACCGTCGAGCAGCCCGGCTGCCAGGCCGCCCTGCCCAAGTCCGCGGCCCACGGCCACTGGAACGTGGCCTGGAACGACAACCCGGATGACGCCAGCGCCGCCTTCGTGCGCGACCAGGCCAACGCCGAGACCAGCATCGCCGACTACGACATCCACCTGCCCCAGGTACTCAAGGCCCAGTTGACCCAGGCTCTGGTCGGCCACGATGGCAACGCTCTGGCGATCCCGGTGGTCGAAGTCCCGGCCGGGCAGACCACCGACACCGTGACCCTGTTCCTCTCCGGCGACGGCGGCTGGCGTGACCTGGACCGCGATGTGGCCGGCGAGATGGCCAAGCTTGGCTACCCGGTGGTCGGCATCGACACCCTGCGCTATTACTGGCAGCACAAGACCCCGGAGCAGAGCGCCGCCGACCTGTCCGAGCTGATGCAGCACTACCGCCAGAAATGGGGCACCAAACGCTTCGTGCTGACCGGTTACTCGTTCGGCGCCGATGTGCTGCCGGCTATCTATAACCGCCTGAGCGCGGACGACCAGAAACGCATCGACGCGGTGATCCTGCTGGCGTTCGCCCGCAGCGGCAGCTTTGAGATCGAGGTGGAAGGCTGGTTGGGCAAGGAAGGACAAGAGGCCCCGACCGGGCCGGAAATGGCCAGGTTGCCGGCAGCGAAGGTGGTGTGCATCTATGGCGTGGAAGAAACCGACGAAAGCGGCTGCACCGACAAGACCGCCGTGGGCGAGCGCATGAAACTGCCGGGCGGCCATCACTTCGACGAGAACTACCCGGCACTGGCCAAGCGCCTGATTGGCGAGATCGAGACCCGCCAGGGAAAGGCCAACGTCGCTGAGAAATGATGTGAAAGGGGCCGCTTTGCGGCCCACCGCGGGGCAAGCCCGCTCCCACGAGGATTACCTGGGCCTTGTGGGAGCGGGCTTGCCCCGCGATGTTTGTGCCATCAGATCTCGACCTGCGTCCCCAGCTCGATCACCCGATTGAGCGGCAGGTTGAAGAACCGCAGATTGCCGTTGGCGTTCTTCAGCAAGAATGCGAACAGGTTCCCGCGCCAGCGCGACATCCCTTCCAGGCGCGAGGCAATCACCGTCTCCCGACTAAGGAAGTAGGTTGTGCGCATCGGGCTGAAGTCCAGCTCGTCAAGGTGACACAGCTTGAGCGCCGCCGGCACGTCTGGCTCATCCATGAAGCCGAAGTGCAGCAGCACCCGGAAGAACCCGTCGCCATAGGCCTCCACTTCAAATCGCTCATGCTCCGGCACCCGCGGCCGGTCCTCGCTGACCACCGTCAGCAGCACCACCTGGCTGTGCAGCACCTGGTTGTGCAGCATGTTGTGCAGCAGCGCGTGCGGAACGGCATCGGAGCGCGCGGTCAGGAACACCGCGGTGCCCTCGACCCGATGCGGTGGCTGCACGCGGATGCTGCTGATGAACAGCGGCAGCGGCAATGCGCCTTCATCGATACGCTCGACCAGGATCTGCTTGCCGCGCTTCCAGGTACTCATCAACACGAACAGCACGATACCGGCCAGCACCGGGAAAGCGCCGCCCTGCACGATCTTCGGCACGTTGGCGGCGAAGAACAGCCCGTCGACGAACAGGAAACCCAGCAGCAGTGGTACCGCCAGTACCGGCGGCCACTTCCACAGCAGCAGCATGACCGCCGAGACCAGGATGGTGGTCATCAGCATGGTGCCGGTCACAGCCACGCCGTAGGCCGCCGCCAGGGCGCCGGAGGACTCGAAGCCGATCACCAGCAGCACCACGCCGACCATCAACGCCCAGTTCACCGCGCCGATATAGATCTGCCCCTGCTCGTCGCTGGAGGTGTGCTGGATCTGCATGCGCGGCACATAGCCCAGCTGGATGGCCTGGCGAGTCAGCGAGAAGGCCCCCGAGATCACCGCCTGCGAGGCGATCACCGTGGCCATCGTGGCCAGGCCCACCAGCGGCAGCAACGCCCAGGACGGCGCCAGCAGGTAGAACGGGTTGCGCGCCGCCTCGGGGTTCTGCAGCAGCATCGCACCCTGGCCGAAGTAGTTGAGCACCAGTGCCGGCAACACCAGGGCGAACCAGGCGCGGGCAATGGGTTTGCGGCCGAAATGGCCCATGTCGGCGTACAGCGCCTCGGCACCGGTCAGCGCCAGCACCACCGCACCAAGAATGGCCACGCCCATGCCGGGGTGAACGATGAAGAAGTTCAAGGCCCAGCCCGGGTTGAACGCCTTCAGCACCTCCGGGCTCTGCGAGATCCCATGCACGCCCAGTGCTGCCAGCACCAGGAACCAGGCGACCATGATCGGGCCGAAGGCCTTGCCGATCTTCTCGGTGCCATGCTTCTGCACCAGGAACAGCGCCACCAGCACCACCAGCGCGATCGGCACCACCCAGTGGTCGATACCCTCGAACGCCAGGCCCATGCCCTCCACCGCCGACAACACCGACACCGCCGGGGTAATCATGCTGTCGCCGTAGAACAGCGAGGCGCCGATCAGCCCGCAGCCGACCATCAGCATGCGCAGCCGCGGATACTGCGCCGTGGCCCGCCGCGCCAGCGCGGTCAGGGCCATGGTGCCGCCCTCGCCCTGGTTGTCGGCGCGCAGGATGAACATCACGTACTTGAACGAAACCACCCACAGCAGCGACCAGAGGATCAACGACAGGATGCCCAGCACCCCGTCATGGTTGACCTGTACGCCATAACCGCCGGTAAAGACCTCTTTGAGGGTGTACAGCGGGCTGGTGCCGATATCGCCATAGACCACCCCAACGGCCGCCACGAGCAGGCCCAGCGGCCGTGCCGCCCCCTGCTTCCCCGCGTGTCCGCCTTCGGCATGACTGCTTGCCTGAACCATCGACCACTCCCGCAGACGGCCTGTTAGACCGGTTGAATGCCTACCCGCGCCGAGCCCTCCCGGAGACCCCGGCGCAACGGCGCGAAGCATAGCGCAGCGTTCGTCGTATTTCTGCTGGTAAAGCGACCTTGTGCTCGCTAGAATTGCGCACTTTTTGATCAGAGGCGCCGAAAGCGCCCGCCAGGATCGCCCCCGTTACCGGCCGGGCGACCTGTATTCAATACCGAGGTTAGCCATGTCCACCACTCCCGCCACCCCAAAGGTCGGCTTCGTCTCCCTGGGTTGCCCCAAGGCCCTGGTCGATTCCGAGCGCATCCTGACCCAGCTGCGCATGGAAGGCTATGAAGTCGTGCCTACCTACGAGGATGCCGACGTGGTGGTGGTCAACACCTGCGGCTTCATCGACAGCGCCAAGGCCGAGTCGCTGGAAGTGATCGGCGAAGCCATCAAGGAGAACGGCAAGGTCATCGTCACCGGCTGCATGGGTGTCGAGGAAGGCAGCATCCGTGACGTGCACCCCAGCGTGCTGTCGGTCACCGGCCCGCAGCAGTACGAGCAGGTGGTCAATGCCGTGCACGAAGTAGTGCCGCCGCGCCAGGACCACAACCCGCTGATCGACCTGGTGCCGCCCCAGGGCGTCAAGCTGACCCCGCGTCACTACGCCTACCTGAAGATTTCCGAAGGCTGCAACCACAGCTGCAGCTTCTGCATCATCCCGTCGATGCGCGGCAAGCTGGTCAGCCGCCCGGTTGGCGAAGTCCTGAGCGAAGCCGAGCGCCTGGTCAAGGCCGGCGTCAAGGAGATCCTGGTGATCTCCCAGGACACCAGCGCCTACGGCGTCGACGTCAAGTACAAGACCGACTTCTGGAACGGCCGCCCGGTCAAGACCCGCATGCTCGAGCTGTGCGAGGCCCTGAGCAGCCTGGGTGCCTGGGTGCGCCTGCACTATGTCTACCCGTACCCGAACGTCGACGACGTGATCCCGCTGATGGCCGCCGGCAAGATCCTGCCGTACCTGGACATCCCGTTCCAGCACGCCAGCCCCAAGGTGCTCAAGTCGATGAAGCGCCCGGCCTTCGAAGACCGCACCCTGGCGCGTATCAAGAACTGGCGTGAACAGTGCCCGCAACTGGTGATCCGCTCGACCTTCATCGTCGGCTTCCCCGGCGAGACCGAGGAAGACTTCCAGTACCTGCTGGATTGGCTGACCGAAGCCCAGCTCGACCGCGTCGGCTGCTTCCAGTACTCGCCGGTCGAAGGCGCCCCGGCCAATGACCTGGGCCTGGATGAAGTGCCGGACGACGTCAAGCAAGACCGCTGGGACCGCTTCATGGCCCACCAGCAGGCGATCAGCGCCGCGCGCCTGCAACAGCGCATCGGCAAGGAAATCGAGGTGTTGATCGACGAAGTCGAGGAACAGGGCTCGGTGGGCCGCAGCTTCTTCGACGCGCCGGAGATCGACGGTAGCGTGTTCATCGACGGCGACCACGGCTTCAAGCCGGGCGACAAGGTCCGTTGCCGTATCGTCGATGCCGACGAATACGACATGTGGGCAGAGCCCATCTGAGCGAAACCCGCCGGAAAATACCCCGCCGGCTGGCGGGGTATTTTTTTGCATCTATGTTTTCCTCAATGGCCCCGAGGATCACAGGATGTCGCCCACCGTCACGCTGCAGACTCCGCATCTGAGCGACTACCCCGAACTGGTCCGGGTGTGGGAGGCTTCGGTCCGCGCTACCCATGACTTCCTGCCCGAGGGCTACATCCTGTTGCTGCGCGAGCACGTGCTGCGCAAATACCTCGATGCCGTGATGCTGGTCTGCTGCAAGGACGCCAGGCGGCGCATCCTCGGCTTTGCCGGGGTGGCAAACGGCCGGGTCGACATGCTCTTCGTCGCGCCCGAACACCGTGGCCAGGGCATCGGACAGCGTCTGCTGCGCCACGCAGTGCTCGAATTGAACGCCGAGCGCCTGGACGTCAACGAACAGAACCCGAAAGCCCTGGGTTTCTACCTGCATGAAGGTTTCGAGATCTATGGCCGCTCGGAAACCGACGGCCTAGGACAGCCCTATCCCCTACTGCATATGAGGCTTGTTCGTACAACACCCTAGGCTTTGTACGGAAAGTGCCTGCGCGACGATCATGCTGCGTTGAAAACAGGCTCGGAATGCTCATTGACAACCAGTCAACTCCGCTTCCTCGCCTGTTTTCGCCTTGCCTGATCGCCGCTCGGCGACTTTCCGTACAAACCCTAGTACACAAACTCAGGAAACCACTACCCGCTCCGAAATGGCGCAAATGACATCGATTTGCAGCCGCTACCTCGTCCAGGCAGGTACAATGAAGGCTTTCCCTACCGCGTGATGCCCGTGTCCATGTCCGAACCCATTCGTCTCTCCAAACGCCTCATCGAACAGCTTGGCTGCTCCCGCCGCGAGGCCGAACTGTACATCGAGGGTGGCTGGGTCACGGTCGATGGCGTGGTGGTCGAACAACCCCAGTTCAAGGTCGCCGAACAGCAGGTCGAGCTGCTCCCGGGTGCTCGTGCCGACTCACTCGAACCGGTCACCCTGCTGCTCAACCAGCAGGCCGGGCAGAACACGGCAAGCGCCCTGGCCGGCATCAGCATGGCCAGCCTCAGCGAAGCGCACCGCGAGGGCGTGCGCCCGTTGCATGGGCATTTCGCCCGCCAGGCCTGCATCGTCCCGCTGCTGCCCGGCGCCAGTGGCCTGCAGCTGTTCACCCAGGACTGGCGGGTAACCCGCAAGCTCGAGGCCGACCTGCGCCGCATGGAGCAGGAATACATCGTCCAAGTCAGTGGTGAGGCCAAACCCGGCGCCCTCGAGCGCCTGGCCCGCGGCGTGGAGCGCAAGGGTGTCGAACTGCCGAAGGCCAAGGCCAGCTGGCAGAACGAGCAACACCTGCGCATCGTGCTGAAGAACCCGCAACCCGGGTTGATCGAACTACTTTGCGAAACCGCCGGCCTCAAGGTGCTGGCGATGCGCCGTATTCGCCTGGGCGGGGTGTCGATGGGCAAGCTGCCCCTGGGCCAGTGGCGCTACGTGGCCGCTACAGAACGCTTCTAGCATTACCGCCGCGCAATGACTGACGCGGCAACAGAACAGGATTCGCTGCAATGAACCACAACGATGTACTGCGCAGCCTGCGCTACATGCTCAAGGCCAACGACCAGAAAATGGCCGAGATCATCAAGCTCTCGGGCCTTGAGGTTTCCGTCGAGGCCATCGCCACCTATGTGAAGAAGGAAGAGGAACCCGGCTTCGTACGCTGCCCGGAAAAGGTCATGGCGCACTTCCTCGACGGCCTGGTGATTCACCGTCGCGGCCGCGACGACAGCCGCCCGCCGCAGCCGATCGAAGTGCCGGTGACCAACAACACCGTGCTCAAGAAGCTGCGGGTGGCCTTCGAGCTGAAGGAGGACGACCTGCATGCGGTGCTCAAGTCCGTCGACTTCCCGGTGTCCAAACCGGAGCTGAGCGCGCTGTTCCGCAAGGTTGGCCACGACAACTACCGCCCCTGCGGCGACCAGTTGCTGCGCAACTTCCTCAAGGGCCTGACCCTTCGCGTACGCGGCTGAGCCAAGATGCAGCATACCGTCTCGCCGGTCGGCATCGTTCGCTCCTGCTTCAAGGAGAAGTTCGCCATCCCGCGCCAGCCCCAGCTGGCGCCGGCCGCCCGTGGCGTGCTGGAGCTACTGCCGCCCTTTGACCAGGGCGATGCCGTCGCAGGCCTGGAGCAGGTCAGCCATGTGTGGTTGCTGTTCCTGTTCCACCAGGCCCTGGAAGACAAGCCACGCCTGAAGGTGCGCCCACCACGCCTGGGCGGCAACAAGAGCATGGGGGTGTTCGCCACCCGGGCCACCCATCGGCCCAACGGCATCGGCCAGTCGGTGGTACGCCTGGAAGGCGTCGAACCGGGGCGCCTGCTGCTGTCGGGGATCGATCTGCTGGACGGCACCCCGGTGCTGGATATCAAGCCTTATGTGCCGTATGCGGACAGCGTCGCCGAGGCATCGAACCTGATGGCCAGTGATGCCCCGGAGCCGATCAGCGTGCAATGGAGCGAGAGCGCGCTACCTCAGGCCCACACCCACGCACTACGCCTGGGCGAACCATTGGTCGAGCTTATCGAGCAGTGCCTCGCCCAGGACCCACGCCCTGCCTACCAGGTACCACCGCCCGAGCGGGTATATGGGGTGAGGTTCTGGGATGTACAGGTGCGCTGGCATTATCCGCAACCGGATGTGATCCGGGTGCTGGAGGTGACACCGGAGTGATCCGGTGTCGATGCGGGCGCTATCGCGGGGCAAGCCCGCTCCCACGCATCGGCCCCTGTGTTTAACCAGCGTGGGAGCGGGCTTGCCCCGCGATGGCGCACACACGGCGAACCTGTTCTGCGGGCATAAAAAAACGCAGGCCAAGCCTGCGTTTTTCATTCATGCCGCTCGCCTTATTTCTCGACGAACGCACGCTCGATCAGGTAGTCGCCCGGCTCGCGCATGCGCGCGGAGATCTTCAGGCCGAAGCTGTCCAGCACTTCGCTGGTCTCGTCGAGCATGCTCGGGCTGCCGCAGATCATCGCACGGTCGTCCTGCGGGTTGATCGGCGGCAGGCCGATATCGCTGAACAGTTTGCCGCTGCGCATCAGATCGGTCAGGCGGCCCTGGTTTTCGAAAGGCTCGCGGGTCACGGTCGGGTAGTAGATCAGTTTGTCGCGCACCGACTCACCGAAGAATTCGTTCTGCGGCAGGTGCTCGGTGATGAACTCGCGATAGGCCACTTCGTTCACGTAGCGCACACCGTGTACCAGGATCACTTTCTCGAAGCGCTCGTAGGTCTCCGGGTCCTGGATGACGCTCATGAACGGCGCCAGGCCAGTGCCGGTGCTAAGCAGGTACAGGTGCTTGCCTGGGTTCAGGTCGTCCAGCACCAGGGTGCCGGTGGGCTTCTTGCTGATGATGATCTCGTCGCCTTCCTTCAGGTGCTGCAGCTGGGAGGTCAGCGGACCATCCGGCACCTTGATGCTGAAGAACTCCAGGTGCTCTTCCCAGTTCGGCGAGGCGATGGAGTAGGCGCGCATGAGCGGACGGCCGCTGTCCTGCTGCAGGCCGATCATCACGAACTGACCGTTCTCGAAGCGCAGGCCCGGATCACGGGTGCACTTGAAGCTGAACAGAGTGTCGTTCCAGTGGTGCACACTGAGGACACGTTCGTGGTTCATGTTGCTCATCGATGGGGCTCCTGAAGGAAAACGCGGCGCGCGCAAGACGCGCAGTTGCGCGATAGTTTAGGGGCAGCGACAATATCTGTTAACTGAATTATCAAGATATGTGTTATCGGTTATATAGATATGCGATTCACACTTCGTCAGCTCCAGGTCTTTGTCGCCGTCGCCCAGCACCAGAGTGTGTCCAGGGCCGCGGGCGTACTGGCCTTGTCGCAATCTGCGGCGAGCACCTCGATCACCGAACTGGAGCGCCAGTCCAGCTGCCAGCTGTTCGACCGTGCCGGTAAACGCCTGAGCCTCAACGCCCTGGGCCATCAACTGTTGCCGCAGGCCGTGGCCCTGCTCGACCAGGCCAAGGAAATCGAAGACCTGCTCAACGGCAAGTCGGGGTTCGGCTCGCTGGCCGTCGGCGCCACCCTGACCATCGGCAACTACCTGGCCACCTTGCTGATCGGCAGCTTCATGCAGCTGCACCCGGAAAGCCAGGTCAAACTGCACGTGCAGAACACTGCGCATATCGTGCAACAGGTTGCCCATTACGAAATTGACCTGGGTCTAATCGAAGGCGACTGCAACCACCCCGACCTGGAGGTGCAGCCTTGGGTGGAGGATGAGCTGGTGGTGTTCTGCGCGCCGCAGCATCCGCTGGCCAAGGCCGGCCATGCCGATATCGAGCAACTGTCCCAGGAAGCCTGGATCCTGCGCGAACAAGGCTCGGGCACGCGCCTGACCTTCGACCAGGCCATGCGTCATCATCGCGCCAACCTGAACATCCGCCTGGAGCTGGAACATACCGAAGCAATCAAGCGGGCCGTGGAGTCGGGGCTGGGCATCGGCTGCATCTCGCGCCTGGCGCTGCGCGACGCTTTCCGCCGCGGCAGCCTGGTGCCGGTGGAAACCCCGGCCCTGGACCTGGCGCGACAGTTCTACTTCATCTGGCACAAGCAGAAGTACCAGACCTCGGCCATGCGCGAGTTCCTCGAGCTGTGCCGCAGTTTCACCGCTGGCGTGCAGCGCAGCGACGAGATCGTGCTGCCGCCGATCGCCTGAAGGTCAGCCGAGCAGGATCACGCCCCAGACCAGCGCGACCATGCTCATGGCCACCAGTTGCGCGGCACTGCCCATGTCCTTGGCGTTCTTCGACAATGGGTGACGATCGAGGGAGATGCGATCGATCGCCGCCTCCACCGCCGAATTGAGCAGCTCGACGATCAGCCCCAGCAGGCACACGGCGATGAGGATCGCCCGTTCGGCGCGGCTCACCGGCAGCCAGAAGGCTGTAGGGATCAACAGCACGTTGACCAGCACCAGCTGGCGAAACGCGGCCTCACCCTTGAACGCGGCGCGCAGGCCGTCCAGCGAGTAGCCGGCGGCATTGAAGATACGTTTGAGGCCGGTCTGGCCCTTGAATGGCGACATGTGTGTCAGTCACTTCACCGAAAAAAGGCCAGCAGGCTAGTTCAACCGCAGTCAAAAAAGCGTGAAGGCGCAGGGATTTAGCTGGCCGAAACCGATTCAAGTTGTTGCAACAACAGCGCGGCCTGGGTCCGGGTACGCACGCCGAGCTTGCGGAAGATCGCCGTGACGTGGGCCTTGATGGTCGCCTCCGAGACACTCAGTTCATAGGCGATCTGCTTGTTCAGCAACCCTTCGCAGACCATGGTCAGCACGCGGAACTGCTGCGGGGTGAGGCTGGCCAGCCCTTCGCTGGCGGCCTTGGCCTCGGCAGACACATCGACCTTCTCGAACGCCTGCGGCGGCCACCAGACGTCGCCGTCGAGCACATTGCGCACGGCTTCCTGGATCTTGCTCAGTTCACTGGACTTGGGGATGAAACCGCTGGCGCCGAACTCGCGGGACTTGACCACGACTGCCGCCTCTTCCTGCGCTGAAACCATCACCACCGGGATCTGCGGGTATTGGCCACGCAGCAGCACCAGCCCGGAGAAACCATAGGCACCGGGCATGTTCAAGTCCAGCAGGACCAGGTCCCAGTCGGCTTTTTCGGTCAGGCTGGTTTCCAGTTCGGCGATGCTCGCCACCTCGACCAAGCGCACATCCGGGCCCAGGCCGAGGGTAACGGCCTGGCGCAGTGCGCTGCGAAACAGCGGGTGGTCATCGGCAATCAGGATTTCGTATGTGGCCATCGATCTAGGGATCCTGTTCTGTACCAGGCGCAGGGGGTACGGGAGACGCCTGGCGGGCAACTCATGGCGCGAACGGCAGGGCCGCCGGCCGGGATGGCACGGCGAAGTCCGGGGTAACAGCAGCTTCGTCGTGCCCGAAGCGGCGCCAAGGATGCCGAGCACGCCCCGGGTGGTCAAGCCAATTGCCCGGTCGTCCCCGCCTACCCTGGCTGCCAGCCCCGACAGTATGTACCAATCCGCCGCGCCTGCCCCTTGGACTATAGGAAGGTATGCAAACGCTGGTGGACCTCGTCCTGCTCATCCAGCGCCAAGCGCCGCTTGCCGCTGAGGTAGTGCAGGCTGAACACATCCAGGTAGGCATCCAGGGCCTGCGAGGCCTGGCTGTCGCCGGCCAGTTCCAGGCACATGGCGGCGACTTCGGCGGTACAGAAGTGGTCGTCACGCTTTGAGCGGCGCAGGCGATAGCGCGACATCTGCTCGGCTTGCAGGCTCAGCACCGGGAAGCGGTCGAGATAAGGGCTCTTGCGGAACATCTTGCGCGCCTCGGTCCAGGTGGCGTCGAGCAGGATGAACAGCGGGCGCTTGCCCGGTTCACGCACCACCTCGCTGACCACACGGTCCTCTTTGACGAATTCGCCGGGGAAAACGATGTAAGGCTGCCAGCGCGGATCGTCCAGCAACGCCAGCAGGCCTTCGTCCACCGAGGTACGCAGCCAGCCAAAGGCCGAGGTATCCTCGATCACGTCGGCAATCAGCCACCCCGTGTTGGTCGGCTTCAGTGGCTCGGTGTCATGCATCAGCAGGCACATGCCGGCGTCTGCCGGCACCCGCGGTTTCCACGCGCACAGGCAGTGCGTGGCGATTACCCGGCAATTCGGGCAGCGTTCGGCACGCGAGCCGCGGGCGACAAAGGGTTTGATGCTGCGCGCCAGGCGCTCGGCGCGCAGCCGCGCTACCGCGTGGCTCATGGCTGCAGGCCTTGGCAGGAGGATGGAAGGGGCACGACGACGACTCGGTAAAAACAAAACGCGAGTCTACCAGAGCGCACGTCATTTGCCGTGCAGCCCTTGCGGCCGCTCCTTTATAATCAGCGGCCCAGGCGGCCGGGAACCCCAGCAGTTTCATGGAACGCCGCCCGCCGGCGCAGGTCAAAGCGCCAGTCATCGAACCAGGAGAGATCCATGCTGCGTCTTATCATCCCGACCCTGAGCCTGTTGCTCGCCCTGCCCCTTGCCGCCCAGGCTGCCTCCAAGCAGGAATACGAGCTGACCCAGATGCTGCAGAAGGTCGCCAAGGAAAGCAGCGTCGGTACCCCCCGGGCCATCAACGAAGACATCCTCGACCAAGGCTATACCGTCGAAGGCAAGGCGCTGGTCAATCACCTGAGCGTGCGCCAGGAGCATGCGCAGGGCATGCAGGCCAACCCCGCGCAGGTACGCAGCCAGCTGGGTGACAGCGTGTGCCGCAACAATGGTTACCGTCAGCTGATGTCCAAGGGCGCCGTGATGGTCTACCGCTTCACTGTGTACAAGACCAACCAACCGGTCATGGACCAGGCGTTCGACGCTGCCAGCTGCGCGGCTGGCAACAAGAAGAAGTGATTCAGGCCAGCTGATCGCTGTCTCTGGCGCGCCGCTGCTCATCATCGGCGCGCAACTCGGCCAACAGGGCCAGCAGGTAAGGCGAGTGCCCCTCGCCCCCCTGCAGCCGACGCAAGCACTCACCCTCCAGGCTCAGGTGATGAACCTTGGCCTGGCGCTCGAGCAACTGCAACAGTTGCGCGTCCACCTCGATCACCAGCCGGTGCATACCGCCACCTCGCTGCTTCGCCCTTCTGCCCCCAGTTAACCAAAGCCCCGCCGCACCTGGATCCCGTCTGACCGGCGGTAACGGCACGCCTGTGGCGGCACGAAGCCGCGCCAGCGTCTAGATTGATAACGAGTACCCATAACAACGACAACGCGATGGAACTGCCACTGCAACAATGGCCTTGAAGGCCTACTGCAACGCTCGGGGGGCACACTCGAGCCACAGCAGCCAGCGACACACGCAGTGTCGCGGCCGGGACCTGCCATCGACCCGGTCAGAGGTTTTGCTGCAGAAGGAGACGTTGAATGCCTTACCAATCGAACGAGCTGCTGTTCAACCATTTCAGGGACCACGGCATCGACCTGAGCAAGATCGACGAGCAACTGCAACTGGTTGCCCCGAACAGCCCCAACCTGCCGCTGTACCGCGACATGCTGCTGACCGTGCTGCGCATGGCCCATGACGATCGCAACCGCTGGAACGCCAAGATCACCCTGCAGGCCCTGCGCGAACTCGACCATTCGTTCCGTACCCTCGAGCGCTACAAGGGGCGGCGCAAAGTCACCGTGTTCGGCTCGGCGCGCACACCAATGGAACACCCCATGTACGCGCTGGCCCGGGAATTGGGTGCGACGCTGGCACGTTCCGACCTGATGGTCATCACAGGCGCCGGTGGCGGCATCATGGCCGCCGCCCATGAAGGCGCCGGTAGCGATCACAGCCTGGGGTTCAACATCACCTTGCCGTTCGAACAGCATGCCAATGCCACGGTCAACGGCACCGACAAACTGCTGCCGTTTCACTTCTTCTTCATCCGCAAGCTGTTCTTCGTCAAGGAAGCCGACGCGCTGGTGCTCTGCCCTGGTGGTTTCGGCACCCTGGACGAGGCACTGGAGGTGCTGACGCTGATCCAGACCGGCAAAAGCCCGCTGGTACCGGTGGTGCTGCTCGACTCGCCCGGTGGCAGCTTCTGGCAGGACGCCCTGGCCTTCATCAGCCGCCAACTCGAAGAGAACCGCTACATCCTGCCCAGCGACCTCAAGCTGGTACGCCTGGTACACAATGCCGACGAAGCGGTCGAGGAAATCAACCAGTTCTACAGCAACTACCACTCCAGCCGCTGGCTGAAGAGCCAGTTCGTGATCCGCATGCACCACCCCTTGAGCGAGGCAGCCTTGCATGATGTGGAGGAAGGCTTCGCCGACCTGCGCCTGAGCGGCAGGTACCACCAGCAACCGGACAGCGGCGCCGAGCACGAGGAAGGCAATTTCAGCCACCTGACGCGCCTGACCTTCGCCTTCAACGGCCGTGACCAGGGCCGCCTGCGCGAGCTGGTGGACTTTATCAACCTGCCGGAGAACTGGGCCAAACCCCAGCCGATGCACACCACCCAGCGCGCCCGGGAAGCGTTGCGGGTCAGCTGAACGCAAAAAGCCCTGTACGGCTGACACGCATGGGCGTCAGCCGTACAGGGCATCAATAATCGTCGAGATCGCGACCGCTGAGCAGCCGGCCGATCATGTCCATGGGGAAACCACGGTAGGCGAGAAAGCGCGTCTGCTGCGCCCGGCTGCGTGGGTCTTGCGGGCGTTGCCCGGCGAACTTGCGCTGCCAGACATCACGCAGTTGCGTCGCCCAGTCCACTTCGCTGTCGCGCAGGGCCTGGTCGATATCGCTACGGTTCAGACCACGCTGACCAAGCTCCTCGCGAATTCGCGCGGGGCCGTAGCCGGCACTGGACCGATAGCGGATGAAACTTTCCAGATAACGGGCTTCACTGAGCAGCCCTTCTTCGGCCAGCCGATCGAGCGCAGGCTCGATCAGCTCATCCGGAGCGCCGCGCTGACGCAGCTTGCGCGTCAGCTCGACGCGACCATGCTCGCGGCGTGCGAGCAGGTCCATGGCTGTCCGCCGAACGGCGACGGGGGTGTCGAGTACGACGGACATGAGGCCAATCAGTAACCGGCGTCGGCGTCAGCCAGGTCGTCGGCATCGGCTTCGGCGGCACCGGCCTTGGCGGCAGCTGCTGCAGCGGCGGCAGCACCAGCGGTCAGCAGTTTGTCGCGAATCTGCTTCTCGATCTCGCTACCAATGGCCGGGTTCTCTTGCAGGTACTTGGCGGCGTTGGCCTTGCCCTGACCGATCTTGTTGCCCTGGTAGCTGTACCAGGCACCGGACTTCTCAACCAGGCCCTGGGAAACACCCAGGTCGATGATCTCGCCGTTGCGGTAGATGCCCTTGCCGTAGAGGATCTGGAATTCAGCCTGGCGGAACGGCGGCGAGACCTTGTTCTTGACGATCTTGACGCGGGTTTCGCTACCGACCACCTCGTCGCCTTCCTTGACCGCGCCAGTACGGCGGATGTCCAGGCGCACCGAGGCGTAGAACTTCAGGGCGTTACCACCGGTGGTGGTTTCCGGGCTGCCGAACATCACGCCGATCTTCATGCGGATCTGGTTGATGAAGATGACCAGACAGTTGGCGTTCTTGATGTTACCGGTGATCTTGCGCAGCGCCTGGGACATCAGGCGGGCCTGCAGGCCGACGTGCATGTCGCCCATCTCGCCTTCGATCTCGGCCTTGGGCACCAGTGCAGCCACGGAGTCGACGATGATCACGTCGACGGCGTTGGAGCGCACCAGCATGTCGGTGATTTCCAGGGCCTGTTCGCCGGTGTCCGGCTGCGAGACCAGCAGGTCGTCGACGTTGACGCCCAGCTTGCCGGCATACTCTGGGTCAAGGGCGTGCTCGGCGTCGACGAAGGCGCAGGTGGCGCCGTTCTTCTGGGCTTCGGCGATGACCGACAGGGTCAGCGTGGTTTTACCCGAAGACTCCGGGCCGTAGATCTCGACGATACGGCCTTTCGGCAGGCCGCCAATGCCCAGGGCGATGTCCAGGCCCAGCGAACCGGTGGAGATGGCGGGGATGGCCTGGCGCTCGTGGTCGCCCATGCGCATGACCGCGCCCTTGCCGAATTGGCGTTCGATTTGACCCAGGGCCGCAGCCAAGGCGCGCTTCTTGTTGTCGTCCATTGAAATCCTCACGTGTTCGACGTGGCCCTGACGGCCGGAATAACTGTATAAGTAGCCAGTATTATTCCACAGCGATTCGTTTCCGCAAACCCCCGTCGGGCGAATTACTCCGCGCCAAGCTGTAACAAGCCGTCTAACGCGGCGATCACCGTCTGTCGGCGCACCGCTTCGCGGTCACCGTCGAAGTGCCGGCGCTCGCTGCTCACGTCGGTGCCATCGGCCCAGGCCAGCCACACCGTGCCCACTGGCTTGGCTGGCGAGCCGCCGTCGGGCCCGGCCACACCGCTGACCGCCACCGCGAAGCGCGCCCCGCTGGCGGCCTGGGCGCCCCGCACCATGGCCTCGACCACTTCCTGGCTGACCGCGCCCGCCTGGGCGAACAACGCCTCGGCGACGCCCAACTGGCGGGTCTTCTGGGCATTGGAGTAGGTCACGTAGCCGGCCTCGAACCAGGCCGAACTGCCGGGGATGCGGGTGATGGCCTCGGCGATGCCGCCGCCGGTGCAGGACTCGGCGGTGGTCACCTGGGCATTGAAGCGCCGCAGGTGTTCGCCCAGGCGGGTGGAGAGAACAGTGATCGGGTCCATGTGGCAAGCTCCTGGCAAGACTGCGCCCTACCCTACCACTCCCGCCCCTTCTGGCAAGCGCTCAGGGGGCAAGGGCACGGATATAGGCCTGGCACGCCCGCAAGGCGATCAGTCCACGGTCGCCGTCGTCGGTGATGGCGATAATTCGTCGAGCATGCGCCGGGTCAAGTCGGGCGCGTACGGGGCCATGATCCACGCTGCCGGCGCCGGCGGCGGCAGGCACTGGGGCACAGGCGGTGTCGCGCTCGACCAGGACCGACAGGCGCAGATCGGCAGTAGCAAGGCGGTCACGCAGGCGAGCCTGAGTCTGTTGGGCATCGGTCAGCTCCTGGAAATGCTTCGTTTCACTGTCGTGCAGGCGTTGTTCGAGGCCCTGGCGCTGATCACGTTCGGCGAGCAGCAGGCCGTGCAGCGCCTCGGCCTGGTCGAGGCGCTGTTGCACCAGCGCCTGTTCCTGCTCGGCCAGCTGACGCCCGAAGCGCCAGCCCTGGAGTTGCCAGGCCAGCGCCGCGGACAACGCCATCAGCCCGAGGCATAGCGCCAACTGCAGGCGGCTCAGCACAACACCTCCCGCGCCCGCGCCCACAGTTCGAGGCGCTCCGACAAGCCGTTCAACCCACCGTTGATATGCCGGGTGATGCGGTTGAACTCGCCCTGGTCGGCCAGGGCGTTGAGCCCACGCGAGTGCCAGAACCAGGCCGCCGATTCGCAGGCCCAGCGCGGTTGCTCGAGCATCTGCGGTTGCGCCAGCAGGCGCTCGTCGCCAAACAGCGCACGGCTGCAGGCCTGGTAGTTGTTGCGCCCGGTCACCTGGATCAGGCCGCGGCCACAGTAGCGCTGGCCGTCGCCGTCGGCTTCGGGCGTGTTGCCCAGGCGCAAGGCCAGGGTGCCGGTGTCGTAGCGGGCCAGGTACTTGTCGTTGCCCAGCTCCTTCACATAGCGCAATTGGCCGGACTCATGGCCGACCTGGGCGAGGAACGCGGCAATGCGCTTGGGGTGGTCGATCTCCCAGTTGGCCATGGCCGTGTTCAGCGCCGGCAGAAACGCGGCGACGCGTTGGCCGGCGAGCGGGTAGATCTGCTTGAGTTGCTGTTCAGTGAGCGGCATCGGTGCATTCTCCATTGCGGTCTGATCGATAGGCGGCCGGTGCCGCCTGTGGCTCGCTCATGGGCGATGGCTCGAAGCGCGTGGCTTTCACAGGGTTCAAGGTGTGGCAACCGCCACACCTGATCTGGAGCTCGGAAACAGGGTGATGCGAACCGGCAAGCCGCGACTATAGGGAGCGCCGCCGCCGACAGGCATCGGGAAGCCCTCACCGCCCTGTCTCAGGCTTTGAGCGAACCCGCCCGCCGGGGCGCGGAACCCTTGGCCCTGGCCTTGCCCTGGCGGCCGCCGTTGCACTGCACGGTGGTGCGCCAGCCGCTGCTGGTGAACACCTGCTCGACCGACTCGATCAGGTAGTGCCCATCGAGCCCGGCGAGGAAGCCCTGGACATCGATGGCGCGCTCAGCGAACAGGTCGGTACGCCCAGGCATATCGAAGCGTACGCTGGCGGTGTCGCGGTTGAAGCTGGCCAGACGGGCACGCGCGGCCTGCTCCGCCGCCGCACGGTTGGGGTACAGATGACGGTCGGTGTAGACCGGCTGCAGGCCGTCCGGAGCATCGCCATTGACCAGTTCCACCGCCTGCAGGCGCCCGCTGGCGCTGTCCTGGTGGCGGGTCCTGACGGCCTTGTGGGTGCTCTTGTCGGCCAGGCGGAACTGCCACTGGCTGACCTGATTGCGTGTAATGCCCACCACGTCCAGAGGCTTGCCACTGGCGCTATGCCCGCCCTGACGCGGCAGCACCAGCAGTTGCCCATTGGCGAGCTTGGCGGTGCAATCGTGCTGGCGCGCCAGGCGGGTGACGAAGTTGAAGTCCGACTCGCTGTACTGATCGACCCGCGGCACCTGCACGGTGACCGGGCACACCGCCTGCCAGCCATTGCGGGCACCGATCTCGGCGACGATGCGCTGCAGCGCCGTGTTCTCCCAGCTGCCGCTGCGGACGGTCTTGCCACTGCCGCGCAGGTCGCTGGCCTTGCCGCGGATCACCAGGGTATCCGGTGGGCCCGACAGCTCGACCTCATCGACGGTGTAGCGGCCAAGTCGGCTCAAAGGCTGGCCGGCATAGCCCAGGTGCACCTCCAGCAGCGCGCCCCTGGCCGGCAGCGCGACGTTGCCGTCACGGGCATCGATGCGCAGTTCGAACTCGTCCGACTCCAGGCCAGGTTTATCGGTGGTGCGCAGCAGCAGCAGACGGTCGTTGATCAGGTTGGTGATGTCGTTGCCGTCGGCGGTGATACGGAATTGGGGTTGCACGATTGAGGCTCCGATGTCAGTCCCACAGTTGCAAGGTTTCGCTCGTCGTCATCGGCAGTTCCGGCAACAGGATCCTCACCCCGGCGCGAAACGCCTGCGCCTCGTCCGCCAGCCCCTGGTTGGCATCCAGCACGGCCTCGACCGTGCCGGCCAGGTGACCGTAGTAGTGGTGGCAGAGGGTATCGAGCAGGTCACCCTCAGACGTTGTGCAGGTCTTGGCCATAGCTCACGAACTCCAGTGAAAACCCTTGTTTGCGTGGAATGCCGCCGGCCAGCAGGACGCTCTGCTCCTCTTCGATGCTGGTCAGGCACCAGGTGCCGAGCACCTCGCCGTAGCCGGTGGTCAGCGACAGCGGCAGCAACTGGCGGCCGATGCTGCGCAGCGTCTGCAACTGGCCGAGGCCGCCCTTGAAGCCGGGGAAGATCGCGCCACGGATGTTGATGCTCTCTTCGCCCAGACTGACCGCCTGCTGGGCGCTTTCGCGGCTCAGGCGCTCCTGGCCGGCCCAGCGAAAACGCGTCTGCCGGCGCAGCTGGTCGAAGGCGGCGGTGTCGAGGTTGAAGTAATACGGCGCCGCGCCCGCCTTGAGCGGTTGCAACACCAGCAAGTGCGGGAACGGCTTGACCGCTTCGGCAGCCGGTGTCGTCTCGGGCGCGAAGCCCAGCGTCGACAGCACGCCGTTCACGGTCGAACGCACCTCCCCCACCACACGGCGAATCGCTGCCCCGGCCTTGGCGGCGTGGGTGGCGAAACCGTCGATGCGGTCGCGCACCTGGCGCACCACCGCCACCGTCTGGCCGTACTTGGCCACCACTTTGGCAACCCGCGCCTGGGCATTGGTGATCGCGCGCATGGTGCGCTGGAGCTTGGCGCCGATGATTGGGCCGACCACCGGCAAACCTTCCAGCTCACCCACCGCGCCTTGTATGTGGCTGATCGCGTCGTTCATCGGATCGAGCATGGCGTCGGCACGCCGACGCCCTGCCTCTCCCGCCTTGACCAGGGCGTGCAGCGTGGCTTGCAGCTGCTCCAGATAGGTCATGGATCCTCCTTAAAGTGCGATATGTGGGGTGTCGGCCAACTGCACCGAACGGGCCTGACGCATGAGCTCCTCGAGCTGGCGACGGGCGATGGCCTCCAGCTGTTGCAACACCGAAGGGTCATCGAGGCTGTTGCTGAACGTGACTGGCATGTTGGCGTTGAAGGTGAACTGCTGGTTGATCGGCGCGGGTGGGGCCACTGGCGTTGCCGTCGCTACCGATGGCGCGGGTAGCGGCGGCTGTGCTGCGGTGCTATCCATTGCCCGTGCCGCCTCACCCAGGCCCGGCTTGGCGGCGGGCTCTTCCTTGCCCGAACCCAGCGCCTTGCCCAGCCAGCCTCCGATGCTTTCACCTCCCATGCTGCCCAGCACGCCACCGATCAGGCCACCGATCGCGGTGCCGATCACCGGCACCACCGACCCGATGGCGGCACCTGCCGCAGCACCGGCCAGGCCGCCTCCCAGGCCTCCGACGGCGGTGCCGTAACCTTCGAGTTTCTGCTCGGGGGTGGCATCGCTGTTGTAGGTCTCGGCAAGTTGCATCCCTGTGTCGAGCAGGTTGGCACCTAGAATGCGCCTGAACACTCGCCTTGCCACCGAGGCGCCGGCATTGCCGGCCACCGCCCTACCCACCTGGCCCGTGAACGCAGTACCAGCGAGCCCGATAGCGTTGGCTGCCGATGCAGTGGCTGGCGGGCTGTCCGGGACAGCCTCCTGCCCCTCGAAGAAGGCCGCCTCGTCCTCGGCTTCGTCGACCTCTTCTTCCTCCTCCTCTTCCTCCGGCTCCTCGGCATCGTCACCCGCTTTCGGCATGCGAGCGGCAGTCGCGGAAATCTTGGCCTTGTCGGCAGGAGCGTCGTTGGCGGCGGGCTTGTCGGAGAACAATCCATGGAGCGTCTTGCCAGCCAAGCCGCCAAGACCTTCACCGATCATTTCGCCAATCTCACCGCCGTACTTCTGGATCCGCTTGCTCTTGGTCACACCTCCGAGCAGTTCCGCTCCAAGGCTCCCCAGTACACTGCCGAAAGCGGCGCCTACCGCCTCGGCCTGGTCCTCGCTCTTGTCCTTGAGCACGGCCAGTCCAAGCTTGGTAGCGCCCTTGGCGGCGGCCTTGCCACCGTTCTCCCTGAGACCGCTGGTGATCTCGCTGCGTCGCTCGGGAGATTGCCCTTGGTAGGTCCGCGCGCCCCAGGCGGCAAACGCGGTACCGCCCAGTGCGCCTGCCGCGATCAATCCGCCCTTCATGATCTCCCGAGCGCCATTGGCGGGGCCTTCGGGGGGGCGTTCTTGCGTTGCTGCAGCGCTCTCGGGTGCGGCGTTTTGGGCCGCTCCTGGCGGCGTGGCGGTCCCCTCGGGCGCATCGACAGAACGTTGAGCTGAAGCGTCAGCCGCAGCCTTGTCCTTGCCTGGGGCATCGTTGGCGGCGGGCGTATCGGAGAACCAGCCGAAGACCTTCTTGCCAAAAAATCCGCCGACACCTTCGCCGATCATCTCGCCGATCTCACCACCGTACTTCTGGATCTGCTTGTTCTTGGTCAGGCCGCCCAGGAGCTCCGCTCCCAGGTTGCCGAGTACGCCTCCAAGCGCAGCACCTGCAGCCTCGGCCTTGTCCTCGCCCTTGTCCTTGAGCATGACCAAGCCAAGCTTGGTGAGGCCTTTAGCGGCAGCCTTGCCACCGTTTTCCTTCAGGCCCTTGGTAATCTCGCTTTGTCTTTCGGGCGTTCGGCTTTGATAATACGAACGTGCTCCCCAGGCAGTACCAGCGGCTACAGCGACAGTACCGACACCGACCGCTCCAGCCTTGAGCACCGCCAAACCCGCATTCGCCGACTCCAGAGGCACACGCCCCTGCTCCGCGCTGCGCGCCTCGGACGGATCACCCCGGCTCGGCCGTGGCGGGGGGCTCGCCCCCTCCAGCAAAGCCTCCTTGCGCTGCTCCAACGTGGGGACTGGTGATTCCTTGGCGGCGGCCGCGCTCGAGGCCACCACCATCGCACGCAGTTCCAGCGGCCTGCGCCCAAGTGACAGGTAAAGCCTGCGCAAACGCTCGACCTCGTTCCCCTCACGGCGCAATCGGTCGATCTGCGCCTCATGTGCCAATACCAGGTCATTGTCCAGCTGCCTTTCGGCCTGCCTAACCTTGTCTAGCTCGAGCCCCAGGCGGATGACCTCGCCGATCAACCGCCCGAGCCGGGTACCGTCTGCTTGCCTGCGCAGGCGCTCGACCTGGCCACGCAAGCTGTCGACGGACCTGCCCAATGCCTGGTCGCTGGTGACGCCGAGGGTGAACACCTGTGTGTTCGCCATGGGTTCCTCCTTGTCATTCCGCCAGCCACCAGACCATGTCGCTGTATGACATGGTCATGATTTCGCTGGCGGAAAAGTTCAGCTCCTTGGCCAGCCGCCTGGCGGCGGCCTTTTGCCGGGCAGGGTCAAAGCTCGTCGTCCTGCACCAGGCGAAAATAGCCGGTCTGCAGGCGGCTGTAGTCCTTCAGGGCCAGGCCTTCGAGGTCCTTGACGCCGACTTCAGCGAGCGAGGCGAACAGATTCAGTTCGCGCTGCTCGTCGTCGCCCACGCCACCGGCCTGGGCATTGCGGATGTCACGCACGGTCGGTGCGCGCAGCGACAGGCTGTCGACCTGCACGCCGTTCGCCTCGCTGGGGCGCGACAGGCGCACGATCACGCGCTCGGCGTTGACGGTCAGCCATTGCGGCAGTTTTTTCGCTTGAGCCATCGAGCGTTCTCCTTAAAGACCCAGGGCGGCGCGCTGGGCGGCCAGTTGGTCGACGCCGTCGATCACCCGCTTCATGCCCAGTGCGTCGATTTCGTAGACCAGGCGGCCATCGACTTCGAGCTTGTAGTAGGTCACGGCGACGCTGTGCTTGATCTCGGCCTTGTCGCCGGACTTCCAGTCGCCCATGTCGATCTCTTTCAGCGAACCGCGCAGGGTGACGATGACCGGGTTGATCTTGCCCTTGAGGCCCTTGAAGGCGCCGCGGAAGGTGCCGTTGAAGGCGGTGCCGTCGGCCAGGCCGAAGAACTTCAGCGACTCGCGGCGCACGCCGGTGGTGGTGAAGGCGGCTTCCTGCTTCTCCATGCCCTGGTCCATCTCGACCGGCATGTCCATGCCGCCGGGGCGGTGCTCTTCCATCTTCAGGGTGAGCTTGGGCAGGGTCAGGCTGGGCACGTCGCCCTGGAAGCTGACGCCATCGACGAACAGGTTCAGGTTGGCCAGTGTTTCGGGAATCATTGCCATGTAGGTGCGCTCCTTAAGCGGCGGAATCGAGGACTTCGGTCAGCCACTGGTTGGTGACTTCGACGCGGAAATTGGGGTTTTCGGCAGGCGGCACATCGGTGAAGCGGATGTTCCAGTACACCTTGCCCTGCTCCAGCTGGCTGGCAGTGTTCAGCTCCGGGTCGGCGAAGACCTCGAAGTTGATGATCGCGCCCTGGTTCTTCAGGTCGCGCATGAAGGCCTGCAGGCCCTCGGTGACATCCTTGACGTAGGTGGCAGTGATGGAGCGATCGACGGCCCACTTGTGGCCGTAGAGGATCGCGTCCATGACGATGTCCATGGTCCGCACGCGGGTGACGAAGGCCCATTTCGGGTCGCTCGACAGGGTGCGGTTGCCCCACAGGCGGAAGCCATCGTCGCGGATGATGGTGGCGATGTTGGCGTTGTTCAGCAGGTTGGCGCGGCAGGTGTCATCGCCATCGAGGAACTCCACGGCGCGGGTGGTGCCGGTGATGCCAACGAACTCTTTGTTCGAAGGCGAGGCCCAGAAGCCGTACTCGCGGTCGGTGTAGGCGAACAGGCCGGCGACCCAGGCCGAACCCGGCGCGTCGACGGTGGCCTCCTCGGCGTTGTCCCAGTAGCGCACGCCCGGGTCGACCAGGAAGGCGCGCTTGGCGCCGAAGTTCTTGGCGTAGGCGATGGCCGCTTCGTCGGTGGTGTTGGGGCCGTCGATGATGGCGATGGCGCGCAGCTTGTCGGCCAGGGCCACCAGGGCGGTGCCGACGGCCTGGGTGGCGCTGTGCTTGGGGGTGACCAGCAAGCGCGGCTGGGCGTTGAAACGGCTCTTGCCGTCGAGCAGCGCCTGCAGGCCGGTGCGCTTGCCATCAGCCAGCACGTTGCCGATGATCGCCGAGGTCTGCCCGGCGGCGTCTTCGAGCTTGGCCACGCCGCAGGCGACAATGACTGCCTTGGCGCGGCTGTAGATGGCGCGGCAGGCCTTGGTGATCGCCGCGTCCTGGCCGAACGCCGCGACCGCTTCGCGCTCGCTGGTGATCAGTACCAAGTCATTGGCCTTGGCGGTGACGCCCGGACCTTCGGTGAAGGTGTCGACCAGGCCGATGATCGAGGACGATGGCAGCGCGATGCTGCGGGCGCCGGTGTCGACGTTAGTTACGGTGACGCCGTGGAAAAAACCACTCATAAGTACTCCTGATATGAAAAGCCCCGCTTGGCGGGGCTGAAATAGAGTGCAGCAGATAAGAAAACGCCCTGATTGACAGGGCGTTATAGAAGACCACCAGATAGCCAAGACGGGGCGGGAGGACGATGCTCGATCAGTGGGAACTGACCAGACTCGGGCCAAGAACGGAGGGTTCTGCGATAAGCCTGCAGCTCGGTGTACTGGGCAGAGGTCACCGTGGTTTCAGTGCCACTCTCCAGCTCATCGCGGTGGCGTGACACCAAACCGTCAGTCGCAGCAAGTTGCGCGTCACGCCATTCTCGCTCGGCGGATGCCAAAGACCCTGAGTTCACTCGAGGGGCCGAGATCAACGGTAAACCATTGCTATCAGGAACCAGCACGTTCCCTTCGGCTGCAGCTGATATCAGAGCCAGATACTCCTCTTCACTGATTTCCATCACATCAGCCGGCATAGTCGTGCCATTGATGTCATGAACGTAAAGCCCGCCAGTTACTGCTGAATAAAAAAACATCATTCCTCCTATCTTCCGATAGCGAACCAATAAACTGTTTGATACCCACCGACACCTACCGGCACGGCGCTTTCAACTCGGATCGTGGAAGTATTCAGATATCCAGCACCACACCGACCTGCAGCGCCCCCCAGGCCATACGTATAGGAGCAAACAACCGCGATCCCTTGATTTGGAAAAGTAACCGGAAGCGTTACATCCAAAGTCCCGACTGCCGGTACCAAGGCAACGCCCCACTGCTGAATCAATCCATTGGGATTTTTAGCCCATCCGTTAGCTGAAAGCTGAGAGCTATAGTCAGCTGTATTTGAAAGGCCGCCAGAGATCACCGCATAGGTATGATCAGCATTGCAGATCAGCATCAAGGGGGGCTCGTTGGAACGAATCGTCACAGTGTCATAGGACCTGGAACCTATCGCGATATAGCCTCCAGCCACAGCGGGTTTATGAACAGTGATAGTGCCATTCCCCGAACCTACGGAGAGACAGAACACAGACCCCCTTGGGATACCCGAGGATGGAAGTACTACGCTGCCACTCCATGTCTGGGCACCTCCGCCATCCATGTACACCATTCGCCCTACCTCGGCCATGGTCAACGTGGAACCTGATGGGAAACCGACGGAGCTGGAAGGGAACGTAAAGCCCATTTCTTTAACGAACTGGGTGGTCGCCAACTGGGTCGAGATGTTGCCACGCGCAGGTGTCGGAGCAGTTGGATTTCCGGTGAACACCGGATTATCGGAGGGTGCCAGGATTCGCCATGCAGACCACTTGGACTCATTGGACATGGATCGAATGGCGCGCAATACAGGATCGTCCGCCAGACCTGACTGCCCTGAAGTCAGTGTTTGCGTCAGATAGTTCTTATCGTTGTACCCATCCACGACCAGAGAGTAACGTCGTGATCCGCTTATCCAGCCAGCCGGAAGATTCAGCACGCCCGCCATAGGTGTCAGGAAATTACCAGGCACGGTGTATTTATTTAGGTCCACCTCTGCACTGGCAATGGCCATACCCAGGCCATAGGCACCAGACGTCACCATCCGCCCGGACACTCGGTCCAGCGGCGAATCCATTTTTGGCGTGTTGAGGCCGTCCCACAGTTGTCCCCAGGCACTCCATTTACCGTTGAGCAGGCGCGACCGCTTAAAGGTAAGACCACCCGGTGTTTCGCCCACTCCACTGGTAACCGTTTCCCAGAGTTGCAATGCCGACTTCTCTGCATCGCGCTCCAAGTGAAACAGCATGCCGCCCACCAGTGACTCTCCCGCGTACACAGGAAAAGCCCCAGTGGTGACAGTAGTCGATAGGTAGAGTCCTGTTTCGGTAATCTCGTCGATACTCCCTGCCCAGATGGAGGCGACATTAGTCGCCAGACCATACCGGGCAAGCACATTGCGTACAAACGCAGTAGTAGCGATAGAGGTATCGCTATCCGTTGTGGCCGGGGTCGGAGCTCGAGGGTCACCGCTAAACGAAGGACTTGCCAGCGGAGCCTTGAGCGCGAGCGCAGTATCCACTTGACCTTTGGTGTACACATCGGTCAATCCGTACCCGGCTACCGTGGTCGGGTTGGTCGCGGCAATCACTCGTCCGTACTTGTCTACCGTGACACTACGGTAGGTTCCTGCCGACACTCCGCTACGGCCGAAAGCCATTTCATAACCCTGGGCACTGACACCCAGGTTGATCGGTCCATCGCTGACCAACTGCCAAGCACTGTCACCGTTGACCGTGCCCTTCTCGACCAGCACCAACAGGCCAGGCGTAACCTTGGCATCGCTGTCGGCATCGCTGCTGCGCGTCCATGCGCCTGCAGCCACCAGGTAGAGACCATTGTCCTTGGCCGCCGTCTGATCCTTGACCAGTACCCGGGTCCCCGCCTGCAATGCAACTCCATCGACGGTCTGCAGTCCGCTCAGGGTAATGGCAGCTGTGGTCGCGACCTGCACCGAGTGCTTGAAGTCCTGCCGAGCCAGCTCCTCGGTGACCCATTCACGGGTGGCCAGGACCACCGCCGGATCGATCTTCAACTGCACGTTACTGGCGCTGCTGACGATCAAGTTCATGCGCACCACCTGGGTGCGTCCCGAGCCCTGGCTCAACAGCGGCTTGTAGGTCGGCGCGCAGTTGGCCACGGCAACCATGTCGCCATCGGCGTCGTACAGCGCGATCTCGCGGATCCACTTGCCGCCGACATCCGCCGGGATGACCTGCTCGGCGACAATGATCGCGCTGTTCTTGTCGTCCACCTTCAGCTGGTTCAGCGGCGCCCGGCGCCATTCGTTGATCAGACTGGTCTGGGTGGCGTTGGGGGTGGGGTCGGCGCCGTTGGCGTCGCCCACGCCCATCTGGGTGATTTTCCACGGGATGCCCAAGGCATCCGCGTTGGCCTGTTTCGCCGCGCCCACGTTGGTGAGGATGGCGTAGAACTGGGAATTCTGGTCAACCATGTGCAATGTCCAAGGTATCGATTGTGTGTTCCCGGCCGCCGCGACCAATGGCGCCACTGACGATCAGGTCAGGAGGTGCCGGCGGGTAGACGTCGAGTTCATCGCCGTCCTGCAGCGCGCAGCCGAAATAGAGACCGCCACGGCTTTCGAGACTGATCGCAAGGCCGGTCATGTGGCGGCTGACCGGCCGGGCGTCGTCGATCAGCGACGACAGTTCGTTGTAGGTTTCCTCGCTGATGCCGGTGTCGGTCACCCCGACCTTCAGGGCAAAGGTCCCCGGCACCCCGGCAGGCTGGGTCTGCCACCACTCCTGCACCTCGATCAGGTAGCCGAACGGCTCGACCACCCGCCTGAGGGCGCCGAGGGTGCCCTTGTGGGCGTGGACGAAGAACGCCGAGCGGATCACCGAGCGCTTGATCGCCTCGCTCCAGCTGTCGTCCCAGCGGTCCACCGACCAGGCCCAGGCCAGTTGGTAAAGCAGGTGCGCCGGGCAGGTGTCGGGGTTGTAGAGGGTGCGCAACGTGACCTTGAGGTCTTCGTCGGCGGCCACCTCGATGGCCCGTTCCAGTGGCGTGCGGTTGAGCGGCAGAAGACTCTGCATGTCAGCCACCCCGTCGCAGTTCGATGTCCGTGCACCAGGCGGCCTGGGCCTTGCTCGGGCGGATATCGCTCCAACCGACCAGCTCGACACGGCTCACGCCGTCGATGTGCAGTTGCGCGTCGATCCCCGAACGGGCGACTTCGACGCCCAGGCGTCGGCGCGGGTTGACCCAAGCCTGCAGACGGCGCCGGCATTCGCTGAGGATCGCCTCGAACTCCGGGCCGTTGTCGGCCATGTGCAACACCGCCTCGACGCGGTACGGCAACACCTCGGCGCTGCGCACATTGACCCGGTCGGCGACCGGGCGGATATCGTCGTCGTTGAGGTAGGCGTTTACCTGCGCCAGCAGCTCGGGGCTGGCCACGCCGTCGTTGTCCAGGCTCAGCACAGTGACGTCCACCACCGCCGGCGACGGGCTTTCGGCGGTCGCGTCGGCGACCCGCCCCGAAGCGTTGCGGGCATGGAGGATGTAGCTGTTGCGCGGGCCGGCGGTGGTCAGGCCTTCGTAGACCAGCTGCACGCGTTCGCGCAGGGCGTCGTCGGATTCGAGCACGGCCTCGGTCGCTGGGATCGTGCTCGGGTCGGCGGCCTGGATCACCAGGCGCTGCAAGCTGACGTTGGCCGCGAGTTGATCGAGGTCGCTGCCTTGGGCGTAGGCCAGCAGCAGCGCCTTGGCCGCGTCATTGATGCGCGCCCGGTTGAGCAGCTTGCGGTAGGCGCCCACTTCGAGCAGTTTGGTCACCGGGTCGCTTTCCAGGTTGGCGGTCCAGCCTTCACCCATCTGGGTGCGGAAGCTGGTCAGGTCCTCCTGGTAGAGCGCCTCGAAATCAAGGTCTTCGAGCAGTTGTGGCGCGGGCAGTTTCGACAGGTCGACCTGGCTCATACGGTCACCTCCACCATGGCGTCATCGCCCAGGTAACGGCCGCTCAGGGCCAGGCTGACCTGGCCGTCGAGCACGGCCACCACTTTGACCCGCTCCAGTTGCAGGCGCGGCTCCCAGCGCCCCAGGGCGCGGGCCACCTCGGCCTGCACCGCGCTCTTCCAGCCTTCGTTGACCGGCAGGTCCACGTAGCGGCGCAGTTGGCTGCCGTAGTCCGGGCGCATGCGCCGGCTGCCCAGCGGGGTGGTGAGGATGTCTTCGATGGATTGACGCAGGTGGCCCACGCCCGACAGGGGCTGGCCGGTGCGGCGGTCCATGCCGATCATGGGGCACCTCCTGGAATTGAGGCTCCAGGTAGCCTGTTCGGATAGCGCATGGTTATCACCTCGCAGGCAGGAATGAGTTGCCCGGCACTGCCGGGCAACCGGCCTCAGGACACGAAGTCGTAGGTCAGGGCGATGGCCGCCGTGGCGTTGTTGGCAACGGTCCACAGGCCGTAGCCCGCCGGGATGAACAGTGGATAAGGCAGGGTGTACTGCGAATCGATGCCGCCATTGATCCCGCCCATGATCGCGTGGACGCTCATGTCGCCGATGTAGGCCGGCGCCTTCGGGCCGGTGTACAGGTTGAGGATGCCGCCGCCGGTGCACAGGGTGGCGGTGCGCAGGTACACGCCATCCTTGTTGTCCGCGGCGCTGAAGACCTGGCTGACAGCGGTTGGGTGGGCGTTGAAGAAATGCTTGCCGACTTTTACTGCTTCCATGTTGCTTTACCTTTTGAGTCGAATGATCAGATGCGCACCATTGCGCAAGACATGTCGCTCACAGGCGATCGCGTTTCGCTGGAGGCGCCCTGCGCGATGACGCAGGCGCACGTTCAGGCACTGCTCGGTGGCAGAAATCAGTTGGTGATCAGCAGATCCAGACTGGTGGCGTCACAGGCATTGCTGGTCTTCTTGTCGATGACCAGATAGAGCATCGAGGTGGCGCTCACTTCGATATCGTTGGCCTTGATGACCGCACTGCCACCATTGGCCAGGTCGCCCGACTGCACCACGCGGTCACCCAGGTTGAGTGACCAGGCGACACCATCGCCGCAGGCGCTGTGCAGATCGTTGACCCGGCCCAGCACGTTGATCCGGCCACTGATCGGGCTGGCCCAGCGCACGATGCTCTGGCTGTCGCCGCCGGGATGGGTGGCAACATCGCCCTGCTTGAAGACGAAGCTGCCACCCGAGCCGCTGAAGGTGAAGCTCTTCTTGATGACACTCACATACGCGTTGTTGGCGTCATCGCGCCAGCAAGTGACGTTGGCGCCACTGCAGTTATCGGCAACGAACGTCGGTAGCAGCGTGTAGTTGGCCGGTACGTTGACCCCAGTCCTGTTCTGCAAGAACGTCCAGGGGGAATCGGCTGCGGCACTCTGGGTCGCGATATACATGTCCCGGGCCAGGTTCCACGACTGGGCAGTTGCCGCCCAGGCACCTGGGGCCATGACGCTGCACAGCAGGGTGAGCGCGACTAGCGTGGGTTTGAACTTCTTCATTGTCTGATCAGATCCTTGTTCAGTGCTTGTGATTGGCGGTGTTACCGGCCGTGTCGATGATCCGACCGCCGCCGTTGATGTCGCCGCTGACCGTCAGCGGGCCGTTGATGGCGACCGTCCCGCTCAGGGTGATCGACGCGGCGTCGAGGGTGATGGCGTTGTCGCTGACCACCAGGGTGCTGGCGCCGACCTTGACTGTTGCCTGGCCGCTGGGCAGCTGGATGTCATAGCGTCTGGCCTGCCAGTCGTAGGCCAGCGAGCCGCCGTCGTCGAAGCGCCAGACCTCGACATGGTCGCGGTTGTCCGGCGCCGTCCCGGCATTGCCGTACAACCCCGGGACGAAGGTGCCCAGGGCCGGTTCGCCGCTGGGGCTGATCAGCACACCCTGCTCGTCCAGGCTCGGTACCCGCCAGTGGCGGGCCTTGCCGGCAGCCTGGGCATGCCAGCGCACCCAGGCGCTGGTCCAGCCGCCGCCGTCGGACACCCGCACCCGGGCCGCGGCCAGGTCCACCGCGACCACCCGACAGGGGATCACCAGGCTGGCCAGCATGCGATCGTGCATGGCACTGGCGTAGCTCATGCCAGGTCCTCCGGTGACAGGTACTTGCCCTCGTTGCCTGGCCCGGTGTCCGGGGCGAAGCCCAGCATCAGGCTGCCCGGCGGCTGGTCGGGCCAGGGCCAATGGACATTCCCCAGCAGGACCGGTTGTTCCCATTGCACCCGCCAGGTGGTGCCCTCGGCTTCGGCGAGGATGTCCCGTGCGCCCTCGACGTAATCGAGCCCCCAGGACTGCTGGCGCAGCACATCGATCAGCTGCGCCGCCAGCACGCCGGCCTGCGTCCGTGCCTGCGCGGGGGTGCCCTGGGCGGTGACGCGTGCCTCGAAGGTCGCCATCAGCAATGAGCGACCGTCACGCAGCGCCTCGTCGCCACGCATACGCAATACGCCATGCACCAGGGCCGGCAGGGCCGGTTCGGTAACGTCGTCGCCCTCCGTGGCGACCGTGGCGAAGGCCGGCAACGCCGCCCGCAGGGTGGTGGTGACGGCCGCGTACAACTGGGCCAGTTCGCTCATGCTTGTGCTCCTTGAACGCTCGGTTCGACGAAGGCCCGGCACCCGGCTCAGAAGTGCCAGGTCCAGATGTCGATCGGCTTCTGGTCAGGGTTGATCTTGCGGATATGGCGATAGGTCGGCTGGAAGCCGAAGCGCGCCCACACCGGTTTCTCGTCGAGGATGGCGATGCTGCCGTTGGCCTGCAGGCGCAGCACCGCGCTGGCATGGCCGCCGGTGTGCGCATGCCACAGCACCGCGTTGCCGGCGCCGTACACCACCAGGTTGCCGTCGCCCTGGAACACTGCGCGCACGGCGCCCTTGCCTTGGGTACCGGCGTTCCAGGTGGCCGCGCCGTTCGGGCCATAGGCCACGAGATTGCCGTCGCCCTGGAACACCAGCTTGCTGGCGCCCGCGCCATACACCACGCCCTGTACCAGCTCGGTACCGGGCGCCAGCAGCAGCGAGTCCACCGCACCGGGCACCAGCGGGATGGCCGGCGTGCCGTTCCACAGCGCCAGGGAGTCGACCAGCACGATGTTGCCGTCGTCCTGCAGCACCAGGTGCGTGCGGTTCCACTGGTCGTTGCTGGTGAAGGTGCTGTTGTTGGTCAGCCACACCCGGCGCCGCGAGTAGTCATCGAGGAAGGCGCCGTACTGCACGTAGAAGGCCAGCGGGGCTTTCTTGTTGCGCAGGGGGATGCTCGAACTGAAGGGTTGCTGTTCATTGGCGACCCAGACGGTGGCGCCGTTGTCCTGGATCACCAGGTTGCCATCGCCCTGCAGCAGTAGCTTGAAGCGCTGGTTGGGCGACAGCAGGTACTGGCCCGCCGATAGGGTCTGGTAAGCGGGCAGCACCGAAGTGCCGACGCCGTTGAAAGGAATGCGGGTACGACCTGCCATGGTGTTTCTCCTACTGAATCGATTGAAGGGGAGCCGGGCTCTGCGGCCCGTCCTGATCGCTCGTCGGCACGTTGTCGAGGCCCGTGGCCTTCATGTGGTTCAAGGTCGCGCAACGCGAACACTTGATCTGGACCAGCGCCGACCCGCCGATGCGGGCCAGCAAGCGGTTGCATTTACCGCAGCGAAAATCGTTGAACATCCGCCTCTCTTCCTTGTTGCCATGTTCATTCTTCGTCCTGGCGCACAGCCGCGGGCTGTTCGCCCAATCCCAGCCGTCGAGCGGCCCAGCGCTCATAAAGGCCGATGGCCACGTCGGCGCCGGCCATGGCGGTGAGGCAGCCGAAGGCGCTGGCACTCCAGATCGACATGCCGCTGGCGTACAGCAGCATGACCGTCGACACCCCGCAGGCCATGCAGGCCCCGGAGCGCAGCGCCAGCCGCCTGAGCAGCCCCCAGCCGCGGGCACCGGCCTTGTCGGCGCGCCACATCTCGCCGGAAAGCCCGCCCAGCAATGCCAGGAGGATCACCAGCCAGAGCGGCATCTCCAGCAACGTCTGTTGCTCGTTCGTCACGTTCCTGTCTCCTGTGTGTTACCCGCCGGCGACAGGCCGGCGGATCGTGATTGGCTTGACTCGGCATTCCAAAAAGCCCGCCTTGCAGGCTTTTCAGTAATGCGCGGTGTAACCGCCGGCCACGACTGGTGACGCCGTGCGGTTGCGCTTCAAATTGGTGACTCCGACCGCGGCCGTCTGCCCGTCGGATAACTGATCGTGGTGCTTTACGCTGCACACCCGGGCCAGTTGCCAACCCTCTGAACAGTCGAGGCCTGTTCATCGCTGCCTGTATCTCAACCGGTTTGCGTCCGGCTTGGGATACATTTTATGCATTCATGCATATGCAGTCAATGCACAAATTCAAATTTTTATGCATCAGTTTTTGCTCCTATGCATGGAGGCCTGATCTGACGTGGGTGTAGGGGTTTTCTGAGGGCGAAAAAAAACCCGCCAAGGCGGGTTTTTATCGAGGGCCGGGGATCAACGGGCGTACATGCCCCACCAGAAGACGTGGCCGAGGAGGCTGATCTGCTCTTCCTGCATCTGCTGGAAGCTGTAGTCCTCGTCAGGGTGTTCGTCGCGGTTGAAGCTGCGCAGGCGAATGCCGGTAGGCAGGCGGTACACCTGTTTCACCCGCAGCTGGCCATTGTGGTTGATGGCGTAAAGGTCACCGTCGATGATGTCGCCGATGGTGCTTTTACCGGTATTGACCCCGACCGTGGCGCCATCGCGCAGTACCGGCAGCATGCTGTTGCCACGCACCGTCACGCACTTGGCGTTGTCGAACTGCACGCCATTGTGGCGCAGGCTGCGTTTGCCGAAGCGCAAGCGAGCATTCTCGCTTTCCTCGATGACGAATCTTCCTGATCCTGCTGCCAACTCGACCTCACGAAGAAAAGGAACGGAAACTTCGTCGTCCTCGACGGGGGTTTCATCGTCCCACAGGCTGATATCGCTCAGGGCCGCATGGCCCTGGGCGAGCGGGGCCGCGTCACGGGACTCGCCCAGTTCGACGCGGCCGCGCAACTGGTCGGTGCTCACGCCGAAGTATTCGGCGATCTTCGAAACGTGCTTGTCCGAAGGATCGACGATCTTCTCGCTGAGAATCCGCGACAGGGTGGATTGAGGCACGCCCGTGCGTCTATGCAGCTCTGTCGGGGACAGGCCGTGGCGGGCGAGCAGTTCTCTGAGTACGGAGGCTACGTTGCGTTTTTGCATAATGCGCATAATGCAACCGCGAAAGCGCAAATGCAATGGCCCTGCAACAGGAAAAGAAAGATTGCCCCGCCCCAGGGCCATCGCTATCGTCGCGGTTTCCTAATCAAGGATCGAAACAAGGCATGGACCTTTCGCCTCGACGCCGCTGGCCGACGCAACTGCTGACCTGGTTGATCGTGGTGGTCATGATCGCGTTGAACATCCAGGAATGGCCTTCCTTTGAACGGCCACGACGCGTGTTCACCCGGGGCTTCGTGATGTTCTGCGTGCTGGTCGTGATCATGGAGCTGATGTTCCTGAACCAGTTCTTCGGCCGCCCGCGCTGACCCCCGCCACAGGCAGCCTGCGCAAATCTGCCCCACCCATCCGGCCTGCGCCCACCGAAAAAAGCCTGTACCATTGACGGTTTCGAATTTTGCCACCAGACCACCCGCTGTAAGGCCCTGAATGTCTGATCTCTCCGCACACACCCCGATGATGCAGCAGTACTGGAAGCTGAAAAACCAGCACCCGGACCAGCTGATGTTCTACCGCATGGGCGACTTCTACGAGATCTTCTACGAAGATGCGAAGAAAGCCGCGAAACTGCTGGATATCACCCTGACCGCCCGCGGGCAGTCGGCGGGCCAGTCGATTCCCATGTGCGGGATTCCGTTCCACTCGCTCGAAGGCTACCTGGCCAAGCTGGTCAAGCTCGGCGAGTCGGTGGTGATCTGCGAGCAGATCGGCGACCCGGCCACCAGCAAGGGCCCGGTGGAGCGCCAGGTGGTGCGCATCATCACCCCAGGCACGATCAGCGACGAGGCGTTGCTCGACGAGCGCCGCGACAACCTGATTGCCGCCTTGCTCGGCGATGAGCGGCTGTTTGGCCTGGCGGTGCTGGACATCACCAGCGGCAATTTCACCGTGCAGGAGATCAAGGGCTGGGAGAACCTGCTGGCCGAGCTCGAGCGCATCAACCCAGTGGAGTTGCTGATCCCGGATGACTGGCCACAAGGCCTGCCGGCGGAGAAGCGCCGTGGCGCCCGACGCCGCGCCCCGTGGGACTTCGACCGTGATTCGGCACGCAAGAGCCTTTGCCAGCAGTTCGCCACCCAGGACCTCAAGGGCTTTGGCTGCGACAAGCTGACCCTGGCCATCGGCGCCGCCGGCTGCCTGCTGAGCTATGCCAAGGAAACCCAGCGCACCGCCCTGCCTCACCTGCGCAGCCTGCGCCACGAGCGCCTGGACGACACCGTCATCCTCGATGCCGCCAGCCGCCGCAACCTGGAGCTGGACATCAACCTGGCCGGTGGCCGCGACAACACCCTGCAATCGGTGATCGACCGCTGCCAGACCGCCATGGCCAGCCGTCTGCTGACCCGCTGGCTGAACCGCCCGCTGCGCGACCTGAAGGTGCTCAAGGCACGCCAGGACTCGATCCGCTGCCTGCTCGACGGCTACCGCTTCGAAAAGCTGCAGCCGCAGCTCAAGGAAATCGGCGACATCGAGCGGATCCTTGCGCGTATCGGCCTGCGCAACGCCCGCCCGCGTGACCTGGCGCGCCTGCGCGACGCCCTCGGCGCCTTGCCCGAGCTGCAGAACGCCATGGCCGAGCTGGAGGCGCCGCACCTGGCGCGCCTGGCCGCGATCACCGGTACCTACCCGGAGCTGGCCGGCCTGCTGGAGCGGGCGATCATCGACAACCCGCCGGCGGTGATCCGCGACGGTGGCGTGCTCAAGACCGGCTACGACAGCGAACTGGACGAACTGCTGTCGATCAGCGAGAACGCCGGCCAGTTCCTCATCGACCTGGAAGCCCGCGAGAAGGCCCGCACGGGCCTGGCCAACCTCAAGGTCGGCTACAACCGCGTGCATGGCTATTTCATCGAGCTGCCGACCAAGCAGGCCGAGCAGGCACCCGCCGACTATATCCGCCGGCAGACGCTCAAGGGCGCCGAACGTTTCATCACCCCCGAGCTGAAGACGTTCGAGGACAAGGCGCTGTCGGCCAAGAGCCGTGCCCTGGCCCGCGAGAAGATGCTCTACGATGCCTTGCTCGAAACCCTGATCGGGCACCTGGCGCCCCTGCAGGACAGCGCCGCGGCGCTGGCCGAGCTGGATGTGCTGAGCAACCTGGGCGAACGCGCCCTGAACCTGGACCTGAACTGCCCAAGCTTCGTCGACGAACCGTGCCTGCGCATCGAGCAGGGCCGCCACCCGGTGGTCGAGCAAGTGCTGACCACGCCGTTCGTGGCCAACGACCTGGGCCTGGACGACAGCACGCGCATGCTGATCATCACCGGCCCGAACATGGGCGGTAAGTCCACCTACATGCGCCAGACCGCGCTGATCGTGCTGCTGGCGCATATCGGCAGCTTCGTCCCGGCAGCCGCCTGCGAGCTGTCGCCGGTGGACCGTATCTTCACCCGTATCGGCTCCAGCGACGACCTGGCGGGCGGGCGCTCGACCTTCATGGTCGAGATGAGCGAAACCGCGAACATCCTGCACAACGCCACCGATCGCAGCCTGGTGCTGATGGACGAAGTCGGCCGCGGCACCAGCACCTTCGACGGCCTGTCGCTGGCCTGGGCCGCCGCCGAGCGCCTGGCCCAGTTGCGCGCCTACACATTGTTCGCCACCCACTACTTCGAACTGACTGTGCTGCCGGACAGCGAGCCGCTGGTGGCCAACGTGCACCTGAACGCCACCGAGCACAATGAACGCATTGTGTTCCTGCACCATGTGCTGCCGGGCCCCGCGAGCCAGAGCTACGGCCTGGCCGTGGCGCAACTGGCGGGCGTACCAGCGCCGGTGATCCAGCGTGCCCGCGAGCATCTGGGCCGGCTGGAGACCAGCAGCCTGCCCCATGAAGCGCCGCTTGCAACGCTGCGCGACAATACGCCTCACGTGCCGCACCAGAGCGATCTGTTCGCCAGCCTGCCACACCCGGCCATCGAGAAGCTGGGCAAGCTGGAGCTGGACGACATGACGCCGCGCCAAGCTATCGAAATGCTATATCAACTGAAAAACCTGTTATAACGGCCCACCGCGCAAGCTGGTAGAATCCGGCGCGGTTTGCGAGGGCTGCAGGTTATTAGCCTGGTCTGCAGCCAGCACCGTGAACCGCGCTGCCCTGGAAGGAAGGGCAAGCTGCCGTCGCCTGAGGAGAGAATTAGAAATGACCTTCGTCGTCACCGACAACTGCATCAAATGCAAGTACACCGACTGCGTGGAAGTCTGTCCGGTGGACTGCTTCTACGAAGGCCCGAACTTCCTGGTGATTCACCCGGACGAATGCATCGACTGTGCGCTGTGCGAGCCTGAGTGCCCGGCCCAGGCGATTTTCTCGGAAGACGAAGTGCCGTCCGGCATGGAGAACTTCATCGAGCTGAACGCCGAGCTGGCCGAGATCTGGCCGAACATCACCGAGAAGAAAGACGCCCTGGCGGACGCCGAAGAGTGGGATGGCAAGCCTGGCAAGATCGCCGATCTGGAGCGCTGACAGCGCCCAGGTACGAAAAAGGCCCGCGAGGGCCTTTTTTCATTTTCAGCGGGCAAAAAAAAGGGGCGGTTTGACCCGCCCACATTTTTTCCGTAGTCCCTGTATGTCCCAATCATCGTCCTGATGAATCGCGTCCCGCGATGTCCTTGGCCATCATCCTTGAGAGCCTGTGTCAGTCCGTAGACACAGTTCGAATACTAGCGATTCCCCGCCTTGGGACAAGCAGCGAATATCTCAGGATGATTCAGGCGCAACATCTTTTGATATGTATAAAAATTATATATTTCATGCATTTAGAAAAAGTATGCCACTGGAAACGACATTGATTTACTGATCCCTACAGCGATCACTTACATGATGAGTAAGCGAATGCTTACACGCGATACTACGAGGGTGGCGAAATAAACACTTTGCTGAGGGTGCCATGCACGCCTCCCGCCTCAATGTCGCCCTCGCCAACGGTCCAGCCCCAGCAGCACCAGCCCGATAGCCCAGAACCCGGCCAGCACCCCCACTGCATTCATCAGCACCTGCCCATAGCCAAGCCGCGCCACGTCGACGAACGGATAGGGATAGACGCCGATCTCATGCCCACGCAGCAGCACGAAGGCAAAATACAGCAGCGGATACAGCGCCCAGGCTGCCAGATGCCAGAGCCGCAGCCGCCCCTTGGGTACCTCGAACCACCAGTACAGGATGAACAGCAGCGGCATCACGTCGTGCAACAACTCGTCCGCCAGCCACTGCCAGCCCTGGGGTTGCCACAAGTGGCGCAGCAGCAGGCTGTAGGCCAGCGCCACCAGCACGATGCTGGCTGCTACGCACGAGCTGACCACCGGGGAAAGAAACCAGCGCCTGGCCGCCGAGTCGCGACCGAATGCGGCATGGCTGAGCACCGTGGCCACCAGGGTGTTGCTGAGCACGGTGAAATAGCAGAACAGGTTGACCAGCCCGCCGATCAGGCTGGCCTGTTCCTGCCAGCGCGCCAGCAGTACCAGGTATAGCTGGATCGCCAATCCCGCCCAGCCAACAACGGCCGCCAGGGCAAGCCAAGGCCGGCGCGGCATCAGCCTTTGCGCTGCAGCTTCACGTACAGCTGCTCGACCTTCTCCCGGGCCCAGGGGGTCTTGCGCAGGAAGGTCAGGCTCGACTTGATCGTCGGGTCGCTTTTGAAGCAGCGGATATCGATGCGTTCGGCCAGGCCCTGCCACTGATAGTGCGCTACCAGCTCGGTGAGGATCTGTTCGAGGGTCTTGCCGTGCAGCGCGTTATGGTTGGCCGTGCTCATGCAGTGCTCCAGGTTCGGGAAGGTGCGCACCTTACATGAGTGTAGGAGCGGATTCATCCGCGATGCGTTCGTCGACAAAACTGCGGCGTCCGGACAATCGAGCGCCGCCCACGCGGCGCATCGCGGATGAATCCGCTCCTACCTTCGTTGCAACGTGCCGAACCTGATGGGCCATGGTTGCCCGCCTCGATTCAGGGGCTCCCAAGCGGCACGACCGGCGTACTGGACAAAAACCACTGGCAAGCACGGGAAGCCTTGTGCTGAAATAGTGATGTTATATTGTAACAACACAAAGAATCTGCCAAGGAACGCCACATCGCCATGCGTCACATGCCGCTGCACCTCTCCCCCCTTGCCGTCGCGCTCTGGCTGGCCTCGACTTCCAGCCAGGCCGTGGAACTGCAACCCCAGGTGATCACCGCCAACCCGTTGGGCAACGCCCAGTTGGCCGCCCCCAGCACCGTCCTTGAAGGCGACAACCTGCTGCAGCAGCAACAGGGCAGCCTCGGCGAGACCCTCAACAAACAGCCTGGTGTCGCCTCCACCTGGTTCGGCCCCGGCGCCAGCCGCCCGGTGATCCGCGGCCTGGACGGCGACCGCATCCGCATCCTGCGCAACGGCGTCGGCGCCCTGGACGCCTCGTCGCTGTCCTACGACCACGCCGTGCCGCTGGACCCGGTGACCGTCGAGCGGGTCGAGATCGTCCGCGGCCCGGCCGCCCTGCTCTATGGCGGCAACGCCATCGGCGGGGTGGTCAACACCTTCGACAACCGCATCCCCGACGCGCCCATCGACGGTATCCATGGCGCCGGCGAGCTGCGCTACGGCGGCGCCGACACCACGCGCAGCAGTGCCGGCAAACTGGAGGCCGGCAACGGCGCCTTCGCCCTGCACCTGGATGCCAACAGCCGCCAGTTCAACGACCTGCGCATCCCCGGCTATGCCCGCAGCTCGAAGGTGCGCGACGCCGACGAGCCCGGCAGCAAGCACCGCCTGAAGAACAGCGACGGGCGCCAGGACGGCGGCGCGATCGGCGGTTCCTATCATTGGGATCACGGCTATACCGGCCTGTCCTACAGCCGCTATGACAGCAACTACGGCTCGGTAGCCGAGCCAGGCGTGCGCCTGGACATGCAGCAGGACCACTACGGCTTCGCCTCGGAGCTGCGCGATCTCGACGGACCGTTCAGCTCGGTGAAGGTCGACGCCGGCTACACCGACTACCAGCACCGTGAAATCGAAAGCGGTGAAGTGCACACCACCTTCAAGAACAAGGGCTACGAGGCACGCATCGAGGCCCGTCACCAGCCGCTGGGGCCGGTCGAGGGCGTGATCGGTGCACAGGTCAGCCGCAACGAGTTCTCCGCACTGGGCGAGGAAGCCTTTGTCCCGCACACCGATACCGACAGCCTGGCGCTGTTTCTGCTCGAGCAATGGCAGGCCACCGAGCGCCTGAACCTGAGCCTGGGCGCGCGCATGGAACACACCCGGGTCGATCCGGATGCCAAGGGCAACAAAACCTTTGCCGGCGCCGACAGCGCCAGCAGCTTCAATGCCTTCAGCCTGTCATCGGGTGCGGTGTACCAGCTCGACCCGATCTGGTCGCTGGCCGCCAACCTCGGCTACACCGAGCGTGCGCCTACCTTCTACGAGCTGTATGCCAACGGCGCCCACGTGGCCACCGGCGCTTACGAGATCGGTGACCCGAACCTGAACAAGGAAAAGGCCATCTCCGGCGACCTGGCCCTGCGCTTCGACAATGGCACCCACAAGGGCAGCGTCGGCGTGTTCTACAGCCATTTCCGCAACTATATCGGCCTGATTGGCACCGGCAACCTGCGTGAAGGCCATGATCACGACCATGGCGACGATCATGATCATGACCATGATCACGATCACGGTGATATCCCCGAGTATGCCTACCAGGGTGTGCGCGCACGCTTCTACGGTATCGAGGCCCAGGACCGCTGGAAGTTGCTGGAAAATCGTTACGGTAGCTTCGCCCTGGAACTGTCCGGCGACTACACCCGGGCCAAGAACCTCGACAGCGGCGAGCCGCTGCCGCGTATCGCACCGCTGCGCCTGAACAGCGGCCTGGTCTGGGAACTGGATCGTTGGCAGGCCCGGGTCGATGTGCAGCATGCCGCGTCGCAACGGCGCAAACCGGCCAACGAAACCAGCACCGACGGCTACACCACCCTTGGCGCAAGCGTGGGGTATCGCTTCGATATCGGCCAGAGTGAATGGCTGGCGTTCGTGCGCGGCGAGAACCTCACCGACCAGACCGTGCGCTATGCCAGCTCGATCCTGCGCGATATCGCGCCGGCGCCTGGGCGTAGTGTGCAGGTGGGGTTGCGTACCAGCTTCTGATTGCCGGGGGCGCTTTGCGCCCCTTTCGCCGGCTTTACCTGTAGGCGCCGGGTTACCGACGAATAGGCTGTGAAGCAGCCTCCCGCACCCTTACTGTTACCCCATCGGCAACAATCCCCTGCGACATTTTGTCTTTTTTTCTTACAACTTCCCCTATATCCTCCCCTCCGCAAGCTGAATCGCTTCATCGATCCTCAATCGCAGCCATTTCCCTTCGATGCTCCCAGGCCTCGTTGCGCTTGCCGTTTCTTCAACAATCAAAAGATAGCGCTATCTCATGTTCCAGCTGCCCACTACCCGCTACTCCGGCCTCGCCCTCGCCACCCTGCTCGGTGCCCTGTCCCCTACCACCAGTGCCAGCGAAATGTTCGCCAAGGACTCGAAGTGGATGCTTGGCGACTGGAGCGGTACCCGCAGTGAACTGCTGGAAAAGGGCTACGATTTCACCCTCGGCTACACCGGCGAGATGGGCAGCAACCTGCACGGTGGCTACAGCCATGACCGCGCGGCGCGCTACAGCGACCAGTTCACCTTCGGCGTGAACATGGACCTGCAGAAGATCCTCGGCTGGCGCGACACCGAGGTGCAGCTGACCGTCACCGAACGCCACGGCAACAACATCAGCAACGACCGCATCAACGACCCTCGCGTCGGCGGCTTCACCTCGGCCCAGGAAGTCTGGGGCCGCGGTGAAACCTGGCGGCTGACCCAGATGTGGATCAAGCAGAAGTACTTCGACGGCGCGCTGGACGTGAAATTCGGCCGCTTCGGCGAAGGCGAGGACTTCAACAGCTTCCCCTGCGACTTCCAGAACCTGGCCTTCTGCGGCTCGCAGGTGGGCAACTGGGTGGGCGGCATCTGGTACAACTGGCCCGTCAGCCAGTGGGCCCTGCGCGTGCGCTACAACCTGAATGACGAACTCTACGCCCAGGTCGGCGTGTTCGAGCAGAACCCCTCCAACCTCGAAAGCGGTAACGGCTTCAAGCTCAGCGGCAGCGGCACCCAAGGCGCGGTGATGCCGATCGAACTGGTCTGGAGCCCGCGGGTCAATGGCCTGAAAGGGGAATATCGCGCCGGCTACTACTACAGTAATGCCAAGGCTCAGGATGTACTCAAGGACAGCAACGGTACACCGGCTGCCATCAGCGGCGCCGCCTACCGCAGCAGCTCGAGCAAGCACGGCCTGTGGCTCGGCGCCCAGCAGCAGGTGACCGCCCTGGCCTCCGACCAGTCGCGTGGCCTGAGCCTGTTCGCCAACGCCACGATGCACGACAAGAAGACCAATGCCATCGACAACTATGTGCAGGCAGGTGTGGTTTACAAGGGGCCGTTCGATGCCCGCGCCAAGGACGACATCGGTTTCGCCCTGGCCCGCGTGCACGTCAACCCCGGCTACCGCAAGAACGCCCGCCTCAGCAACCAGGCCAACGGCCTGGACGACTACGACAACCCTGGCTTCCTGCCCGTGCAGGACACCGAGTACAGCGCCGAACTCTATTACGGCATCCACCTGGCCGACTGGCTCACCGTGCGCCCGAACCTGCAGTACATCCGTCATCCGGGCGGCGTGTCGCAGGTCGACGATGCGTTGATCGGCGGCCTGAAGATTCAGAGCAGTTTCTAACCCGACCCTTTCACACTACGGAGAACAGACGATGAGCACTGACGGTGCCAAGAATGGAACCCGCTGGCTACCGCGCCTGATGGGCGTGCTGTTGCTGCTGATGGGCCTGGCCCTGCTGGCCGGCGGCATCAAGCTGAGCCAGCTGGGCGGCTCGCTTTACTACCTGATTGCCGGTATCGGCTTCGCCCTGTCCGGCATCCTGCTGCTGGCCAAGCGGCGCATCGCCCTGGGCCTGTATGGCCTGGTACTGCTGGGCAGCACCGCGTGGGCGCTGCTCGAAGTGGGCCTGGACTGGTGGCAGCTGGTGCCGCGCCTGGCCATCTGGTTCGCCATCGGCGTGGTCCTGCTGCTGCCGTGGGCGCGCCGCCCGCTGGTCGGCCCTGCATCGAAGGTCAACACCGCCCTGCTCAGCGTCGCCGTGGTCGCCTCCGGCGCCACCGCCTTGGCCAGCCAGTTCACTCACCCGGGCGAAATCCGTGGCGAGTTCACCCGCGACAACAGCGAGATGGGCAGCGCCGCCCCGGCCATGCCCGACGGTGAATGGCAGGCTTACGGCCGCACCGAGCACGGCGACCGCTACTCGCCGCTGCGCCAGATCACCCCGCAGAACGCCTACCGCCTGGAAGAGGCCTGGCGCATCCGCACCGGCGACCTGCCGAGCGAGAACGACCCAGTGGAGCTGACCAACCAGAACACCCCGCTGAAGGTCAACGGCATGCTCTATGCCTGCACCGCCCACAGCCGCCTGCTGGCGCTGGACCCGGACACCGGCGCCGAGATCTGGCGCTACGACCCACAGGTCAAGAGCCCCACCGGCACCTTCAAGGGTTTCGCCCACATGACTTGCCGCGGCGTCTCGTACTATGACGAGAACAGCTACGTCAGCCGCGATGGCAGCCCCGCGCCGAAGATCACCGACGCAGGCCAGGCTGTGGCCCAAGCCTGCCCGCGCCGCCTCTACCTGCCTACTGCCGACGCCCGCCTGATCGCCATCAACGCCGACACCGGCAAGGTCTGCGAAGGTTTCGCCAACCAGGGCGTGATCGACCTGACCCGTGGCATCGGCCCGTTCACTGCCGGTGGCTACTACTCCACCTCGCCGGCCGCGATCACCCGCAGCCTGGTGATCATCGGCGGCCACGTCACCGACAACGAGTCGACCAACGAGCCATCCGGCGTGATCCGCGCCTACGACGTGCACGACGGCCACCTGGTGTGGAACTGGGACAGCAACAACCCCGACGACACCAAGCCCCTGGCCGACGGCAAGTTCTACAGCCGCAACTCGGCCAACATGTGGTCGATCGCCAGCGTCGACGAAGACCTCGGCATGATCTACCTGCCGCTGGGCAACCAGACCCCTGACCAGTGGGGCGCCGACCGCACCCCGGGCGCCGAGAAGTACAGCGCCGGCATCGTCGCCCTGGACCTGACCACCGGCAAGGCGCGCTGGAACTACCAGTTCACCCACCACGACCTGTGGGACATGGACGTCGGCAGCCAGCCCACCCTGGTGCACCTGAAGACCGACGACGGCGTCAAGCCGGCGGTCATCGTGCCGACCAAGCAAGGCAGCCTGTACGTGCTCGACCGTCGCGACGGTACGCCGATCGTGCCGATCCGCGAGATCCCGGTACCCCAAGGCGCGGTCAAGGGCGACCACACCGCACCGACCCAGGCCCGTTCCGACCTCAACCTGCTCGGCCCTGACCTGACCGAACAGGCCATGTGGGGCGCCACGCCGTTCGACCAGATGCTCTGCCGCATCCAGTTCCGCAGCCTGCGCTACGAAGGCCAGTACACCCCGCCGTCCGAGCAGGGCAGCCTGGTCTACCCTGGCAACGTCGGCGTGTTCAACTGGGGCAGCGTCTCGGTCGACCCGGTGCGCCAGATCCTCTTCACCTCGCCGAACTACATGGCGTTCGTGTCGAAGATGGTCCCACGTGAGCAGGTCGCTGAAGGCAGCAAGCGCGAGAGCGAGACCAGCGGCGTTCAGCCGAACACCGGTGCGCCGTACGCCGTGACCATGCACCCGTTCATGTCGCCGCTGGGCATTCCGTGCCAAGCGCCGGCCTGGGGCTACGTGGCGGCCATCGACCTGTTCACCAACAAAGTGGTGTGGAAGCACAAGAACGGCACCACCCGTGACAGCACCCCGGTGCCGATCGGCATGCCGGTGGGCGTGCCAAGCATGGGTGGCTCGTTCGTCACCGCCGGCGGCGTCGGCTTCCTCAGCGGCACTCTGGACCAGTACCTGCGCGCCTACGACGTGAAGAACGGCCAGGAGTTGTGGAAAGCCCGCCTGCCGGCCGGCGGCCAGGCCACGCCGATGAGCTACACCGGCAAGGATGGCAAGCAGTACGTGCTGGTGACCGCGGGCGGCCATGGCTCGCTGGGCACGAAAATGGGCGACTACATCATCGCTTACAAATTGGCTGAGTAAGCGTCACGCCTGTCGCAGGGCCGGCCCGCTCCCACTCAGGGAGCGGGCTTGCCCCGCTATTGTTTCCCCCCGCAGTTCTCCCCCCTTCGTCTACCATTGAAACCTGCCAACCACCGCCCCATCTAAGCACCATAGCCATTCACGCAGGTGCCCCATGAGCGACCAGCAGGATTTCCCGGAACATCCCGACGAACACAGCGAAGTCGAACATCTCGATCCACAGGCCGCCCCCGGTCACCATCTCGCCCTGCCCGGCCAGCAGTTGCCGGACAAGGTCTACGTGATCCCGATCCACAACCGCCCGTTCTTCCCCGCGCAAGTGCTGCCGGTGATCGTCAACGAAGAACCCTGGGCCGAAACCCTCGACCTGGTCGCCAAGACCCCGCACCACTCCCTGGCGCTGTTCTTCATGGACACCCCGCCGGAAGACCACCGCCATTTCGACACCAAGGCCCTGCCCGAATACGGCACCCTGGTGAAGGTGCACCACGCCAGCCGCGAAGGCGGCAAGCTGCAGTTCGTCGCCCAGGGCCTGACCCGCGTGCGCATCCGCACCTGGCTCAAGCACCACCGCCCGCCCTACCTGGTGGAGGTCGACTACCCGCGCCAGCCGGCGGAGCCCACCGACGAGGTGAAGGCCTACGGCATGGCCCTGATCAACGCGATCAAGGAGCTGCTGCCGCTCAACCCGCTGTACAGCGAAGAGCTGAAGAACTACCTCAACCGTTTCAGCCCAAACGATCCGTCACCACTGACCGACTTCGCCGCTGCCCTCACCTCAGCCACCGGCAACCAGCTGCAGGAAGTGCTCGACTGCGTGCCCATGCTCAAGCGCATGGAAAAGGTCCTGCCGATGCTGCGCAAGGAGGTCGAGGTCGCCCGCCTGCAGAACGAGATCTCCGCCGAGGTGAACCGCCAGATCGGCGAGCACCAGCGCGAATTCTTCCTCAAGGAACAGCTCAAGGTCATCCAGCAGGAGCTGGGCCTGACCAAGGACGACCGCAGTGCCGACGTGGAGCAGTTCCAGCAGCGCCTGGCGGGCAAGACCCTGCCCGAACAGGCGAAAAAACGCATCGACGAAGAAATGGGCAAGCTGGCGATCCTCGAGACCGGCTCGCCGGAGTATGCCGTCACCCGCAACTACCTGGAGTGGGCCACCGCCCTGCCCTGGGGTGTGTACGGCAAGGACAAGCTCGACCTCAAGCACGCGCGCAAGGTACTCGACCGCCACCACGCCGGGCTCGACGACATTAAGGAACGCATCCTCGAGTTCCTTGCCGTCGGCGCCTGGAAAGGCGAGATCAGCGGTTCCATCGTGCTGCTGGTGGGCCCGCCCGGGGTGGGCAAGACCAGCATCGGCAAGTCGATCGCCGAATCCCTGGGCCGGCCGTTCTACCGCTTCAGTGTCGGCGGCATGCGTGACGAGGCCGAGATCAAGGGCCACCGCCGCACCTACATCGGCGCCCAGCCGGGCAAGCTGGTGCAGGCGCTGAAGGAGGTCGAGGTGATGAACCCGGTGATCATGCTCGACGAGATCGACAAGATGGGCCAGAGCTACCAGGGCGACCCCGCCTCGGCGCTGCTGGAAACCCTCGACCCGGAACAGAACGTCGACTTCCTCGACCACTACCTGGACCTGCGCCTGGACTTGTCCAAGGTGCTGTTCGTCTGCACCGCCAACACCCTGGACTCGATCCCCGGCCCGTTGCTCGACCGCATGGAAGTGATCCGCCTGTCCGGCTATATCACCGAAGAAAAGCTGGCCATCGCCAAGCGCCACCTGTGGCCCAAGCAGCTGGACAAGGCCGGCGTTGCCAAGACCAGCCTGAGCATCAACGACGCCGCGCTGCGTGCGGTGATCGAGGGCTATGCCCGCGAAGCCGGTGTGCGTCAGCTGGAGAAACAGCTGGGCAAGTTGGTGCGCAAGTCGGTGGTCAAACTGCTGGAAGATCCGGACGCCAAGCTCAAGATCGCCGCCAAGGACCTCGAGGCTGCCCTCGGCATGCCGGTGTTCCGCAGCGAGCAGGTGCTGGCCGGCAAGGGCGTGATCACGGGCCTGGCCTGGACCAGCATGGGCGGCGCCACCCTGCCGATCGAGGCCACGCATATCCACAGCCTCAACCGCGGCCTCAAGCTCACCGGGCAACTGGGTGACGTGATGAAGGAATCGGCAGAGATCGCCTACAGCTACATCAGCTCGAACCTCAAGCAGTTCGGTGGCACGCCCGGCTACTTCAACGAGGCGTTCATCCACCTGCACGTACCCGAGGGCGCCACGCCCAAGGACGGCCCCAGCGCCGGGGTGACCATGGCCAGTGCATTGCTGTCGCTGGCCCGCGACCAGGCGCCGAAGAAAGGCGTGGCCATGACCGGCGAGCTGACCCTGACCGGCCAGGTGCTGCCGATCGGCGGGGTGCGCGAGAAAGTGATCGCGGCGCGGCGGCAGAAAATCTTCGAGTTGATCCTGCCCGAGGCCAACCGTGGCGATTTCGCCGAGTTGCCCGACTACCTCAAGGAAGGGCTGACCGTGCACTTCGCCAAGCGCTTTGCCGATGTGGCTAAAGTGTTGTTCTGATTGACCCCAATCGCGGGGCAAGCCCGCTCCCACGTTCTGAGCTGTCCTAAAGGGTTGGATGGGTGTCCAACCTCCAGGGGCAGTCCATTCGGTGTGGGAGCGGGCTTGCCCCGCGATGAGGCCGGCACAAGCGGCACAACTTCGGTTATCCTCAGGCCATTCCAGCCTCCGGAGCCAATATGAGCCTCCCTCGTCTGCTCGTTCCCCTGGGCCTCGCCCTGCTCACCGCCTGCGCCCAGCACCCGCAACGCACCGTCGAACTGGACGGCGAGAGCGAGTGCCCCAAGCGTCTGGTCGTCGGCCAGAGCATGACCCTCACCCTGCCCAGCAACCCCACCACCGGCTACCGCTGGCTGGTGCAGAACCCGGCTTCGGAGATCCTGCGCAGCCTTGGCCCCGAGGTCTACAGCTCTCCGGAGCAAGCCGGCATCGTCGGCAGCGGCGGCCTGTCCAGCTGGCGCTTCCAGGCCAAGGCCGCCGGTGAGGGCCACCTGATCCTGGTCTACCAGCAGCCCTGGGCCCCGGAAGTACGTCCGGTACAGACCTTCGATTGCGCCATTCGGGTCAACTGAGCGAACGGCGCCGGTCAGCCAGTCATGCAAGCTTGCCGTGGTTTGGCTAGAATGCCGCCCCTGTAGATTGCCAGCCGCCTGGACCCACCGTGAGCAAACAACCCGACCGCCTATTCGCCCAACCCCTGGAGCAGGTGCCCGACTTCGTCTTCAACGAAGACGTGGTGCAGGTGTTCCCGGACATGATCAAGCGCTCGGTGCCCGGTTACCCGACCATCGTCGAGAACCTCGGCGTGCTGGCCGCGCGCTTCGCCCAGCCGAACTCCGCGCTGTATGACCTCGGCGCCTCGCTGGGCGCGGTGACCCAAGCCCTGCGCCGCCATGTGCGCACGGACGGCTGCCGGGTGATCGCGGTGGACAACTCCGCGGCCATGGTCGAGCGCTGCCGCCAGTACCTCACCGCCCAGGACTCGATGTTCCAGGAGTTGCTGCCGGTGCAGGTGCTGGAGGCCGACATTCTCGCCCTGCCCTTCGAGCCGGCTTCGGTGGTGGCGATGAACTTCACCCTGCAGTTCGTCGCTCCCGAGCAGCGCCTGGACCTGCTTGCCCGCATCCGCCAGGCACTTTTGCCGGGCGGCGCGTTGATTCTCTCGGAGAAACTGCGCTTCACCGACGCCCAGGAGCAGGACCTGCTCAACGAACTGCACCTGGACTTCAAGCGTGCCAATGGCTACAGCGAACTGGAAATCGCCCAGAAGCGCAGCGCCATCGAGAACGTGATGAAACCCGACACCCTGGAAACCCATGAAGCGCGCCTGCGCGCCGCCGGCTTCTCCAAGGTCGTGCCCTGGTTCCAATGCCTCAACTTCGCCTCGCTGATAGCCCTGCCATGATTGATCTGTCTCCCCTCGTCCGCCGCCTGGCGGGCACGCCCCTTGCCAGCTGGTCCCAAGGCCTGCAGGCGCAACTCGAGAGCAAGCTGGAAAAAGGCCATGGCGACCTCGATCGCTGGCGCGGCGCCCTCGACGCACTGCCGCAGCTGACCCCGAGCGAAATCGACCTGGTCGACGGCCTGCGCCTGGACTGCGCCTGCGACGCCACCACCCGGGCGCAAATGCGCCAGGCGCTGATGGGCCTGTCGCCCTGGCGCAAGGGCCCGTTCGACCTGTTCGGCGTGCATGTGGATACCGAATGGCGCTCGGACTGGAAATGGTCGCGGGTCGGCCCGCACCTGGACCTCAAGGGCAAGCGTGTGCTCGACGTGGGTTGCGGTAACGGCTATTACCAGTGGCGCATGCTCGGCGCCGGCGCCGACATGGTCATCGGCGTCGACCCCAACTGGTTGTTCTTCTGCCAGTTCCAGGCCGTTCAGCAGTACCTGCCGGATTTACCGGCGTGGCACCTGCCGTTCGCCCTCGAAGAGCTGCCGGCCAACCTCGAAGGTTTCGACACCGTATTCTCCATGGGCGTGTTCTACCACCGCCGCTCGCCCATCGAGCATTTGCTGGCGCTGAAGGACTGCCTGGTCAAGGGTGGCGAGCTGGTGCTGGAAACCCTGGTGATCGAGGGCGACGAGAACCAGGTGCTGGTGCCCGAGGACCGCTACGCGCAGATGCGCAACGTCTGGTTCCTGCCGTCGGTGCCGGCCCTGGAGCGCTGGCTGCGCCGCGCCGGTTTCAGCGATGTGCGCTGTGTCGATGTCAGCGTCACCAGCGTCGAGGAACAACGCAGCACCGAGTGGATGCGCTACCAGTCACTGGGCGACTTCCTCGACCCGAACGACCACGGCAAGACCATCGAAGGCCTGCCGGCGCCACGCCGCGCCACATTGCTGGCGCGCAAGTAAAAAAAGGCGCCCGTTTGGGCGCCCAGGCTCACCTGCGCCGAGGAGCTGTGACGACGCAGGTGTGTGGAGCTCAATCCTTGGCCAGCTCGCGGGCCTTCTCTTCGGCCTTGCGCTCACGCTCGACCACGGCCTGCTGCTTGTCGCCATGCAGACGCGCCTGGTCCTCGCGGAAGGCTTGCCAGAACTGCTTCGAACGCTCCGCGCCACCTTCGGCGAAAGCGCTGGTGCTGCCCATGGCGAGGATCGCCAGCAGCAGGTATTTGGTCAGGTTCATCGTGCTTGCCTCGTGATAACCGTTTCGACAGGGCCATCATCGCAAGCGGCAGCTAACGCCAAGGTGAGGCGAACATTACAGTCCTGAAATCCCCGCAGAACCGCGTGGGAGCGGGCTTGCCCCGCGATTGCGACAAGCCTGTCGTCCATATGACCCACAGATTACAAATCAGCAATCCTTCTCTTATCGCCATTCGCATCCAGTAACATCCTCACCGCTTGACCCTGATGTCACTACAGGGTCGAGAATCGCCCCCTTTCCACACAGAGCCCGACCATGCGCCTACTGATCATCGAGGACGAACCCCGTACCGCTGACTACCTGCAGCAAGGCCTGCGCGAGAACGGCTATGTGGTCGACTGCGCCTACACCGGCACCGACGGCCTGCACCTGGCCCGCCAGCAGCCCTACGACCTGGTGATCCTCGACGTCAACCTTCCCGGGCTCGATGGTTGGGGCGTGCTGCAGCGCCTGCGCGCCGAATCGTCCACGCGGATCATGATGCTCACCGCCCACGGCCGTCTCGCCGATCGGGTCAAGGGGCTGGACCTGGGCGCCGACGACTACCTGCTCAAACCGTTCGAATTCCCCGAGCTGCTGGCGCGAATCCGCAGCCTGCTCCGGCGCAACGACCAGCGCCTGCAGCCAAGCACATTGAAGGTCGCCGACCTCGAGCTCGACCCCGGCCGCCACCGCGCCTGGCGCGATGGCCAGCGCATCGACCTGACCGCCAAGGAGTTCGCCCTGCTGCACCTGTTGATGCGCCAGAGCGGCGAGGTGCTGTCACGCACGCAGATCATCTCGCTGGTGTGGGACATGAACTTCGATTGCGACACCAACGTGGTGGAGGTGTCGATCCGCCGCCTGCGGGCGAAGATCGACGACCCCTTCGACGACAAGCTGATCCACACCCTGCGCGGCGTCGGCTACGTGCTCGAGGCGCGGACGTGAAGCGCCCCAGCCTGTCGTTGCGCCTGGGCCTGGGCGTCACCCTGCTGGGCGCGGCGCTGGTGCTGCTGCTGGCGTGCCTGGCGGTATTTGCCCTCGACCATGAACTGGACAGCCGGGCGCGCAAGGACCTGGCGCGCAAGATGCAGCAGGTCGAGCACAACCTGCGGGTGGACCTGCGCAGCGACGACCTCAGCGCCCGCGCCCACCCCCTGCTCGACCTGGTCATGGGCCATGACAACCTCAGCCTCAGCGTGCTGGCCGTCAATGGCCGCCATCCGGCGCTGCTCAGCCTTGGCCCGGCCATGCAGTCCCAGCACTTGCTGAACCTGGAAGCGGACGACCGGCTGACCTTCCATGCCTGGCGCGACGACGGCGATAATCAGATACTCACCGCCAGCCGCTTGATGCGCCTGCGCGACGACACCCCGGTCAAGGTGCTGATGTCGCTCAACCGCAGCGACGACAACAGCCTGCTGCAAGCCTATCTGCACTCGACGCTACTGGCCCTGCCTTTGCTGCTGGTGCTGATCGGCATCGCCGCCTGGAAGCTGGTGCAGCGCGGCCTGCGCCCGCTGCGGCATTTCCGCAGGATCGCCGGGCAGGTCTCGACCCAGGACCTGGAACATCGCCTGCCGGACGAGGGCCTGCCCGCCGAACTGGCAGACCTGGCCCGTGCCATCAACGTCATGCTCGACCGACTCGACCAGGGCGTGCGCCAACTGTCGCAGTTCTCCGACGACCTGGCCCACGAACTGCGCACACCCATCGGCAACCTGATGGGCAAGGCCCAGGTGACCCTGGCCCGCGAGCGTGACGGCGACAAGTACCGCGAAGCCCTCGAAGACAGCGTCGAGGAGCTGACCCGCCTCAACCGCATCATCAACGACATGCTGTTCCTGGCCCAGGTCAGCCAGCCACAGACCCAGGTGGCACTGGCGCCAGTGACGCTGGCGGACGAAGTGGCCCGGGTGAGCGAGCTGTTTGCCTTCAGCGCCGAGCTCAAGGGCATTTCCTTGCACCTGCAGGGTTGGGGAACGGCGCTGGCAGACAAACTGATGTTCCAGCGCGCACTGTCCAATCTGCTGAGTAATGCAATCCGCCATGGTCCGCAGGGCAAGCCGGTGGCCGTGGGTATCGAGCGGCTGGGCGACGAGATTGCCGTGTGGGTGCAGAACCAGGGCACAGGGATAGAGGAAACGCACCTGCCGCACCTGTTCGAACGCTTCTACCGGGCAGGCGCCGGGCGCTCACGGCTGGAGGGCGGAACCGGGCTGGGGTTGGCAATCGTCAAGTCAATCATGCAATTGCATGGTGGGCGGGTCGAGGTGAGGAGCAGCCCTTTGGGTCCTACCAGCTTCACTCTGGTGTTTCGAGCGGAGTAAGTGGTTGATGCCAACGGCCTCATCGCCGGCAAGCCGGCTCCCACACTGATCGCACTGGCCTTGAGTGCTACGCAGTACCTGTGGGAGCCGGCTTGCCGGCGATGAGGCCGGTGCAGGCGGTCAGAGAATCAGCGCGAAGCGGCGATTATCAGCGCCTTCATCTCCGCCACCGCGGCCTTGAAGCCGACGAACAACGCATGGGCCACCAGCGCATGGCCGATGTTCAGCTCGTTGATGCCCTTGATCGCGGCCACGGCCTCGACGTTGTGGTAATGCAGGCCATGACCGGCATTGACGATCAGGCCCTGGCCAACACCAAACGCCACGCCATCGACGATGCGCTTGAGCTCCTCGGCGACCTCGGTCGGCGTCTCGGCATCGGCGTAACGGCCGGTGTGCAGCTCGATAGCCGGCGCGCCGACACGGCGCGAGGCCTCGATCTGCCGCTCATCGGCATCGATGAACAGCGACACCTCAGCGCCGGTGCGCGACAGACGCTCGACCGCCGCCTTGATCCGCGCTTCCTGACCGGCCACATCGAGGCCGCCTTCGGTGGTCAGTTCCTGGCGGGTTTCCGGCACCAGGCAGATATGCGCCGGGCGGATCTTCTCGGCGAACATCATCATCTCTTCGGTGACGCCCATCTCGAAGTTCATGCGGGTCTGCAGCACGTCCTTGAGCAGCAGCACGTCGCGCTCCTGGATGTGCCGGCGGTCTTCGCGCAGGTGCACGGTGATGCCGTCGGCACCCGCTTCCTCGGCGTCCAGGGCGGCCTTGACCGGGTCCGGATAGCGGGTGCCCCGGGCCTGGCGCAGGGTCGCCACGTGGTCGATATTGACACCGAGAAGCATGCGGTTGCTGTGAGTCACGAAGGGGCACTCCTGAAAGTTGAGGGCCACAGCATACGTCGTGCTCAGCGCTTGCGAAACAGTTCCCGGCTGACCAATGGCTTGGGCCCCAGGTGAACCGCCAGTGCCTGGCGCATCAGGCGCTTGGCGGCGAGCAAGGCGCCGGGCGCCTCCCAGTCGGCCTGGGCCAGGGCCAGCAGCTCGCTGCCCTTGAACAACCCGGGCTGGAACAGCTCGACCCGCTCCAGGCCCGCGTCCACTTGTAGGCGATAAAGGCCTTCGGCGACCACAGGGCTGTCGTTGACGTCATGGTCCAGGGTGAAGGCATAACCCAGCTCATCCAGCAGGCGCCATTCGAAGGAGCGCAACAATGGCTCCAGCGCACGCCCGGCGGCCAGGGCTTGCAAGGTCAGGGTGTAGTGCTCGAATAGCGCCGGGTGCGGCGCCTCGGCGGGCAGCAGGCGCATTAGCAGCTCATTGAGGTACAACCCGCTGAACAGCGCGTCGCCGTGCAACCAGGCGGCAATGCCGACGGCATCCAGGCGGCCGACGTTCTTCAACTCGCCGCGCCCGCGCAGCTCCACCTCCAGCGGCACGAACGGCCGCACCAGGCTGCCGCCCTTGCCCCGCGCCCGGCGCAGCACCGCTCGCACCCGCCCCTGGGGGGTGAGGAAGTCCACCAGTGCGCTGGTTTCCTTGTAGGCGCGGCTATGCAGCACGTAGGCGGGTTGGGGGGTGGGTTGGTCCATTCGGATCTCTCGATACCAGAAATGCCTGTGGGAGCGGGCTTGCCCCGCGATCGCCATCGCGGGGCAAGCCCGCTCCCACAGGAGCAAAAGCAGGGTTTGAGGCTTACAGGTCGCCGTAGCCCAGCGAACGCAGGGCGCGCTCGTCGTCGGACCAGCCGCCTTTGACCTTGACCCACAGGTTGAGCATGACCTTGGAGTCGAACAGCACTTCCATGTCCTTGCGCGCCTCGGAGCCGATGCGCTTGATGCGCTCACCCTTGTCGCCAATGATGATCTTCTTCTGGCCGTCGCGTTCAACCAGGATCAGCGCATGGATGTGCAGCACATGACCCTGTTGCTTGAACTCCTCGATCTCCACGGTGATCTGGTACGGCAGCTCCGCACCGAGCTGACGCATGATCTTCTCGCGCACCAGCTCGGCGGCCAGGAAGCGGCTGCTACGGTCGGTGATCTGGTCTTCCGGGAAGAAGTGATCGTTCTCGGGCAGGTGCTTGGCGATCTGTGCTTCCAGCGCTTCAAGGTTGTGCCCCTGCTGCGCGGAAATCGGCATCACTTCGGCGTTCGGCAGCTGCTCTTGCAGCCACTGCAGGTGCGGGATCAGCTCGGCCTTCTCTTCCATGCGGTCGGTTTTGTTGACCGCGATGATCAGCGGGCCGGTCACGTACTGCACGCGCTCCAGCACCAACTGGTCTTCGTCGGTCCACTTGGTGCGGTCGACCACGAAGATCACCACGTCGACGTCCTTCAGGGCCGCCGAGGCGTTGCGGTTCATGTAGCGGTTCAGCGCCTTGTCGTTGGCCTTGTGCATGCCGGGGGTGTCGACGTAGATCGCCTGCACGTCACCCTCGGTCTTGATGCCGAGCATGTTGTGGCGGGTGGTCTGCGGCTTGCGCGAGGTGATCGCCAGCTTCTGGCCGAGGATGTGGTTGAGCAGCGTGGACTTGCCCACGTTGGGGCGACCGACGATGGCCACATAGCCGCAGCGGGTCGAAGTATTCTCAGTCATTGCCATTCTCCACGCCCAGGGCGATCAATGCGGCGGCGGCGGCGACCTGCTCGGCGATACGCCGGCTCACGCCCTGGCCGCGGCTTTTCTTGTTCAGCAGGACCACTTCGCATTCGACGAAGAAGGTCCGGCAGTGCGGTTCGCCCTGGATATCCACCACTTCGTAACGTGGCAACTCGCAGGCACGCGACTGCAGGAACTCCTGCAGGCGCGTCTTGGGGTCCTTGTTGGTGTCGACCAGGGTCAGGCCATCGAACTCGTCGGTCAGCCAGGCGAGGATCCGCTCGCGTGCGGTCTGCATGTCGGCGTCCTGGTAGATCGCACCGATCAGGGCCTCGAGGGCGTCAGCAAGAATCGACTCGCGACGGAAACCACCGCTCTTCAGCTCGCCCGAGCCCAGGCGCAGGTATTCGCCCAGGTCGAAGCCGCGGGCCAGCCGCGCCAGGGTCTCGCCCTTGACCAGGCGTGCGCGCAGGCGCGACAACTGGCCTTCACGCGCCTGCGGGAAACGCTCGAACAGCGCCTCGCCGACCACGAAGTTGAGGATGGCATCGCCAAGGAACTCCAGGCGCTCGTTATTGCGCCCGGCGTAACTGCGATGGGTCAGGGCCAGCAGCATCTGGTCCTGGTTCTTGAAGGTGTAGCCGAGCTTGCGCTCCAGGCGTGCAAGGGAACCACTCATGGGGCCACCCCGGCAATGTTCAACGCGTTGTTCAAATCAACATCCTGAAAGACGGTTTGACTGTGGTCAGACGCCGGCAACGGCGAAAGCCTCGTTCCCTGAGAACACAGCCTATGTCAGAAATGCAATCGGCGCCGTCCGTGGACAGCGCCGTCGTTACTCAATGGATCAGCCCGACCCGCGACAGGTTCGGGAAGTGGCTGAGTTTCGGCTCTGGCCAGCTCATCCAGACCGCGAAGGCCTTGCCGACGATGTTCCGATCCGGAACCATGCCGTGCAGTTCCTTGGGAATGTTCGGATCATCCCAGAAACGGCTGTCGTTGGAGTTGTCGCGGTTGTCACCCATCATGAAGTAGTGACCGGCCGGCACGGTCCATTGCTGGTCCGGCGGCATGCGATAGCGGGTCATTTCCTTGCGGATCAGGTGCTCGGCTTCACCGAGCTTCTCCTTGTACAGCTCGGCGCTGCCCAGGGTGCCCGGCTCGCTGCCGACCAGCTGCTCGGCAATCGCCTGGCCATTGACGAACAGGCGCTTGTCGGCGGTGTAGCGGATCACGTCGCCCGGCAGGCCAACCACACGCTTGATGTAGTTGACGTTGGGGTCGCTCGGGTAGCGGAACACCATCACATCCCCGCGCTGCGGATCACCCACCTCGATGACCTTCTTGTCGAGCACCGGCAGGCGAATGCCGTAGGAGAACTTGTTCACCAGGATGAAGTCGCCCACTTCCAGCGTCGGCTTCATCGACCCCGACGGGATCTGGAACGGCTCGACCAGGAACGAGCGCAGCACCAGCACGATGAACAGCACCGGGAAGAACGACTTGCCGTACTCAACCAGCAACGGCTCCTTGTTCAGGCGTTCGACCACGGCCATTTCGGGCTGGCTGACGCTGCCCTGATAGTTGGCGATCGCCGCTCGCCGGCGCGGGGCCAGGAACAGCAGGTCGATCAGACCCAACAGACCGCAGACGGCAACGGCGATGACGAGCAACAGCGGGAAATTTAGCGACATAGGACCTAGCTATCCAACCTGAGCACAGCGAGGAAGGCTTCCTGTGGAATCTCCACGTTACCCACCTGCTTCATGCGTTTCTTACCGGCCTTCTGCTTCTCCAGCAGCTTCTTCTTACGGCTGACGTCGCCACCGTAGCACTTGGCCAGTACGTTCTTTCTGAGCGCCTTGACGGTTGTCCGCGCGATGATCTGGCCGCCGATAGCTGCCTGGATCGCCACGTCGAACATCTGCCGAGGGATCAGTTCCTTCATCTTTTCGGTCAACGCACGGCCTTTGTAGGCGGCGTTGTCGCGGTGCACGATCAGGGCCAGGGCATCGACCTTGTCGCCGTTGATCAGCACGTCCAGCTTGACCAGGTTGGCCGACTGGTAGCGGTCGAAATGGTAGTCCAGCGACGCGTAGCCGCGGCTGGTGGACTTGAGCCGGTCGAAGAAGTCCAGGACCACTTCGTTCATCGGCATGTCGTAGCGCACCTGCACCTGGCTGCCGAGGAACTGCATGTCGCGCTGCACGCCACGCTTCTCGATGCACAGGGTGATGACGTTGCCCAGGTGCTCCTGCGGCACCAGGATGGTCGCGGTGACGATCGGCTCGCGGAAGTCGGTGACGGACGAGACGTCCGGCAGCTTCGATGGGTTGTCGACGACGATGGTCTCGCCGGTCTTGAGCTCGAGCTCGTAGATCACGCTTGGCGCGGTGGTGATCAGGTCCAGGTCGTATTCGCGCTCCAGGCGCTCCTGGATGATCTCCATGTGCAGCATGCCGAGGAAGCCGCAACGGAAGCCGAAGCCCAGGGCGTCGGAGCTTTCCGGCATGTATTGCAGCGACGAGTCGTTGAGCGTGAGCTTCTGCAGGGCGTCGCGGAAGTCCTCGAAATCGTCGGAGCTGACCGGGAACAAGCCTGCGTAAACCTGTGGCTGGATCTTCTTGAAGCCCGCCAGCATTTCGACTTCCGGGGTGCTGGACAGGGTCAGGGTGTCACCGACCGGCGCGCCGTGAATGTCCTTGATGCTGGCGATGATGAAGCCCACTTCACCGGCTTTCAGGTCAGCGGTCTGGGTGTGTTTCGGGGTGAACACACCGACGCTGTCGACCAGGTGCACCTTGCCGGTGGACTTGACCAGGATCTTGTCGCCCTTCTTGACCCGGCCCTGGCGCACACGCACCAGCGAGACCACGCCCAGGTAGTTGTCGAACCAGGAGTCGATGATCAGCGCCTGCAGCGGGGCGTCGATCTCGCCGGTCGGCGCGGGGATGGTGTGCACCAGGCGCTCGAGCACCTCGTCGACGCCCATGCCGCTCTTGGCACTGCAAGCCACGGCGTCGGTGGCGTCGATGCCGATGATCTTCTCGATCTCGTCCTTGACGCGGTCCGGGTCAGCCTGGGGCAGGTCCATCTTGTTCAGCACGGGCATGACTTCCAGGCCCTGCTCGATGGCGGTGTAGCAGTTGGCCACCGACTGCGCCTCGACGCCCTGGCCGGCATCGACCACCAGCAGCGCGCCCTCGCATGCCGCCAGCGAGCGCGAGACTTCATAGGTGAAGTCGACGTGGCCGGGGGTGTCGATGAAGTTCAGCTGGTAGGTTTTGCCATCCTGCGCCTTGTAGTGCAGCGTGACGCTGTGGGCCTTGATGGTGATACCGCGTTCGCGCTCAAGGTCCATGGAATCGAGGACCTGGGCTTCCATTTCGCGCGCCGACAGGCCACCGCACATCTGGATGAAACGGTCGGCCAGCGTCGACTTGCCATGGTCGATGTGGGCGATGATGGAGAAATTGCGGATATGACTCAAATCACTCACGGGTCAACACTCGAAAAGGCTGCGAGCCGGACGCCCGCCGAAAAATAGCCGGGAATTGTACCTCAAGCCGGAGGGATATGGGAGAACCCTTGTCACCTGCCTATCGGTTAGCGTGGGAGCGGGCTTGCCCCGCGATGGCGTCCGATCAGATGAAATTGCTTCCTGATCTGACAATATCGCGGGGCAAGCCCGCTCCCACGCAGGACCTTTACTCCTGCTTGCTCACGAAAAAGGGCAGCCGAAGCTGCCCTTTTCCTACCGTTCATCCAGCTTATTCAGCCAGCTTGAAGGTGATGAAGCTGGCACGCCCCTGGCGCAGCACGCGCATGGACACCGAACGGTTCTTCGGCAGGTCCTTGGCAATTTCGGTGAACTGCTTGGCCGAGGCGATAGCCTGATTGTTCAGGTGGCTGATCACGTCGCCTGGACGCAGGCCGATCATGGCTGCCGGGCCATCCTGGACTTCCTTGATGACCACGCCACCCTTGAGCTCCAGCGATTTCTTCTGCTCGGCGGTCAGGTCGGACACGGATACGCCCAAACGGTTGCTGCTGCGCTCGGCGCTGCCATCGGCACCCGCACCCATGCCAATGTCGGCGTCATCCTCGGGCAATGCGCCGATGGTCACATCCAGGTTCTGGCGCTTGCCATTGCGGATGATCTCAAGCTTGGCTTTCTCGCCATCCTTCAGGCTGCCCACCAGGTGTGGCAGGTCGGCGGACATGACGATCGGCTGGCCATTCATGCTCAAGATCACGTCGCCCACCTGCAGGCCACCCTTGGCTGCCGGGCCGTTTTCCAGGACCTGGGCCACCAGGGCGCCGGCCGGCTTGTCCAGGCCGAACGACTCGGCCAGGTCCTTGTTGACCTCCTGGATCACCACGCCCAGCCAGCCGCGGCTGACCTTGCCGTCTTTCTTCAGCTGGTTCGACACATCGATCGCCACGTCGATCGGGATGGCGAACGACAGGCCCATGAAGCCGCCGGAACGGGTGAAGATCTGCGAGTTGATACCCACCACCTCGCCCTTCATGTTGAACAGCGGGCCACCGGAGTTGCCCGGGTTGATGGCCACGTCGGTCTGTATGAACGGCACGTAGGTATCGTTGGGCAGCGTGCGGCCCTTGGCGCTGACGATACCCTTGGTCACCGAGTGGTCGAAGCCGAACGGCGAACCAATGGCCAACACCCATTCACCGACCTTGAGCTTTTCCGAATCGCCCAGTTTGACGGTCGGCAGGTTCTTGCCGTCGACCTTGAGCAAGGCCACGTCGGTGCGTGGGTCGGTGCCTACCAGCTTGGCCTGCAGCTCGCTGCGGTCGGACAGGCGGACGATGATCTCGTCGGCGTCGGCTACCACGTGATTATTAGTCAGCACGTAGCCGTCATTGGAAATGATGAAGCCCGACCCCAGCGACTGCGCTTCACGCTGGCGATCACCGCGGGGCGAGCGCGGCTGCTGCGGCATGTTGCGTTCGAAGAACTCGCGGAACATCGGCGGCAGGCCTTCCAGGTCCGGCATCTGCCCGGCGGCGACGCGGCGGTCCGGCAGTTTCTGCTTGGTACTGATGTTGACCACCGCCGGCGAGGCCTGCTCGACCAGGGTGGTGAAGTCCGGCAGGGACTCCTCGGCCTGGGCGCTGAGCACCTGGCCGAGCATCAGCACGGCAGCGAACATCGATAGGTAGGTTTTCAAGCGTGGTATTGACATACGGCTCCCGTCACAACGAGCGTAGTTAGCAGTAAGGTTCCCGCAGACGCAGGAAAGGCCAGACTCCGAGAAGCCTGACCTATAGAAAATTTGCGGCAGGATTGCAAATGACAATGCCTTAATTTCATGTCAGCTCTGTGTAACAAGAGCTGTCAGGGCACTGCGCCGTCATTGACGCGCCTGGGCATCCTGGGCCCGCATCGACAAGGCGACACGCTCGGCAGTGCCCAGCGGAATCTCGCCGACCACCGTGACCATCACCTTGCCCTTGGGCGTGGTCAGACGCCGCGACACTGCGACGGTAGGGCCGAGCTGGGCACGGGTATCGATACCGGACTCGTTGCCGATCGGCTCGAGGAACACCGAAAAACGGGCCAGGCCATCGTCATACATCAGGCTGCTGACGGTACTCTTGCGCTCGGGGTCGCGGCGTACCGAGCTGTTGACCAGCTCGAAACCCGGCGGCAGCCAGTCGGAGCGCCATCCGGCAACGCTTTCGGAGGTGCCGGACGCAATCTGCTCGACTGGCCGGCAGGCAGCGCCGGCGCTGAGGTCGGCGTCGGTCGGCACGGCGTCGGTGTCCAGGCGAGTCATCTGGAAGCGCTCGAGCAACTGGCCCTTGTCGTTGAGCATCAACGAGCGCAGGGGCAGCCCCGTACGACGGTCAAGGTGCAGTTCGAAGGCGTAACGGTGCTGGTCACGCGGGGTGAGCGAGACAACCACGGCGTCGCGCCCGGCGACGCGTGACTTGCCTGCCACGCTCAGGTCATACCAGCTCATCAGTTTCAGAGGATCAAGCACCCGCGCGGCATTGTCCGGCGGGGCGCTCACGCTGCTGACCAGGTTGCCACTGACGCACTGCACCTTGCCGTCCACCCGCACGATTTCCTGGGCCGAGCCGTCGAGCTGCAACAGCCGCTCGCTGACCTTGCCATCCTGGACGCGATGCCAGATATCGTGGGATGAGAAGCTGCCGTTACGTTCGTAGACGAAGGAACCCTGGTAACTCTGCTGTTGCTCGGCCCTTGCCAGCTTGTTCAGCCACTCGCTCGCCTCGGGCGAGGAGTTGGCGGCCAGGGCCTGTACCGTCAGGCTGCTGCCAAGCAGCAGCGACAGGAGAGGTAGCGCGCGCATGATCCTCCTTACTTAGCGGTTTTCCAGGCTGGCGGCGCGGGCGTAAGGCAGCGCGGTTTCGTTGCCCTTCAGCGCGGACTCCTGGGCGTGCTGGCGCAGGTAGCCTGGCAGGCGTTGATCCCAACCGGCCTGGTTCTGCAGCACACCGTTGGCCATCGGCCCGGTCGGTTGCTCGTTGCCTTCACTATAGCCTGCCAATACGGCCGGGCCTTGCACCTGCGGCATGCTCAGGCCTTGCTGGGCTGGCTGCTGGGCGGCCAACTGGGCGCCGCTGATCTCGTCCTGGTTGTAGAAACGCACGCCAGCGAGCACGGCAACGGTCACCGAAGCGGCCACGGCCAAGCGGCCGATGCTGCGCCACGGGCCCTGCTTGACCTTGGCCGGCACGGCCTCGTCGGCCAGCGCCGCAGAAACCGCCGAGGCGATGTCCAGCTTGGGCAGCAGCAGCTCCTTGTGCATGGCTGCACGGGCTACCTGGTAACGCGACCAGGTGGCACGGGTTTCGGCATCGTCGACGGCGTTCAGCACGCGACGCAGTTCCAGTTCGTCCGCTTCGTTATCCATCACCGCGGACAGCGATTCCTGCAAAGCTTCACGACTCATGGCGGTTCCTCTCTTGGCTGTCGCCGCTGTCTCAGGTTTCCTGCAACAAAGGTTGCAGGGCTTTGTCTATGGCCTCCCGAGCGCGGAAAATTCGAGAGCGCACGGTACCCACCGGACATTGCATGACACTGGCAATGTCTTCGTAACTCAGTCCATCGAACTCGCGCAGGGTCAGCGCCGTACGCAAATCTTCCGGCAGTTGCTGGATGGTTCGATGGACAGTGCCTTCGATTTCATCCCGCAACAACGCGCGCTCTGGGGACTCGAGATCCTTGAGACCATGATCGCCGTCGTAAAACTCCGCATCCTCGGAGCTCACATCGCTGTCTGGTGGCCGTCTTCCACGGGATACCAGGTAGTTCTTCGCCGTGTTGATGGCGATGCGGTACAGCCAGGTATAGAACGCACTGTCACCGCGAAAATTCCCAAGCGCACGGTATGCCTTGATGAAGGCTTCCTGCGCCACGTCCTGCGCTTCATGGGTGTCGTGTACGAAACGCACGATCAACCCGAGAATCTTGTGCTGATACTTCAGCACCAACAGATCGAACGCTCGCCTGTCGCCACGCTGCACGCGCTCGACAAGCTGCTGATCCTCTTCCTGGGTTAGCATGAACACTCCTCAGTGGTCTCGAAGGAGCGTTGCAACAGCCATCGTTCAGGCTTGCAACCATAGACTCGGGCTTTTCGCAAAAGTTCTCCCCTCCAAGCAAGTTTCCTGCGGCCCTTGGTCGGCTCGCACGGAAGACGCAACGCGGTCACGGCCGGCTGCGTCGATAATCAGTTTTCGTTACGCAGGTGCCAGCCCGGAACAGGGCCGGCGCCTTGCGTCGCCGCATCAATCTGTGACGTAGGGGCAGCCTGTATAGGATTTCCAGGGGTATCGGAAAGTTCCCACAAAGATCGCCACCCACCCGCAAGTGCCATTGGAAATCAGGCGCCCGAGGCTGCTATAAAGGCACCCCGACCCGGTTTCACGATAGTTTCACAATGCCATCGGCGCCCGACTATTGTGCCGCGCCCTCTCCAAAGATTACTAGTGTCCCGACATGAGCCAACAATTCCAACATGATGTCCTGGTGATCGGTAGCGGTGCCGCCGGTCTCAGCCTGGCACTGAACCTTCCCGGCCATCTGCGCATTGCCGTGCTGAGCAAGGGTGACCTGGCCAACGGCTCGACCTTCTGGGCCCAGGGCGGTGTCGCCGCGGTGCTCGATGACACCGATACCGTGCAGTCGCATGTCGAGGACACGCTCAACGCCGGCGGTGGCCTGTGCCATGAAGACGCCGTGCGCTTCACCGTCGAGCACAGCCGCGAAGCCATCCAGTGGTTGATCGAGCAAGGCGTGCCCTTTACCCGCGACGAGCACTACAGCGTCGACGACGGCGGTTTCGAGTTCCACCTGACCCGCGAAGGCGGCCATAGCCACCGGCGCATCATCCATGCCGCCGACGCCACCGGCGCCGCGATCTTCACCACATTGCTGGAGCAGGCGCGCAAGCGGCCGAACATCCAGCTGCTGGAACAGCGCGTGGCCGTCGACCTGATCACCGAGCGGCGCCTGGGACTGGACGGAGATCGCTGCCTGGGCGCCTACGTCCTGAACCGCAACACCGGCGAGGTGGACACCTTCGGTGCCCGTTTCACCGTGCTGGCCACCGGCGGCGCGGCCAAGGTCTACCTGTATACCAGCAATCCCGACGGTGCTTGCGGCGACGGGATCGCCATGGCCTGGCGCGCCGGCTGCCGGGTGGCCAACCTGGAGTTCAACCAGTTCCACCCGACCTGCCTGTACCATCCGCAGGCCAAGAGTTTCCTGATCACCGAGGCCCTGCGCGGCGAGGGTGCGCTGCTGCGCCTGCCCAACGGCGAGCGCTTCATGCCGCGCTTCGACCCACGTGAAGAGCTGGCGCCACGGGATATCGTCGCCCGCGCCATCGACCACGAAATGAAGCGCCTCGGGGTCGACTGCGTCTACCTGGACATCAGCCACAAGCCGGCCGACTTCATCAAGAGCCATTTCCCGACGGTCTACGAACGCTGCCTGACCTACGGTATCGACATCACCCGCCAGCCGATCCCGGTGGTGCCTGCGGCCCATTACACCTGTGGCGGGGTAATGATCGACGAGCATGGCCACAGCGACGTGCCCGGCCTGTACGCCATCGGCGAAACCAGCTTCACCGGCCTGCATGGCGCCAACCGCATGGCCAGCAACTCGCTACTCGAATGCTTCGTCTACGGCCGCGCCGCCGCCGCCGACATCGAGGCGCGCCTGGACCAGGTCGCCATGCCCCGCGCCCTGCCCTGCTGGGATGCCAGCCAGGTCACCGATTCGGACGAGGACGTGATCATCGCGCACAACTGGGACGAACTGCGGCGCTTCATGTGGGACTATGTCGGCATCGTGCGCACCAGCAAGCGCCTGCAACGGGCCGAGCACCGGGTGCGCATGCTGCTGGACGAAATCGACGAGTTCTACAGCAACTACAAGGTCAGCCGTGACCTGATCGAGCTGCGCAACCTGGCGCAGGTGGCCGAACTGATGATCCGCTCGGCCATGCAACGCAAGGAAAGCCGGGGCCTGCATTACACCCTGGATTATCCAGGGATGCTGCCTGAGGCCAGGGACACGATCCTGGTGCCGCCGAACCACGAGTAAGGCCTGGACAGGCGTGGGAGCGCCGATGCGGCGATCCGACTTGCACCGCGAAGGGATAACAGCCTCTGTATCACCATCGCGGGGCAAGCCCGCTCCCAAAGCGCCATCAAACTAGTGCTGGATCGATCACCAGCACCAGCTTCCCGGAAACCTGGTTGCTTGCCAGCTCCGCATACGCAGCTTCGGCAAATTCGACCGGGTAGGTATCGACCAGCTGTGGCGACAGTCTCCCCTCGGCGAACAACGGCCACACCTGCTGGCGCAATTCGCGCAACAATTCGGCCTTGAACCCGTCATCACGGTTGCGCAGCGTGGAGCCAGTGATTTCCAGGCGCTTGCCCAACACCACCGCCAGGTCCAGCTCGACCTTGCGCCCACCCATCAGTCCAATGATCACCCAACGCCCGTCACGGGCCAGCAGCTGAAGGTTGAGCGGCGCATAGCTGGCGCCCACCGGGTCCAGGATCACATCGAATGGACCGAGCTGTTCAAGGTCATCGAGGTTGCCATTGCGCACCACGCCACCTGCGGCCCCCAGCGCCTCACAGTAGGCCAGGCGCTCCGGCGAGCCAACGCTGACCCACACCGGGCTGCCGAATGCCTTGCACAGCTGGATCGCCGCCGAGCCCACGCCACTGGCCCCGGCATGCACCAGTACCTTCTCGCCAGCCTTCAATGCCCCCAGCTGGAAGATGTTCAGCCAGGCCGTGGCATACACCTCGGGAATCGCAGCGGCCTCGTGCAGGCTCAGCCCTTCGGGCACCGGCAGCACATGACGGGCGTCGACCACCACCTCCTCGGCCATGCCGCCACCGGCGAGCAATGCACAGACCCGGTCGCCCACACGCCAATCGGCACCCGCCCCGACTTCCGCGACGACACCGGCGCATTCCAGGCCCATATAAGGGCTGGCACCAGGAGGCGGCGGGTACAGCCCCGCACGCTGCAGCAGGTCGGCGCGGTTCAGGCCCGCGGCGGCCACACGGATACGTACCTGCCCGGCATCGCAGGCCGGGCGCTCGGCCTCGACCCACGCCACATGTCCGTCAACGCCTTGCAATGCCTTCACAGTGCCTCCATAGTTGAATCATATGACCGAGCCTGGGCACGCCAAGTCCCAGGCTTTTTGCAGTATGCGTCCGGCTCCGATGGAACCGGCGAACGGATAAGACGGCCTACTATGCGTGATCAATTGCCTCCACGTCGAATCAGCATGAAGCATTTCCTCCCCAGCACCGCCCTCGCCCTCATGATCGGCCTGGGCAGCCTCACGCTCGGTGGCAATGCGGCCGCCGCCAACAAGTGGGACAGTCTGCAGCCAGACCGCGACGAAGTGGTCGCCAGCCTCAACATCGTCGAGCTGCTCAAGCGTCACCACTACAGCAAGCCGCCGCTGGACGACGCCCGTTCGGTCATCATCTATGACAGCTACATCAAGCTGCTCGACCCGTCACGCAGCTACTTCACCGCGGCCGACATCGCCGAATTCGACAAATGGAAGACCCAGTTCGACGACTTCCTGAAAAGCGGCAACCTCGAGCCGGGCTTCACCATCTACAAGCGCTACCTGGACCGCGTGAAATCGCGCCTGGACTTCGCCCTGGCGGAGCTCGCCAAGGGTGCCGACAAGATCGACTTCACGGTGAAGGAAGACCTGCTGGTCGACCGCAAGGATGCCCCGTGGATGAAGAACCAGGCCGAGCTCGACGACCTGTGGCGCAAGCGCGTCAAGGACGAAGTGCTGCGTCAGAAGATCGCCGGCAAGGATCCCAAGCAGATCCAGGAAACCCTGACCAAGCGCTACAAGAACCAGCTGGCGCGCCTGGACCAGACCCGCGCGGAAGACATCTTCCAGGCCTACATCAACACCTTCGCCCAGTCCTACGACCCGCATACCAACTACCTGTCGCCGGACAACGCCGAGAACTTCGACATCAACATGAGCCTGTCGCTCGAAGGCATCGGCGCGGTGCTTCAGAGCGACAACGACCAGGTCAAGATCGTCCGCCTGGTGCCGGCCGGCCCTGCCGCCAAGACCAAGCAGGTGGCGCCGGCCGACAAGATCATCGGCGTGGCCCAGGGCAACAAGGAAATGGTCGACGTGGTCGGCTGGCGCCTTGACGAAGTGGTCAAGCTGATCCGCGGCCCGAAAGGCTCGGTGGTACGCCTGGAGGTCATCCCGGCCAGCAATGCGCCGAACGACCAGACCAGCAAGATCGTCTCGATCACCCGCGAAGCGGTCAAGCTCGAGGAGCAGGCGGCGAAGAAGTCGGTGCTCAAGCTCAAGCAGGATGGCCGCGACTACAAGCTCGGCATCATCGAGATCCCGGCCTTCTATCTGGACTTCAAGGCCTACCGCGCTGGCGATCCGGATTACAAGAGCACCACCCGCGACGTGAAGAAGCTGCTCACCGAGCTGCAGAAAGAGAAAGTCGACGGCGTGGTCATCGACCTACGCAACAACGGTGGCGGCTCGCTGCAGGAAGCCACCGAGCTGACCAGCCTGTTCATCGAGAAGGGCCCGACCGTGTTGGTGCGCAACAGCGACGGGCGCGTCGACGTGCTCGAGGACGAGAACCCCGGCGCCTTCTACAAAGGCCCGCTGGCCCTGCTGGTCAACCGCCTGTCGGCGTCCGCCTCGGAGATTTTCGCCGGAGCCATGCAGGACTACCACCGTGCGTTGATCATCGGTGGCCAGACCTTCGGCAAAGGCACCGTGCAGACCATCCAGCCGCTCAACCATGGCGAACTCAAGCTGACGCTGGCCAAGTTCTACCGGGTCTCCGGGCAGAGCACCCAGCACCAGGGCGTGCTGCCGGACATCGCCTACCCGTCGATCATCGACACCAAGGAAATCGGTGAAAGCGCGCTGCCTGAAGCCATGCCGTGGGACACCATCCGTCCAGTGGTCAAGCCTGCCTCCGATCCGTTCAAGCCGTTCCTGACCCAGCTCAAGGCGCAGCATGAGGCGCGCAGCGACAAGGATGCCGAGTTCGTCTACATCCGTGACCGCCTGGCACTGACCCAGAAGCTGATGAACGAGAAGACCGTCAGCCTCAACGAGCAGCAACGTCGCGCCCGTCACGACGAGATCGAAGCCAAGCAGCTGGCGCTGGAGAACATCCGGCGCAAGGCCAAGGGCGAAGAGCCGCTCAAGGAACTCAAGAAAGAGGACGAGGACGCCCTGCCTGCCGAGCCGGACGACACCAAACCCGAGGACGATGCCTACCTGTCCGAGACCGGTCGCATCCTGCTCGACTACCTGAGCCTCAGCACCTCGGTGGCCAAGCACTGAAGTGATGGCAAAATAATGTGAGCTGTCATCAAACAGTCACCGGACTGTCGTGAAATGGAAGGGCCGAACGTGCAAGCGTCCGGCCCTTTTCAATTCAGGAAGCAGTCCATGACCGTCACCGAACAGCTCAGCGCATTGAGTGCCATCCTGGCTCAACGCAGCATCCACTGTCTGTTCCAACCCATCGTCTGCCTCTCCGAACGGCGCATCCTCGGCTATGAGGCCCTGAGCCGTGGCCCCTCCAACAGCCCTTTGCACTCGCCCCTGAACCTGTTCGCCATCGCCCGTCAGGCCGGCCGCCTGGGTGAACTGGAGGTGCTGTGCCGGGAAACCGCCTGCCGACGCTTCAGCGAGCTGAACCTTGCGGGCCAGCTGTTTCTCAACGTCTCGCCCGAGTCCCTGGTGGAACCCAACTACCCTTCCGGGCGCACCCTGCAGATGCTCGAACAGGTCGGTCTGGCCCCCAGCCGAGTGGTCATCGAGCTGACCGAGCAGACGCCCACCGAAGACTTCCAGCTGCTGTACAACGCCCTGCACCACTACCGCGACATGGGTTTTTCCATCGCCCTGGATGACCTGGGTGCCGGTTACTCGAGCCTGCGCCTGTGGTCGGAACTGCGCCCGGACTATGTGAAGATCGACCGCCATTTCATCGATGGTATCCACCAGGACCCGCTCAAGCGTGAGTTCGTCGGTTCGATCCTGCAGATCGCACGCGCTTCCCGCGCTCAAGTAATCGCCGAAGGCATCGAACTGGCCGAGGAACTGGCCATACTGGGCGACATGGGCGTGGATCTGGTCCAGGGCTACCTGCTGGGGCGCCCCCAGGAGTTTCCCCCAGGTGACAGCCTCGGCCTGCTGCCCCCGGCGCCGGATACCGCCGTGGCGCTGGACGAAGACAGCAGCGATCTCAGCGCCCTGCTCATCCTGCAACCCTCGGTCACGCGCGATACCCCCATCCAGCAGGTGCTCGAGGCGTTCCACCGCCAGGCCAACCTCAATTCGCTCGCGGTGCTGGATGAGCGTGGCAAACCCTGTGGCATCGTCCACCGCCATTCACTTGCCGACGCCCTGCTCAAGCCATTTGGCACCGACCTGTTCGCCCGCAAGCCGATCAGCCGCTTGATGAGCCAGGACTTTCTCGCCGTCGAGCGCAGCCAGTCGCTGCAGCAGGTCAGCCGGCTGCTTACCAGCCGCGCGCGCCAGCGTATCGAGGAAGATTTCATCATCACCCAGAGTGGGCGTTACCTGGGCCTGGGGCGAGTGATCGACGTGCTCAAGCTGATCACCGAACAGAAGATCCAGCAGGCCAGGCACGCCAACCCACTCACCTTGCTGCCCGGCAACGTGCCGATCCAGCAGTGCCTGGCGCGGCTGCTGCTGCAACGGCGCGAGGCCGCCGTATGCTACGTGGACATCGACAACTTCAAACCCTTCAACGATATCTCTGGCTATGCCCGTGGCGACGAAGTGCTGTTGTGCCTGGCGCAGTGCCTGAGCGACTGCGTCGACCCAAGCAGGGATTTCGTCGGCCATATCGGTGGGGATGATTTCATGCTGGTACTGGGATCGGCAGACTGGCGAGCACGGCTTGAACTGCTGCTGGAGGCCTTCGTCCGGCAATGTCGACGCTTCTATCGCGGTGAACACCTGGAGGCCGGGTGCTTTATCGCCCACAACCGTCAGGGTCAACGGGAAACCTTCGAATTGCTGTCGCTGTCGATCGGGGTGGTCTGGCTCGCGCCTGGAAGCTGCGCAGGGCTGGATGCCGGCCAGCTGGCCGAGCTCGCCTCACAGGCGAAAAGAAAGGCCAAGGAAACCGGCGGGGCGAGCCTGAGCCTGATCGATACGACGGTACTGGAGTAAACCCTGGCAGCCCCGGCAACCGCTACCGCGCCAGGTAGCCATCTCCCCCGCTTTCAGGCCTCTTCCGGGTAGCGGTACTCGAACACCCGCACCACTTCCGAGGCATGCCAGGACGCCGCCTCCATGCCGTCCACCGGCCCGGAAAACCGCCCCAGGCGCTCGACACACTCGAAGAACCCGGTGCGTGGCAGGCGGCTGGCGCCTTGGCTGATCACCAGCGAACTGCGCAACGGCTGCTCGGCGCGGGCGTCGAGCACCGCCAGGTACTCAAGGGCCGCAGTCAAGGTCTGCATGGCCGGGCTGGGCAATTGCAAACGCTCGAGCAGTGCCCGGTAGGTCAGCAGATGGCGTTGCCGGCGGGCCAGGTCGAGCTCGCTCAGCAGGCCCTGCCATTGCTGACGGCTGATCCTGACCTGGCTCATGACGGCTCGCTCCAGCCGGCCACGCCCAGGTGCCACGCCAGGCTGCGCAGAATGGCCGCGTCGGGGCGGCGCTCCCCGGACTCGATCATGGCCAGGTATGCCGGGCTGATGCCGACGCTGCGGGCCAGCTGCTCCGGCGCCAGCCCCTTGGCCTGACGCAACGACGCCAGCTCATCCAGTGAGGACAGGCTGGCGCTTGCTTGAGTGCTGGCAACATTGCTGTCGGTGACGGGTGCGCTGGCCGGTGCCTGGCCTGCGGCGGCAAGCAACGCCTGATACTGCTCCCAGGGAACCACTGCGTACTCGGGCTGACCGTCCCGGCTGATGACCTGAATACCCATACAACCCCCTTGACGTTGGATTACGGCATGTAATCCGTAGGCATAACCCTTATGCCAATTATATTACCAACCTCGGGGGTCTGTGCGGAATCAGCTGCCAGGCCTTTCCAGGCGCAGCGCTTCGGGGGTATCCGGCAGCCGTTCGACCACGCGCAGCCGCTCCGGCGCCTGGCTGTCACGCCAGGCCTTGAAGCGGCCCAGCTCATCAGCCACGGTCTTGAGCACCCAGCCAAGCACGGCGATGTCATCGAGCAGGCCGACACCCAGCAGCCAGTCGGGGATGGCATCCAGTGGGCTGACGAAGTAGAGCAGCCCGGCGACGATGGTCACCAGTGCCTTGGGGCTGACAGCGCGGTACTCGCCACGCCACCAGGCCAGGCAAAGCGCCTGCATCAGGCGCAGGTCCTCGCGTAGCTGCCCCAGCCTCGGCCCTTTGCGGGCCACTGCGAACAGCAATGCCGGCAGCCGGCCGCGGCTGAGCAAGCGTTCGGCAAGGGGCAGGAAGCGGGCGAAATTCCAGGGTGCGCTCATGGGGCCTCCAGGGGAGCCGGAGGTTATCCACATTTATTGTGGATAACCTTGTGAACAGGGCGGCATTGACGCCGCGTGGTGCCCAGCGGGCAAGGGCCGGGTACGAATCGGGCGTTTTTTACACAACCGTTTCAACCGCGCAAACGTTTTGCGACAAAGGCACCTGTTTTCAGGCCGGACACTGCTTGCGACAGTGAATGACGCCAACGGTTCGCGTCAAGCACTGCTGAAAACGACGACGCCCCGTCGAAACGGGGCGTCTTCATGCAACACGACGGCTGTTACTTGGCCGGTGCGTCGCCAGCCTTGGCCGGGTCTTTGATGGCCAGCAGCTCCAGGTCGAACACCAGGACCGAGTTGGCCGGAATCAGCGGGCTCGGGCTCTGGGCGCCGTAGGCCAGTTCGGCCGGGATGTACAGCTTGTACTTCTCGCCGACATGCATCAGTTGCAGGCCTTCGACCCAACCCGGGATGACGCCGCTGACCGGCAGGTCGATCGGGCTGCCGCGCTCGACGGAGCTGTCGAATACCTTGCCGTCGGTCAGCTTGCCCTCGTAGTGGACGGTGACGACGTCGGTCGGCTTGGGTTGCGGGCCATCGGCCTTCTTCACCACTTCATACTGCAGGCCCGAGGCGGTGGTGATCACGCCAGGTTTCTTGCCGTTTTCCTCGAGGAACTTCTTGCCGGCGGCGGCTGCTTCCTCGCTGGCCTTGGTCAGGCGTTCTTCGGCGCGCTTCTGCAAGGCGGTGAAGGCTTCGACCAGCTCTTCGTCCTTGATGCGCTGTTCCTTCTTGCCAACAGCGTCCTCGATGCCTTGGGCGACGGCTTTCGAGTCGAGGTCGTCCATGCCTTCCTGGGCCAGGCTCTTGCCCATGTTCAGGCCGATACCGTAGGAGGCCTTCTGTGCTGGGGTCTTCAGCTCGACGCTGCTGGTCTGGGCGTCGCAACCGGCGAGGACCAGGCCTACCAGGGCAACCGCGGCCGCCAAACGATGCTGTTTCATGTAATTTCCTTGTTCATGCGCCATGAGGGCAATCAGGGTAAAGCCGCGAGCTTAGCAGGCGGCCGCGACCAATGGCTACCGGCATAAGAGCGGGTTGGGGGCTGGAAGTTCCTGGGTGAAAGGTTGTTCATGGTCGCGGATGCAGCCTTTGGCCAGTATTCACGCTGTTTCATGAGTCGTAGCACCCTTCTGAGGGTGAGGCTCGAGCCTTGCAATTGCTGTTGCGGCCTCTCGCCGGCAAGGCGGCTCCCACAGGGTCAATGCCAAATCTGAAAGCACCGCTGCCCCTGCAGGAACCGACTCAGGCGATCCCGACCTGATTACGCCCGCTGTTCTTGGCCAAGTACAGTCCCTTGTCCGCCGCCGAGATCAGCTGCCGGCAATGGCTGCCGACGCTCGGAGTCAGGGTCGCCAGGCCGATGCTCACGGTCAGGTGCGACGCCGCCTCGGGCACGGTATGGGCGATCTTCAGGCCCATGATGGTCTGGCGCAGCTTCTCGGCCACCAGGCGCGCACCGCCGGGCGAAGTGTTGGGCAGCACCAGGGCGAACTCCTCGCCGCCATAACGCGCCGGCAGGTCGGTGGGGCGCGAACAGCAGCCACGGATGGCCTCGGCCACCTGGCGCAGGGCCTCGTCACCGGCCAAGTGGCCGAAACTGTCGTTGAACGCCTTGAAATAGTCGACATCGATCATCAGCAGCGACAACTGCTGCTGCTCGCGAATCGCCCGGCGCCATTCCAGCTCCAGGTATTCGTCGAAGTGACGGCGGTTGGACAACCCGGTCAGGCCGTCCGAGTTCATCAGCCGCTGCAGCATCAGGTTGGTGTCGAGCAACTGCTGCTGGCTCACGCGTAGCGCGCGGTAGGCCTCGTCGCGCTGCAACAGGGTGAGGTAGGAGCGCGAGTGGTAGCGGATACGCGCCACCAGCTCGATGGTGTCCGGCAACTTGACCAGGTAGTCGTTGGCCCCGGCGGCGAAGGCCGCGCTCTTGACCAGCGGGTCCTCCTTGGTCGACAGGACGATGATCGGAATGTCCTGGGTGGCCGGGTTGTTGCGGTATTCGCGCACCAGGGTCAGGCCATCGAGGCCCGGCATGATCAGGTCCTGGAGGATCACCGTGGGCTTGATGCGCATGGCCTGGGCCACCGCCTGGTGCGGGTCGGCGCAGAAGTGGAAGTCGATGTTCTCTTCGTGGGCGAGGCCACGGCGCACCGCTTCGCCGATCATGGCCTGATCGTCGACCAGCAGGACCATCGCCGCACTTTCGTTGATGGTCGTGAAACCTTCGATCGGTAGATCATTCATGCGTAATCACCCGTCCACTGCCGGCCACGCGGCGCGACTCAATACATATCGTCATTTCGGAAAGATTTCCATCAGTCGTCCGGCGATTCGCTCCAGCGGACGTATTTCCACCGCCGCGTCGATCGCCGCGGCGGCCTTGGGCATGCCGTACACCGCGCTGCTCTGCTGGTCCTGGGCGATGGTCAGGAAGCCCTGCTGGCGCATCAGTTTCAGGCCTTGGGCGCCGTCGCGGCCCATGCCGGTGAGCAGCACGCCCACCGCATCGCCGGACCAGCAACGCGCCACGCTCTCGAAGAACACATCGATCGAGGGCCGGTAGATTTCGTTGACGGGCTCGGCAGTGTAGGCCAGCTCGCCATTCTTAAGGAGGCGGATATGGTGGTTGGTGCCGGCCAGCAGCACCTGTCCCGGCTGCGGCGGCTCACCCTCGCGGGCCAGGCGCACCGGCAGGCCGGAGGCGCTGCTGAGCCACTCGGCCATGCCGGCGGCGAATACCTGGTCAACATGCTGGACCAGCACGATGGCCGCCGGAAAACTGCGCGGCAGCCCCTTGAGCAGTACCTCCAGGGCGGCCGGCCCACCCGCGGACGAGCCGATGGCCACCAGTGCGCGGCGCTGCGAGGCCTCGCGCAGCGGCGCGCTAACCGCCCGAGGCGCACTGGGCCGCTGCTGGCCGATCAGCCAGCCGATATTGAGGATCTTGCGCAGCAGTGGCGCGGCCGCCTCGCGTGCATCGCCCGCGCCCAATGCCGGGGTGTCGACCACATCCAGGGCGCCATGGCCCATCGCCTCGAACACCCGGTGCACATTCTGCTTGCGGTCCACGGTGACGATGACGATGGCGCAGGGGGTTTCGGCCATGATGCGCCGGGTCGCTTCCACGCCGTCCATGACCGGCATGATCAGGTCCATGAGGATCAGGTCCGGCGTCTGCTCGGCGCACAGGCGCACCGCCTCGGCGCCGTTGCCGGCGACCCAGATCACCTGGTGCGCGGGCTCGAATGCCAACGCCCGGCGCAGGGCCTCGACGGCCATGGGCATGTCGTTGACAATGGCGATTCTCATCCCTGGGCACCTCCGATCAGCTCCTCGACCGCATCCAGCAACGCATCGTCATGGAAGCTGGCCTTGGCCAAATAATAGTCGGCACCGGCATCCAGTCCACGACGCCGGTCTTCTTCGCGATCCTTGTAGGACACCACCATCACCGGCAGCGATTGCAGGCGGTTGTCGCGCCGTACCAGGGTGACCAACTCGATCCCGTCCATGCGCGGCATGTCGATGTCGGTGATCAACAGGTCGAAATCATCGCTGCGCAGCGCGTTCCAGCCGTCCATGCCGTCCACGGCCACCGCCACTTCGTAGCCGCGGTGGCCCAGCAGCTTGCGTTGCAGCTCGCGCACGGTGAGCGAGTCGTCGACCACCAGGATGCGCTTGCGCACCGCCCCCTTGGCGCCCCGCCCACCGCGCTCGATACGCTCCAGGCGGCCGGTGCTGAGCAACTTGTCCACCGAGCGCAGCAAGTCCTCGACATCGACGATCAGCACCACCGAACCGTCGTCGAGCAAGGCCCCGGCGGAGATGTCCTGGACTTTGCCCAGGCGCGGGTCCAGCGGCATCACCACCAGCACCCGCTCGCCGATCAGCCGCTCGACGGCCACCCCATAGAGCTGCTCGCGCTCGCGGATCACCACCACCCGCAGGCTCTGTTCGTCGCCCTGGGCCGCTGGCCGGTTGAGCAGCTGGCTGGCGGCCACCAGGCCGATGTGTCGCCCTTCGTGCCAGAAGTGCTGTCGCCCCTCGATCTGCACGATGGCCTCGGCCGCCACGTCGACGGTGCGTTCGATATGCGCCAGCGGGAAGGCGTAGGCCTCGCCGCCCACCTCGACGACCAGGCTGCGAACCACCGACAAGGTCAACGGCACTTCCACATGGAAGCAACATCCCTGGCCGGCCACCTGGGTCAACTCGATGGAGCCGCGCAGTTCACGGACCATGTGCTGCACCGCATCCAGGCCGACACCGCGCCCGGACACTTCGGTGACCGTGTCGCGCAGGCTGAACCCCGGCAGGAACAGGAATGTCAGCAGCTCGGCCTCGCTCATCTGCGCCACCGTCTCGGCCGGCGACAATGCGCGCTCGACGATACTCTCGCGCAAGCGCGTTAGATCGATGCCAGCCCCGTCGTCGGACAACTCCAGGATCAGCAGCCCGGCCTGGTGCGAGGCGCGCAGGCGCACGGTGCCCTCGCTCGGTTTGCCGGCCAGCAAGCGCTGCTCGGGCAGTTCGATGCCATGATCGACCGCATTGCGCAGCAGGTGTGTCAGCGGTGCCTCGAGCTTTTCCAGCACGTCACGGTCGACCTGGGTCTTCTCGCCCTCGATCAACAGACGCACCGGCTTGTCCAGCGAGCGCCCGAGGTCGCGGACCATCCGGCTCTGGCCGGTGAGCACATCGGCGAATGGGCGCATGCGGCAAGCCAGCGCCGTGTCGTACAGCAGTTGCGCGCGCTGGCTGGCCTGCCAACCGAACTCATCGAGATCGGCCGCCTGCTGCAAGAGGATCTGCTGTGTTTCAGCCAGCAACTGCTGGGTCTGGGCCAGCGCTTCCAGCACCTCCGGCCCCTGCCCGCTCTCTTCCAGCTGGGCCTTCAGGCCATCGAGGCCGCGCATGCCCTGGCCATGCATGCGCTTCAGGCGCTGCAGGGTGGCCAGGTAGGGTTTCAGCCGCTGGGTCTCGACCAGCGACTTGCTCGACAGGTCCAGCAGGCTGTTCAGGCGGTCGGCAGTCACCCGCAATACCCGCTCTCCCCCCTCGCCACCGCGCTTGCCGGCCTTGCGGGCAGGCACGGGCTCAGCGTCGGGTTCAGGCTCCGTCGGGGCCTGGAACGTTGGCTCGGGTTCCGGCCGCGCCGGCAAGGCAGCGGGCGGTGCGCTTGGAATGCCAGCCTGCGCGATCACCGGCACGGGCGTCGAAGGGTCGAGCAGCGCTGTCATCTGCGCCAGGAACACCGCCACGGCGGCGTCGCCACCCTGATCTCCAGGGGTCGCGATGCGCATCAACAGGTCAGTGCCCTGCAACAAGGCGTCGATATGCTCCGGGCGCAGCAGCAGGCGACCTTCCTGGGCGGCCACCAGGCAGTCTTCCATGACGTGGGCGACGCTGACCCCGGCATCGATACCGACAATCCGCGCCGCCCCTTTGAGCGAGTGCGCCGCACGCATGCAGGCCTCGAGTTGATCGGGTTGCGCAGGGTTGCGCTCCAGCGCCATCAGGCCGGCGCTGAGCACCTGGGTCTGGGCCTCGGCCTCCAGGCTGAACAGCTCGAGCAGCGACGCATCGCGCATTTGCTCCGGGGTCATGACAGGCTCCGCTTCACGGCTGACATCAGGTGTTGTTCATCCAGCACACGCACGCTGCGCCCCCGCCACTGCAACACCGCGGCGGTGAAGTGCGCCGCATCGCGGCCGTGGTCCTGGCCGGCAAGGTCAAGACGATGGATGCCGTCGATCTCGTCCACCGGCACCACCACCGGCCCGCCCTCGGCCGCCAGGATCAGCATGCGCGGCATGCTCCGCCCGGTGCGCTCCGCGCCCGCCTGCGTCGGCACGCCCAGCAGGTCGGCGAGCGACAGGCAAGGCACCAGCGCACCGCGCACATTGGCGACGCCCTGCAGCACCCGCGAGCGCTGGTGCGGCAACGAATGCACCGGTTGCGCCGGGGCGATCTCGGCCAGGCAGGCGGTGGCCAGGGCCAGCCACTCCTCGCCCAGGCGGAACAGCAGCATCGAGCGACCGACCGCGAACTCCTCCACGATGGTCGTTTCGACCTGCTCGTCCTGGACCAGCGCATAGCGGTCCAGCAGGCGCGTGGCCGCGTCGGCATACACCTCGCAATTGCGGCAGTGCACATGCCGCTCCAGCAACGGGCACTGCTTGTCGCCATGCACGCCGATGCGGTTCCAGCAATCGTCGATGGGCTGGTCGTCATTGGCGATCAGTTGCATGTGGTATCCGCCGCTCATCGTTCAGACTCCCTGCCGGCCCGGGCGGCGCGCTCCTGCAGGCGTCGGGCACCGGCCTCGTCCCCCTGCGCGGCCAGGAGCATGGCCAGGTGCATCAGTGCCTCGGGGTGCTGCGGCTCGAGGTAGAGCGCCTTGCGATAATGGGTGATGGCCTGCGCGGCATCGCCTTCGGTGTCACTGAGCAACCCCAGCCAGTAATAGACCTGCGCCTTGGGGGCGAACTGGCGCAGATAGCGTTCGCAGTCCGCTCTGGCCTGCAGGTTTTCACCGGCATTGGCCTGCCGGGCAATGAGAGCCAGCAACTGCGCTTCGTCTTGCGCCGCTACCGGCGCCGTTGGCACGGCGCTCGACCTGGCGACTCGGGGCGGCAGTGCCACGACACGTGGCGGCAACGGCGCAGCGACCGGCTGGCGCGCAACCGGCAACGGCTTGGCAGCAGGCGGTGGGGCATCATCCTGGCGCACATAGGCGAACGACTGGGCAATGCCCAGCGGGCGCATGCCCAGGCGCGCCAGCAGGCTGCCCTCGGCGGGGCCGATGAACAGCACGCCTTGGGCGTGGATCAGGCGCTTGAGCACCTCGAACACCCGCTGTTGGGTCGGAACATCGAAGTAGATCAGCAAGTTGCGACAAAACACGAAATCGTACAGTCCTTCACGCGCCTTGAGCGCCGGGTCGAGCACGTTGCCCGCCTGCAGGCTTACTTGCTGGCGCACCCGCTCATCCAGGCGATGGGTATCGCCGCTTGGGCTGAAGTGCCGCTCGCGAAAGGCCAACTCGCTGCCGCGGAAGGAGTTGCGTCCGTACAGCGCCTGCTCGCCCTTGGCCACCGAACTGGGGCTGATATCGATACCATCGACGCGGAAAGCGCCCGGGCTCAGGCCACCGTCGAGCAAGGCCATGGCAATCGAGTAGGGTTCCTCGCCCGTCGAGCACGGCAGGCTGAGGATGCGCAGTGGCCGTGCGCCGGCAAGTTCTGCCGCACGCTTGTGCGCCAGCCCCGCCAGCGCGGTGAAGGATTCTGGGTAACGGAAGAACCAGGTCTCCGGAACGATGACCGCCTCGATCAGGGCCTGCTGCTCATCGCTGGACTGCTGCAAACGCAGCCAGTAGTCGTCGAGGTCCGCGGCCTGCACGAGCGTGCAGCGCTGACGCAAGGCACGCTCGACCATCGCCGTGCCGACCGACTCCACATCCAGCCCGATACGTTCCTGCAGGAAACGGAAGAAACGTTGCTCGCTCATGCTGGCACCTGCCCGGGCTCGACGGGGTACAGCAACTCACGCACCGCGTCCGACAACAGGTCGTCAACCCGGATGCGCTGCAACAAACCGCGGGCGTCCTGGCGCACAGGCCCGAGGTAGCGCGCGTCGGCATTGTCCAGGCCGTATGGCTGGAATTCCTCGGGCGCACAGCGCAGCGTATCGGTGGCCTGCTCCAGGATAAGCCCCAGTTGCAGGTCAGGACGGCGCGGGTCGGCGCGGTAGTGCACCAGCACCATCCGCGTACTGCTGCGCGACTGTGCCGGCGCGCCGAAGCTCAGCGCCGACAGGTCGATCACCGGTACCAGCGCACCACGATGGGCGAGCACGCCGGCCACCCAGCCCGGCGCCTGGGCGATGGGCTTGAGGACACGGCACGGCAGCACCTCGATCACCTCACGCACGTCCAGGGCGAAGCGCTGGTCGGCGATGCGAAATTGCAGGTACAGCACGCCCTTGCCGGCTGATTCGCGATCCTCGCGAGGGGACGGTTGGTTCATCGTCGTCAGACTTTGAACCGCGAAACACCGCCACGCAGCCCGGCGGCTACCTGGCTCAGTTCGTCGATGGCGAAGCTGGCCTGGCGCAGCGATTCCACGGTCTGGGTACTGGCATCGCTAAGCTGGGCCAGTGCCTGGTTGATCTGCTCGGCGCCAGTGGCCTGGGCCTGCATGCCCTCGTTGACCATCAGCACCCGTGGCGCCAGCGCCTGCACCTGATGGATGATCTGGCTGAGCTGCTCGCCCACCTGCTGCACCTCGAACATGCCGCGGCGCACCTCCTCGGAGAACTTGTCCATGCCCATCACCCCGGCCGACACCGCCGACTGGATCTCGCGCACCATCTGCTCGATATCGTAGGTGGCCACGGCGGTCTGGTCGGCCAGGCGGCGTACTTCGGTGGCGACCACGGCGAAACCGCGACCGTACTCACCGGCCTTCTCCGCCTCGATGGCGGCGTTGAGCGACAGCAGGTTGGTCTGGTCGGCAACCTTGACGATGGTCACCACCATCTGCGTGATATTGCTGGCCTTCTCGTTGAGGATCGCCAGCTTGGCGTTGACCAGGTCGGCGGCGCCCATCACCTGGTGCATGGTCTCCTCCATGCGCGCCAGGCCCTGCTGGCCGGCACCGGCAAGGCTCGAGGCCTGGTCGGCCGACGAGGTGACTTCGGTCATGGTGCGTACCAGGTCACGCGAGGTCGCGGCGATTTCCCGCGAGGTGGCGCCGATCTCGGTGGTGGTGGCGGCTGTTTCGGTGGCGGTGGCCTGCTGCTGCTTGGAGGTGGCGGCGATCTCGGTGACCGAGGTGGTCACCTGCACCGACGAGCGTTGGGCCTGCGACACCAGGTTGGCCAGCGACTCGGCCATTTCGTTGAAGCCGCCCTCGATCGCGCCGAACTCATCCTTGCGGTCCAGGCTCAGGCGCATGCTCAGGTCGCCCGAACGCAGGCCGTCGAGGGCATGCACGATGCGCTGCATGGGGGCGGTGATCGCGCGCATCAGCAGCAGGCCGCAAACACCGGCGGCGACGATTGCCAGCAGCAGCGAAACGATCATGCTGCCCTTGGCGGTGGTCACGGCGCCGACGATCTCGTTGGTGGCGTTGTCGGCGGATTCGCGGTTGCGCTCGATGACTTCGTTCAGGTGCAAGCGCCCCTCACGCCAGGCTGGCGTCAGCACCTCGGCAATCAGCCGCTGGGCTTCGGGGTAGTTCTTCTGCCGGTAGGTTTCCAGGACCTGGTCGACGATCTTGACGTACGCCTCTTCCTGGCGGGTGAAGTCGTCGAAGGCGGCCTGGTCGGCAGGGTCGCGGATGGTGCCCTGGTAGCTGGCCATATGCTGCTTGAGGCGGTCGTCGAAACTCTTGAACAGTTCGGCATCGGCAGTGGTGAACTCGCGGTGGTTCGACAGGCCGACCAGTTGCTGGCTGGTGACGTAGCTGTCGACCCAGGCACTGCGGATCATCGAGCTGTAGTAGAGGCCGGGAATGCTGTCGGACCCTACCGCCTCCTCGCTGGACTCGATCGCCACCAGCCGCGAGTAGGCGGCCACGATCATCAGCAGCATGATGGCGATGATCACGGCGAAACTTGCCAGGATCCGTTGGCGCAAGGTCCAGTTCTTCACATTCAGCCCTCAGGAATTCGATACGAGCGGGAAAAATCGCCGAAGTATAGCCCAGGCTTCCTACGTATTTGCGGCTGAATGCTGCTGTATTCAGGCCTCCGTGCCCATTGCTATGGCCAACTGCAAGCTCATTGACCCGCAGCAAGCCTGACCTGGTTCTCCAACTCCAGGCGCAAGGCAGGGTCCAGACGTAGCTGGCGCGCCAGTTCGTCGAGGTAGGCGCGCTCCATGAAGTTCTCCTGGTCGACCATCATCACGCTGGCCAGGTACATCTCGGCGGCCATTTCCGGGGTCTGCGCGGCACGGGCCACTTCGGCCGGATCCAGCGGTTTGTTCAGTTCGGCGTGCAGCCAGTGCTGCAATTCGCGGTCGCTGTCCAGGCGAGTGAACTCGCCTTCGATCAAGGCCCGCTCACGGTCATCGATATGGCCGTCGGACTTGGCTGCCGCCACCAATGCCCGCAGCACCGCCTGGCTGTGCTGCTCGACCTGGGCCGGGGGCAGGCGGTCCAGCGTCTGCGGCTGCTGATCGCCGGCTCCCTGGCGAGCCTGCCAGTTGCCATAAGCCTTGTAGGCCAGCACCCCGAGCGCGGCCAGGCCGCCGTAGGTCAGCGCCTTGCCACCATATTTGCGAGCCTTCTTGTTGCCCAACAGCAAGCCCATGGCGCCGGCTGCCAGAGCACCGCCGCCAGCACCGGACAACAGGCTGCCAAGATTCCCCGAACCTTTGTCGCTGACACCCTTGCCCTGCTGGTTCTGCAGCAGGGATTGACCGGTTTTCAAAAGCTGATCGAGCAGACCACGCGTGTTCATCTGACAGACCTCGCAAACATTCACTGTTGGGAAGGCCCCAGAGTAGGTCGCCAAGCTGAAGCCTCGCTTAACGCATTTGCATCCGGATGTTGCTCCTCGGTTTGTTGGTGTGGCCAGTCGCTTCTAATCTGTAGCCTCACCGCGGCACAGTGCGCTCGAGGACCACAAGGAGAACCGCTCCATGCAAACCCGAATGCTGATCAACGGTCACCTGGTGAACGGTGAAGGCCCGGCCTGGACCGTGCTCGACCCGGCCAAGGGCAGCGCCCTGGCGCAGATCAACGAAGCCACCGAGACCCAGGTCGACATCGCCGTGCGCGCCGCCGACCAAGCCTTCCGGCACTGGTCGCAGAGCACGCCCAAGGAACGCGCCAGCGCTTTGCTGGCCATTGCCGAGGTCATCGAACGACACGCAGAGGAACTGGCCCGGCTGGAGTCGGACAACTGCGGCAAGCCCTATGCCGCAGCGCTCGGCGACGAGATCCCGGCCATTGCCGACGTGTTCCGCTACTTCGCCGGCGCCGCACGTTGCCTGGGTGGCCTGGCGGCGGGCGAGTACCTGCCCGGGCACACCTCGATGATCCGCCGCGACCCGCTGGGCGTGGTCGCCTCCATCGCGCCATGGAACTACCCGCTGATGATGCTGGCCTGGAAGATCGCCCCCGCGTTGGCTGCCGGCAACACCGTGGTCATCAAGCCATCAGAGCTGACCCCGCTGACGGCCCTGCGCCTTGGTGAGCTGGTCCGTGAGCTGCTGCCGGCCGGCGTGCTCAATATCCTTTTCGGCCGTGGCCAGACCGTCGGCAACCCATTGGTCACCCATGCCAAGGTGCGCATGGTGTCGCTGACCGGCTCCATCCCCACCGGCGCGCACATCATTGGCGCCACCGCCGACAGCGTTAAGCGCATGCACATGGAATTGGGCGGCAAGGCACCGGTGCTGGTGTTCGACGATGCCGACCTCGACGCCGCCATCGACGGCATCCGCACCTTCGGTTTCTACAACGCCGGGCAGGACTGCACCGCCGCCTGCCGGCTGTACGTGCAGGACGGCATCTATGAACGCTTCGTCGAACGCTTGGGCGCGGCGGTGGCGAGCATCAAGCCAGGCCCGCAGCAGGCGGCCGACACCGAACTCGGCCCGTTGATCAGCGCCCAGCATCGCGACAAGGTGGCCGGCCTGGTGAACCGTGCCATCGCGCAACCGCACATCCGCCTGGTTACCGGTGGCAAGGCACTGCCCGGCGATGGCTTCTTCTTCGCACCGACCGTGCTGGCCGATGCGCTGCAGGACGACGAAATCGTCCGCCACGAGGTGTTCGGCCCGGTGGTATCGGTCACCCGCTTCACCGATGAGGCCCAGGCGCTGGAATGGGCCAACGACTCCGAATATGGCCTGGCCTCGTCGGTATGGACCCGTGACAGCGGTCGCGCCCACCGCCTCGCCGCCCGGCTGCAATATGGCTGCACCTGGGTCAACACGCACTTCATGCTGGTCAGCGAGATGCCGCACGGCGGGCAGAAGCATTCCGGCTATGGCAAGGACATGTCGATGTACGGGCTGGAGGACTACACCTGTGTGCGCCATGTGATGTTCAAGCACTGAGGCACGACCAGCCGGTGGGGGTAGAACACCCACCGGTTTTTACTGCAACGCACTGCGACATCCGCCAGGCCGCCTGCGGCTGAGTCAGTCGCGCAGGTCCGATTCGTGGATCGGGTTGGCCCGGCTTGTCGCGCGTTGGTATTGCGCCGGCCAGGTCGCCTTGTTGCCGCCCAGGTCGTCGTCGGCGTGCAATGGCCAGTAAGGGTCGCGCAACAGTTCGCGGGCCAGGAAGATCACATCGGCCTGGCCGGTACGCAGGATATGCTCGGCCTGGGCCGGCTCGGTGATCATGCCGACGGTGCCGGTGGCGATCTCCGACTCCTTGCGCACCCGTTCGGCGAAACGGGTCTGGTAGCCGGGGCCGGTGGGGATCTCGGCATTGACCGAAGTTCCTCCCGACGACACGTCGATCAGGTCGACGCCCAAGGCGCGCAGACGGCGGGCCAGCTCCACGGTCTCGTCCGGGTTCCAGCCATCCTCGACCCAGTCGGTGGCCGACACCCGCACCAACAGCGGCAACTCCTGTGGCCAGGCCTGGCGCACCGCCTCAGTGACTTGCAGGGTCAGGCGGATACGGTTTTCAAAGCAGCTGCCGTACTCGTCGCGGCGCTGGTTGCTCAGCGGCGAGAGGAACTGGTGCAGCAGGTAGCCGTGGGCGGCGTGGATTTCGACCACCTTGAAGCCGGCCTTCAACGCCCGCTCGGTGGCGGCGACGAACGCGCCAACGACCTCCTGGATCTCGTCCTTGCTGAGTTCATGGGGGACTGTGTGCTCAGGGTCGAAGGCAATCCTGGACGGCCCTACCGGCTGCCAGCCGCCATCTTCGAGCTTGACGCTGCCGTGCTTGCCCAGCCACGGCCGGTGGGTGCTGGCCTTGCGTCCGGCGTGGGCCAGCTGGATGCCGGGGACGGCGCCCTGGGCGGTGATGAAGCGAGTGATACGCTGCAGCGCGGGAATCTGCTCGTCGTTCCACAGGCCAAGGTCTTCCGCAGTGATGCGCCCATCGGCGGTGACCGCGACCGCTTCACTGATCACCAGGCCGGCGCCACCGACAGCGCGGCTGCCCAGGTGCACCAGGTGCCAGTCATTGGCCAGGCCGTCGACGGCGGAGTACTGGCACATGGGGGAAACGGCGATACGGTTGGGCAGGGTCAGCTGACGCAGGGTGTAGGGTTCGAGCAGCAGGCTCATGGCGTACCTCCCAGGGTCTCCAATGGTTGCCGGGCCGGCATTTGTAGTGGAACGTGGGCCGGTACCGGTAGGTTTCAGCCTAGACCATGGCTCCGAGGGGCGTTCGCCCATCGTCCTGCGCCACGCGTTCCTCCTCGCGCAAGGTCAGCACCTCGACGCCGCTCTGCGTCACCGCCACGGTGTGCTCCCATTGCGCCGACAGGCTCCGGTCACGGGTAATCACCGTCCAGCCATCGCGCAAACCGCGGGTCCCGCGCCCTCCCTGGTTGATCATCGGCTCGATGGTGAACACCATCCCCGGTTGCAGCTTCATGCCTGTGCCACGTTGGCCGTAGTGCAGCACCTCCGGCGCCTCGTGCATCTGCGTGCCGATGCCATGCCCGCAATATTCGCGCACCACGCTGTAGCCGGCGGCCTCGGCGTGGGCCTGGATGGCGTGGCCGATGTCACCGAGGGTCGCACCGGGGCGCACCTGCTCGATGCCCTTCCACAGCGCGGCATAGGTGGTGTCCACCAGCCGCCGGGCCTCTTCGCCGACCTGGCCGATGCTGTACATCTTCGACGAATCGGCGATATAGCCGCCCTGCTCCAGGGTGATGTCGACGTTGACGATCGAGCCCTCCTTCAGCACCTCGTCGGCCTTGGGCATGCCATGGCAGACCACGTGGTCCACCGACGTGTTCAGGGCAAAGGGAAAACCATACTGGCCCTTGCTCGCCGGCCGTGCCTTGAGGGTCTGGACGATGAAGGCCTCAGCGCGGTCGTTGATCTGCATGGTGGTCACGCCGGGGCGGATGAAACCGTCGAGGTCGGCGAACACCCGCGCCAGCAACTGGCCGGCACGGCGCATCAGTTCGAGCTGGGCGGCGTCCTTGAGGATGACCTTGCTCATTGCAGCAGTTCCTTGAGATTGGCCTGCTCCTGGCGCAGCAACTGGCGCAGCAGTTCCTGATAGGTGGCCTGCGGGTGCAACTCGGCCAGCATGCCGATGCGGATCCAGTGCTCGGCCTGGGCGTTGATCGAGCGCGACAGCGCGGCGCTGGCCACGCGCAGGTCTTCGTGGAGGTCGTCGGCGATCTTGACGATGCCCATGTGCGGTTACCTGTATATGAAACGCATGCGAATCATATATCCATAAGTCGGCCGACGCCATCCGCTGGTGCACCGCTCCCCATATCAGTGCGCCCCCCATGCCGGGTGAATCCCCTCACACCGCAGCGACGCGCCCCGCCGTGATATGGCCCGGGATTTGCTGTTCGCATGGCATCGAGGCCATCAACGCCGATGGTTCTCTCTCCACGACGAAGGCGCCGTGTTGCCCCGCTTGCCACTTGCAGGCCGGGCAGCCGGCGCTTTTGTCGTTTGGTCAGCAGGAGATCGTGATGAGCGGCAGTGAAGTGCGCAGTGTTTGCCCGTATTGCGGGGTCGGGTGCGGCATCGTCATGCACGTGAGCGAAGGCAAGATCGTCAAGGTCAGCGGCGACAAGCAGCACCCCAGTAACTTCGGGCGCCTGTGCACCAAAGGGCTGACCGCCCATGTGCCACTGTATGCCGGGCGCATGGCCAACGCGTTCGTCCGTGACCAGCGCAGCCAGCAGCCAGCCCGTCGCCCGCTGGAGACCGCCATCGCCGAGACGGCCAGGCGCCTGCGTACAATCATCGATACCCACGGTGCTGACGCCGTGGCCCTCTATGTCTCTGGGCAGATGTCGCTGGAGGCCCAATATCTGGCTAACAAGCTGGCCAAGGGCTTCATCCGCACCCGCCATATCGAGTCCAACTCACGCCTGTGCATGGCCAGTGCCGGCAGCGGCTACAAGCAATCGCTGGGCGCCGACGGCCCGCCCGGCAGCTATCAGGATTTCGAGCGCGCCGAGGTGTTCCTGGTGATTGGCGCGAACATGGCCGACTGCCACCCGATCCTGTTCCTGCGCCTGCTCGACCGGCTCAAGGCCGGTGCCAGGCTGATCGTCGTCGACCCCCGGCGCAGCGCCACTGCCGACAAGGCCGACCTGTTCCTGCAACTGCGTCCGGGTACCGACCTGGCCCTGCTCAATGGCCTGCTGCACCTGCTGCACGCCAATGGCCATACCGACGCGGATTTCATCGCCCGCCACACCGAGGGCTGGGAGGGCCTGCCGGCGTTTCTCGCGGACTACACCCCCGAACGTGTCGCAGCCATCACCGGGCTGGCCGAGGCCGACATCCGCGAAGCCGCCCGCCTGATCGGCGAGGCGGGCGAATGGATGAGCTGCTGGACCATGGGCCTGAACCAGAGCATCCACGGCACCTGGCACAGCAATGCCCTGTGCAACCTGCACTTGGCCACCGGCGCCATCTGCCGCCCCGGCAGCGGGCCGTTCTCGCTGACCGGCCAACCCAATGCCATGGGCGGCCGCGAGATGGGCTACATGGGGCCGGGCCTGCCGGGCCAGCGCTCGGCGCAGGTGGCGGCTGACCGCGCCTTCGTCGAAGCGCAATGGCAACTGCCCCCCGGCACCCTGCGCAGTGAAGCGGGCGAAGGCACCGTGGCGCTGTTCGAGCAACTCAAGCATGGCGAAGTGAAAGCCTGCTGGATCATCTGCAGCAACCCGGTGGCCAGCGTCGCCAACCGCCAGCAGGTGATCGACGGCCTGCGCCAGGCACAGCTGGTGATCAGCCAGGACGCCTTCCTCGACACCGAGACCAACCGCTACGCCGACATCCTGCTGCCGGCGACGCTGTGGGCCGAGGGCGAAGGGGTGATGATCAACAGCGAGCGCAACCTGACCTTGATGCCCCGCGCCGTCGAGGCGCCCGGCGAGAGCCTCGAGGACTGGCGCCTGATCGCACGCATCGCCTGTGCCCTGGGTTATGCGCACGCCTTCGACTACCCCGACGCCGGAGCGGTGTTCGATGAGATCCGCCGCTTCCACAACGCCGACACCGGCTACGATCTGCGCGGCATCGACTATGCCGACCTGCGCCAGGGCCCGCGGCAGTGGCCAAGCGCGCCGGGTCGCCAGGACGCTCGCAGCCCGCTGCGCTATGTCGCGCCAGACGCACCACAGGCGCCGGTGTTTCCGACGCCCACCGGCAAGGCTCGATTCTTCGCCCGCCCCTGGCTGCCGCCGGCGGAGCTACCCGACGATGCCTTCCCCTTCGTACTCAACACCGGCCGCGTCCAGCACCAGTGGCACACGCTGACCAAGACCGGCCAGGTACCCAGCCTGAACAAGCTGGAGCCCGGCCCTTTTGTCGAGATCCATCCCGACGACGCAAGGCGCCTGGGTATCGCGCCCAAGGACCAGGTGGCGATCCGCTCGCGCCGTGGCCAGGCCGTGCTGCCGGCGCGGCTCAGCGAGCGAGTGCTGCCGGGCAACTGTTTCGCCCCGTTTCACTGGAACGATCTGTACGGCGAGCAACTGGCAATCAACGCAGTGACCTGCGACGCGGTGGACCCAACCTCGCTGCAGCCGGCCTTCAAGCATTGTGCCGTGGCCCTGGAGCGGGTCGCCGGCGAGCGCATCGACACACTTGAACTGACGCTTCCCCCGGAGCCCATCGCCATGTCCACCGCCACCCTGTCCCGCCTGCTCGGCCTGGAGGCTTTGCCGGCGCCGGTTTTGGCCGAGGAAGAGCGCCATTACCTGCAAGGTTTCCTGCTCGGCCTGAGCCAGGCCAGCACCGATAACGTGCCTTGCCTGCCGCCCGCTGCGCCCCTGGCGCCGGAGCGACGCCTGTTCGTCGACGGCCTGCTGGCCGGCCTGTTCGCCCGGCCCGCGCCGGCACCGCAAGCAGCGCTGGAAAGCCCTCGCCACCATGTGCTGTGGGCCTCACAGACCGGCAATGGCGAGCACCTCGCCGAACGCTGCGCCCAACGCCTGCGCGACGCGGGGCTGGTAGTCGCGCTCAGTTGCATGGAGGCGGTCCGCCCATCCCAACTGCGAGGCGCCGCCAGCCTGCTGCTGATCGCCAGCACCTTCGGCGACGGCGATGCGCCGGACAGCGGCACCGCGTTCTGGCGGGCGCTGCAGGACGACGAAGGCGCCAGTTGCGCCACCCTGCCCTACGCCGTGCTGGCCCTGGGCGATTCAAGCTACGACCAGTTCTGCGGCTTCGGCCGCAAGCTCGATCAACGCCTGGCCGACCTGGGCGCCCGGCGCCTGCTGGCCAGGGTCGACTGCGAGCCGGATTGCGAAGCGGCCTTCGGCGCCTGGCTCGAGGCCCTGCTGCCCGAGCTTGGCAGTGCCCCGGCGGCCACCGCCGCAGCACCAGTCACCGTCCGTGGCAAACACCAGCCCTGGCCCGCCACCTTGCGGGAAAACCGCCTGCTCAGCGGCCCGGGTTCCACCAAGGAGACTCGCCAACTGGTCTTCGACCTGTCCGGCAACGGCCTGTGCTATCAACCTGGCGATGCCCTGGGCGTATGGCCACGCAATTGCCCGGACCTGGTCGACGAGCTGCTGGCGCTGATGCAGCTGGAAGGCCAAGCCGAGATCGAACTCAAGGGCCATGCCCCAATGTCCCTGCAAACCGCGCTGGAGCGGCACCTGGACATCACCCAGGTCAGCCGCCAGCAGCTCGAAACCTTCAGCCAGCACGCTCCCGACCTGCAACGCCTGCTGTTGCCGGCATGCAAGGACGAACTCAAGGAATGGCTGTGGGGCCGCCAGCTGGCCGATGTGCTGCGCGAACACCCACAGGCCTTGCCGCTGGGCACCTGGTTGTCGCTGCTCAAACCCTTGCAGCCGCGCCTGTACTCGATCAGCTCCAGCCCCCGGGCTCATCCCGGCCAGGTGCACCTGACCGTGTCCATCGTGCGCCATGGCGAGCGCAAGGGCGTTTGTTCGAGCTTCCTCGCGGACCGGGCAGCGGCGCTGGAGGTGGGGATATTTGCGCAGCCATCGAAGCATTTCCGCCTGCCCGAGGACGACGGGGTGCCCATCGTCATGATCGGCCCCGGTACCGGTATCGCCCCCTTCCGCGCCTTCCTTGAAGAGCGTGAGGTACGCGAGGCAAAGGGGCGCAACTGGCTGTTCTTCGGCGAACAGCATGCCGCCTGCGACTTCTATTACCGCGAACAATTGCAGGCCTGGGAGGCCAGCGGGCATGTGCGCCTGAGCACCGCGTTCTCCCGTGACCAGGCGGAAAAGGTCTATGTGCAGCACCGCCTGCTGGAGCACGGCGCCGAGCTGTGGCACTGGTTGCAGGACGGCGCGCATGTGTATGTCTGTGGCGATGCCCGGCATATGGCCCGGGATGTGGACGCGGCCTTGCGCCAGCTCGTGGCGGAGCACGGTGGCCTGGACGAGACCATGGCAGCGGCATTCGTCGAGAGGTTGGCGCAGGACAAGCGCTACCGGCGGGATGTGTATTGATGCACCACGGTGGTGAGGCTGCACCCTACTTGTGCGACCGCATCACCTGGCCAACTCATGCCCAAAGGTGTCGTGGCATGCTGCAACCCTCGTGGGAGCGGGCTTGCCCCGCGATGGCCGCGAGCCTGGCACATTCCCTGCTTCAACCGATGCACAACAGCCCCAACGACCAACGGCGGTCGACAGGGGCCTCACACTGATGAGTACAGGCAAAGGCGCCTGGAGCTTCGGCTCCAGGCGCCTTTTTCGTTTTCCGTGATCGAGGATCGGCTATGCAGGCAACAGCGAACGAAGCACAACGAGCGCGACTGGTCATCGTCGGCAACGGCATGGTCGGCCATCACTGCGTCGAGCAGTTGATCGAACGCGGCGCCACGGCACACTTCGAGCTGCACGTGTTCGCAGAGGAGCGCCAGCGCGCCTACGACCGGGTGCACCTCTCGGAATACTTCACCGGCAGTTGCGCCGAAACCCTGGCCCTGTGCGACCGCAACTACTATGCGAGCAACGGCGTGCAGCTGCACCTGGGCGAGGCGGTACTGAACATCGATCGCGAACGCCAGGAAGTCATCACCGCCGAAGGCCGCCTCGGCTACGACCAGTTGATCCTGGCCACCGGTTCCTATCCGTTCGTGCCGCCTATCGAAGGCTCCAGCGACAATGCGCGCCTGGTCTATCGCACCCTCGAAGACCTCGACGCGATCCGCGCCGCTGCCGGCAACGCCCGTCGTGGCGTGGTGGTCGGCGGCGGCCTGCTCGGCCTCGAAGCCGCCAACGCCCTCAAGTCGCTAGGCCTGCAAGCGCATGTGGTGGAGTTCGCGCCGCGGCTGATGCCGGTCCAGCTGGATGGCGAGGGCGGCGCGGCGCTCAAGGCGCGCATCGAGGCGCTGGGCGTGGGCGTGCACCTGGCCCGCGCCACCCAATCAATCAGCGCGGGCGAACACTACCGCTACCGCATGAACTTCGATGGCGGCGAACACCTGGAAACCGACCTGATCGTATTCTCCGCCGGCATTCGCCCGCAGGATATCCTGGGCCGCGCCTGCGGCCTGGAGATCGCCCCGCGCGGCGGCGTGGTGATCGACGGTCAATGCCGCTCCAGCGACCCACGCATCTTCGCCATTGGCGAATGCGCTTCGTGGAACGGCAGTGTGTTCGGCCTGGTCGCCCCGGGCTACGCCATGGCGCGTAATCTGGCGGCCCTGGTGATGGGCGAGTCAGCGAGCGAATTCAGCGGCGCCGACATGTCGACCAAGCTCAAGCTGCTGGGTGTGGACGTCGGCTCCATCGGCGATGCCCAGGGCGTCACGCCGGGCGCGCGCAGCTACCGCTTCATCGACGAAGCCACCGCCTCGTACCGGCGCCTGGTGGTCGATGCCAGCGGCAAGCGCGTGCTTGGCGCGGTGCTGGTGGGCGACAACAGCTACTACGACACCCTGCTGCAATACGCCCAGAACGGCATCAAGCTACCGGCCGACCCGGCCGCGCTGATTCTGCCCCAGGGCAGCGGCGCACCGACGCTGGGCGCCGATGCCTTGCCCGACAGCGCGACCATCTGCTCGTGCCACAACGTCAGCAAGGGCGCGGTATGCGCCGCCATCGACAGTGGCTGCAGCGACCTCGCCGCCGTCAAGTCCTGTACCAGGGCGGCCAGCGGTTGCGGCGGTTGCGCGGCGCTGCTCAAGCAAGTGTTCGAGCACGAACTGACTGCCCGCGGCGTGACCGTCGACAAGAGCCTGTGCGAACACTTCGCCTACACCCGCCAGGAGCTCTATGGGCTGGTGCGGGTGGAGGGCATCCGCACCTTCAGCGAGCTGCTCGAACGCCATGGCAAAGGCCACGTGGGTTGCGCCATCTGCAAGCCGGCGGTGGGCAACATCCTCGCCTCGTGCTGGAACCAGCCGATCATGGACCCGGCGCTGGTGCCGCTGCAGGACACCAACGACACCTTCATGGCCAATATGCAGAAGAATGGCACCTACTCGGTGGTGCCGCGCATTCCCGGCGGCGAGATCACCCCGGAAAAACTGATCGTGATCGGCCAGGTGGCAAAGAAGTACGACCTCTATACCAAGATCACCGGCGGCCAGCGCATCGACCTGTTCGGTGCCCAGTTGCACGAGCTGCCGCAGATCTGGGGCGAGCTGATCGCCGCCGGCTTCGAGACCGGGCATGCCTATGGCAAGTCGACGCGCACGGTGAAGTCCTGCGTCGGCAGCACCTGGTGCCGCTATGGCGTGCAGGACAGCGTGGCCATGGCGCTGCGCCTGGAGGACCGCTACAAGGGCCTGCGCGCGCCGCACAAGCTCAAGTTCGCGGTGTCTGGCTGCACCCGCGAATGCGCCGAGGCGCAAAGCAAGGACATCGGTGTGATCGCCACCGACAAGGGCTGGAACCTGTACGTGTGCGGCAACGGCGGCATGCGCCCGCGCCACGCCGAACTGTTCGCCACCGACCTGGACGACGAGACCCTGGTGCGCCTGATCGACCGCGTGCTGATGTTCTACATCCGCACCGCCGACAAACTGCAGCGCACCTCGGTGTGGCGCGAGGGCCTCGAAGGCGGGCTCGACTACCTCAAGCAGGTGGTGATCGACGACAGCCTGGGCCTGGCCCGCGAACTCGAGACGCAGATGCAGCAGGTGGTCGACCGTTACGAATGCGAATGGGCCAACGCCTTGGGCGATCCGGAAAAGCTCAAGCGCTTCCGTACCTTCGTCAATGACCAACGCGCCGATCCGGATGTGCACTTCGTGCGCGAACGTGGCCAACGCCGGCCGGCGGCGCCCCTGCAGCTGATTCCCACCCATGAGGAGGCAATGTGATGAACCTGTCCAACACGGCTGTAGCAACTGAAACCCGCTGGCAGGCGGTGTGCCGGGCCAGCGACCTGGTCGCCGACTCCGGCGTGGTGGTGTGGCATGAGGGCGAGCAGGTCGCGCTGTTCTACCTGCCGGGGCGGGATCGACAGGTCTACGCGCTGGAAAACCGCGATCCGCGCTCCGGCGCCAATATCATCGGACGCGGGCTGGTGGCCAGCCTGCAGGGCGAACTGGTAGTTGCGGCGCCACTCTACAAGCAGCATTTTTGCCTGCACGACGGGCGCTGCCTGGAGGACCCGACACAGGCTTTGCGAGTGTGGACCGCGCGCCTGAGCGGCGCCGAAGTCGAACTGGCCCGTAGCTGATGCTGGAACGGAGCAACCAGACGTTGCAGGTCTGGCCCGCACGGATACACTGCCGGGCATGAACCTCGATACCCGCATCAAGTTCCGGCACCTGCTGTGCTTCCTGGAGATTGCCCGACAAGGCAGCCTGGCCAGGGCCGCCGATGTGCTGGCGATCAGCCAGCCAGCGATCTCCAAGACGCTCAAGGAGCTGGAGGATCTGCTGGAAGCTCGCCTGTTCGAGCGCAGCCACCAGGGCGTCGCCCTGACCCCGGCCGGTACCCGTTTCATGCGCTATGCCGGCCCCAGCGTCCAAGCGCTGCGTGACGGGGTCGGCAGCGTCCGGGGCGAGGCGCGGGCGCCTTCCCAGGTACGCATCGGCGTGCTGTCGACAGTCGAAGGGCTGCTGATGCCCGAGGTGCTGTGCCGCCTGCACCAGCAGCACGAGGCATTGGTAATCAGCGTGGTGACCGGGGCCAGCGCCCAGCTGCTTGGGCAGTTGCACCTTGGCGAACTGGAACTGGTGATCGGTCGCATGACCGACAGCCCGCAGATCCAGGGATTGTCGTTCGAGCACCTGTACAGCGAGTCGATGACCCTGGTGGTGCGGCCTGGGCATCCGCTGCTGGCGGCCCAGCCCATTGACCACAGGCAGGTCGGTGCCTATCCATTGGTGCTGCCACCGCCCGGCACGACCATTCGCCAGCACGCTGACAGCTTGTTCGTGCAATGCGCCATCCCGCTGCCGGCACAACGCCTTGAAACCCTGTCGCTAGCCCTGAGCAGGCGCTACGTGCTGGGCAGCGAGGCGGTCTGGGTGGCCCCGCGCGACGCCGTGCTGATCGACCTGGGGCGGGGAGAACTGGCCGAACTCGACCTGGGCGTGCGCGAACCGGGCGGCTCGGTGGGGATCTGCCGCAATGCCGCCTTGGCACAGAGCCTGCCGGCGCAGTGGGTGTGCGAGGTACTCCGGGAGGTGGCCGAAGCTTACCGGCTTGGGACATACCCCTGACAACCCAGCCCGCGGATTCCTATACAATCCACGCCAGTTCCCAGCGCCCCCAGGACCCCTTTCATGGACGAAACCGCGCAGCACTGGCTGCATGCCCTCTCCGCCCCCATGGCCGCCCTCAACGGCGCCAGCTACACCGCCCCCGACTATTTCGAAGGGGAAGACCAGACCGATCTGGAACGCTGGTGGGGGATCAGCGACCGCGCCCAGTTGCTGGACATGCTGAACATGGCCGACAACGGCCACGCCACCGAAATGAGCGAAGCCTACTGGCAGTACCAGCGCTGCCTGCCCAGCCAGTGGCAGGCCCTGCTCGACACCCTGCCGCCACGCGAACGCATCCGCCACGAATACGCCGCCCGCACCTTCCCCGACTGTGGCCCGGGCGGCACCCGGGCCTGGGACCTGGGGCGCATGAGCTTCCTGCTGCGCGCCGGGGTCAAGAAAGGCCTGATCGATCGTGACGAAAGCCTCTACCTGCACTACCGCCTGGCGCTGCGCGCCCGCCACTACTACAACCGCTGGGACTGCTACCTGGCCGGCTACCTGTTCGGCAAGGCGCTGTGGAATGTCAGCGACAGCAGTGACGAGACCCTGGCCGCCGATCTCGAGCGCCAGGGCAGCGAGCACTGGAACCGCTGCATCTTGCTTAACCTGCGTCTCGGCGCCCATGAGTTGCTGGCCGGGCTGCCCTGGGACATGGACCTGCCGGAGCCGGCGCGCCCCGCCACCCTGGAAGAGGACTGCTGGTCATGAGTTGCTGGATTCGCCTGGGGATCGAACCGACCCAGGACCTGGACGCCATCCGCCTGGCCTACCGCGGCCGCCTGCCCGCGCACCACCCGGAAACCGACCCGGAAGGTTTCCAGGCCCTGCGTGCAGCCTACGAAGAAGCGCTGCGCCTGGCCCGCGAGGAGGAAACCCGCGAGGCCGAGCCAAGGAGCGCCGAGGACACTCCCCATCCGGCGCTGCAGCACTTCCATCGCCTGCTCGAGGAGCCGTCCCTGCGCTTCGACCCGCAAGCCTGGCAGGGCTACATCGCCGAGCTGGACGAACTGCCACTGGACGAACTGGACGACCTCGGCTGGCAGCTGCTGCACACCCTGCGCGACTGCGGGCCGCTGTCCCATCACTGCGCGGGCCTGCTGGCCCGGCGCCTGGGCTGGGCCGAGCAGTTGCTGCGCCGGGACAACCCCCACGAGCTGGAAGCCTTCCTCGACCGTCTCGCGCAGCCGGATCCCTTCGATACCGCCTGCATGCGCGACTGGCCAGCCCCGGCGCAGATGGAGAGCCTGTGGTATTTCCGCAGCCTCGAATATTGCTACCAGCACCGCCCATTGTTCGAGTACGAGCAGTTCGCCAGCGTGCATACCTGCCTGGCGATCCCGGACGATCCGGCGCTGATTCAGCGCCTGCTGGTGCAGTTCAGCCAGGCCGGCATCGCCAGCCGCACCTTCCATGGTCTCCTCCAGGCACAACAGGGGCAAACCCCGGACGATGCCGACCTGCTCTACCTGCTGGCCCGCCAGGCCGATGCCCTGGGGGCCGAGCAACAAGCCCTGGACTGCTGGTTGCGGCTGTACCGCCAACACCAGCATCCACAGGCCGAGCGCTGGCTGATCGACCTCTGTGCCCGCCATCAGCCCCAGCGCCTGCCCTTGCTGATCCAGGCCTTCGACCGCCTGCACACGCCAGCCGGCTGGCCTCAAGACCTTGGCGACCCGGCCCAGGCATGGGGTAGCCCGGGGCAGTCCCCACAGACCTTGGCGCGCTGGTCCGAAGCCTCGCGCCTGGGGCTGGACGGCATCGCCAGCACCTTCGTCGACTGGCAACTGGACGGCGACGACGAACTGCCGCTGCTGGCCTGGCTGCTGCAGGAGCAGCCGGAGCAAAATCTGCACCGCTTGTATTGGCATGCCTGGGCCCTGCAGCGCGGCGAGGCCGGTTTGCTGCGCCTGGTCCTCGCCCAGCCACCGGCCGAGGACGCCCTCGACGCGCTGATCCTCGAGGGCTTCCAGCGCCAGGCGAGCCAGCAGCTGCATTGGCTCGATCAGGCTCCTGTGGTCCAGGCGCTGACACAGCTCAGCGCCAGCGATGATCCGGCGGCTACCTTGCCCGAGGTGTTGACCGAGGATGCCATTCGCCCGGTCTGCCGCGAATGGCTGCGGCGCATGCGGGTCTACCCGGCCCATGCCCTGCACACGCTCAACCGGCAGTTCGACATGCGCCGCCTGTTCACCACGCCGTTCGGCCTGCAACTGCAGGACCGCCTGGCCGAGGCCGGAATACTCCTGCCCCCAATGCCCGAGGGCGAGGCACTGTGGCAGTGGCACCGCCAGCAGCTGTTCATGCTGGCCATGCTGGAGCAACCTTCACGTTGGCTGGCACTGATCGAGCCGGCCTTGCCCGGGCAGTTGCACTACCCGACCGAACACCCGTTCGCTCCGACACACGTCCTGCTCTGTCAACTGCTGACCAGCCCCGAAGGCGCCAGTGGGCTGCTCGGCAGCCTGGATATCCGCGACCCGGTACAAGCCCTGATCTCGGCACGCCTGCTGACCTTGCAGCAGGCGCTCAACAGCACGCGCCTGCCCAACGCCGCGCAACTGCTGGCTTGCCTGGACAACGACGACGGCGGGCTGCGTACCGATTATCCGCTGGGCTACCTGCTGTTCTGCGCAGTGCTGCACCACGATCCGTCGCTGGACGAGCCACAGCGCTGCGCGTTGCGCGACCGCATGCAGGCGCTGGACCTGCACGACGACTGGTTCGAGGCACTGCGCCGTGGGCTACTGGACGGCCAGGCCAAGCACCCGCCGGCTGCCGCGGTACGCGCGCAAGGCCTCGACAGTCGCACGGTCGACGAAGTGCTGGATGCGCTGCACAGCCTGCTGAACACTTGCACCCCGCCCAAGACCCGGGTGCTGCGCGCCCTGCAAAAGGTCAAGGACGACCCGGAACAGGACCCCGGCCTGCGCTGCGCGATCATGGCCGTGCTGGTATGGAGCGAACGCCTGCTGCTGGACATGATCGAGGAGCCGCCGGCGCCGATGTGGGCGTTCTGGAAGCTCAAGAGTCGACTGAACCGCACGGGCCTGGCCGTGCACGTGGCAATCATCGCCTTGGGCGCCAGCCTGATGCTGCATATTCCGGCGATGATGGTGGCGATCAGCGTCCTGTCGATCAGCGGCTTCCTGCGTCGCCTGCGCGACCTCGGCCACGGCGTGCCGGCACTGCTGCTGGTGATGGTGCTGACCCGCGTGCTGCCGTTCTCGTCACTGGTGCTGCTGGGCCTGCCCGGCGACAAGCTGCCAAACCGTTACGGCCCGGTACCGGGCAAAGGGCAGCCGCTGGAGGGTGGCCTGCAGGCCACCCTGCGCCGGCTCAACGCTCAGTAACGCAGCTCGTCGAGCGCCTGGCTCAATGCCTGGCGCTCACGGCTGATCTCGCCGGCCTGCTGCCCGGCCAGCACGGCATTGAAGGCGTCCAGCCAGCTGCCGATCAGCTCGCGCTCATCGCCCAGGCTCTGCATCCAGGCTCGCTCCAGGCGGGCGAGCAAGGTGCGGTTGGGCAGCGTGTCACGTGGGTGGATCTTCAATTTTGCCAGGCGCTCCTCACTGGCCTGGCGTGCCTGCGCATCCAGCCCGGTGGGGCTGCGGTCGATACTGTGGCTGTGCTTCTGGCCGCTCTCGAGGAAGGTCACGTCCACTTCCAGCAGGCCATTGATGTCGTAGCTGAAGCGCACGTCCAGCGACTGGATCTCGCCGGTCGGCTGCAACGGAATTTCGAAACTGTCCACCAGGATGTTGTCCCGCACCCAGGGCCGCTCGCCCTGGTACACGGCGATACGCACGAACTTCTGTTCCGGGTGGCTGCTGTAGAAACGCTGCACCTTGGACGTGGGGATGATCGTATTGCGCTCGATGATCGGCGAGAAGGCGCCGGTGACATCCTCGCCACGGGACGAGGCCACGCCGAGGGTGTAGGGGCAGACATCGGTCAGGATCAGTTCGTCGATGGCCGCGTCGCGGGCCTTGCACGCCGCCTGGCTGGCGGCGCCGAGGGCGACGATGGTATCCGGGTCCAGGTGCCGGTACGGCAGGCGGCCAAACAGCTTGGCCACCAGTTGCTGCACCTGCGGCATGCGCGTGGCGCCGCCGACCAGCACCAGGCTGTCCAGCTCGCGCGGGCTCAAGCGGGCATCGCGCAGGGCCTGTTCGATGGGAGTGCGTACCCGGGCCAGCAAGGGTGCCCAGATCGCCTGCAGCTTCTGGTCGTCCAACTGCCACTCGCGGGGCTGGCCATCCATGCTCCAGGCAAAGGTGCGACTGCCCTCGCCCACTTCGCACTTGAGCTGCTCGATGGCGTCGTGCAGGCTGGCCAGGGCCTGGGGTTCCAGATCTTCGGCCTTGAGGTTCCAGTCACGCAGGCAGGCCTGCAGCAGCGCCTCGGTGAAATCCTCACCGCCCAGGTAGTTGTCTCCGGTAGAGGCATGCACCTCGATCAACGGCAGGGCGTACTCCAGCACCGTAACGTCGAAAGTGCCGCCGCCCAGGTCGAACACCAGGGTGCGCTCGAACTTCTGCTCATGCAGGCCGTAGGCCATCGCGGCGGCGGTGGGTTCGTTGATCAGCCGCTGGACCTTGAGCCCGGCCAGTTCGGCCGCGAATACCGTGCGTTTGCGCTGCTCGTCGCTGAAATAGGCCGGCACCGAGATCACCGCCTCGCTCACCGGGCAGCCCAGATAGGCCTCTGCATCCTGCTTGAGCGAACCCAGCACCAGCGCCGACAGCTCTTCAGGGGTGAAACGGTGTTCGCCCAAGGCGTAACGCTTGTCGCTGCCCATGAAACGCTTGAACGCCGCGGCGCTACGTTGCGGGTGCGTGGTCAGGCGCGCCCGGGCGGCCTGGCCGACGAGGATGCTGCCATCGTCATCGACGCTGACCACCGATGGCGTCAGCACCTCGCCCAGGGCATTGGCGATCAGCCGCGCTTCGCCATCCTGCCAGACGGCGATCAGGCTGTTGGTGGTACCCAGGTCGATTCCCAGCAAGGGAGTGGCGTGTGTCGGAGCGGGAGAGAGGCTGGCATCCTGCATGGTCGGTCTCTTGCTTGCGGTAGGAACCGACGCAAGGCCTGCTGGCCACTTGCGGCGGACAGGGGATTCTGACGCAATGCCAGAAACAAAAAAAGCGACCCTAAGGTCGCTTTCTCTGTTGCTTCCGGGTGTTCAGTGGGCCCTGGAAGCTTAATATGGCGCGGCGGACGGGACTCGAACCCGCGACCCCCGGCGTGACAGGCCGGTATTCTAACCGACTGAACTACCGCCGCGCTATACATCGAGTGGTGGGTGATGACGGGATCGAACCGCCGACCCTCTGCTTGTAAGGCAGATGCTCTCCCGGCTGAGCTAATCACCCTTCGTCTCGGTGTGGCGCGCATTCTACGGAGGACCTCCTACCCTGGCAAGCACTTTTTTCAAAAAATTTGAAAAAAATTTCCAGGCCTTTCAAAGACCTAGCCGCGCCGCGATTTTCTTCCTCTATATAGGACTGCTGGCCCTCTGACAGGGTTGGCCTGGAACCGCTGCTCGGAGAATAATGCCCGCCTTATGTATTAAGGAGAGATTCCCCCTCATGTGGTTCAAGAACCTGCTGTCCTATCGCCTGACCCAGGAAGTACCGTTCGAGGCCGAGGCCCTGGAGGCCGCCCTGGCCAGCAAGCCGGCCCGCCCCTGCGCCAGCCAGGAACTGACCACCTACGGTTTCGTCGCACCGTTCGGCAAGGGCGAGGATGCCCCCCTGGTTCACGTCAGTGGCGAATTCATGCTGATCGCCGCACGTAAAGAAGAGCGCATCCTGCCCAGCAGCGTGGTCAACGACGCGGTCAAGGAGAAAGTCGAAGAGATCGAGGCCGAGCAGATGCGCAAGGTCTACAAGAAGGAACGCGACCAGATCAAGGACGAGATCATCCAGGCCTTCCTGCCGCGCGCGTTCATTCGTCGCTCGATGATCTTCGCCGCCATCGCCCCGCGCCTGGGCATGATCCTGGTCAACTCGGCCAGCGCCAAGCGCGCCGAAGACCTGCTGTCGACCCTGCGTGAAGTGATCGGCTCGCTGCCGGTACGCCCGGCCACCGTGAAAATCGCGCCAAGCGCGACCATGACCGACTGGGTCAAGTCGCAACAGGCCGCCGAAGGCTTCTATGTGCTCGACGAGTGCGAACTGCGCGACACCGCCGAAGACGGCGGCATCGTGCGCTGCAAGCGTCAGGACCTGACCGGCGAGGAAATCCAGCTGCACCTGAGTACCGGCAAGGTGGTCACCCAGCTGGCCCTGGCCTGGCAGGACAAACTGTCGTTCGTGCTCGACGACAAGATGGTGATCAAGCGCCTGAAGTTCGAGGAGCTGCTGCAAGAGCAGGCCGAGCAGGATGGTGGCGACGAAGCCCAGCAACAGTTCGACGCCAGCTTCCTGCTGATGATGATGACCTTCAGCGAGTTCCTGCCGGTGCTGTTCGAAGCACTCGGCGGCGAAGAGATCCCGCAGGGGGTCTGACCCTTCAGGCCGGCGCGGCCCAGCGGCGCCGGCTGAACTTCAGCCGCACCCGCAGCCTTCGATGCTGTTCCTGCGCCAGGGCGTCCTTGGGGATGCACTGGCTCTGGCTGAACCATTGCCCCTTGCGCACGAAGCGCAGCACTACCACCGCAGGCAAGGCAACGCTGTCACGGCACAGGCGCGCCGGCTGCCAGCCCCGGGCACGACTGTATATATGCCAGCCACGCGGCTCACGACGCAGGCCGGTGACGGCACCAGGGTGGGACAGCAGAATCCGGCGGGGGATGGCCCAGCAGGCGTGGGCAAGGCAGGCAATGACCAGCAGGCCCTTTAGCCAACCGGGCAACGCGACCACAACGCCAGCGATGAGCGCCAGCGTCAGGCAGGCGAGGTAGGCCGCCAGCAGCAGGCGTGAGCCCTGCCAACGGCACTCGAAACAATCACTTGGGCTGGACACGGTCCAGGATGATGCGGACCATGCGCTGCAGCTCCGGATCTTCGGACTCGTTGCGCTCCATGAACCAGCCGAACATGTCCTGGTCCTCGCAGGTCAGCAGGCGACGGTACAGCTCGCGGTCCGCTTCGCTCAGGCTCGGGTAGACTTCCTGGGTGAACGGTACCAGCAGCACGTCCAGTTCCAGCATGCCGCGACGGCTGTGCCAGAAAAGCCGATTGAGTTCAGTTTGTTCGACCATGGGGCCCTCCTCGAATGGTCGCGCAGTATACCGCGCAGCGAATGAAGCGGCACAAGGCGTTGGTCTACTCACCTACCTATTTTGTTACCGGCGTTCTATGATGGCCGCCAGTCTTTAGCTACCGCGATGACCCATGGCCGATTCCGCTTTCTTCTGTTCCCTCTCCCATGAGGGCATCCTCGCCGTCCGCGGCTCCGACGCCGGCAAGTTCCTGCAGGGTCAACTGACCTGCAACATCAGCTACCTCAGCGAAGCCCATGCGAGCCTTGGTGCTCGCTGCATGGTCAAGGGCCGTATGCAGTCGAGCTTCCGTATCCTGCCCGAGGGCAACGGCTACCTGCTGGCCATGGCCAGCGAGCTGCTCGAGGCGCAGTTGGCCGACTTGAAGAAGTACGCGGTGTTCTCCAAGGCCACGCTGAGCGACGACAGCGCCGCCTGGACGCGCTTCGGCCTGCAGCACGGCGACGCGGCCCTGCAGGCACTGAGCCTGAGTGTGGCGGACGAGGCCGGCGCGACCGCGCGTCATGATGGCCTGATCGCCGTCCGCGCCTCGACCGGCCGGGTCGAACTGTGGGTGCCTGCCGACCAGGCTGGCGCGGTTCGCGAGAAGCTGGCCGCGACGCTGCCCGAGGGCACACTCAACGACTGGCTGCTTGGCCAGGTGCGCGCCGGCATCGGCCAGGTCATGGGCCCGACCCGCGAGCTGTTCATTCCGCAGATGATCAACCTGCAGGCCGTCGATGGCGTGAGCTTCAAGAAGGGCTGCTACACCGGCCAGGAGATCGTCGCCCGCATGCAGTACCTGGGCAAGCTCAAACGCCGCCAGTATCGCCTGGCGCTGGCCGAGACAGCGGTACCCGAGCCTGGCGCCGAGATCTTCTCGCCAACCCATGGCTCGTCGGTCGGCGAGGTGGTGATCGCTGCCAGCAGCGGCAGCGCCGTCGAACTGCTGGCCGTGCTCAGCGCCGATGCGGTGACGGACGACAACCTGCACCTGGGCAGCCTCGAAGGCCCGCGCCTGACGCTGCTCGACCTGCCTTACGAACTGGACCGCGACCGGGAAATCCAGCGCTGACCAGCCCGCCCCGGCTTCACGCCGGGGCTGCACCACCTTTGCCGTAGAGAAGTCCATGAACAAGCTGGCCGAGAAGGTCCAAGCGCAATTGCTCGCCGCCATCGACCGGGACGACCTGGTCCTGCCGACGCTTCCGGAAGTTGCCCTGAGCATTCGCGAAGCCGCCGAAGACAGCGAGATCAGCGTGTCCGCCTTGAGCAAGGTGATCGGCCGCGACGCCGCCCTGTCGGCGCGCCTGATCAAGGTGGTCAACAGCCCGCTGCTGCGCGCCGCCGTCGAAGTCACCGACCTGCATACCGCGATCACCCGCCTGGGCATCAACTACAGCTGCAACCTGGCCATCGGCCTGGTGATCGAGCAGATCTTCCATGCCCGCGCCCCGGCGGTCGAACACAAATTGCGCGATATCTGGGCCAACAGCCTGGATGTGGCAGGCATCAGCTATGAACTGTGCCGACGCTACACCCAGCTCAAGCCCGACCAGGCCACCCTCGGCGGCCTGGTGCACCAGATCGGCGCGTTGCCGGTGCTGATCTATGCCGAGGAGCACAACGAGTTGCTCTCCGACCCGATCTGCCTGCATTTCGTGATCGAACAGATCCAGCCGGTGCTGGGCGACAAGATCCTCAGTGCCTGGGAGTTCCCCGAGCAGCTGGTCAACCTGCCCAGCCAGGTGCAGGACCTGGACCGGCGCACCGACCAGATCGACTACATCGACATCGTCCAGATCGCCCGTTGCATCAGCCAGCGCGAGCGCAGCCGGCCACTGGCCGCCCTGCCCGCCTACCGGCACCTGGGGCTGCCCTATGGCACCGAGCTGGATATCGCCGAACTGCTGGATGCGCGGAGCATGTTGCGCTGAATCGACAGGGCTGATCGCGGGGCAAGCCCCGCGACAGCTGACATCAATCCGCAATAAAACTCACCCGCACCTTCAACCCGCCGCGCTCGCCGTCATGCAGGCTGATCTGTGCCAGGTGCGCACGGCAGATCTCGCCGACGATGGCCAGCCCAAGCCCGCTGCCCTGGGCGCTGCGCCGGTAGAAGCGCTCGAACACCCGCTCACGCTCATCCTCGGGAATCCCCGGCCCATCGTCCTCGACTTCGAGTACCGCCGGCGCCAGCACCCGCAGCACAACGTCACCGCCTGGCGGGGTGTGGGCCAGGGCATTGTCCACCAGGTTGCTGAGCAGTTCGTTGAGCAAGGTTGGCTCGCCCTTGAGCCACACCGGCGCCTCGGCCTCCAGCGCCAGGGCAACGCCGCGGGCATGGGCCAGCGGCGCCATGGCCATGCCCAGCTCGCGGGCCAGCTGGCTCAGGTCCAGGCGCTGGGCACCGCCCTCGGCGATGGCTCGGGCGCCGTTCTCCACCCGCGCCAACGACAGCAGCTGGTTGGCCAGGTGGGTGAGTCGGTCCGTGCCCTGGGCTGCCGCCTCCAGGGTCTTGCGCCATTCTTCCGGCTCCCGTGAGCGCAGGCCCAGCTCGACCCGTGCCTTGAGCGCCGCCAACGGCGTGCGCAGCTCGTGGGCGGCATCGGCGATGAACTGCGCCTGGCGCTCGAACTGGCCACGCAGCCGCTCGGTGAAATGGTTGAGGGCACGCACCAGCGGCCCCAGTTCGCGCTGCACCTGCACCACCGGCAAGGCGCGCAGATCGTCCGGCTGGCGCTCCTCCACCGCCGTACGCAAGCGCTCCAACGGGCGCAGGGCGGCGCTCACCGCGAACCACACCATCACCAGCGCGCCGAAGGCCAGCATCCCCAGGCGCAGCAGGGTGTCGGCCATCAGCCCGCGGGCCATGCGCACCCGCGCCTCCTCGGTCTCGGCCACGCGGATCTCGGCCATGCCGTTCATGTTCGGTTCGCTCACCGCCTTGAGCAGGCTGACCACACGCACGTCCTGGCCCAGGTAGGTGGCATTGTAGAAACGCGCCAGCGCCGGGTAGTCGTCGGTGCGCGGCGTGCCCGGCGGTGGCGGCGGCAGGTGCTCGTAGCCGGAGATAAGCTTCTGGTGGATGTCCAGCACTTGGTAGTAGATGCGCCCGGCGCTGTCATAGGCGAAGGTGTCCAGGGCCACGTAGGGCACGTCGGCGCTGAGGGTGCCGTCGCGCTGCGACAGGCCGGCGGCGATGGTCCGCGCCGACGCCAGCAGGGTCCGGTCATAGGCGGTGTCGGCGGCTTCGCGGCCATTCCAGTAAGCGCTCAGGCCGCTGGCCAGCATCAGCACCACCAGCAGCAGCGCCAGGTTGCCCAGCAGGCGCCCGCGCAGGCTGCCGTTGTCACGCATCGCGGTGCTCGAGCAGGTAGCCCAGGCCACGGAAGGTGACGATGGCCACCGGGTGACCGTCGAGCTTCTTGCGCAGGCGGTGGATGTAGATCTCGATGGCGTCGGGGCTGGCCTCCTCGTCGAGGCCGAACACCTGGGCCGCCAGCTGCTCCTTGCTCATCACCCGGCCGGGGCGGGCAATCAGTGCCTCGAGCACGCTCTGTTCGCGCTGGGTCAAGGTCAGCGGCTCGCCGTCCAGGCCGAAGCGCCGGGTATCCAGGTCATAGACCAGCGGGCCACAACGCTGCTGACGCTCGCCGCCGAGCACGCTGCGCCGCAACAGGGCCTTGACCCGCGCCTCCAGCTCGGTCAGCTCGAAGGGTTTGGCCAGGTAGTCATCGGCGCCGAGGTTCAGCCCATGCACCCGATCTTTCACATCGCTGCGGGCGGTGAGCATCAGCACCGGCAGGGTCTTGCCGCGCCCGCGCAGGCGCGCCAGCACTTCGAAGCCGTCCATGCGCGGCAGGCCGACATCCAGCACCGCCACGGCATAGTCCTCGCTGGCCAGGGCCAGGTCGGCGGCCACGCCGTCATGCAGCACGTCCACGGTCAGGCCCTGGCTCTTGAGGGCCTGGGCCACGCTTTCGGCCAGTTGCAGATGGTCTTCGACCAGCAGCACACGCATCGGATTCTCCCTGTTCGGCTGGGCTTTTTGCGCGGAGTGTAACCCCGTGGCGAGTGCTGTGAAGCCCTCGCAACAAACCTTTCACGCTGAAAGGTTAGCGAAAGGTTGGTTGCCTAGCATCGCACCACGGCTGCCCCGCGCGCCGCAAAAAGCACCAGCAAGGTGCAAACACATAAGAACAATAAATGGAGTCACCGACGATGCTGTCCATGCAGCCGCAGGCGCACGCGCCTATCCGTTCCCTCGCCGCCCGACCTTCCGCACTCGCCAGCGCCTTCGCCCTTGCCGGTGTCGCGCCCATGAGCCAGGCCGCCTTTTTCGAAGACAGCACGGCCACCTTCGAAACCCGCAACATGTACTTCAACCGCGACTTCCGCGACGGCACCAGCGCGCAGCAATCCAAGCGCGACGAATGGGCCCAGGGTTTCATGCTCAACTTCGAGTCCGGCTATACCGAAGGCACCGTGGGCTTCGGCCTGGATGCGCTGGGCATGCTCGGGGTCAAGCTCGACTCCAGCAAGGACCGCACCGACACCGGCCTGCTGCCGACCCACGACAACGGCAAGGCTGCCGACGAATACTCCAAGCTCGGCCTGACCGGCAAGGTCAAGGTCTCGCAGACCGAACTGAAGGTCGGCACGCTGATTCCCGAACTGCCCACCTTGCAGCCCAACGACGGGCGCATCCTGCCGCAGACCTTCGAAGGCGGCCTGGTCACCTCGAAGGAGATCAAAGGCCTGACCTTCACCGGCGCCCGTCTGGAAAAAGCCAAGGACCGCAACGACACCAACTGGGAAGACCTGGCCCTCAACAACAAGAACAGTCGCTTCGGCGGCACCTTCAGCGCCGACCATTTCGACACCGGCGGCCTGGACTACCAGTTCACCGACCGCATCACCGGCAGCTACCACTTCGCCCAACTCGACGACATCTATCGCCAGCACTTCATCGGCCTGCTCGCCACCCAGCCATGGGGCCCGGGCACCTTCGGCGCCGACCTGCGCCTGGCGATCAGCGACGATGCTGGCGCGGCCAAGGCCGGCAAGATCGACAACACCACCTTCAACGGCATGCTCAGCTACACCCTGGGCGGGCACAAGGTCAGCGGCGCCTGGCAGCAGCTCTCCGGCGACAGCGCGTTCCCTTATGTCGATGGCGCCGACCCCTACCTGGTCAACTTCGTCCAGATCAACGACTTCGCAGGCGCCGACGAGCGCTCCTGGCAGGCGCGCTACGACTACAACTTCGCCGCCCTCGGCATCCCCGGCCTGACCTTCATGACCCGCTACATCAGCGGCGACAACGTCAGCCGCGCCGCCGGAGGCGAGGGCAAGGAGTGGGAACGCAACACCGAACTGAAGTACGTGGTACAAAGCGGCCCGTTGAAAAACGTCGCCGTGCGCCTGCGCAACGCCACCTTCCGCTCCAACTTCGCCCGCGACGCGGACGAGGTGCGGCTGCTGGTGAGCTACAGCGTGGCTCTGTGGTAACCCATAACAACAACGCTCACGGAGATAGACGATGACTTTTTCACTGCGCCGCCTCGTCCTGGCCACCGGCTGCCTGCTGCTGGCCGGCAACGCCCTGGCCGCCGAACCGAAACGCCCCGAATGCATCGCCCCGGCCTCGCCCGGCGGCGGTTTCGACCTGACCTGCAAGCTGGTGCAAAGCGCCCTGGTCAACGAGAAGATCCTCAGCAAGCCCATGCGCGTGACCTACATGCCCGGCGGCGTCGGCGCGGTAGCCTACAACGCCGTAGTTGCCCAGCGCCCGGCCGACGCTGGCACGCTGGTGGCCTGGTCCAGCGGCTCGCTGCTGAACCTGGCCCAGGGCAAGTTCGGCCGCTTCGACGAGAACGCAGTGAAATGGCTGGCGGCGGTCGGCACCAGCTATGGTGCCATCGCGGTGAAGAGCGACTCGCCCTACAAGACCCTCGATGACCTGGTCGCGGCCCTGAAGAAGGACCCGAGCAAGGTGGTGATCGGCTCGGGTGGCACCGTCGGCAGCCAGGACTGGATGCAGACCGCGCTGATCGCCAAGGCCGCCGGCATCAACCCACGCGACCTGCGCTACGTGGCCCTGGAAGGCGGCGGCGAGATCGCCACCGCGCTGCTCGGCGGGCATATCCAGGTGGGCTCCACCGATATTTCCGACTCCATGCCGCACATCCAGAGCGGCAACATGCGCATCCTCGCGGTGTTCTCCGAGAACCGCCTGGACGAGCCGGAGATGAAAGACATCCCCACCGCCAAGGAGCAGGGCTACGACATCGTCTGGCCGGTGGTGCGCGGTTTCTACCTCGGGCCGAAGGTCAGCGACGAGGACTACGCCTGGTGGAAGGCCTCGCTCGACAAGCTGCTGGCCTCCGAGGAGTTCGCCAAGCTGCGTGACCAGCGCGAACTGTTCCCGTTCGCCATGACCGGCGAAGAGCTGGACGGCTATGTGAAGAAGCAGGTGGCGGACTACAAGGCACTGGCCCGCGAATTCGGGCTGATCCAGTAAGCCACCCTGGCATCGTTCTCGTGGGAGCGGGCTTGCCCCGCGATAAGGCAATCGCGGGGCAAGCCCGCTCCCACGGGATCACGCATACCTCAAGAGGATTCCCCGATGATCCTGCAACGCCTCTTCGCCCTCGTCCTGCTGGCGCTGTGCGCCGTGCTGGCGGTGATGGCCTGGCCCTACCAGGCCGCCTTCTCCTACGAACCGGTGGGCCCACGCGCCTACCCGTTGCTGATGCTCGGCCTGATGGGCCTGGGCCTGTTGTACCTGGCCATCCGTCCCACGCCCATCGTGCGCAAGGACGATGAACCGGAGCTGGACCGCGAGACCCTGATCAAGATCGCCGCCTGCGTCGGCCTGCTGATCGTCTTCGCCGCCACCTTCGAGGCGCTGGGCTTCATCCTCAGCGCCATCCTGGTCGGCCTGCCCATGGCCCGCCTGTACGGTGGCCGCTGGCTGCACAGCGCCATCGTGGTGGTGGGCATGAGCCTCTTCCTCTACTGGCTGTTCGACCGGGTGATGGACGTCCCCCTGCCCCTCGGCCTGCTCGACGTACTGGAGAACTGACACATGGATACCTTGAGCTACCTGGGCCAGGGCTTCGGCGTCGCCCTGAGCCCGTACAACCTGGTCACCGCCCTGACCGGCACCCTGATCGGCACCGTGGTCGGCCTGCTGCCGGGCCTGGGCCCGATCAACGGCGTGGCCCTGCTGATCCCCATCGCCTTCGCCCTCGGCCTGCCGCCGGAGTCGGCGCTGATCCTGCTGGCGGCCGTGTACCTGGGCTGCGAGTACGGCGGGCGGATCAGCTCGATCCTGCTGAACATTCCCGGTGAAGCCTCCACCGTGATGACCACCCTCGACGGTTACCCCATGGCCCGCCAGGGCCTGGCTGGCGTGGCCCTGTCGCTGTCGGCCTGGAGCTCGTTCATCGGTGCCTTCATCGCCACCTGCGGCATGGTGCTGTTCGCCCCGCTGCTGGCGAAATGGGCAATCGCCTTCGGCCCGGCGGAATACTTCGTGCTGATGGTGTTCGCCATCGTCGCCCTCGGCGGCATGGCCGGCGACAAACCGCTGAAGACGTTCATTGCCGCGCTGATCGGCCTGTTCCTCTCGGCGGTGGGCATCGACGCCAACAGCGGCGTGTACCGCTTCACCGGTGACAGCGTGCACCTGGCCGACGGCATCCAGTTCGTGGTGCTGGTGCTGGGGCTGTTCTCGATCAGCGAGATCCTCCTGCTGCTGGAGAAGACCCACCATGGCCATGTAGCGGTCAAGGCCACCGGGCGCATGCTGTTCAACTTCAAGGAAGCGGCATCGGTATTCTTCGTCAACATTCGTTGCGGCCTGCTCGGCTTCTTCATGGGCGTATTGCCGGGCGCCGGCGCGACCCTGGCCAGTGCCGTGGCCTACATGACCGAGAAACGCATCGCCGGCGACAAAGGCAAGTTCGGCAAGGGTGACGCTCGTGGTCTGGCGGCCCCGGAAACCGCCATCGGTGCCTCCTGCTGCGGCGCCCTGGTACCGATGCTGACCCTCGGCGTGCCGGGCTCCGGCACCACCGCGGTGATGATCGGCGCACTGACGCTGTACAACATCACCCCGGGTCCGCTGCTGTTCGAACAACAACCGGACATCGTCTGGGGCCTGATCGCCTCGTTGTTCATCGCCAACATCATGCTGGTGATCCTGAACATCCCGATGATCCGCATCTTCACCCGCATCCTCGCCGTGCCGAACTGGGCACTGGTACCGGTGATCGCGATCATCACCGCGATCGGCGTGTACGCGGTGCATGCCACCACCTTCGACCTGTTCCTGATGGTCGGCATCGGCATCATGGGCTACATCCTGCGCAAGCTGGACTTCCCGCTGTCGCCGATCCTGCTGGGCTTCATCCTCGGCGGGCTGATGGAGCAGAACCTGCGCCGTGCGCTGTCGATCTCCAACGGCGAACTGGGCATCCTCTGGTCGAGCCCGATCAGCATGGGCGTGTGGGTGCTGGTGGCCTGCATGCTGAGCCTGCCGCTGCTGCGCATCTGGCGCAAACGTGCCCTGCAGCGCCGGGCCGTGGCCGATGCCTGAGCGGTCGTTGCCACTGTTCTGGGCCACCGGGCTGGTCGGCCTTGCTGGCGGTTTTGCCGCCAGCAAGGTCGGCTGGCCCTTGCCGTGGATGGTCGGCTCGTTGCTGGCGATCATCCTGGTGCGCTGCCTGACACCCTGGCAGCTCAGTGAAATCCCCAATGGCCGCAAATGCGGGCAATGGATCATCGGCATCGGTATCGGCCTGCACTTCACCCCCGCGGTGATCGAACAGGTGGCCAGCCACTTCGCGCTGATCTTCTTCGGCGCGCTGTTTACCACGCTGTCCAGCGTGATCAGTGTCTGGCTGCTGCGGCGCACCGGTGAAGACCGGGCGACGGCGTTCTTCGCCAGCATGCCCGGCGGCTCGGGCGAGATGGTCAACCTCGGCGCGCGCAATGGCGCGGTGCTCAGCCAGGTGGCCGCGGCGCAGAGCCTGCGGGTGCTGGCGGTGGTGCTGTGCGTGCCAGCGCTGTTCAAGCTGCTGCTGGGCGATGGCGTACCGCTGAACCATGCGGGCAGCGTGAGCTGGGGTTGGCTGGCGTTGATCGCGCCGTTGGGCGTGCTGGTTGCGCTGCTCTGGCAACGCCTGCGCCAGCCCAATCCTTGGCTGTTCGGGCCTTTGCTGGTGGCTGCCAGCGTGAGCCTGGCGGGCAACCTGCAGATCGGCCTGCCCAACGGCGCCAGCCAGATCGGCCAGTGGTTGATCGGCAGCGGCCTGGCCTGTCACTTCAACCGCGCGTTCTTCCGCCGGGCACCGTCGTTCCTTGGCCGGACCCTGCTGGCCACCGCGCTGTGCATGCTGATCGCCGCGGGCGCCGCCTGGGCGCTGAGCCTGCTGACGCACCTGGACCTGCGCTCGCTGACGCTGGGCATGATGCCCGGAGGGATCGCCGAGATGAGCCTGACGGCCGAGACCCTGCAACTGTCGGTGCCGCTGGTGACGGCGTTGCAGGTGATGCGCTTGCTGTTCGTGCTGTTCCTGGCCGAGCCATTGTTCCGGCAGTGGGCCAGGCACTGAGCAAGAAGGGCCGCTTCGCGGCCCTCTTGTTCAGGTCACAACGGCGGCAACGCCCAATCGATCGGCGCCATGCCGCGCTGCTCGAGGAAGCTGTTGGTGCGGCTGAAATGCCCGCAACCAAAGAACCCACGATAGGCCGACAACGGCGATGGGTGCACCGACTTGAGCACCAGGTGCTTGCTGGCATCGATCAGCTTCTGCTTGCTCTGCGCATGCGCGCCCCACAGCAGGAACACCACGTTCGGGCACTGCTCGCTGACCACCTGGATGATCCGGTCGGTGAAGAGTTCCCAGCCCTTCTTCGCATGCGAAGCCGCATTGGCCCGCTCCACGGTCATGGTGGTGTTGAGCAGCAACACGCCCTGCTCCGCCCAGCTCTGCAGGTAGCCGTGGCTGGGGATCGGCAGGTTGAGGTCGCGCTGCAGCTCCTTGTAGATATTGACCAGCGACGGCGGCGTGGCGATGCCCGGTTGTACCGAGAAACACAGGCCATGGGCCTGGCCCGGGCCGTGGTACGGGTCCTGGCCGAGGATGACCACCTTGACCTGCCCCAGCGGCGTGGAGTTCAGGGCGTTGAAGATCAGCGGCCCGGGCGGATAGATTTCCTTGCCGGCGGCGTATTCGCCGCGCAGGAACTCGCGTAGCTGATGCATATAGGGCTGGTCGAACTCGGCACGCAGCGCGGCTTTCCAGCTGGGCTCGAGTTTGATGCGATCGTCGTCGGTCATGGGGGCATCCAAAAGCAAAGTGCCGCGACACTAGGAAAGCCGGGCCGGCTTGTCAATCGATCCGACCGACGACCGGCAGCTTCGGCGCGGCAGGCCATACTGAGGGGATGTTTTGCGCGAGGTAGCCCATGTCCATTCAATGCGAGGTACTGACCGGCGCCGACGGCGCCCGTATCGGCATCGCCACCCTTGACGCGCCCAAGGCGCTCAACGCCCTGACGTTGCCCATGATCGAAGTGCTCGACGAACGGCTGCGCGCCTGGGCCAGCGACCCCGGGATCGTCTGCGTGCTGCTGCGCGGCAACGGGGCGAAGGCCTTCTGCGCTGGCGGCGATGTGCGGGCGCTGGTCCAGGCGTGCCGTGAACACCCCGGTAGCGTACCGCCGCTGGCCGCCACCTTCTTCGCCAGCGAGTACCGCCTCGACCATCACCTGCATACCTATCCCAAGCCTCTGCTGTGCTGGGGCCATGGCCACGTGCTGGGCGGCGGCATGGGCCTGCTGCAAGGCGCCGCAGTGCGCATCGTCACCCCCAGCAGTCGCCTGGCCATGCCCGAGATCAGCATCGGCCTGTATCCCGACGTCGGCGCCAGCTGGTTCCTGGCCCGTTTGCCCGGCAAGCTTGGCCTGTTCCTGGGGCTGACCGGCGCGCCCCTCAATGCCCGCGACGCGCTGGACCTGGGCCTGGCCGACCGCTTCCTGGGCGAGCACCAGCAGGAGGCGCTGATCGAAGAGCTGCTGCAGTTGAACTGGCAGGAGCAGACCGCCCTGCAGCTCAACAGCCTGCTCAAGGCCGAACAGCACCGTGCCTGCGTAGAGCTGCCCGAAGGGCAATGGCTGGCACGTCGAGCCGTGATCGACGAAGTGCTCGACGTGGCCGACCCCGTCGCGGCCTGGCGGGCATTGGCCGGCCTGGCCCGGCATGCCGATCCGTTGCTGGCGGCGGCGGGTCAGCGCCTGCATGAGGGCTGCCCGCTGACGGCGCACCTGGTCTGGGAACAGATCCGCCGGGCACGGCACCTTTCGCTGGCCCAGGTGTTCCAGATGGAGTACACGATGAGCCTGAACTGCTGCCGTCACCCGGAGTTCAGCGAAGGGGTGCGCGCCCGCCTGCTGGACAAGGACAACACTCCGCACTGGCACTGGCCGGATGTGGCGCAGGTGCCAGCGGCGGTGGTGGAGGCGCATTTCAGCAAGGTCTGGGAGGGGCGGCACCCGCTGGCGGAACTGGGATGACACATCGCGGTGCCGGTCCGCACTTGATCAACGCGACCAGCCCCGGTCGCCACCTCGCCCGCCGTCTGGTCGACGATCGCGATTGCCCTGCCCGTTCGAGTGCCAGCGATCACCTCGGCGATCGTCATTGCGATAGTCGTGGCGGTCGCGATCGCGCCCATAGTCGTAGCGCTGGCGGTTGCCATAGTCGTAGCGCGGGTTGCCTTGCCAGCGCGGCTGCACGCCGGGCGCTGGATACGGCCGGTACTGCGGCACCGGCGCTGGGTGGTAGTAACGCGGCGCGGGCTGGTAGTAGTAGCGTGGCTGCGGCGCCACATAGTAGCGATCCTGACGGTAGTAGCCAGGGTAAACGTAGCGATCGCTGGTGTAGTAGTCACGGCGGTAGTAGCCGTTGTCCGCGTAGTAAGGGGCGCAGGCGGATGTCAGCAGCCCGAGCAGGACGATGAGCAGAATTCGTGGGTACATGGCGGCCTCCTGGACCGCAGGGGTGCCCGGCACAGCGGCGCTGGCGGGCGTCGACGGCAATGCGTTGATCGACACTGGATAAGACAGTCGCGCCAGGGTTCGGTGCCATTTCCGCAACAAATTGAAACAGGTCGTATAACCCTGAAAAACATGCAGTCATTTTTCGGTCATCTCACTAGAATGTGGCCACCGGCACACTTCACGAGAAGATCATGCCTTCGCCCTCCGCCCTGTTCTCGCAACGCTCGCTGATCCTTGCCCTGCTGCTGTTGCTGGCCTGCGGTTTCCTGGCCACTTCGCTGCTGAGCTATTACGCCTCGCGCGGCGCGATCCGCGACGCCATCGTCAACACCGAACTGCCGCTGACCTCCGACACGGTCTACTCGGAAATCCAGAAAGACCTGATCCGCCCGGTGCTGATCTCATCGATGATGGCCCAGGACACCTTCCTGCGGGATTGGGTACTGGCCGGCGAGCAGGACACCACGCGCGTCACCCGCTACCTCGGCGAAGTGATGGGCAGCCAGGTCACCTGCACCAGCTTTTTCGTGTCCGACCGCAGCCTCACCTACTACCAGGCCAAGGGCGTGCTCAAGCAGGTAAGCCCCGATGCCTGGCGCGACGCCTGGTACTTCCGCCTGCGCCAGTCGAACAAACCCTACGAGATCAATGTCGACCTGGACATGGCCAACCAGGACAAGCTCACCGTTTTCATCAACCACCGCGTGCTCGACTACCAGCAACGCTTCATCGGCGCCGCCGGGGTGGGCCTGAGCGTGGAGTCGGTGGTGCGCCTGATCGACGACTATCAACGCAGGTACCAGCGTTCGGTGCTGTTCACCGATGCCCAGGGCAAGGTCCTGCTGACCGGCTCCGACGGTGGCCCCCACGGCTTGCGCGCCGGCCAGCAACTGGCCGACAGCAATCAGTGGCAGGCTTTGCTGGCGCGCATGCCGACACCCGCCACCGGCAGCCATGAGTACACCGACAACGACGGCCACAGCCACTTCCTCAACGTGCGCCTGCTGCCGGAGCTGGGCTGGTACCTGCTGGTGGACAAACGCGAGACCGGCGCCCTGGAGCGCATCCGCCAGTCGCTGTACCTGAACCTGGCGATCTGCGCGATGATCACCCTGGTCGTGCTGTCGCTGCTCAACGCCATGGTCAAGCGCCACCAGGACAACGCCGAGGCGCTGGCCACCCTCGACAGCCTCACCGGCCTGCCCAACCGCCGCAGCTTCGACCTGCTAGCCGGCCAGGCGCTGGTCGAGGCCCAGCGCGACAGCGCGCCGCTGGTCGCCCTGCTCATCGACCTCGATCATTTCAAGGCCCTCAACGACACCCACGGCCACCTGGCCGGCGACGAAGTGCTGCGCCAGTTCGCCAATGTGCTGCAGGGCAGCCTGCGCCAGTCCGATATACTTTGCCGCTGGGGCGGCGAGGAGTTCATCGTGCTGCTGCGTGAAGCCGAAGGCCGCCAGGCCATCGAAGTGGCGGAGAAGATCCGTCGACGCACCGAGCAGCTGACCTTCAGCTATGCCGACCAGCCACTGCGCCTGACCGCGAGCATCGGCCTGTCCGCCCTGCAGCGCGGCGACAGCCTGCACAATCTGCTGACCCGCGCCGACCACGCCCTCTATCGTGCCAAACAAGGTGGACGCAACCGCGTCTGCAGCGAGATGCCCGGAACCGACCATGCCTGACCCCCAACGCTGCCCCGCCTGCGGCGCCCTCAACCAATGCGGCCTGGCCGATCCGCGCAACGCCACGCAAGGCTGCTGGTGCTTCGAGGTGGTCATCGACCCGGCAGTCATCGAAGCCCTGCCCGCCGAACTGCGCGACAAGGCCTGCCTGTGCCCACGCTGCGCAAAGGTGGACGCGCAGCTCAAGGCAGCGCAGGCGCGCACTATCCGTTAGACTGCGCGCCGATTTCCCGCAAACGACCCACCATGCGCCTCGATCGATTCCTCGGCAACCTGCCCTGCTACAACCGCCAGCAAGTGCGCCTGCTGCTGGCGCAAGGGCGTGTGCGCGTGGACGGCATGGCGACCGCCGACCCGCTGCTGGAGGTGCGTGAATTCAGCCGCGTCGAAGTGGACGAACAGGTACACCAGGCCGGGCGCCCGGCACGCTACCTGATGCTGCACAAGCCCAGCGGTTGCGTCAGCGCCACCCAGGACCCGCAGCACCGCACCGTGCTTGACCTGCTGCCTGCAGCGCTGCGCGATGACCTGCACATCGCCGGGCGCCTGGACTACAACACCACCGGGCTGATGATCCTGACCAACGATGGCCAGTGGTCGCGACGCCTGACCCAGCCACGGACCAAGCAGCCCAAGACTTATCTGGTGCACACCGAGGACGAGATGGGTGAGCACTACATCGACAAGTTCCGTGAAGGGTTCTACTTCGCCTTCGAAGACCTCACCACCCTGCCCGCGCAGCTGGATATTCTCGGCCCACGCAGCGCACGCCTGAGCATCGTCGAGGGCCGCTATCACCAGGTGAAGCGGATGTTCGGACACTTCCAGAACAAGGTGGTGGCGCTGCATCGGGAAAGCATGGGGTCGATCACACTGGACCCGATCTTGCTTCCTGGAGCGTTCAGGGCGCTGACCGACGAGGAAATCGCCTCGGTCTGAGCCGATCACCATTCGGCGGTTTCCCACGAAAGATTGTCCCAACGGCACTTGCGCGATCCTGGCCGCGCTGCTTGACTGCTAACTCGTCGGTCTGCATGTGACCAATCAGTCACAACCGTAGTCCAAGACGCCCTTTACCGGCCACCCGGGGTCTCGATGCCCTGGGGCACGGTAATCGCCCGCCACAACAATACCGTCGACACCAGCGTCAAGGATCGACACAAGGGCCCACCGGTTTTCAGTTCCAGGCGAATGCCTACCTGTCATAAAGCACGTGCACCCTGATGGCCATTCCGGTCGGTTCGGCGCCAGCCCGCCAAGCGACCATGCAGGCCACGAGGTGACGCGAATACCCTTTTTGCGCCAGGAGTCGATGACATGAGGCCAGAAATCGCTGTACTTGATATCCAAGGGCAGTACCGGGTTTACACGGAGTTCCATCGCGCGCAGGGCGCCGAGAAGACGATCATCCTGATCAATGGCTCGTTGGCCACCACGGCGTCCTTTGCCCAGACAGTGCGCAACCTGCACCCGCAGTTCAACGTGGTGCTGTACGACCAGCCGTACGCCGGCAAGTCGAAACCGCACAACCGCCATGAACGGTTGCTGACCAAGGAGACCGAGGCGCACATCCTGCTCGAGTTGATCGAGCACTTCCGTGCCGACCATGTCCTGTCATTCTCCTGGGGCGGCGCCTGCACCCTGCTGGCGCTGGCGCACCAGCCGCAGCTGGTGAAAAAGGCCATCGTCAGCTCGTTCTCGCCGCTGATCAACGAACCGATGCGCGACTACCTGGACCGCGGTTGCCAGTACCTGGCCGCCTGCGACCGCTACCAGGTCGGCAACCTGGTCAACGACACCATCGGCAAGTACCTGCCGTCGTTGTTCAAGCGCTTCAACTACCGCCACGTCAGCAGCCTGGACAGCCATGAGTACGCGCAGATGCATTTCCACATCAACCAGGTGCTTGACCATGACCTGGAGCGGGCACTGAAGGCCGCGCGCAACATCGACATTCCGGTGCTGTTCATCAACGGCGACCGCGACGAGTACACCACCGTCGAGGATGCCCGCCAGTTCAGCCGCCATGTAGGGCGCAGCCAGTTCAGCGTGATCCGCGGGGCCGGCCACTTCCTAGACATGGAACACAAAAGCGCCTGCGAGGATACCCGCGATGCCATGCTCGGTTTCCTCAAGCCGGCCTTGCGTGAATCCCGCCAACGCTACGCACAGGAACCGGGGCAGCATGCACTGGCGATCTGAACGCATCGGCGTCCTGTAGCCCTCGCCACCCGCAGGCTACGGGCCGCCGACAGGATTTTTGCAACCTTGGGGCTTCTCATTCGAGGAGGGTTCTGGTAAAAAGTCGTCCTTCGAAGCGGGTATAGTTTATTGGTAAAACTATAGCTTCCCAAGCTATTGAGGAGGGTTCGATTCCCTCTACCCGCTCCACATTCCCTGACCTAGAGCACCTCCAGGCTTTCTGCCTAGTGCTTTAAGCGCCTCGAAACTCCCTCTCCTTCCCTAGAAATTCTAGAACGGCCTCACTCACAAACGTGATGACTTGCACACCCATGCCCATTGGGTACCGTACAACACTGCATGCCGATGCCTGAGCCTCCGAAAAAGCTCAACCTGCAGGTAGCGATCAGCCCAGCCTCCTCCCCTACGAAAAGTCGATTTTCAAGACAATTGGATCGTGTTGAATCGAAAAGGGCCGGCCAGAAATTGCTTCAGGCCAGCTACTGGATCGGCAGCGGAATTCCTCTAAAAGGCTGCGCTCGCGATGACTGAACACTACAGCAGGCTTGAGACTCTCACAGGCTTTTATGAAGGCTCCGCGATCTAGCATTGCAATGGCTGAACCGACAGTAGAAATGGACGCACACTCAACGATCTGGGTTGATATCGCGGCCAACGCCGTCGTAAGCACCTCAAGGTGAGCTTCGATTCGCAAGTAACTCATCACTTCCATTTGAGGCAGGCCCTGTGAGGCAACCGAACCGGATGCAGCATAGATCAGCGGTAATTTTCGATGCCAATAGCTTACCTTAAACGCTAGGCATCTCTGGCTACAGCTTGACCAGCTTCAGGGGGAGAACACACACTTGTGGTTCCCCTTTTGGCTGTGCTGAAAAACATGCTTCGAATGGTTGGCAGTTTTCTAGATATCACATCGGCGCTTAACGATTTTAAGCAGTCCTATCATCAGGACTTCGCCAACGTTCAGCCGGTAGCACGTCGATATCTCAATGCACCATCGGGCAGCGCAAATGCAGTCCTACTCGCCCAGGCGCTATCCACAGCGCTGCGCAACTGGGGGGCATGCAAACGCAGAAGCCCAATTCTCCGTCCTGTCTCACAAATCGAAAGCGCTCTAAAGGAAAAGCGGCTTCATGACCCCCTACTCAAACTGCGCCAGCAAAGCCTTTCGGCATTCAACCTCGATCAGCAGGAGAATCGCCTCCTGGAAAACAATGCTCCGTTCAACGAGGCAGGCGCTTTCGACAAAGAAATTCTGGCTATCTTGAATACGCTGGCGGATGTGCTGTTTTTCAACAACACCAGCGTCACTTATCCTATGAAAGCCCTGCTTCTCATCACCGGACTGATGCCGGCGCTGGATAGCCAGGTAAGGGGTGGACTAACCCGAGCAGGGAAAGCCGGGTTCACCGGACAGCAGATACTTCCTAGGAACGCACAGCAAACCGCAGGCCGAAGGATCTGCGAGCTCCCTTTTTACTTAGGCCACTGCTGGAGCTCTAACCGGGAAGTATTCATGAAGGGGATCTTGGGCAGTAATCACCAAGGTCTGCAAGACACACCTGGCAGGGTTTTCGACATCCTGCTGTTCATGCAAAACCGACCTAACCGGAAGCGGATCTTGGCCTTCGATGTCGGGCCGGGAATGGCGGTAGCAGCCACCTTCACTCCATCGTGATATCACTCTTTTTAGTAGCCCAACCCAAAGAACCATTTACTGGTTGCCGGCAGTCAACACGGATTAGTAAAGTCCTAATCCATGGACTGCCTAACGTGAGATCATGATATGGATGACGAATCGCTACCGAAGCTTGACCCGCAGCTTGAGGCCATCCAGTGGCCGGCAGACTTCTCCGGCCAGCAGCTGTTTATCCAGGGTGAGGATTGGCAGTACAACGCGATGCTGAACTGGTCTCACTTTCGTGCCGACCTCTATGCTTTTGCATACAAAGATGCCGCTGACGGTCTCGTGGAGGCGATGGCGAATAGTCAGGTGCCCTTGGATAGCGGCATTTATCCTTTGCTTTTTCTGTACCGCCACTCCTTGGAGCTGCAGTTTAAGCTGATGTTAAATAGTGCTCGCGCTCTGACAGGGAAAGAGCCCAAGAACTATGACAAGCATCCGTTGATGCCTCTGTGGTCGGAGTTGCGCCATCTGCTCAAGGACTTGGGTCTAGAGCGCTCTGACGCCAACGCTATCGCTGTTCACGAGTTCATTCGCCAGTTGGACAACATTGACCCAGACTCGATGGCATTTCGGTATGCGACGACCAACAGTGGCAAAGACCATCTTCCAGACGTTACGCGCATTAACATCCGGCACTTGCGCGAGGTGCTCAACAGCGTCTTCGTTTGGCTAAACGGCACATACAGCTGGATTGGGGAGATGGAGCAAGGTCGACCTGGTTACTGACCAGGCGGGCGGGTACCGCCTAGGTTTGATCGGCTCGTGCAACAGTTGTAGGCAACCGAACCCGGCTAACTCTCGAATTCAGGCCTCACGCAATCGTTAGACCCTCCTCTTGCTAGACAATGCTCAGCCTAAGGCCTTCAAGAGCTAACCTGAAAATAAAGGACTCTTAATGTTGCACGACGGTGACTTTAGACATACCCAGCTCTGTAAGCCTGGAATCCATCTTGCGAAGAATGATCACGTAATTGATCTCGTAATTCTCCATCAGTGCGCGAACACTGTTTTCAATTTCAGACTGACGGTGAATGGTGTTAGCAACATGATCAGTTTCACTTTCACCTTCCATCCTGTCAAACTTAATCGTGGAAAATCGAATGTAGCAACTAAGCTGTACTGCAATTTTATGCATGTCTCCACTGTCCTTATCTCCAGGCGCAGAGCAGGGGTTAGGAGAGTCCAGATTATTCACTGGACTGATATCAATCTCGTCCAAATGCATCAGCATATCTGCCGTATCCTTACCGAAATAGCGAATAACCTTGAACTGATTTTCAATCAGGTGCTGCCGCCACCCCTGATAAAATTTTTCATAATTTTCTTCCGGCCCGCTCATAAACTCCTTGGAGCTTTTTCCTTCAGCTTCTTCTCGCAGTTTCCCGAGTTCACGATAGCCATCAGCCAACAGCTTACTGGTTTCTTGAGCAGTTGCTTGCGCCCCATCCAAGAATTTAGCTTGCTGAGCAACACCAATCTGTTGATTTTGCAAATGCAATGCTCCAAACAGCGTCAGCGCTGAGGCAATAACCGCGGCACAAATCGTTCCAACTGTATCAGACATCCGCATCCTCACATTAACCATATCGGCTTATTTGACCTAGATAAATCGAGCCAGAAGTAAAAGCTGAAGCCTGAGGAAGATGTCCTCAACCCTGCTAGGCAGGCATTAATACCGAAAAACCAAACTCAGTCAATCGACAAACAACTAAGCTTAGTAGCAATTGGCCGCGCATCTTTCACACTAGCTAAAATATACACTTGAAAAACCCTGTATTTACAGACCTCTCAGAATGCCGTGTGCAGCTCTACGACTTCAGTCTAATGGACATTGAATCGATGGTTATCACGGCCTTATGAGGGGGAGGGATGAGAGCAGGACGATTAGTAGAAAGGCTGCTAGTGATTGATGCATTGACCCATGAGAGTCATTCAGGGCAGTGAATCGGCATCAGTTGGCTGAGGTTGGCTGCTCGTGTGGGCTTGAAGAGAGGCTTGCTAGTTACCCAGAGCTATCATGAGGTAAAGGGTTACCTGAGGGACTTGGGTATCGAGATTGTTGATCAAACTCGCTGGATGAAGTGCGAGAGGAATCTAGGCCCCCTACAGGCCAATGGGTGATGCCGGCTGTAGAAGGGGGAGAAAAATAGTGCAGCTACCACCAAACTCATCCATTACCGCCGAGGCAGGGAACGACGGTGCTTACGCACCTGCTCCCAACGACCAAAGCGGAAACGTTCGTATTGCCGTACAGGTACGACTTTCTCATGATTTCTCATGGTAGAACCCTCCATATCTTCTCAGCATTGCTTGCTGATAGCCTTTGCGCCCCTTGCGCAAAGCTCATGCGGTTTGGAGGGTCAGGCAGGATGGAAAGGAGTCGTTGGTGGTAGCTGCAGGGCTATCCTAGCAGCCGCCTATTGGGATTGGAAGCGATGGGTGGCACATTGCCGTCACCCAGTCATTGATCGGCAGGCAGCCTTAAGCGTGAAGACCTTCTTGCTCTACCGGTGCCTCGTTCATCATCACGGTGTAGTGCTCGGGATATCCAGATTTGGCGAAAACGCCTTTGAATTTTTCAATCATTTGGTCGGCATCCCAGCCACCGAAATCAGTGACATTGATCGCGTCGCCATGCGACTGTCGATTGATGTACCGGTACAATGGCTTGAACTCTAAGTCATCCTTTTCCAGGGCAGCAAGGGCATCCAACAGGTCATCATTCTTATGAATAAAACCAAAGTAATGCTCTAGAATATTACGCATCATATTGGGCAGGACGGCAGCATGGACTTTGGAGCCACGAGCGTCTCTGAGGACTTGCCAATAGGTTTCGTAATCGTTTTTGATCTCTTCATGACCCAGTTCGGTAATCGCGCTATGAGCGCCCTTCGACACCCTGAAGCACGCATATTTCTTGGTTATGCTCTTAGGTGCATTTCTCAGTAATTCGTGGAAGAAAAACAGATTGTGCGTGAGCACTAAGACTTGCTTGAACCCTGCAGAGGCACACAGCACGCGATGATAGATATGAGTCGCAACCTCATAGACATAATTATGTGAGAGACTGGAAATAGGGTCATCAATAATAATTACCCGATCACTGAGCACCACAGGTTTGTCAGCCTCGACACTGCCGCTGCAAAGCTCCAGGAAATACAAGAACGTGATCAGGGTTTTTTCACCCTCGCTCAGAGACTTGTATACATCATTGGAATTTTTCTCACGAACTAGGCGATAGCTAGTTCCTTCCCCATCAGTTTTCTTGAGCGTAAATCCACTAATGCCGATACTCGCAATGGCGGAGTTGATTTTCTTAACCGACTCTTCCACATTAGTCATCTGATTCTGGCATTCAGCAATTGACTCCAGATCGCTGTCTTTTTGATCAGTTAACTCTTTTTGCTTCGCACCCAGTTCTGCAACAGCTTTCAAATATGATTTGTCGGCGTTTTTTTGAGTAGTGACAATCTGATCAGCCTGCTTGCGCATCAGTTGCCAGACTTCCGAGGTAACCTCAGCAAACAACTGATCTTTCTTACTTAACCTGATATTGTAGTCATCATCCTTGGCTTTCTGGGCCTTGATTGAAGCGTTTAACCGATTGACTGCCTCGTTTGTCGACTCCAATGCAACAGACTTAGAAACAGACGAAAGCTTATCAGCCAGCCTTGCACGGTTAACGGTCAGCAACCGCTTGAGCTCACCCTTAGCTTTTACGAAGTCGGCATCTGACTGGATAGCTGATGTGAGATAAGCGGGCGACTCCAGGTCAAGCTCCAATGCTTCAGCCGCCTTAGAATACCGGCTATGGAGCTGGGCAACCTTCGACACTTCCTCGTCATAGCTTTTGTCGAACAGTGACCTAACATGGCTCTGAAAGTCAGTAGGAAGATCCTGTTGGCATAGTGGACATGCATCGTCGGAGTGTTCCAAATAAGGCAATGCATTCTTGACCCAATCAGAGTTACCCAGCTTTTGGATCAGGCCAGCCAAATAAGAGTCGCCTGAAGGCGTAATAACTTTCGCGAGAATCTTATCGCTTTCAAATTCTTCAGCACTGAAACTGATGTAGGGCAGCGCCGGCAATGGCTGCTCATCGGATGAACTTAGTGATTTTGCCGCTTCCGAGAGTTCCTTTTGTGAACGTATCGTGCCTGTGGGCAGTGGTAGTTTCTCAAGCTGATCCTTGAAAAATTCTTTCTGTCTAGGCCCTTTAATGCAAGCACTTAGATCGGCCTTCTCGAAATCTAACCTTATATTCCAAAGCGCCTCCTTATAGTTCGAAGCGGCTTTAGTGTGACCCTCATCTATTAGCGCGCGTTTTTTGGTGATTCGCTCGATGTCACTGACAGCTGCGTCATAGCTTGCTTGCAGTTCAGTAATTTTTTCTTTCGCTTCGATATTGCCTTCGTTTAACGTGAAAATCCCAGGATGACTCTCTTGGTGAAAGTTTTTCTCAACGAAACGTTGATTGTAAACAAAAATTTGTTCTTGCTTGATTGGCGGATCAATCTGACACTTCTGATAACGGTTGCCCGTTATATCCTGCAAATAGTTCCCAACCGTTGATTTACCAGAACCATTCAGGCCATAAATAAGGTTAATGCGTTTCAACGGGCCTAGATCGGTAAACTTATCTTCGGGATAGCTGGTGACGCCTTTTATGGAAATTTTGTTAATCATCTAGCAGTCCATTGGCAGGTGAGTGTCAATTCGCCATCAGACTATAATCAGCGTGCCGGCCATTTCATAGCCCTTCCCTACGGGCGGTAGTTTGGGCGGGTGCGGTAGGTTGCCGGAGGGCTCTGGTGAGGGGGCTATCGCGCCGGGGAGAACAGGTCTTTGCTCTACAGGTGAGTGATGGTGGATTTGGTGAGTGATGGCCGCAGGGGCATTCCCCGCACGACGTTCCAGTAACGTCGTCGCTGTCAAAAGGAGCCTCGGCTCCTTTTTTCGTTTCTGCGCTTGAAATTCAAAGCACGCTGAAAATACCAAGGTCACTGCTCATTGCCCTTCTCGGTCTTCAAACGCCGACCGAACGGCCTCCACGATCCGCGCTGCGAGGCGCTCGGCGTCGAGCTGCGGATATTGCTTCTTGAGCTTGCCTGAAACATTCCAGCCATTCTCCTTGACCGCGCGAATGATGCGGCTTGCATCCTGGTCTGGCATCTCCACCACGTCTTTTAAACGCTCTTGGGCGAGCTGGAAGATGACAAGGATCCTGGCTTCTTCCGCCATCTGCGTTCGAATCGTGTGTTCGACGACGCGCGCGGTATCAAAAGGGGAACGCCGGCACCAAGCTTCGACTGGCTCGGGTCCTACGACGGCAAACAGCCGGGCGAAGAACTCAAGGTGAATCTCCTCGTATTTGAGCCCGAATTCGAAGTGGCCTGCAAAATCGTCGTCGGGCCGATAGTTGGGCGGAAACCTTTTTTCTACTTGACTACCGGTATCGCGGCTTGCTCGCACGGTGCCGATGGCCGAATCGACGCGCAGGGGTTGTACCGGATTAACTCCATACCGAATGGCTAACGCCTAGTAACCGACCTGCATGGAAAGTAACTCTACCGGAAGCCCAAAAACGCTAATATTTTTTGACTATCACCGCAAAACAATACCGCCAGCCGTCAGATGCAAAAAATACCGATCCAGATGGTTTACTCAAAAACGATAATGAAAGCGCTCCTCGCGAATTTCTTAGCCGCTCATCTCCCCTGCCCGAAATTTGTCCTATAACCGTTCGATTCACTCTCCCGCTCCAACTCGTATTCCGTCACGTCGTCTCTGTCAAAAGGCGCGTCGACTGCTTTTTCGTTTCCAGCGTACCTTTGTTGATCTGGCCCATAGCCACCGCCGCGCCAATTGGCTTGAATACCCAGCCGTTCGCGGCGCCTGACCGCTACGCTTTCTGAAACATCTCCAAAGGACTGCGCATGTTTCTCTCCCGCTGGCTACCGGGCCTGGCCAACCTGTTGCACTACCGCCGCGAGTGGTTCCACGCTGACCTGCAGGCCGGCCTGTCGGTGGCCGCGATCCAGATCCCCATCGCCATCGCCTATGCGCAGATCGTCGGCCTGCCGCCACAGTACGGCCTGTACGCCTGCGTGCTGCCGATGATGGTCTATGCCCTGGTCGGCAGCTCACGGCAATTGATGGTCGGCCCGGATGCCGCCACCTGCGCCATGATCGGCGGCGCCGTGGCACCGCTGGCCATGGGCGACCCGCAACGCATCGCCGAGCTGTCGGTGATCGTCACCGTGCTGGTGGGCGTCATGCTCATCGCCGCCGGGGTGGCGCGGGCCGGCTTTATCGCCAGCTTCTTCTCGCGGCCGATCCTCATCGGCTACCTCAACGGCATCGGCCTGAGCCTGCTCGCCGGGCAGTTGTCGAAGGTGGTGGGCTTCAAGATCGAAGGTGACGGTTTCATCCTCAGCCTGATCAACTTCTTCCAGCGCCTGGGCGAGATCCACTGGCTGACGCTGGCCATTGGCCTGGCCGGCCTGGGCTTGCTGATCTGGCTGCCACGGCGCTATCCGCGGCTGCCGGCGGCGCTGGTGACCGTGGTGGTATTCACCGCCCTGGCCGGATTGTTCGGCCTGGATCGTTTCGGCGTGGCGATCCTCGGCCCGGTACCGGCGGGCATTCCCGAGTTGGCCTGGCCGCAGAGCTCCCTGGCGGAAACCAAGAGCCTACTGCGCGACGCCTTGGGTATCGCCACCATCAGTTTTTGCAGCGCCATGCTCACCGCCCGCAGCTTCGCCGCCCGCCACGGCTACGCGATCAACGCCAATCATGAGTTCCTCGCGCTGGGCGTGAGCAACCTGGCCGCCGGTATCTCCCAGGGCTTCGCCATCAGCGGCGCCGACTCGCGCACGGCGGTCAACGACATGGTCGGCGGCAAGAGTCAGCTGGTGGGCATTATCGCCGCTCTGGTGATCGCCTTGATCCTGCTGTTCTTCACCGCGCCCATGGCCTGGATTCCCCAGGCCGCGCTAGGCGCGGTGCTGCTGATGGCCGGCTGGGGGCTGATCGACGTGAAGTCGCTCAAGACCATCCGCAAACTCAGCCGCTTCGAGTTCTGGCTGTGCCTGCTGACCACGGTCGGCGTGCTCGGCCTGGGCGTATTGCCGGGCATCGTGTTTGCCGTGACCCTGGCCATCCTGCGCCTGCTCTACAGCATCTACCAGCCCACCGACGCTGTGCTTGGCTGGGTGCCGGGCATCGAGGGTCAGGTGGACGTGCGCCAGCACAAGGACGCCCGTACCGTGCCGGGCCTGCTGGTGTACCGCTTCGACGACGCGATCCTGTTCTTCAATGCCGACTACTTCAAGATGCGCCTGCTCGAAGCCGTGCAGAACGTGGAGAAAACCCAGGTGGTGCTGTTCGATGCAGAAGCGGTGACCAGCATCGACGTCAGCGGCATCGCCGCCCTGCGCGAGGTGCGCGACACCCTCGCCGCCCAGGGTATCCATTTCGCCATCGCCCGCGCCCGCGGCACCTTCCTACGCATGCTGGTGCGCTCCGGGATGGCGCGGGAGATGGAGGAGAAACTGCTGTTCGGCTCGGTACGGGCGGGGATTCGGGCGTATCGGGTATGGCGCAACAGGGCTCGGCGGGAGGGGGAGGCGGATTGAGGGAGAGGGGTGGCTTGCGATCCCATTTGAGCGGGCGGGTGCCAGCCGATGGTCTTGCAGCGCTCTCAAGATCGAGCGCCGCACGGGCGGCGCTCGATCTCCTAGGCGCAAACGATCTATCGGCGAACACATGCGTTACGGCACACAAGCCCGCGCAACAGCCTGTGTCCCCTGCCCAAGCAAGCTGATCAACCCACAGGGCAGGCTCCCGCGCCACTGCAGATAGTCATGCCCAGCCGGAAACTCCACCTGTTCCACCCGGTACCCCTTGGCCAGCAACACATCGCGCAGATGGCGATTGGTGTCGAGGATTTTCGGCCCTTCGAACAGACCCGACTGCAAGTAGAACCGCAACGGCTGGCGCGGCGCCTTGACGTACTCGCGGGTCAACCAGCCAGATTCGTCACCGGCCATCGGCCACCAGTAGGAACCGGACATGCTCAGCACATTACCGAACAACTCCGGGTGCATGAGGCCCAGGTAGGCCGACGCCAGGCCGCCGTAGCTGGAGCCTGCCACCACGGTGCGCGAAGCCGGCGCCGTTAACCCCTGGCGACTGGCCCAGGGCATCAGCTCTTCGGCCATGAACCGTGCAAACAGCGGATTGGGCGGTAACTCCCGCTCGCGGCTCTCGCTGCTGGGGTTGGCAATAATCAACGCCGCAGTGGGCGGGATCAGGCCGTCGGCAATCAGGTTGTCGAGTATCGTCGGTGTCGGCACCTGACGGGTGTAGGCATGGGCATCGAACAGCACCAGCAAGGCCTGGTCGGCCTTGCCCGGGCGCCAGCCCGCCGGGCGGTAGAGGTGGACGTCGCGCTCGTTACCCAGCACCTGGCTGGCCAGGCGCTTGCGCTCCAGGCTGCCACGGGCCACCCCGGCACGCTCGGCCACCCACGGCTGGGGCGGCGCATCCGCAAGTTCCAGCCGTGAGCGCGACAACCAGGCGTCGCCGCTGCCGTCGGCGAAGGTATTCGGGTTCAACGGATCGCGCCGGGTACTGGCCAGGATCACCCGGCGGTCGTCGGACACCGGCACATCCGGTGCCATCTGATAACTCAGGCGGGTCGTCGCAGGGACCTCGAAACTGTGAAACCAGACATCGCTCGCGCCCAGCCGGGCCAGCGGTTCGTGATTACCTGTGGGGGCGCCGAACATCCTCACGTTGTCCCGTGCCCCGCGCCAGAGGAAGGTGACCAGGCGCTTGCCGGGTTGCCCAGCAATGGCCTCGACCAATGGCGTTCCCTCACTGGCACGGGCCTGCCAGAAGGCCTCGCTGGCGCCACCCGTTGCCAGGTGCTGCTGCAGGGCGCGCAGGGTCGGGCTGAGCAGCGCTGCCGGCGTATGACGTTGCTCGCCGACAGGCAGGACCTGCTCCAGGCTCAGGCTGAAACGCGCCGCCGGGCGGATCGCCAGGGGTTCGGCGCGCACCGCGTAACGCCCGTCCTGCGCCGCGACGAACAGGAATTCGCGGGGCTGGTCCAGGCCGTCGATCAGCAGGCGCAACGGACGCCCGTCGGTGTCCAGCAGGCGCAGGCTGACGTCACCGTCGAGCCGACCACGCACCAGGTCCCCGACCTTGAGGGCCAACTGCCAGACTGGCGGATGCGCAGCATCAACCTGGCCGGCTACCGGTTTTCCAACCTCAAGATCGGCGTGCGCGGCAAGGGCCACATTCGAGCAGAGTGCAGCCAGCAGCCATGCACCCCTCAAGCGTCTGAATCGATGCATGCCCACCTCAGAAGTCGACACTGGCGGAAAGCTTGAGCGTGCGCGGTTCGCTGACAGTCGCATAACCATCGTTGAACACACCGGCCCAGTAGGCGCGGTTCTCGACGTTCTCCAGGCTGGCGCGCAGGGTCACCTCCTTGCTCAGCACCTTGGTCGCATAGCGTGCGCCCAGGTCGTAGCGGGTCCACTGCGGGATCTTCAGCTGGTTGGCGGAATCGAGGTACTGGGAACTGCTGTGGATGCCCAGGGCGGTCAGGGTCAGGCCCTCGATCCCCGGCAGGTCCCACTCGGCGCCGAGGTTGGCCGACCATGCCGGCACGCCGCGGGCGGTGTTGCCGTCCATGGCGCCATTGGCGGTCTTGCTCAGCACCGCGCGGGTGTAGGTCACGCCACCGAGCAGGCGCACGCTGGGAACGACTTCGCCGAACATCGTCCACTCCACGCCACGGTTGCGCTGCTCGCCGTCGTCGTTGTAGCGATTGCTGGGTTTGTCGTAGATCATGCTGGGCTTGTCGATCTGGAACACCGCCAGTGTGTGGGTGAAGTCGCCCAGGTCCCACTTCACCCCGGCCTCCATCTGCTTGGCGACATAGGGCGCGAACTGCTCGCCGTAGTTGGCGGCCTTCTGGTCGGTAACCATGCCACCCTGGGTCAGGCCCTCGATGTAGTTGGCATACAGCGATACCGGCGCCTCCCAGGGCTTGAGCACGATACCCACGGCAGGGGTCAGCTTGCGCTCGTCGTACGAAGGGTTGCTCATCTTCTGCCGCACGCGCTGGGAACGCACCCCGAGAGTGAGCAGCACACGCTCGTCCATGAAGCCCAGGGTATCGGCCACGGCAAAGCTCGACAGGGTGTTGTCGCCGGTCTTGCTGCTGCTGCCGTGGTCACCCGCGATGATCGCCTTGCCCGGGTGGTAGATGTTGGTGGGGTACTTGGCGCCGGTGACCGTCGGCGCACGGCCGATGTCCTGGTGCAGCAAGGTGGTGCTGAGCACCAGTTGGTGGCTGACCGGACCGGTCATGAAGTTGCCGCGCACGCCGGCCTCGGTGGAAAGACTGTGGGTGTAGCCGGCCTGATTGTAGGTTTCCCCCGTGGCCGTGCCGTCGGCCTTGTTCACCACCACCCGGGTGCCGTTGAGGAAGCCGTCGTAGCGGGTGCGGGCACCACCGACGCTGGCGTAGGCGGTCCAGCTGTCATCGAGCTGGTACTCGCCACGCACCACCACGGCCTTGCTGATCTGCCGGGCGTGGATATCTTCGAGGATGTTGGTATCCGGTTTGGGTGCGCGGGTCACGTGGTTCAGGCCGCTGAAGCCGGCCATCATCGGGCTGCCGTTCTCCAGTTTCTCGTGGCTTTCGTAGGCATCCAGTTCGAGCTTGAAGTCGTCCCCTCGGTAATCCAGTGCCAACGCCGCCAAGGTGCGGTCCTTGGACTGCTCGTCGACGCCAGTGTCGCCGCTGCCGTAGACCCCATTGAAGCGAATGCCGAAGCGCCCCTCGGCAAAGCGCCGGCCGACATCGATATGCTCGGCGACATAGCCATCGGACACGTAGCTGCTGGTCAGCCGGGTCAGCGGCGTGTCGCCGGCGCGCTTGGGCACCAGGTTGACCACCCCACCCACGCCACCGTTGGGCGCCATGCCATTGAGCAGCGCGCCCGGCCCCTTGAGTACCTCGACGCGCTCGAGGAATTCGGTCGGCACATGGCCATCGGGCGCCAGGCCGTAGAGGCCACCCAGCGCCAGCTCGGTGGAGTCCAGCGCATAACCGCGGATCATGAAGTTCTCGTAGGCATGCCCTTCGCCGGTGCTGAAGCGGATCGACGGGTCGTTGCGCAGCACTGCGCCGACCGTGCCGCTTTGCTGATTCTCGATGGTCTTGGCGGTGTAGGCGGTGACGCTGAAGGGGGTGTCCATCAGGTCGCGATTGCCCAGCATGCCAATGCGCGCGCCGCGGGCCACCTGGCCGCCACTGTAGCTTTCCGGCAGGTCACTGTTGAAGCCCGAGGCGTTGACCGTGGTCGCCCCCAAGGTCAGGGCACCTTGGTCGGTCGGGCCGCGCAGGATGATCACGCCGTTTTCCTCCACCGCCACCAGGTCGCTGCCGGCCAGCAGCTGGCGCAGTGCCTGCAGCACGGTGTAGCGCCCCTGCAAGGCAGGCGTGCTGCGCCCGGCCAATACACGGCTGTCGGCGGCGATCGCCACTCCCGAGGCATGGGCCAGGGCATGCACCGTGGCCTCCAGCGACTGGCCCGGCAAGTCGAGGTTCAGCGGCTGGCTATCGGCCAGGGCCAGGCCGCTGCCACCCAGGGCGCAGGCCAATGCCAGGCGCCGCAGGGTGCCAGGGAAGCGGGAGGTGAAAAGCGACATGATCAGTCCTTGCAGGAGGTGGGTTCACAGCTGATGACGCGGCAGCGGCGGTTTACCCCTCAAACGTTTTTCAGAAGATCAGCGCGGCACGATCAGACGTTGCCCACCCAACTCCTGCACGCTGACCGGCAGGATTCCCGGCAAGGCATCGAGCAATACCTCAGGCCGGTCACTGGGGAAACTCCCGGTCAATCGCAGGTTGACCAGCCCGGGATCGACCTTCACGGCCTGCGCGGCATAGGCGTTCAGCTCGCCGATCACCTCGACCAGCGGCTGGTCGGTGAACGACCACCAACCACGCTGCCAATGCGCCTGGTCTGGCCCGTACTGGCCACCGGCGCGCAGGCTGCCCAACCGCCCTTCGCCCTCCAGGCAGATACGCTCGCCAGCCTGCAACACCTGTTCGCCGCCCTGCAGGTCGCGTACCTGTACCCGCCCCCTGGCCACCGCGACCTGGACCTGGCCACCACGGTCGCTGACCGTAAATGCAGTGCCCAGCACCTGTACCACGCCCAGGCGCGTGCTGATCAGGAACGGTCGCCACAGCTCATGAGCCACATCGAAATAGACATTGCCGTGCAGCAGCAGGACCTGGCGCTGGCCATGATCGAAGCGCACGCGCAGGTTGCTTTCGGCCGCCACCAGCAGCTGGCTGCCATCGGGCAATGCCAAGGCCTGCGGCGCTTGCGCGTGGGCCGTCTGCAGGTCCTGCCGGAACGGCGCGGTGCGCTTGTACATCCAGCCCAGCCAGCCGCCTACGGCGAGCAGCAAGGCCAGCGCGCCGCCCTGGCGCAGCACCCGCCGACGCCCCACATCACAGGCCTGCGGTTGCAAGGCGCCACGCAGTTGCGGGGCAAGGCGGTGAACCAGTTGCCAGCGCTGTTCGGCCTCCAGCCAGGCGCGCTCATGCTCGGCGCTGCGACCGCGCCAGCGCTGCGCCAGGCCATGGGTCTTGCGCACGCGTTCGGGATCATCCCCTTGCAGCGCCGCCAGGTAGACCAGCGCCTGCTGCACCTTGCGTGGCGCGGCCGGCTCAGTCATGACGGCTCGCCAGGCGCAGCTCGGACAGGTCGAAGACCGCCCGGGCGATATGCAACTCGACCGACTTGGCCGACAGCCCCAGGGCCTCGCACACTTCACGGTGACTGTGGCCGTGCAGACGTACGCGCACGAACACTTCGCGGCGCAGCTTGGGCATGCGTTCGATGCGTGCGATCAGGTGCTGCAACTGTTCGCGCGCGATCATGATTTCTTCAACGCTGGGGCTGAGCCGGTCGGCCCGTGCCAGCCAGTCCTCCAGCGTCGCCAGTTCGGTGCTGCGCCGGCGGTACTGGTCTATGCACAGGTTGCGCGCAGCCTGGAACAGCAAGGCCCGGGCATTGATCACCGGTGCATTGAGGGCATGGGCGTAGGCCTGGGCGAAGCTGGATTGGGCGATATCAGCGGCGTCGTCAGGATTGCGCAGCCGCCCGCAGAGGTAGCGGCGCAGATCACTGTAATGGGCAAGCAGGTCGTCGACGGCCGCCTGGAGGGCTGGCCGGGCCTGCCAACTGGAAAGGGAGGTCATTGCGGATGTGGCGAGGGCCGTTAATAGGAATTCCTATCATTCTCACACATGTCATTCGGCCATCGCCAGCATCATGTTGCCGATCAGTAACCCAGCGTGCGCAGCAACTGGCCTTCGTTCTGTGGCATCGGTCGTTTATAGAAACGCATCAGCTCACCGGCACGGTTGGTGAAGATGCCGTCGACGCCGGCTTTCATCGCCTTGTCGAAATCCACCGCCTCGTCGAGGGTGTATACGTGCACCAGCAATCCCTTGTCGTGGCTGGCCTGGTTCATCCACGGCTGGATCAGGTCGGAGTAGCTCTGCTCGCCGAGGTGGGTGCGGACAGCCGAAGGGCCGGTACCCATGGCGCCGCCGGCCTTGGCATAGTCGAGCCAGCGCTGGAACTCGGCACGGTCCTTGGGTTGCTGACGAGCATAGAAGGCCGATTTATCCTGCTCGCCGGATTCGGCGAAGTCCTGCCCCGAAGCCGGCTCGATGCTGCCCTTGGCCACCCACAGCAAGAGGATCTTCGGCACCTGCGGCATGGCCTCGTGCAGCAGCTTGAGGCTGTTGCGATCAAAGGTCTGCAAGATCACCTTGCCCGGCTTGTCGAGCCAGCCACGGGCCTCGAGGCGCTTTTTCAGGTCCTGCTCGATACCGGGAAACTGCGCCGGCTCCTTGGTCTCGATATACAGGCCCGGGTGACGCTCGGGGTTGCCTTCGGCGATATCGATCACTTCGTCCAGGGTCAGGATACGCTGGCCCTTGAACGCTTCGCGGGCACGCTCGGGATAGGCCTTGTTGAACCAGCTGCCGGCGTCCAGCGCCTTGAGTTCGGCCAGGGTGAAGGCGCTGACCGGGCTCGCCTTGCGCTCGGGGTAATGTTCGGCGACGTCGCTGGTGCGTGCCAGCACATCGTCGTGGACCACCACCAGCACGCCATCGCGGGTGCGCTGCAAGTCCATCTCCAGGTAGTCGGCGCCCAGTTCGCGGGCCAGCAGGTAGGCAGGTGTGGTGGACTCGGGCGCGTCGAACGAGGCGCCACGGTGGGCGATCACGGCCGGATGCGGGATGTCCTGGGCCTTGGCGAGGGCCTTGCCGTCGGTGGCATGGGCCGCAGTACTCGCCAGCAAGGTGGCCAGGAGAAGGGTCTTGTACATGGGTAGTCCTTTGCAGATCGGGGCCGGCCTCTGGAAGACGCCGGCAAGGTCAACGGTGCAGTCCTTGAGGGCGCAAGCCTCGCACACTCTGCATGACATGCTAAAGTCCCCGGCGTTTTCCGCCACACCCAATGGACCGCCCATGCCCGCACTCGACGCCCACTTGCCCACCTGGGCCGACCTCAACCAGCGCCACCCGAGCACCGCCCTGCTGCTGGGCAATGGTGCCAGCCGCGCGCTGTGGAAACCGTTCGGCTACTTCTCGCTGTTCGAGGAGGCCCAGCGGGTGCGGCACAAGGCGCTGGGGGTGAGCGACCAGGCGCTGTTCAAGGCCCTGGGCAGTGAGCTGTTCGAGCCGCTGCTCAGCACCCTGAACACCACCGTGCGGGCCAACGCCGCGCTGGCGATCAACTCCACCGCACCGCTGAACCGCTACTACTCGATCAAGGAAGCGCTGATCCACGCGGTGCGCGCCGTGCACCTGCCCTGGCCGCGCTTCCCCAGCGCGACGCGTTCGGCCATCAACCAGGCGCTGCGCCAGTACCGCAGCGTCTACACCAGCAACTACGACCTGATCCTGCCCTGGGCCGTGGCCGAGGATACGCAAGGTTTCGCCAACCTGTTCGACGAACAGGGCTTCTTCGACGTGCGCCGCAGCCAGGCCGACGGTATCCGCATCCTCCACCTGCACGGCGGCATGCACCTGCTCAAGCTGCCCGACGGCAGTACCCGCCGACGCAGCGCGGAACAGGCCGAACTGCTCGAAGGCTTCGCCGTGAACATTCCCGGCGAAGTACCGCTGTTCGTCAACGAAAGCCGCAGCGAAGACAAGCTGCGCGCCATCCGCAACTCCGACTACCTGTCCTGGAGCCTGGGACAGCTGGCCTGCGAACACGACGGATTGTGCTTGTTCGGCCAGCACCTGGATGCCAGCGACCAGCACCTGCGCGACGCCATTCGCCAGGCGCGACCCAAGCACCTGGCCATCGCGATCCGACCGCTGAGCGAGGCATCGGTGATCAACCAGAAGCAGCACTTCATTGATCGCTTTGGCGATCTTTCGCAGGTTCCGCTGCACTTTTTCGATGCTTCCAGCCACCCCCTGGGCTTGGCTGAACTGGCCATCGCGGTTCCGACCGCACAGGATCGACGGCGCTGAACAGCACACTTTGCAAATGTAAATAATTCTCGATAAGATCCGCACCCTTTCCTCCCCGCCAGCCCCGGAAAGCGTGCATGCAGCGCCCCAAACCCGACCCCGTCGCCCATGGTTTCTATGCCGACATCCTGCATTTCCTGCGCAAGCGCATGGACAATGCCAGCGATGCCGCGGACATGACCCAGGATGTGTTCGCCCAATGGCTGGGCTACCGGGACCGGGCCAAGGTGGAGCAGCCGCGCGCATTCCTGTTCCAGGTGGCGCGCAACCTGCTGAGCGACCACTGGCGACGGCAGAAAGTCCGCCACGCGGTGCTGGCCGACGACACCCTGCCCGAGGAGCAAAACCCGCCAGCCAACGACCCCCTGGAGCATGCCCAGCAGCAGCAACGGCTGAATCAATTGCGCCAGGTGCTCGCAGAACTCTCGCCGCGACGCCGCGAAGCCCTTATGCTGCACCGTTTCGAAGGCCTGACCCAGGCCCAGATCGCCGAACGCATGAACATTTCCGTCAGCATGGTCGAAAAGCACATCGCCGCCGCCCTGCTGCAATGCAAGCAACGCCTGGACAGTGACAACGGCACGGAGCAGTTCCCATGACCCCCACCGACGAGCTCGACCCGCGCCCGATCGACGCCCAGGCGGCGAGCTGGTTCAGCCGCAACCGCAACCAGCCTTCACGGCAAGACCGCAAGGCGTTCGCCCGGTGGATGCAGACGCCCGAGCACACCCGCGCCTATCGCCAGTTCGAACAGCTGTGGGATGACCTTGCCGCACTCAAGCAAGCCAACCGCCCCGTGCCCTTGCCGGTACGCCGGGCATCGCGCTGGCGTCCGGCCCTGGCAACGGCGGCGGCGCTGCTGTGCGCCATACTGGCCGGCAACCTGGGCGCGGGCAGCGAAGCCTTCAGCCAACGCATCAGCGCCAGCCAGGCCCAGCAGGTGCTGCAACTGCCCGATGGCAGCCAGCTGCACGTCAACGCCCAGACCCGCCTGCGCCTGGACTTCAGCGCCGAACAGCGGCTGATCCAGCTCGAACATGGCCAGCTGTATATCGAGGTGGCACCCGACAAGGAGCGACCGCTGTTTGTCGATGCTGGCAGCGGCCGCGTGCGCGTGGTCGGCACTGGTTTCGATGTGCGCCGGGGCGACCGCGAACTGGTGGTGGCGGTCGCCCACGGCCAGGTGGCGTTCGACACCCCCGGCGAACGACAACCGCCGTTGTTGCTCGGTGCCCGCCAAGGCGCCACCTACGACCTGGCACGCGGCACCCTGACCCGCCGTGAACTGGGCGAACAACAGGTGGCCGACTGGCGCGAGGGCCATGTGAGCTTTCGCAACCGCGAACTGGCCAGCCTGATCGACGAGCTCGGCCTGTATCGCCAGCAGCCGGTGGTGCTGGCCGACCCGACGCTTGGCCGCTACAAGGTGTCCGGCAACCTCGATGTCCATGATCCGGACGCCCTGCTCAATGCCCTGCCCGCCCTGCTGCCAGTCAAGACCACCTTGCTGGCCGACGGCCGCCTGCGCATCGAGCGACGCTAGGCTCTGTACGAAATGTATCTGCACTCGCCCATACTGCGTTGAAACGGGGCTCGGAATGCTCATGTACTCCAGTACACTCCGCTTCCTTCCCCCGTTTCGCCTTGTCTGGCCTTCGCGCAGACACATTTCGTACAGACCCTAAAAAAAATAATTTGAGAATTTTTATCATTCGCAGGTGAGGTTTTGTCGCAACATCGCGTCTTCCTCCCCGCCTGCCGCGTGATGGCGGGCTTTTTCCGGCCTTTTGCCGTTTGGGGGAAACCATGTTGTCCGCGTTGCGTCCATTGCACTGCCTGCCTGTCCGACCCACATTGCTGGCCCTGTGCCTGGCCATGAGCCTGGCCGCCGAAGCCGCACCGGTACCGTTCGACCTGCCGGCGCAACCGCTGGCGCGCTCGCTGAGCCAACTGGCCCAACAGGCCAAGGTCCAACTGCTGTTCGACGAGGCCCTGCTCGGCAGTGCCCAGGCGCCGGCGCTCAAGGGCGACTTCGAAGCCGAAGCGGCCATCAGCCGCCTGCTGGTGGGCAGCCGCTTCAACGTGGTGCGCTTGGGCAACACCTATGTGGTACGCCTGCGCGAAGACGACCCGACTGCCGACAACAGCCTGCAACTCGGTGCCGTGAGCATCGTTGGTGACGGCCAGCAGGTCGATGCTGGCAACGTCGGGCGCTCGACGCTCGACCAGGAGCAGATCGACCGGTACCAGCCCAGCAACATTCCCAGCGTGCTGGCGACCCTGCCGGGGGTGAACATGGGCGGCTCGTCCAAGCCCGGCGGCCAGACCATCAACATCTGGGGCTTCGGCGACGCCGAGGACGTGCCAATGACCCTCGACGGAGCCCCCAAGAGCGGCTTCGAGCGCTATCAGCAAGGCACCATCTTCATCGAGCCCGAGCTGATCAAGCACATCGAGGTCGAAAAAGGCCCGCACTCGGTCAAGACCGGCAACGGCGGTTTCGGCGGCAGCGTCAACATGGAGACCAAGGACGCCGGCGACTTGCTGCAGGAGGGCCGCAACAGCGGTGCGATGCTCAAGTACGGCTATGGCAGCAACGACCACCAGCAGATCTACAGCTCGGCATTGTTCGGCCGTACCGACGACGGTCGCATCGACGGCCTGGTGTATTACACCAAGCGCGACGGCGGCAACCTGAAGATGGCCGACAGCCTGCCCGACCCCACCGGCAAATGGCCGATCAACCCCCAGCGCATCCCCTACAGCGCCCTGGACCTGGACGGCGCCCTGCTCAAGACCAACATCCATTTCACCGACGAGCACAGCCTGGGGCTGTCCTGGGCACAATCGGAAAGCCAGCGCTGGACCACCTTCTCATCGACCGCCTTCAGCACGCCACCCACTGCGGCGGATATCCAGAAGTACGGCTACGAAGCCGCCCTCAAGCGCTTCCTCGCCAACCGCCGCACCATCGACACCACCTGGTCGGCCACCTACAAGTACCAACCGATCGAGAACCCGTGGGTGGACCTGCAGGTGAAGTACTCCGAATCGGACACCAAGCAGACCGATGAGCGCGACGCCACGGCGTTCTTCCAGCCCGCCACCGGTGGACGCAAGATGGACACCGAGTACAAGGACCGTATGCTTGATGTGAAGAACACTAGCACCTTCCTCACCGGTCCCCTGGAACATGCGCTCACCGCAGGCGTGCAGGTGCGCCGCCATGACCGCGACACGCAGATGTGGATGCCCGGCAAGACCTACGAAGTACCCAAGTACAACTATGGTCACTACCAGCCGTACTTCATGCCCAGCGGCAAGGTCGACAGCCAGGGCTACTACCTGCAGGACGCCATCACCCTGGGCGACCTGACCATCACCCCATCGTTGCGCTACGACCACGTGACCAACGAGGGCAAGCCCAACCAGGCGCCGTACTACAACAACCCGACTGCTGGCCACGACTACAGCGACAAGACCTACAGCGGCTGGTCGCCACGCCTGTCGCTGTTCTGGAAGATGAACGAACAGACCGCGCTGTTCGCCGACTACAGCAAGACCTGGCGCGCCCCGGTGCTGGATGAGCAGTATGAGGTGCAGGGTGTCGGCAGCCGCACCGCCACCAGCCGCAACCTCGACCCCGAGCGCATCACCGGTGTACGGGTGGGCAGCATCAGCACCTTCACCAACGTGTTCAGCCAGGGCGACAGTGCGCAAATTCGCACCATGGCATTCCGCAACAAGGTCACTGACGAGATCTTCAAGGCCACCGGCATCGGCTGCCAGGAACAACTGGCAAGCGGCGGCACCATCGCCAACACCTGCGGCGACGGGCTGATGGGCAACTACCGCAATATCGGCGACGTGACCTACAAGGGCTTCGAAATCGAGACCTTCTACGACGCCACCTATTGGTTCGGCGCGGTGTCGTACTCGTGGATGGAAGGTCGCCACGAGGGTGCGTACACCAACCCCTGGGGGCCGGATGTCTGGGCCAAGGATGTACCGGCACCGAAATGGATCACCACCCTTGGCGTGAAGATCCCGGCCTGGGACGCCCGGGTCGGCTGGACCGCGCAGTTCGTCGGCGCCACCCACCACCTGCCCAGCGACAAGTACTTCGAGGGCCCCGCGAGTGCGCTCGGTGATCGTTACTACGACAACTTCGGCAACGAGAAGTACCAGATCCACGGCCTGTTCGCCAACTGGAAACCGCAGCAACCCTACCTCAAGGGCACCGAGGTCAACCTGACCGTGGACAACCTGTTCAACAAGGCCATCCGGCCGGAGCTGTCGGGCGAGAACGCCTATACCCAGGGACGCAATGCCAAGATCAGCGTGACCCGGTTCTTCTGAACCCGCTGGCAGGCAATGATGCAACGGAGTGCATCACCTGCCGTTCGCCACCCGTTCCTGGGCCCTGGCAACATTTACCTGCATTGCCACGATGGCCAGCTCGTGGACTGCCTGGGCAACCGCATGCGTACCGCGTGCCTGCATCCACGAGAGGATATCGGCGAGGTGCCAGAGCGAGAGCGTGCCGTCGTGCACCGGGGCCGGAAAGCTGCGGTGATGGGTGAGCATGAGCTTGCGCATGTTCTGCCGGGAAACCCCTACCAGCTCCGCCACATCGGTCAGGCCGACCAGGTCGGGACTGGCCTCGATCAGCCGGGCATCCGGCAGCACTTGCCGCACATCCGCCAGGGCGCTGTGCAGCGCCTCCCGCGCCGTGTCGCCCTCGCGGGCGAAGGCCAGGGCCAGACGGCCCGGTTGGCCGCTACCGACCACTGCATCATCGCAACCGGCCTCCCCCAGGCGCTCGATCAGCGCATCGACGTCCATGTCCTCGGTCAATTGGTATTTGAGGGTGAACTCGTACTCCATCACTTTCGCTCCACTGACTGATTGGCTTTCGCGCTTGTCGACGTACAGTTGTCCACAATCCGGCGTAACTGACGAGCGAAAGTGCCCAGGCTTCTGGGCGTGCTCCACACGCTGGTGATGCAGAACTCGCCGCAGCGGCACTCGCGGTCGTTGTTAGGGCATTAAATCCGCCCCCAGCAATGGCCACCTCGCACCGTGACTTTCCAGCCCCGCGCTTCGGCGTGCTTCAGGGACTGCTCGACTTCCTTGTTTGGATGGAGGGGACGGACCATCGTTCGAGCTCCAGTATGGACATAAAAAAATGGTTGTCAAGTGACAACCAGACGGCGCTGACGGGCGCCATCACAAGCCAGACTAGGTGCCGAGAGGGATGCAAAAGGCTCAAAAAGGTCGTTTCGGAAACGACCTAACCGAGATTGCGAAAGTACTGTAGGTTCAGACGAGGTCGATCACCCAGCGATCAGGCCATCCGCCTGCAGCAGGGTCTCCAGGCAATGCTCGCGCACCCCATAGAACGCCTTGAGCTCGGCGATTTTCTCCAGCAGACCCGCATTGTCCTGGGGCTGGCGGCGCTTGACCGCAAGGATCATCTTGTTCTTGTTGGTGTGCTCGAGCGAGATGAACTCGAACACCTTGGTCTCGTAGCCGCAAGCCTCCAGGTAAAGCGCGCGCAGGCTGTCGGTGAGCATCTCGGCCTGCTGGCCCAGGTGCAGCCCGTACTGCAGCATTGGTTGCAACAACCCCGGGCTGTGCAACTGCGGGCGGATCTGCTTGTGGCAGCACGGCGAGCACATGATGATCGCGGCGTTGCAGCGAATACCGGTGTGGATGGCATAGTCGGTGGCGATGTCGCAGGCATGCAAGGCGATCATCACATCGATGGCCGCAGGCACCACGCTGCGCACATCGCCGCATTCGAACACCAGGCCCGGGTGCTCCAGGCGCGCGGCGGCGGCATTGCACAACTCGACCATGTCCGGACGCAGCTCGACGCCGGTGACCTGAGCGTCACGGGCAAGGGTGTTGCGCAGATAGTCGTGCATGGCGAAAGTCAGGTAACCCTTGCCCGAACCGAAGTCGGCGACCTTCAGGCTCTGCTGGGCGTCCACGGGCGCGTCGCTCAAGGCATGGTCGAAGACCTCGATGAACTTGTTGATCTGCTTCCATTTGCGCGACATGGACGGGATCAGCGCGCCCTGCGCATCGGTTACCCCCAGGTCGCGCAGGAACGGCCGCGACAGCTCCAGGTAACGCTTCTTCTGCCGATCATGCCCAACCGCGCCCGCCTCACGAGGCGCCTGCTGGGCCAGGTGCCGGCGCAGCATCGGCTTGCCCTTCTTGCTGAACTCCAGTTGCACCTCGCCGGCAGCGGTGAACAGGTGTGCGTTGCGAAAACCCTCGGGCAGCAGTTCGGCCACCAGGACCTGAGCCTCGTCCAACCCCAGGTTTCGGGTGATGTCGCGAGTCTGGTGACGGTAGACCAACGACAGGCAGGCCTGGCCCTTGATCTGCACCGGCTTGGCGATGATCCGCTGCAGGGTCTGGTCGGCGCCGACATGGCGGGCCAGCACCAGCTTGCTCAGGCTGCCGTCGCCCAGCGCATCGGCGAGCAGGCTCAGGAACTGGGCGCGCGCGTCCGGCGCGCCAGGGGCGGAGGAAGGGGAAGACATGGGAACGGGTGCCTCGAAATGCGGGGAGCGCGATGCGCAATGCCGGGCATTCTACGTCGATGGTGCCCCTGGCGAAACATACCCTTGCTCGCCAACGGTCAGTCGAGAATCACCAGGCGGTTGGGCAGTTCGTTGCGCGCATGGGTGGGCGGTACATGTTCGCTGAGCAGCTCGCCGCAGGCCTCGATGCATTCGACGAAGCCCTGCAAGGTATGGCCCTGGCGCACCTGGTCGGTGAAACGGGCGACGATCGCCTCGCGCGCCTGCTCGGGCAGGTGCCGGGCGATGCCCTCGTCGACCAGGATCTCGACATGGCGCTCGGCTTCGCTGACGAAGATCAGCACGCCCGTGGCACCGGCGGTACGCTGCAGGTTGAGTTCGAGAAACTGCTGGCGGGCCAGGCCCGAAGCGCGCCGGCGGCGCAACATCGACGGCACCACCCAGGCAGCCAGGCGCGGGTGGCGCAACACCAGGCACAGGCTGATGAAGGTCAGCATCTGCGCCAGCAACAGGCCATTGACGCCGATACCACCCAGCCACAGGTGCAACACGCCGGGTACCAGCAACGCCAGCAAGGCGGCCCAGAGCAACGGCAGATAGGGGAAGTCATCGGCGCGGCGGGCCAGCACGGTCACAAGCTCCGCATCGGTGCGCCGCTCGGCGCGTGCGATCGCCTCGGCGATCTGGCGCTGTTCGTATTCGGTCATGCCATCGTCTCTCGAGCGTTCTTATCGTTGTTATCCCGGCAATCGGGTGGGCGAGAGTGTATCTCAACAAGTGCTTCATATAGGGCATAATCCGCGACTGCGTCGGATCATGGATGAATGATCCACAAAACGGCCAGCGGACACGACAACAACAGGCGTACGAAACGTCTCGGCCCACCGCTATCACTCGACAACGGAATTGATGATGAAACTGTCTTTGCTGGGCCTGGCCATGGGCCTTGCCAGTCAGGCGGCCCTTGCCGCCCCTATCGCCCCGCCCCTGCAGGACAAGCAGGCGTTCGTCGACCATCTGATCAGCCAGATGACCGAGGCCGAGAAGATCGGCCAACTACGCCTGATCAGCATCGGCCCCGAAATGCCCCACGCGAAGATCCGCGAGGAAATCGCCGCCGGACGCATCGGCGGCACCTTCAACTCGCGCACCGCCCCGGAGAACCGGCCGATGCAGGACGCGGCCATGCGCAGCCGCCTGAAGATCCCGATGTTCTTCGCCTACGACACCATCCATGGCGAGCGCACCATCTTCCCGATCGGCCTGGGCCTGGCCTCGTCCTGGGACATGGACGCCATCGCCAAGGTCGGCCGCACCTCGGCCATCGAAGCGGCCGCCGATTCGCTGGACATGACCTTCGCGCCGATGGTCGACATTGCCCGCGATCCGCGCTGGGGCCGCACCAGCGAAGGCTTTGGCGAGGACACCTACCTGACCTCGAAGATCGGCCAGGTGATGGTCAAGTCGTTCCAGGGCTCGAGCCCGGCCAATGCCGACAGCATCATGGCCATCGTCAAGCACTTCGCCCTGTACGGCGCGGTGGAAGGCGGGCGCGACTACAACACGGTCGATATGAGCCTGCCGAAGATGTACAACGACTACCTGCCGCCCTACCGCGCCGCGCTCGACGCCGGTGCCGGCGGGGTGATGGTGGCGCTGAACTCGATCAACGGCGTGCCGGCCACCTCCAACACCTGGCTGATGAACGACCTGCTGCGCAAGGAGTGGGGCTTCAAGGGCGTGACCATCAGCGACCACGGCGCCATCCAGGAGCTGATCCGCCATGGCGTCGCCCGTGACGGCCGCGAAGCCGCCAAGCTGGCAATCAAGGCCGGCATCGACATGAGCATGAACGACACCCTCTACGGCGAAGAACTGCCCGGGTTGTTGAAGTCCGGCGAGGTCAGCCAGGCCGAACTGGACCAGGCGGTGCGTGAAGTACTGGGCGCCAAGTACGACATGGGATTGTTCAAAGACCCCTACGTGCGCATTCCCAAGCCTGAAACCGACCTTAAGGACTACTACGCCGAGGGCCGCCTGCACCGCGAAGCCGCGCGTGATGTGGCGCGTCGCGGCCTGGTGCTGCTGGAAAACCGCGAGCAGACCCTGCCGCTGAAAAAGGCCGGCACCATCGCCCTGGTCGGCCCACTGGCCGATGCGCCGATCGACATGATGGGCAGCTGGGCCGCCGACGGCAAACCGCAGCACTCGGTCACCGTGCGCGAAGGCCTGCGCCGCGCCGTGGAAGGCAAGGCCAAGCTGGTGTATGCCAAAGGTTCGAACGTCACTGGCGACAAGGCGATGTTCGACTACCTGAACTTCCTCAACTTCGACGCGCCGGAAATCGTCGACGACCCACGCCCCGCCGCCGTACTGATCGACGAAGCGGTCAAGGCCGCCAGGCAGTCGGACGTGGTGGTCGCCGTGGTCGGCGAATCCCGTGGCATGTCCCACGAATCGTCGAGCCGCACCACCCTTGAGATCCCGGCGGTGCAACGCGACCTGATCAAGGCGCTGAAAGCCACTGGCAAACCCCTGGTGCTGGTGCTGATGAACGGCCGGCCGCTGTCGATCGCCTGGGAGCGCGAGCAGGCCGACGCCATCCTCGAAACCTGGTTCAGCGGCACCGAAGGCGGCAACGCCATCGCCGACGTGCTGTTCGGCGACTACAACCCGTCCGGTCGCCTCGCCATCACCTTCCCCCGCTCGGTCGGGCAGATCCCGATGTACTACAACCACATGCGCATTGGTCGCCCGTTCACCCCAGGCAAGCCGGGCAACTACACCTCGCAGTACTTCGAGGAGCCCAACGGCCCGCTGTATCCGTTTGGCTACGGCCTGAGCTACACCAGCTTCGAACTGTCGGACCTGACCTTGTCGCAGACCGAGCTGAAGCGTGGCGCGACCCTCAAGGCCAAGGTCGTCGTGAAGAATACCGGCAAGCGTGACGGCGAGACCGTGGTGCAGCTGTACATCCAGGACCAGAGCGCGTCGATGAGCCGCCCGGTCAAGGAATTGAAAAACTTCCAGAAGCTGATGCTCAAGGCCGGCGAGTCGCGAACCTTGACCTTCGACATCAGTGAGCAGGACCTGAAGTTCTACAATGGCCAACTGCAGCACGTTTCCGAAGCTGGCCAGTTCAACGTGCAGGTCGGCCTCGACTCCGAGGCGGTGCAGCAGCAGAGCTTCGAGCTGCTGTAAGCCAGACCCGGCCCCATCGCAGGGCAAGCCCGTTGCCACACATCACGCTGTGGAAGCGGGCTTGCCCCGCGATGAGGTCGGCACAGACAACCGCAACCCCGGATCCGCCCCATGCCCTCATCCTTCCGCACCCTGCGCCTGGGTTTGATCATCCTGCTGATCCTGGTCGGCACCACTCTCAGCGCTGGCTGGGCCATGCACCAGGCCAAGCGCGAGGCGATGGCAACCGACGCCCGCCGGGCTGGCCAGCAGCTGGGCCTGTATGCCAACGCCCTGCATACCCTGATCGAGCGCTACCGTGCATTGCCTGCGGTACTGGCACTGGACCCGGAGCTGATCGCCGCCCTGCGCGGCCCGGTTACCGAACAGGTGCAGGACGCCCTGAACCGCAAGCTCGAACGCATCAACGGCGCCGCCAACTCCTCCACTTTGGAGCTGCTGGACCGCACTGGCCTGGCCATCGCCGCCAGCAACTGGCGCCTGCCGACCACCTATGTGGGTTCCAACTACGGTTTTCGCCCCTATTTCAAACAGACCCGCAGCCAGGGCAGTGGCCGCTTCTACGCCGTCGGCGTGACCAGCGGCGTGCCAGGCTACTTCCTGGCGAGCGCGGTGAACGATGAACACGGCCGCTTCCTCGGCGCCATGGTGGTCAAGCTGGAGTTCCCGGAGCTTGAGCGCGAGTGGCGCCAGGGCAGCGATATCCTGCTGGTCAGCGATGCCCGTGGCATCACCTTCATTGCCAACCAGGACGGCTGGCGGTACCGCGAGCTGCAACCGCTGTCCGGCGCCGACCGCGCCGAACTGGCCGAAACCCGCCAGTACGACAAGCAACCGCTGGTACCCCTGCAGCACCAGGCCCTGACCCGCTTCACCGACACCAGTCACCTGACCCGCGTGCAAGGCCCGGATGGCACCGCCGAGTACCTGTGGGAGCGCCTGCCCCTGGAGGCCGAAGGCTGGACCCTGCACCTGCTGCGCAAGCCGCAGGTCGCCGAGGACGGCCGCAACGCCGCCCTCGCCGCCGCGGCAATCTGGCTAAGCCTGGTGTTCGCCGCGCTGTTCGTCAGCCAGCGCCTGCGCCTGGCCCGGTTGCGCCAACGCAGCCGCGAGGAGCTCAAACGCCAGGTCGAGGAACGTACCCGCGAGCTGCGCACGGCGCAGGAAGGCCTGGTGCAATCAGCCAAACTGGCGGCGCTGGGGCAGATGTCGGCCGCGCTGGCCCACGAGATCAACCAGCCGCTGACCACCCAGCGCATGCAACTGGAAACCTTGCGCCTGCTGCTTGATCATGGCCGTCATGACGAAGCCCGCCAGGCCCTGGAACCGCTCGAGCAGATGCTGACCCGCATGGCCGCGCTCACCGGCCACCTGAAGACCTTCGCCCGCAACAGCCCCGGAGGCCTGCGCGAACGCCTGGACCTGGCCACCGTGGTCGACCAGGCATTGCACCTGCTGGACACCCGCATACGCGCCGAAAGCGTCGAGGTGGCGCTGTACCTGGCGCGCCCGGCCTGGGTCCGTGGCGATGCCATCCGCCTGGAGCAGGTGCTGATCAACCTGCTGCGCAACGCCCTCGACGCCATGGCCGACAAGCGCTACAAACGCCTGGAGATCCGTATCGAGGTGGACGCTGCACAGTGGCGCCTGAGCGTGCTCGACTCCGGTGGGGGCATCCTCGACACCGATCTTTGCCGGGTCTTCGACCCGTTCTTCACCACCAAGCCGGTCGGTGAAGGGCTGGGCCTGGGCCTGGCGATCTCCTACGGCATCGTCATCGATGCCGGCGGCCACCTGCAGGTCGAGAACCTGCCGGGGGGCGCGCGCTTCAGCCTCACCCTGCCCAGCGACCTGGAGACGGTATGTTGAATTCAGTGATCGTCGTCGATGACGAAGCCAGCATCCGCGCGGCGGTGGAACAATGGCTGAGTCTGTCAGGCTTCAAGGTGCAACTGTTCGAGCGTGCCGAAGAGTGCCTGGCGCAACTTCCGGCGCACTTTCCCGGCGTGATCCTCAGTGATGTGCGCATGCCCGGCATGTCCGGCCTGCAGTTGCTCGACCGGTTACAACAGGCCGACCCGGATCTACCGGTGATCCTGCTCACCGGCCATGGCGATGTACCCATGGCGGTGGAGGCGATGCGCAACGGTGCCTACGATTTCCTGGAAAAGCCCTTTACCCCGCAGCACTTGATGGGCAGCCTGCGCCGGGCCCTGGAAAAACGCCAGCTGGTCCTGGAAAACCGCCGCCTGCATGAGCAGGCCGACCTCAAGGCACAACTGGAGAACACCTTGCTGGGCATGTCCCAGGGGCTGCAGCAGTTGCGTCGCCAGGTACTCGAGCTGGCCAGCCTGCCGGTCAACGTGCTGATCCGCGGTGAAACCGGCAGTGGCAAGGAGCGCGTGGCGCGCTGCCTGCACGACTTCGGCCCGCGCGCCGACAAACCCTTCGTCGCGCTCAACTGCGCGGCCATTCCAGAAACACTGTTCGAGGCCGAGCTGTTCGGCCATGAGAGCGGCGCCTTCACTGGCGCTCAGGGCAAGCGCATCGGCAAGCTGGAGTACGCCAATGGCGGTACGGTGTTCCTCGACGAGATCGAGAGCATGCCCCTGGCCCAGCAAGCCAAGCTGCTGCGGGTGATACAGGAACAGAAGCTCGAGCGCCTGGGGGCCAACCAGAGCATCGCCGTCGACCTGCGCATCATCGCCGCGACCAAACCGGACCTGCTCGAAGAGGCCCGTGCAGGGCGTTTTCGCGAAGACCTGGCGTACCGCCTCAACGTTGCCGAGCTGCGCCTGGCACCGCTGCGCGAGCGCCGTGAAGATATCCCGCTGCTGTTCGAACACTTCGCTCGCACCGCCGCCGAACGCCTGGGCCGCCACGCCCCAGCGGTCAGCGGGGGACGACTGGCGCAGTTGTTGGCCCACGAATGGCCGGGCAATGTGCGTGAGTTGGCCAATGCTGCCGAACGTCATGCCTTGGGGCTGGACTCGCCGAACCTTGAGAGCCTGCCAGGCGGGCGGTCGTTGAGCGAACAGGTGGAGGCGTTCGAAGCCCAATGTCTGCGTGCGGCGCTGCGCCAGTACAACGGCGAGATCAAGGGAGTGATGGAGGCGCTGCAACTGCCGCGGCGTACGCTCAATGAAAAAATGCAGCGGCACGGGTTGGTCCGGGAGGACTTTCTCGGCGGCGAGTGAGCGGATTTCCGCCGATCAACCTGCATGAATGAGCGGGAAACCGCTTATCTATCTCTGCATCCAAGGGGCTGCTTTGCAGCCCTTCGCTGGCAAGCCAGCTCCCACAGGATGCCGTGCACGCCAAGCAGGACGCGGTCTTTATGCGAGCTGGCTTGCCAGCGATGGGCGCCAGGCGCCCGCAAATGGATCACCACGCACTCATCTGGCACACCTCCTGCAAAACCCTTCTCAAGCTGCGCCTTGAGCGCGCTCCACAAAAACAACGAGAAGGTATCCCTGATGGATAACGCCAGCACTCTGCCCACCGGGGCGGCCGTTGCGCCCGCCGCGGAAAAGTCCACCGCCAGCCGCCTCAAATCGATCTTCAGTGGTTCCATCGGCAACATGGTCGAATGGTACGACTGGTACGTCTACGCCGCATTCTCGCTGTACTTCGCCAAGGCCTTCTTCCCCGCCGGCGACACCACCGCCCAACTGCTCAACACCGCCGCAATCTTTGCCGTGGGCTTCCTCATGCGCCCGATCGGTGGCTGGCTGATGGGCCTGTACGCCGACCGCAAGGGCCGCAAGGCGGCGCTGATGGCCTCGGTGCTGCTGATGTGCGCGGGCTCCCTGGTCATCGCGCTGACGCCGGGTTACGAGACCATCGGCGTCGCCGCACCGGTCCTGCTGGTCATCGCCCGCCTGATGCAGGGCCTCTCGGTAGGGGGTGAATACGGCACCTCAGCCACCTACCTGAGCGAGATGGCCAGCAAGGAGCGCCGTGGCTTCTTCTCCAGCTTCCAGTACGTCACCCTGATCTCCGGCCAGCTCATCGCCCTGGCGGTACTGATTGTCCTGCAGAACACGCTGACCACCGAAGAGCTGTATGCCTGGGGCTGGCGTGTGCCGTTCGTGATCGGCGCGCTGTGCGCGGTGGTCGCCCTGTACCTGCGCCGTGGCATGGAAGAGACCGCCTCCTTCACCAAGAAGGAAAAGTCCAAAGAGAACCTGATGCGCACCCTGATGCGTCACCCCAAGGAACTGATGACCGTGGTCGGCCTGACCATGGGCGGTACCCTGGCCTTCTACACCTACACCACCTACATGCAGAAGTACCTGGTCAACACGGTGGGCATGAGCATCAGCGATTCGACCACCATCTCGGCGGCCACGCTGTTCCTGTTCATGTGCCTGCAGCCGGTGATCGGCGGCCTGTCCGACAAGATCGGCCGACGCCCGATCCTGATCGCCTTCGGCGTGCTCGGCACCCTTTTCACCGTGCCGATCCTCAGCACCCTGCACACCATCCAGACCTGGTGGGGCGCGTTCTTCCTGATCATGGCCGCGCTGATCATCGTCAGTGGCTACACCTCGATCAACGCCGTAGTCAAAGCCGAGCTGTTCCCCACCGAAATCCGCGCCCTGGGCGTCGGCCTGCCTTACGCACTGACCGTGTCGATTTTCGGTGGCACCGCCGAGTACGTGGCCCTGTGGTTCAAGAGCAACGGCATGGAGACCGGTTTCTACTGGTATGTCACCGCTTGCATCGCCTGTTCGCTGCTGGTGTATGCAACCATGAAGGACACCAAGCAGCATTCGCGGATCACCACTGACTGATCCCTGCTCGCCGAACGTGAAAAGGGGCGCTCCGGATGACGGGCGCCCCTTTTTAATGAGTCGTGAGCTGAATAGCAGCTCCATTCGGCTCACCCTACGAGCCGAATAGCGCTATTATTCGGCTCATGAACCCAAAAAAACACATGGCTGCAGACGCCTTCTGGGTCTGGCAGCAGGCAGACTGGCCCGACTTTCGTTGGGACGCGTCGCAACTCGCACACTTGCTCAGAGACTGCGTCCAGGCGCAGGGCTGTCTGCTGGGCAGAGCGGGGGCGGTGACCGAGGCCAATGCCAACCTGGACACGCTCGATACCCTGCTGCAGAACATCGTCACGTCCTCGGCCATCGAGGGTGAACAACTCAATGTGGAGTCCGTTCGCTCTTCCCTGGCCCGACGGCTTGGCATTGTCGAGCCGGGGACGACCACGACACGCAGCGAGGGCCTGGCCGAGCTTATGGTGGATGCGACCATGGGCTATGTTCGCCCACTGGATCAGCAGCGCCTGTTCCTTTGGCACCGCTGGCTGTTCCCGGAAAATGGCGATTCGCTCGCACCGGACATGCCCATTGGCCAATGGCGCGACAGTGCACCCATGCAGGTGATATCGGGGCGTATCGACAAACCCAGGGTGCATTTCGAAGCACCGCCACGTGCAGGCCTCGAGCAGCAAGTGCAGCAGTTTCTCGCCTGGTTCGAGAGCAGCCGCCATGATCGGCAACTCGATCCCTTGCTGCGTGCGGGCCTGGCCCATTTCTGGTTCGTCACCCTGCACCCCTTCGCCGACGGCAATGGCCGCCTGACCCGCGCCATCACAGACCTGGCATTGGCCCAGGGCGAGCAGCGAGCGGTGCGTTTCTACGCCATGTCCAGCAGCATCCTGGAAGATCGCGCCGGCTACTACGCAGCCCTTGAAAACAGCCAGCGCGGCGGCCTGGACATCACCCACTGGCTGGCCTGGTTCCTTGCCACCTTGCTGCGCAGCCTTCAGCAAGCACTGATGCGCATTGACCGGGTGCTGGCCAAGTCGCGCTTCTGGCTGATCCATCGGGGCGATGGTTTGCTGGCCGAACAGGTCAAGGTGCTCAATCGACTGCTCGATGGTGGGCCTCGCGGCTTCGAGGACGGCATCAGCGCCAGCCAGTACCAGGCCGTGGCCAAGGTCTCCAAGGCCACGGCCACCCGGCACCTTGCCGACCTGCTGGAGAAACACTGCCTGGTTCGTTTGCCCGGCGGCGGACGAAGCACCCGCTACAGGGTGAATACCCAGCCGACATGATCGGGGCTGGTCAGCGAGCGCCCTGAAAAGCCCGACCGCTGGTTGCACCTCGCGTCACCGGTAACAGTCACCCTCTCGTGAAAAACCGCCTCTTCCCTTAATTCCCAATTAACTGCCTGGGCCCATTCTGAAATGGCCCTGCCACCGGCCCGCCCGCGAAAACTGCTGGAAACGGCGTTGGGCGGTGGCTGGGGCGCCAAAGGCCATTGCTGACATTACCCACGCCACAAACAATCGATTTAATCGATTTTAATACGTGATTTTTTGCGCTTTTTAATCAAATTAACAGGCATAGAATTGAACCCATAGAAACAACAACCCAAGCAATCCACCGGAGCAACGACCATGAAAAACCAACTGATCCTTACCCTCGCCCTCTCTGTTCTGGCCACGGGTGCCTTCGCCGAAGATGGTTTCGACCGCACCGGCGCCCACACCTTCGCTGCCGTGCAGAGCCAGTCGGCTACCTACGCAGAAGATGGCTTTGATCGCACCAACGGCCAGCGCTTTGCCGAAGACGGCTTCGACCGCACCGGTGGCCAGCGCTTCGCCGAAGATGGCTTCGACCGCACCGGTGGCCAGCGCTTCGCCGAAGACGGCTTCGAGCGCACCGGCGGCCAGCGCTTCGCCGAAGATGGCTTCGACCGCACCAACGGCCACCGCATCAGTTGATCCTTGATGCGCGCTACCAGCCCGGCCTCGGCCGGGCTTGATCATTTGCAGTTGAGCCAAGCCTTGGCACACTAGGCGCCTCGTCCCCCACCAGGAAGGGCCTCACGGCCTTGCGCAGATGTACTACTACGAACCCGCCAAAGGCCACGGCCTGCCCCACGACCCGTTCAACGCCATCGTCGGCCCACGGCCCATCGGCTGGATCTCCAGCCACGATAGCGAAGGCCGCCTGAACCTGGCGCCCTACAGCTTCTTCAACGCCTTCAACTACATCCCACCGATCATCGGTTTCTGCAGCGTCGGGCGCAAAGACAGCCTGAACAACATCGAGCAGACAGGTGAGTTCGTCTGGAACCTCGCTACCCGGCCGCTGGCCGAGCAGATGAACCAGAGCTGTGCCGCGGTGGCGGCAGATATCGACGAGTTCGCCCTCAGTGGCCTGACCCCGGCCATGTCCAACGTGGTCAAGGTGCCGCGCGTGGGCGAGAGCCCGGTGAGCTTCGAATGCAAGGTCAGCCAGATCGTCCAGCTCAAGCGCGCCGACCAGGAACCTGTCCCCAGCTGGCTGATCCTGGGAGAGGTAGTGGCGGTGCACATTGCCGAGCACCTGCTCAAGGACGGCATCTACGACACCGCCGCCGCCGAGCCGATCCTGCGTGGCGGCGGCCCGGCCGACTACTTTGCGCTGGGCGAGCTGTTCAAGATGGCCCGTCCACAGGTCTGATCAGAAGACCAGTTCGCCTTCCTCGCCCACACCCTGCAGGCGTTCGAGCTCGGCACAAGCGGCCTCGTCGGCCGCGATCGCCGACTGGAACACCTGCCCGTCGAGCACTTTGTGAAAGCGCGGCGCACCGCCCATGCGCAGGGCCTTCACGGCGATCGCCGCGTGGTAGCCGCCGCCTTGCACCGGGACCATCGCCGAGACTGCTTCGAAGTGGGGAAATTCTCTACGTGCCATGCTGCACTCCGCCTGAATGATGTAGGGGCGGCATTCTACACATCAGGCGAAGGTATGCAGGTCCAGGCTGCTGACCACCTGCGCCTGGACCAGCTCGCCAAACACTTCCAGCGTGGGCGAGGCAAAATAGCCGCTCATCGCCTGCTGGTCGCTCCAGCTGCCGCTGAGCAGCCACAGATCGGCGTCGACCTGCGAACGCTGCACACTGAAACTCAGGCAGCCGGGCGCCCGCAGCGACGGCTCCAGCAGGTCGCGCAGACGCATGCCGAGTTCCGCCGAACGACCGTTGCTGGCGCGAATGAAAGCCAGGTGAGTGACCGGTTGGGGCTGGGTCATGAACGATCTCCTTGAAGCGCTACGGACGGGGAAACAGGCTGCCAAGAGTAGGGCTGCTCCCACGCGTGACGTTAGGTCATTACTGCCGAGCGATTGCCTGATCCTGCCGCGCGACAGGATCAGGCAATCGAACGACAGCATTCGACTAGCGCCCGACCTTGCCCATACCTATGCTGGCCCGGACCGTAGAGGAACCACGCCATGACCACGCTCCCGCCACCCGACTCGACCCTTGAGCTGCAGCGCCAGGAACTGGCCGCGCTGATCCAGCGCCACGCCGGCCAGCCCCATGGCCCGGCGTCGGCCATCGAAGATCTTTACCTCACGCGCTACGAAGAGGAGATCCGCGGCATGCCCGCGCTGGCCCAGCCGGCGTTGTGTATTCTTGCCCAAGGCAGCAAGACCCTGATCCTCGGCGACGAACATTACGCCTACGATCCGCTGCACTACATGGTGGTGTCGGTCACCTTGCCGATCAGCGGCGCCCTGCTCAAGGCCAGCCCCGAGCATCCCGCGTTGGGCTTGCGCCTGGACATCGACCCGGCGCAACTGAGCCAGCTGATCGCCGAAAGCAGCCCGATGGTGGTGCCCAACCGGCCATCAGGCCTGGGCCTGTACGTGGAGAAAAGCGATCCGCAGCTTCTCGACGCGTTGATCCGCCTGATCAAACTGCTGGATTCGCCCCGCGACATCGCCATCCTCGCGCCGATGATCCGCCGGGAAATCTTCTACCGCCTGTTGCGCGGCCCCCAGGGCTACCGGCTGTACGAAATCGCCCTGGCCAACAGCCAGACCCATCGGGTTTGCCAGGCGATTACCTGGCTCAACAACCATTACCAGCAGCCGCTGCGTATCGAAGACCTCGCCCGAGAAGTGAACCTCAGCGTCTCCACCTTGCATCACCGCTTCAAGTCGGTGACGTCGATGAGCCCCTTGCAGTACCAGAAGCAACTGCGCCTGCAGGAGGCCAGACGCCTGATGTTCAACGAGGGGTTGGAGGCTGCCGTGGCCGGCTACCGGGTGGGCTACGAGAGCCCATCCCAGTTCAGCCGCGAATACAGCCGGCTGTACGGCGCGCCGCCGATCCGTGACGTGGCAAGGTTACGCGCCAGCGCCAGTTGACCGACCCGCCACCCCCGCTGTTTGCCGGCGAATCGAAGGCACAGCCCCCGTGGCGCAGTCAGCCTTGCACAGCCAACTGCCATTGCCCCTGATCCACCTGGATCAACGTCGGCCCCGCGCGCTCCACCGCCCGGCCCAGCGCCGCCTGCAACTGCGCCACGTCAGCCACCGACTCGGCATCGGCCCCCAACGCTCGTGCCACGCCAATGAAGTCCGGGGTGTGGATGTCCACGCCGACCGGCTCGATCGCCCGGTTGACCATGTACTTCTTGATTTCCTCGTACCCCTGGTTGTTCCACAGCAGCACGATCAGCGGCACCTGCGCCTCGACGGCACTGGCCAGTTCCGGCAGGGTGAATTGCAATCCGCCATCACCGATCAGGCATACCGTGGGCGCACGTGCGGCGCGCATTTCGGCGCTGCCGAGCCAGGCCCCCATGGCCGCCGGCAATGCATAGCCCAGCGTGCCGTAGCCGGTCGAGGCATTGAACCAGCGGCGCGGTCGGGCCATGTCCAGGGTCAGGTTGCCGGTGTAGACCGGCTGGGTCGAATCGCCCACCAGCACGGCGTCCGGCAGGGTTTCCAGGATGCCATGCAGCAAACGGGTCTGACTCAAGGTCGGCTGATCCCAGGTGGCGGCGTTGTCCTGGCGCAGCCGGGCGGCCCGAGCAGCGCCCCAGTGACCATCACGCGGTGGTTGCGCCTGCATGTGCAAGGCCACCAGCAGGGCTTCGGTTGCCTGTGCGGCATCGGCCACCAGGGCCAGCTCGGGCGGGTAGTTGCGCACCGTCTGGTCCGGGTCGATATCGATCCGCAGCAGGCTGCCGGGGATCTCGAAACCACCCTTGAACGTCACGTCGTAATCGGTCTCGGCCAGCTCGGTACCGATGGCCAGCACCACGTCGGCCTCGGCCACCAGTGCACGGGTGGCCGGCAAAGTCTGGGTCGAGCCGATCTGCAGCGGGTGATCGGCGGGCAGCAGCCCCTTGGCATTGATGGTCAGCGCCACTGGCGCCTGCAGGTGCTCGGCCAGCCTGGCCAGCCCGGAGCCGGCTGCCAGGGCACCACCGCCGGCGAGGATCAACGGCCGGCGCGCCTTGGCCAGGCGCACCGCCATCTGCTGCACGGTCTGCGGCGCCGCACCCGCCCGCGCGGTGCGCACCGGGCGGCCGGGCAGCAGGTGATCGGCGGGCTCCACCAGCACATCCAGCGGGATCTCGATATGCACCGGGCGCGGGCGACCACCGTCGAACACGGCGAAAGCGCGAGCCAGCACCTCGGGCAGGTCGTCGGCACTCATCAGGGTATGCGAAAACGCCGCCACCCCCGCCACCAGCCCGGCCTGGTTGGGCAGTTCGTGCAACTTGCCGCGCCCGCCACCCAGCTGGCTGCGCGACTGCACGCTGGAAATCACCAGCATCGGAATCGAGTCGGCGTAGGCCTGGCCCATGGCGGTGGTGATGTTGGTCATGCCTGGGCCGGTGATGATGAAGCACACCCCGGGCTTGCCCCGGGTACGCGAGTAGCCATCAGCCATGAATCCAGCGCCCTGCTCGTGGCGCGGGGTGATGTGGCGGATCGAGGACGCAGCCAGGCCGCGGTAGAGTTCCACGGTATGCACGCCGGGAATGCCGAAGACATGATCGACACCATAGCCTTCGAGGAGTTTGACCAGCACTTCACCACAGGTTGCCATCATCGAGTACCCGATTCTTGTTGAGACTTGTGCTCATGGAACCAAGGGCCGACTACCGCCACAATGCAAAAAAACACATACTAGCCATGACCTCATATCATGGCTTATCACAATGAAACGCCTGCCGCCCCTTCCCGCCCTGCACACCTTCCTGGTGACCGCCCAGCACTGCAACTTCACCCGTGCCGCGCAACAGCTGCATATCACCCAGGGCGCGGTCAGCCGACAGATCGCCGGGCTCGAGGAACATCTGGGCTATGCGCTGTTCCAGCGCCAGGCCCGTGGCCTGGCCCTGACCCGCGAAGGACAGGACTGGCTGCCCCGGGTGCAGCAGGTCTTCGCCCTGATCGAGCAAGGCGTGCGCGAAGTCGGCGGGCGCAGCACGACGCTGCAGCTCAAGGCGCCGACTTGTGTGATGCGTTGGCTGCTGCCACGCTTGCTGGAGTGGCAGGCACTGCGCCCGGACGTGCCGGTGGAATTGACCACCACGGTGCAGCATGGCGTGGATTTTCGCCGCGAGGGCTTCGATGCAGCCGTTGTGTATGGCGCGGTGCCGAACCATGGGTTGCAGGTACGCAAGCTGTTCGATGAGCAACTGACACCGGTCTGCGCCCCCTCGGTAGCGAGCGGCCCCTTGCAGTTGCAGGACCTGGCGCGGCAGATGCTGCTGCACCCCTCTCGGGACGAGCATGACTGGCGGTTGTGGTTGCAGGCGGCCAATGCCGGGTTCGAGCCCCAGGGGCCAAAGCAGCACTTCGAGACACTGGACATGGCAATGGCCATGGCCTCCCAGGGCACAGGGATCGCCATCGGCGATTTCTCGCTGATCGGCGACGACCTGTGTGCTGGTCGGTTGTGCATGCCATTCGAGCTGAAGGTAACGACCGGCAAGGGCTATTACCTGGTGAGCCCGTCGAAGACCATGCCCCCGGGGTTGGTCGAGTTGATGGAGTGGCTGCAAGCGCGAGCCCGGCTGTAGACGACTCAGTAGCCGACCGTGAACCGCGCCCGCGAGTGCGCCGGTTTCTCCAGCTCGTCGAGCATGGCGATGGCGTAGTCGGCAAAGGTGATCCAGCTCTTGCCTTCAGCCCCGATCAGCAGGTGATCCTTGCCCAGGGTGTAGTGCCCGCTGCGCTCACCTTCGACGAACTCCGCCGACGGCGACAGGAAAGTCCAGTCCAGGCTCGGCTCACGGCGCAACGCTTCGAGAAAGCGCACCCCGGCACTGGCCTCGGCCTTGTAGGCTTCCGGGAAATCCGGGCTGTCGATCACCCGGTGTCCGGACGGCAGCAGCAGGCTACCGGCCCCGCCCACCACCAGCAGGCGCTTGACCCCGGCACGCTTGACCGGCTCGATGATCGCGTCAGGCTCGATGGTCGAGAAATGCGCCGCGCTCAACACCGCGTCGCAGCCTGTCACGGCCGCCTGCAGGGCGGCACTGTCCTTGGCATCCAGCGCCTTGACCGTGACGCCGTCACGGCCTTGCAGCGTACTCGGATTGCGGGCGATGGCCACCACACTGTGACCCCGACGCAAGGCCTCTTCCAGCAACTGGCTGCCGGCACGCCCAGTGGCGCCGATGATTGCGATCTTGCTCATGGGAAACACTCCAACAGGTTGAAAAGGGTTACCACTTCATCTCGCCCTTGGCGACCTTGGCACCCAACTCAAGGGAACTCTCGTCACCCAGGTTCGGATAGCGCTGCTTCATCGCTGCGATCAGCGCGGCGGCGTTGGCAGCCTTGGCGGCCTCGGTATCGAAGTCACGAATGTAGCCGGCGGTGAAGCGCACCGCGTCCAGCGAACGGCTGCTGTCGCCCAGGTAGTGCCCCGGGATTACCGTGCGCGGGGTGAGCTGCTCGATCTTCGCCAAGGTCTTCAGCCAGTCGGAGTGGGATTGCGCGGTCTGGGTGTCGGCCATCCACACATGGATGCCCTCGGAAACCACCACGCCACCGACAACTGCCTTGATCGAGGGAATCCACACGAAGCTACGGTCCGGCTGCGGACCATCCAGGCCGACAACTTCCAGTGCCTGGCCTTCCAGCTCCAGGCGATTGCCCTTGAGGACCTGCGGCACCACCAGGCGTGCCGGCTTGTCCGCGCCCATCTGCGGGCCCCAGTAGGCCAGCTTGGCGTCCATGGTCTTGCGGATGTGCTCGACAGTGGCGGCCGAAGCGACCACCCGTGCCTTGGGAAACGCCTGGGTGATGGTGTCCAGGCCGAAGTAGTAGTCCGGGTCGCCATGGCTGACGTAGATGGTGGTCAGCTGCTTGCCGCTGGCACGCAGGCGCTCGACCACCTGCTCGGCCTGGGCCTTGCCGAACTGGGCGTCGACCAGGATGGCATCGTGGGCACCGCTGACGATCACCGAGCTGACCGGGAAGATCGCCGCGTGACCGGGGTTGTAGGCGTCCAGTTTGAGTGGTTCGCCAGCCATGGCCTGGCCACCGAGGGTAAGGCAGGCCAGCAGCAGGCCGCGAAGGGGCGTGAAGAGAGACATTGCAAGATCCTGTGAGTGGGACGATGGGTGCAAGCTTAGTTGCCCGATCCAATACAAAAAATGCGATGCTTCGACATAGTTTGTTTCTGAAATCGGACAGATCATGGATCGGCTCAACGCCATGCGCGTATTCGTCACCGTCGTCGACCTGGGCAGCCAGTCGGCCGCCGCAGACCACCTGGAACTCTCCAGGCCTGTGGTATCCCGCTACCTGGCGGAGCTGGAGGACTGGGTCGGGGCCCGCCTGATGCAACGCACCACCCGCAAGCTCAGCTTGACGGCAGCGGGCCTCGAGACCCTGCCACGTTGTCGGCAGATGCTGGAGCTGGCCGGCGACCTGCAAAGCGCCGTGCGCCAGCCGGACGACGCGCCCCGTGGCGAGCTGCGCATCAGCGTCAGCACCTCGTTCGGCCAGGCCCAGCTGGTGGATGCACTGGCGGCCTACGTCAAACGCTACCCCGGGGTGAAGGTTGAGCTGCAGATGCTCGACCGCACCGTCAACCTGGTGGACGAGCGCATCGACCTGGCGATCCGCACCAGCAACGACGTCGACCCCAACCTCATTGCCCGGCGCCTGAGCGTGTGCCGCTCAGTGGTCTGCGCCAGCCCCGCCTACCTGCGCGAGCACGGTACGCCGGACCGGGTCGAGGCGTTGAGCCAGCACAACTGCCTGACCCACGCCTACTTTGGCCACAACCTGTGGCATTTCGAGGTGGACGGGCAGAACGTCGCCGTGCCGGTGCAGGGCAATATCAGCGCCAACGAGGCCATGACCCTGCAGAAGGCCGCCCTGGCCCATGCCGGCATCGCCATGCTGCCCACCTACCAGGCGGCCGCCGCGCTGCGCAGTGGCGAGCTGGTGCGATTGCTGCCGCAAGCCAAGCCGCGGGAACTGACCCTGAATGCGGTGTACACCTCGCGCAAGCACATGCCGGCGACGTTGCGCAGCATGCTGGACTTTCTCGCGCAGCGGTTTGCCGACGAACCGGAGTGGGACAAGGGATTGAGTTGAGTCAAGACGGTGCAGTTACGCGCATTGGGCCTATGCTTGTAGGTATCACCTGTTGCATCAACAGGAGGTCCGCACCATGAGTATCAAATCCAGGCGTTGCGCCCTCGTCTTCGCCCTGGTCGCGGTGGCCGGGCTCTACGGCTCGGCCTGCTGGCGGGTGGAGCTGCTGCGCAGCCAGCCCAACACGGCCAACAGTTGCGTACATGAGCATTGCGTGCCCCACAGCGCCACGCTGAGCGCCATCAGGTAGGTCGGATCACTCCTCGACGCTCATGTACTCTTTCGCCCAGCGGATGTAGTCCTCAGGCTGGGTGTAGGTGTGCGAAAGCTCGGTGGCGCCGAGGCTGTCCGACTTGTGCTGCAGGCCACGCTGCTGGCGCAGGCAATCGTAGGTGGCCTTGATCGCGGCGAAGTAGGCGGCATGGCCGTCGACCACGATACGCACGCCCAGGCGCGCCAGGCGCTCGTCGTCGCGCAGGTTGGGGTTGGCGTAGGTCACCAGCATCAACGGCACGCTCAGGTGCTCGGCAATCTGTTCAAGCTGCTCGAAGTCCTTGACCCCCACCATGCAGATGCCATCGGCGCCGGCCTTCTGGTAGCTCTGGGTGCGCACGATGATTTCCTCGGTGGTGAGCACCCCGGCATTGGTCCGGGCGATGATCGCCAGGGCCGAATCGACACGCGCCTCCAGCGCCGCGCGGATCTTGCCCACGCCCTCGTCCACCGAAATCAGGTCGGTGGACTTGCGGCCGAACTGGGCCGGCAGCAAGGTGTCCTCGATGGTCAGCGCGGCTACGCCAGCACGTTCCAGTTCGATGACCGTGCGCATCACGTTGAGCGCATTGCCGTAGCCGTGGTCGGCATCGGCGAGTACCGGCAACTGGGCGACACGGCCGATGCGGGTGGCCTGCTCGACGAACTCGCTGAGGGTGATCAGGGCGAAATCCGGCGCGGCCAGGACCTGCAGCGAGGCGACCGAACCACCGAGAATGCCGACTTCAAAACCAAGGTCGGCGGCAATACGGGCTGACATCGGGTCGAACACCGACGCGGTGTGATAGCACGAACCTGAAGCAAGCAGTTCGCGGAAGGCAAAACGCAGATCGTGGTGGGAAGCCTTGGGCATGATCACTCCGCTTGTAATGAGAAATTGTGAACGGCTGACAACCGACCCCTGTATCGGGTCTACCTGACTGTTCCAACCGTCGCCATCAGGGCGCAGGGCGGTCATGCTCGACATGCAGGCAGAGGAATAGAAGGTGTGGACATACAGCAACGCGAAATCCTCTGGAATATACTTGCACCAAGCTGGTGCAGGCCCCGGATTTCAGCCTCTGCGGCCAAGCCACGATATCACGCGGCCATGCAGCACTGGATGAATGCGCCAATGCCGATCTTGCATAGGGGATGCACGGAGTACATAGGTAGCTATGTAACTCAGCGTACAATGCCCACCATGAATGAGCCCATCGCGGGGCAAGCCCGCTCCCGCGATGCCTCGCGATCGCGCCAGCGCTGACCACAAGGTACCCACCGTGACCGCCGCCCTGCCCCCCACTGTTCTGCGCAGCGTCCTCACCGCCCTGATGCTGGCGATCTTCCTCGGCGCCCTCGACCAGACCATCGTCGCCGTGTCCATGCCGGCAATCTCCGCGCAGTTCAACGATGTCGGCCTGCTGGCCTGGGTCATCTCCGGCTACATGGTGGCCATGACCATCGCCGTGCCGATCTACGGCAAGCTCGGCGACCTGTATGGCCGCCGGCGCATGATCCTCACCGGCACCGCCCTGTTCACCCTGGCCTCGGTGGCCTGCGGCCTGGCCCAGGACATGCCACAGCTGGTGCTGGCCCGAGTGCTTCAGGGCATCGGCGCTGGCGGCATGGTGTCAGTCAGCCAGGCGATCATCGGCGACTTCGTGCCGCCCCGCGAGCGCGGCCGCTACCAGGGCTATTTCAGCAGCATGTATGCCCTGGCCAGTGTCGCCGGGCCGGTGCTCGGCGGCTGGCTGACCGAGTACCTGTCCTGGCGCTGGGTGTTCTGGATCAACCTGCCACTGGGACTGGTCGCCCTTTGGGTGATCCATCGGGCGCTGGACGGCTTGCCGGTCAAGCACCGCGAAGCCCAGGTCGATTACCTTGGCGCGGTGCTGATGATCATCGGCCTGGGCAGCCTGCTGCTGGGCATTACCCTGGTCGGCCAAGGGCACCCCTGGCAGTCGCCGCAGGTGCTGGCGCTGCTGGGCTGCGCACTGCTCGGGCTGCTGACGTTCATCGCCCACGAGCGCCGTTGCCGCGAGCCGCTGCTGCCGTTGAGCCTGTTCGGCAACCGGGTCGCGGTGCTGTGCTGGTGCGTGATCTTCTTCGCCAGCTTCCAGTCGATCTCGTTGACCATGCTGATGCCCCTGCGCTACCAGGGCATCACCGGTGCCGGTGCCGACAGCGCGGCGCTGCACCTGCTGCCGCTGGCAATGGGGTTGCCCATCGGCGCCTTCACCGGCGGGCGCATGACCAGCCGCACCGGCCGCTTCAAGCCGCAGATCCTGACCGGCGCACTGCTGATGCCGCTGGCCATCGCCGCCATGGCGCTGACGCCACCGCAATCGGGGTTGCTCGGCGCGCTGTTCATGCTGCTGACCGGCATCGCCTGCGGCTTGCAATTCCCCACCTCGCTGGTAGGCACGCAAAGCGCTGTGGACAGCAAGGACATTGGCGTCGCGACCAGCACCACCAACCTGTTCCGCTCGCTCGGCGGAGCGATGGGGGTGGCGTGCATGTCCAGCCTGTTGCTGGCGTTGTTGCACCAGGGCGGCTTCGAGATGCTGGGCAACCCATTGCTGGGCAGCCTCAAGGCGGGCGAGGCGGATCCGCAGACCCAGGCGCGCTTGCTGGAAACCTTCCGCGACCTGTTGCTGGTCAGTGCCGGGGCATCGCTGATCGGCCTGCTGGCGGCGCTGGCCTTGCCGGACAGACAGTTGCGCGGGCGCTGACAGCCGTGGGAGCGGGCTTGCCCCGCGATGGCGTCCGCCCAGGCGACATCATGGCCTGAAGGTTGTCATCGCCGGGCAAGCCCGCTCCCACTCTATTAATCCTGCGTTAACCGAAAAGAGATAACACTTCCTCACAATCGTTAACAAAGTGTCATTTGCGCAAGCCAGGGCTCAAGCGCAGCATATCCAGCCCGGTGTCGACCCATTTCTCGACATCGCCCAACAGGTCGAAGCTCTCGGGGAGCAGCAGCCAGCGGCCGATCAGGCCATCCACATAGGCAAACATGGCCACCGCAGCCCGGTCGATCTCGAGCTCGGCAGGCAACTGGCCACGGCGTACTGCATTGCCCAAGGCCAGGGCAATGCTTTGATGGCAGTCCAGCACAGCGCCTTGACGCTGCTGGCGAATCTCACACATGTCGTCGGTGAACTCGCACTTGTGATGCAGGATTTCGTTGATACGCCGGGTTCGGGCATCAAGCACCAACTCGTTGAACACTTGCAGCAACAGCTTGCGCATGCAGCCGAGCGGGTCGAGCTCGTCCTCGCTTTCACTGGCGCGAGCCAGGTGGTCATGGGTCTCGTGCAGGCTGTCGAGCAGCGCCTGAACCAGCTCGGCCTTGTTGCTGAAGTGCCAGTAGATCGCACCACGAGTAACGCCGGCCAGTTCAGCGATGTCGGCCAGGGTGGTACGCGCTACCCCACGCTTGTAGAAAGCCTTCTCCGCCGCCTCGATGATCTGGGCGCGGGTTTCCTGGGCTTCTTCTTTGGTTCGACGGACCATGGCAGTACAACCTCATCAGGCCCCGCGCGCTCGATCTGGCGAGCGGGAATCAGGCCGGGGCAGGCTCTTTCAAGGCCGCTCCCGGGTGGATTTGGGCGATCGGCGGTGGTCACTCACGACGCACCGGCACTATTTACAAACAACCATGAATGTAAGTATATTCCTTAGCAAGCTATTTATCCACCGGATAGCGTTTTTCTGACAAAGCACTTCCACTATATTCTTGAGCTCCCCTGCTCCTGCGACCCGAGGATCCTCATGCAATTCAAGCCAGCCGTAACCGCCCTGGTTTCCGCCGTGGCCCTGGCAACCCTGCTCAGTGGCTGTAAGAAAGAGGAAGCAGCGCCTGCGCCGCAGGCTCCTCAGGTCGGCGTCGTGACCGTACAACCGCAAGCCTTCACCCTGACCTCGGAACTGCCGGGGCGCACCAGCGCCTACCGCGTGGCCGAGGTCCGCCCACAGGTGAACGGCATCATTCTCAAGCGCCTGTTCAAGGAAGGCAGCGACGTCAAGGAAGGGCAACAGCTCTACCAGATCGACCCAGCCGTCTACGAGGCGAACCTGGCCAACGCCCAGGCCAACCTGCAGGCTACCCGCTCGCTGGCCGAGCGCTACAAGCAACTGATCGACGAGCAGGCCGTTTCCAAGCAGGAATACGATGACGCCAATGCCAAACGATTGCAGGCCGAGGCGTCGCTCAAGAGCGCCCAGATCGACCTGCGCTACACCAAGGTGCTGGCCCCGATCAGTGGCCGCGTCGGTCGTTCCTCGGTCACCGAAGGCGCCCTGGTGAACAACGGCCAGACCAACGCCATGGCCACCATCCAGCAGCTCGACCCGATCTACGTCGACGTCACCCAGTCCACCGCCGAGCTGCTCAAGCTGCGCCGTGACCTGGAAGGCGGCCAGCTGCAGAAGGCCGGCGACAATGCCGCCCAGGTTCAGCTGGTGCTGGAAGACGGCAGCCTGTTCAAGCAACAGGGCCGCCTGGAGTTCTCCGAAGTCGCGGTCGACGAAACCACCGGCTCCGTCACCCTGCGCGCAATCTTCCCCAACCCCGACCACACCCTGCTGCCCGGCATGTTCGTGCATGCGCGGCTCAAGGCCGGGGTCAACGCCAACGCCATCCTGGCCCCGCAACAGGGCGTGACCCGCGACCTCAAGGGCGCGCCAACCGCGCTGGTGGTCAACCAGGAGAACAAGGTCGAACTGCGCCAACTCAAGGCCAGCCGTACCCTGGGCAGCGACTGGCTGATCGAGGAAGGCCTGAACCCGGGCGACCGCCTGATCACCGAAGGCCTGCAGTTCGTGCGACCAGGCGTCGAGGTCAAGGTCAGCGAAGCCACCAACGTCAAGAAGCCGGCCGGCCCTGCTCAGGCCAACACGGCCAAAGCTGACGCCAAAGCGGAGTAAACCATGTCGAAGTTCTTTATCGATCGCCCGATCTTCGCCTGGGTGATCGCCCTGGTGATCATGCTGGTCGGCGCCTTGTCGATCCTGAAGCTGCCGATCAACCAGTACCCGAGCATCGCCCCACCGGCCATCGCCATCTCCGTGACCTACCCGGGCGCCTCGGCGCAGACGGTGCAGGACACCGTGGTGCAGGTGATCGAGCAGCAGCTCAACGGTATCGACAACCTGCGTTATGTGTCGTCGGAAAGTAACTCCGACGGCAGCATGACCATCACTGCCACCTTCGAGCAGGGCACCAACTCGGACACCGCGCAGGTCCAGGTACAGAACAAGCTGAACCTGGCCACCCCGTTGTTGCCGCAGGAAGTGCAGCAGCAAGGTATCCGCGTCACCAAGGCAGTGAAGAACTTCCTGCTGGTGATCGGCCTGGTGTCCGAAGACGGCAGCATGACCAAGGACGACCTGGCCAACTACATCGTCTCCAACATGCAGGACCCGATCTCGCGGACCGCAGGCGTGGGTGACTTCCAGGTGTTCGGTGCGCAGTACGCCATGCGTATCTGGCTGGATCCGGCCAAGCTGAACAAGTTCCAGCTGACCCCGGTCGACGTGCGCACCGCGGTCGCCGCGCAAAACGTTCAGGTATCCTCCGGCCAGCTCGGCGGCCTGCCGGCACTGCCAGGTACCCAGCTCAACGCCACCATCATCGGCAAGACCCGTCTGCAGACCGCCGAGCAGTTCGAGAAGATCCTGCTCAAGGTCAATGCCGACGGTTCCCAGGTGCGCCTGGGCGACGTGGCCCAGGTTGGCCTGGGCGGCGAAAACTACGCCATCAGCGCCCAGTTCAACGGCAAGCCGGCCTCGGGCCTGGCGGTCAAGCTGGCCACCGGCGCCAACGCCCTGGATACCGCCAAGGCGCTGCGCACGACCATCAGCGGCCTGGAGCCGTTCTTCCCGCCGGGGGTGAAGGCCGTATTCCCGTATGACACCACCCCAGTGGTCACCGAATCGATCAGCGGGGTGATCCACACCCTGATCGAAGCCGTGGTCCTGGTGTTCCTGGTGATGTACCTGTTCCTGCAGAACTTCCGCGCCACCATCATCACCACCATGACCGTACCGGTGGTATTGCTGGGTACGTTCGGCATCCTCGCCGCCGCCGGCTTCAGCATCAACACCCTGACCATGTTCGCCATGGTCCTGGCCATCGGCCTGCTGGTGGACGATGCCATCGTCGTGGTGGAGAACGTCGAGCGGGTGATGTCCGAGGAAGGGTTGCCACCCAAGGAAGCGACCAAGCGCTCCATGGAGCAGATCCAGGGTGCCCTGGTGGGTATCGCCCTGGTACTGTCGGCGGTACTGCTACCGATGGCCTTCTTCGGCGGTTCCACCGGTGTGATCTATCGCCAGTTCTCCATCACCATCGTCTCGGCCATGGGCCTGTCGGTGCTGGTGGCGCTGATCTTCACCCCGGCCCTGTGCGCCACCATGCTCAAGCCGCTGAAGAAGGGCGAGCACCATGTGGCCAAGCGCGGCTTCTTCGGCTGGTTCAACCGCAACTTCGACCGCAGCGTCGTCGGCTATGAGCGTAGCGTCGGCACCATCCTGCGCAACAAGATCCCGTTCCTGCTGGCCTACGCGCTGATCGTGGTCGGCATGATCTGGCTGTTCGCGCGCATCCCGACCGCTTTCCTGCCGGAAGAAGACCAGGGCGTGCTGTTCGCCCAGGTACAGACCCCGGCCGGCTCCAGTGCCGAGCGCACCCAGGTGGTGGTCGACCAGATGCGTGAGTACCTGCTCGACAAGGAAGCCGATACCGTGGCGTCCGTGTTCACCGTCAACGGCTTCAACTTCGCCGGCCGCGGCCAGAGCTCGGGCATGGCATTCATCATGCTCAAGCCTTGGGGCGAGCGCTCGAAGGAGAACAGTGTGTTCGCCCTCGCCCAGCGCGCGCAGATGCACTTCTTCAGCTTCCGCGACGCGATGGTGTTCGCCTTCGCCCCGCCAGCGGTACTCGAACTGGGTAACGCCACCGGCTTCGACGTGTTCCTCCAGGACCGCGCCGGGGTCGGCCACGAGAAGCTGATGGAAGCGCGCAACCAGTTCCTGGCCAAGGCCGCGCAGAGCAAGATCCTCAGCGCCGTGCGTCCAAACGGCCTGAACGACGAGCCGCAGTACCAGTTGACCATCGACGACGAACGCGCCAGCGCCCTGGGCGTGACCATCGCCGATATCAACAACACCCTGTCGATTGCCCTCGGCGGTAGCTACGTCAACGACTTCATCGACCGTGGCCGGGTCAAGAAGGTCTACATCCAGGGTGCGCCAAACGCCCGGATGAGCCCGGAAGACCTGCAGAAGTGGTACGTGCGCAACGGCAAGGGCGAGATGGTGCCGTTCTCCTCCTTCGCCAAGGGCGAGTGGAGCTATGGCTCGCCGAAACTGTCGCGCTACAACGGCGTGGAAGCGGTCGAGATCCTCGGTACCCCGGCGCCGGGCTACAGTACCGGTGAGGCCATGGCCGAAGTCGAGCGCATCGCCGGCGAACTGCCAACCGGCATCGGCTACTCCTGGACCGGCATGTCCTACGAGGAAAAACTCTCCGGCTCGCAGATGCCGGCGCTGTTTGCCCTCTCGGTGCTGTTCGTGTTCCTCTGCCTGGCGGCGCTGTACGAAAGCTGGTCGATCCCGATCGCGGTCGTGCTGGTCGTGCCACTGGGTATCATCGGTGCCCTGCTCGCCACCAGCCTGCGCGGCTTGTCCAACGACGTGTACTTCCTGGTCGGCCTGCTGACCACCATCGGCCTGGCAGCGAAGAACGCGATCCTGATCGTCGAGTTCGCCAAGGAACTGCACGAGCAGGGCAAAAGCCTGTACGACGCAGCCATCGAGGCCTGCCGCATGCGTCTGCGCCCGATCATCATGACCTCGCTGGCGTTCATCCTCGGCGTGGTACCGTTGACCATCGCCAGCGGCGCTGGCGCCGGCAGCCAGCACGCCATCGGCACCGGTGTGATCGGCGGCATGATCAGTGCGACCATACTGGCCATCTTCTGGGTACCGCTATTCTTCGTCGCAGTGTCGTCGCTGTTCGGCAGCAAAGAGCCGAAAGAACACGCCACCCCTGAAACTCCACGTTATGAGGCTGGGCAATGACCAAGTCTTTGTTGTCCCTGGCGGTAACCGCCTTCATCCTCGGCGGTTGCTCGCTGATCCCCGACTACCAGACGCCAGAGGCGCCGGTGGCCGCGCAGTGGCCGCAAGGCCCTGCGTACTCGCCGACCCAATCGGCCGACGTCGCCGCGGCCGAACAGGGCTGGCGCCAGTTCTTCCACGACCCGGCGCTGCAGCAACTGATCCAGACGTCACTGGAAAACAACCGCGACCTGCGGGTCGCGGCGTTGAACATCGACGCCTACCGCGCGCAGTACCGCATCCAGCGCGCCGACCTGCTGCCAGCGGTTTCCGCCAATGGCAGCGGCAGCCGCCAACGGATGCCGGGGAATATGTCGCAGACCGGCGAGGCGAACATCACCAGCCAGTACTCGGCCACCCTCGGTGTCAGCGCCTATGAGCTGGACCTGTTCGGCCGGGTGCGCAGCCTGACCCAGCAGGCCCTGGAAACCTACCTGTCCAGTGAACAGGCGCGCCGCTCCACGCAGATCAGCCTGGTGGCCAGCGTGGCCAACGCCTACTACACCTGGCAGGCCGACCAGGCGCTGCTGAAGCTGACCGAGGAAACGCTCAAGACGTACGAAGAGAGCTACAACCTCACCCGCCGCAGCAATGAGGTGGGCGTGGCCTCGGCTCTCGACCTGAGCCAGGCACGCACTGCCGTCGAAGGCGCGCGCGTCAAGCTGTCGCAGTACCAGCGCCTGGTCGCCCAGGACCTCAACAGCCTCACCGTGCTGGTAGGTACCGGCGTGCCGGCCACCCTGCCCAAGCCGCTGGAGCTCAATGCCGACCAACTGGCCGAAGTGCCGGCCGGCCTGCCGTCCGACATCCTGCAGCGCCGTCCGGACATCCAGGAGGCAGAGCACCTGCTCAAGGCCGCCAACGCCAACATCGGCGCGGCCCGGGCAGCGTTCTTCCCGAGCATCAGCCTGACCGCCAACGCCGGTACCCTGAGCCCGGACATGGGCGGGCTGTTCAAGGGGGGCTCGGGCACCTGGCTGTTCCAGCCGCAGATCAACCTGCCGATCTTCAACGCCGGCAGCCTGCGGGCCAGCCTGGACTACTCGAAGATCCAGAAAGACATCAACGTCGCCAAGTACGAAAAGACCATCCAGACCGCCTTCCAGGAAGTCGCCGATGGCCTGGCCGCACGCAAGACCTTCGAAGAGCAGCTGCAGGCGCAACGCGATCTGGTCGCCGCCAACCAGGACTACTACCGCCTGGCCGAGCGCCGCTATCGCATCGGTATCGACAGCAACCTGACCTTCCTCGATGCCCAGCGCAACCTGTTCAGCGCCCAGCAGTCGCTGATCGGTGATCGCCTGTCGCAGCTGGTCAGCGAGGTCAACCTGTACAAGGCCCTCGGCGGCGGCTGGTACGAGCAGACCCAGCAGCAAGCCTCGATCCAGACACCGAAAGGCTGACTGGACCGCTGACAGCATCAAGCCCACCCTTGCGGTGGGCTTTTTGTTGCGCGGTCACATTGCGTTCGATAACCGCCCCGTTCCGCGTTCCACGAATTGCCTCGCCCCCACCCTCCCCCGCACCATCGCCCACGCAACGTTGCACACGTTCTCTCTAAAGACGCCCAACCCTGCGACCACAACCGCAGCGAACCGGCTCGCCCAATAAAAACAAGAGATCCACGACAGATGAGCACTTTGCAACCCGCACGCCAGCTGCTGCCCGGCCTGTTGGCCCTGTCCTGCGCCCTGCCCGGCGTGGCCGCCGAAGGTGGCTTCCTGGAAGACGCCAAGGCCAGCCTCAACCTGCGCAACTTCTACATCAACCGCAACTTCGTCGACCCGGCCAACCCCCAGGGCAAGGCTGAAGAATGGACCCAGAGCTTCATCCTCGACGCCCGTTCCGGCTTCACCCAGGGCACCGTCGGTTTCGGCATCGATGTGCTGGGGCTGTACTCGGTCAAACTCGATGGCGGCAAGGGCACGGCCGGCACCCACCTGCTGCCGGTGCATGACGATGGCCGCCCGGCCGATGATTTCGGCCGCCTGGGCGTGGCGCTGAAGACGCGCCTGTCGCAGACCGAGCTCAAAGTCGGCGAGTGGATGCCGGTGCTGCCGATCCTGCGTTCGGACGATGGTCGTTCCTTGCCGCAGACGTTCCGCGGCGGTCAGCTCACCTCGAAGGAGATCGACGGCCTGACCCTCTATGCCGGCCAGTTCCGCGGCAACAGCCCGCGCAACGATGCGAGCATGGAGGACATGTTCATGCAGGGGCGCGCCGGTATCACCTCAGACCGCTTCAACTTCGCCGGCGGCGAATACAGCTTCAACGACAAACGCACGCTGGTCGGCCTGTGGGATGCCCGGCTAAAAGACATTTATCGCCAGCAGTATCTGAACCTGGTGCACAGCCAGCCGTTGGGCGACTGGACCTTGGGCGCCAACCTGGGCTACTTCCTCGGCAAGGAGGATGGCAGCGCCCGCGCCGGCGACCTGGACAACCGCACCGCCTCGGCCATGCTCTCGGCGCGCTACCAGGGCCACACCTTCTACATCGGCCTGCAGAAGGTCAGTGGCGACGACGCCTGGATGCGCGTCAACGGCACCAGCGGTGGCACGCTGGCCAACGACAGTTACAACGCCAGCTTCGACAATGCCAAGGAGCGCTCCTGGCAACTGCGTCATGACTTCAATTTCGTCACCGTCGGCATCCCCGGCCTGACCTTGATGAACCGCTACATCAAAGGCAACAACGTGCATGTCGGCACTGTCAACGATGGCAAGGAATGGGCCCGGGAGACCGAACTGGCCTACGTGGTGCAGGCCGGGACATTCAAGGACCTGTCGGTGAAGTGGCGCAATTCGACCATGCGCAGGGATTTCAGCAGCAACGCATTCGATGAGAACCGGTTGGGCCGCCGCACCGCCGCTCCCCCGCCGCCCGCACAACATAGGAACGGCGTGGGAGCGGCGATGCGGCGACCCGACTTGCCCCGCGATTGGACCTGCCGTCCGGCAAATAACCAGAAGACATATTCAAATCAAATAACATTCTTTGACGCTATATGTAACAAGCCGCTAAAACCAAGCTCCTATCCCCGCACCAGAGCCCGAGCATGGACCTCCGCCAACTGCGCTATTTCATCGCCCTCATCGAATACCGCAGTTTCGTCCGCGCCGCCGACGCCATGGGTATCACCCAACCCGCCTTCAGCCGAGCAATCCAGAATCTCGAACATACCTTTGGTTGCGCCCTGGTCGATCGCGCCAGCAAGGCATTGCCCCCCACCCCCGAGGGCCAAGTGGTGTTGCAACATGCCCGTCGCCTGGTCCAGGGTGCCTCGCAACTGAACAACGACATCCTGCAGATGACCAAGCTCGATGCCGGAGAGCTGCAATTCGGCAGCGGCCCGGCCCTCGCCGTGCGCTTGGTGCCTCAGGCCCTGCAACATTTCATCGGCGCTCATCCCGGCATCCGCACTGACTTGCGGGTGGATAACGCCGAGCGCCTGGGCCAGGCACTGCGTCGCGAACAAATCGAGTTTTTCGTCGATGACGTGCGGCCCTTCGAGGCCGATCCCAACTTCCACACAGAGGCACTGTCCCCGCGCCCTGGCCTGTTCTTCTGCCGCCCCGGGCACCCGTTGCTGGCCAAGGACAGCCTGTCGACCAACGACCTGTTCGCCTATCCCCTGGCCAGCGCCCTGCTGGCCCCCGGCGTGCGCAAACGTCTGGCCAACCTCAGCGGACGCACCGACTTCACCCCGCACCTGCAGACCGAGCACCTGGCGGTGCTGCGCAGCGTGGTGCTCGCTAGCGACGCCATTGGCACGGCCAGCGAGGAGGCGATGGTCGAGGACCTGGCCGCCGGCCGTCTGGTGCGTCTGCACTGGCGCAACCTGCCACCAGGCCTGGAAGTGCTCAGCGTGCGCTGTGGGGTGATCAGTCGCAGCGGCCAGCGCCTGTCACCGGCTGCGCGGGCGATGATCGATATCCTGGTCAGCCTTGATGCTGCCCCATCGACCGCAGACGTGGCGCATCGACAATCTCCACCTCGCCATAGCCCAGGCGCACCACGCCGGACTGTTCGAGGCTCCTGAGGATCTGGTTGATGGTCTGGCGCGACAGCGACAGCATCAAGGCCAACTGTTCCTGGGACACCTGCAACCGCCATTGGGCGACATCACGCTCACCGTAGCCTTCGGCCATCTGCAACAGCCGCTGCGCCACCCGCGGCGCGGCGGCCAGCAGGCTCTGCTGCTCGAGGGCGACGAACACCCAGCGCAACTTGTGGCTCATCAGCAGGGCCAGGTCGCGCCAGTGCTCTGGCTGGCAGGCCAACCATTCCAGCAACGGCGCCTGGGGAATCCACAGCAGGCGTGTCGGCCCCTCGGCATAGGCGTCGTGGGTGCGCGGCTGGCCGTCGAACAGGCTGATCTCGCCGAACCAGTGGGGCGACTCGACCAGCGTCAGCAACGCTTCCTTGCCTTCGCTGCTGACCGCCCCGACCCGCATCGCCCCTTCGAGTACCGCATACAGGCCACACGGCGCATCGCCGCGCTGGAACAGACGCTGCCCCGCTGCCAGCTCACGCGAACGGCCCAGGGCCAGCAGACTATCCTGAACGGTAGCGGGCAATTGCCGGAACCACTGGCCATGCAGCAGCTGAGTACGCGGATCGTGCATGGCACCTCGCAAAGCGAACTCTGTCGGCCAGGCGACAGACGACGATGAATGAACAGGGGCAAGCTGTGCTCACCCCTGATGGAGGAACAACAATGAAAAACCTCGTCGAGCACCTGAGTCAATACGCGGCCTACCACCGCGATCCACGCAACATCGCCACCCACTTCATTGGTATCCCGCTGATCGTGCTGGCCGTGGCCGTGCTGCTGTCCCGCCCAGGCTGGGACGTGGCGGGCCTCTGGCTGTCGCCGGCACTGCTGCTGGCGGGCTGGTCTGTGTGGTTCTACCTGCGCCTGGACCTGCGCTTCGGCCTGCTGATGGGCCTGCTGCTGGGCTTGTGCCTGTGGGCCGGCCAGGCGCTGGCCGTGCAGAGTACCGGGCTGTGGTTGAGTGCCGGGCTGGGTGCGTTCGTGGTGGGCTGGATCATCCAGTTCGTCGGACATGCCTACGAAGGGCGCAAGCCGGCATTCGTCGATGACTTGAGCGGGCTGATCATCGGGCCGCTGTTCGTGGTGGCGGAGCTGGCGTTCATGGCTGGGCTGTGCGGCGAGCTGAAAAAGGCCGTGGAGGCCAATGCCGGGCCTGTCGCCGTTCGCCAGAAGAAAGCCGCAGCATGACGGTGGCATTGCGTATTCCTCATCGCTGGCAAGCCAGCTCCCACAAGAGCAGCTGATGCCGGTCCCTGTGGGAGCTGGCTTGCCAGCGATTAAGGCGACACCAATTCACCTCACTGCCGCGACTCAACCCCCAACTCATCCCACACCGACTCGGCCAGGTGAAATGTGGCATTGGCTGCCGGGATCCCGCAGTAGATCGCGCTCTGCATGATCACTTCCTTGATTTCCTCCCGCGTCACACCATTGTTGGCGGCCGCGCGCAGGTGCAGCTTGAGTTCGTCGTTGCGGTTCATGCCGATCAGCATGGCGATGGTGATCAGGCTGCGGGTGTGCCGGGGCAGGCCGGGGCGGGTCCAGATATCGCCCCAGGCGTGCCGGGTGATCATCTCCTGGAACTCGCCGTTGAAATCATTGAGCTTTTCCAGGCTACGGTCCACGTGGGCATCACCGAGCACCGCGCGACGCACCTGCATGCCGGCATCGTAACGTTGTTTCTCATCCATGGCAGGTTCCTCAGCGGGCCAGCAGGAAGTCGAGCACCCGGGCGGTGAAGGCCGCGCCGATCTCGACGTTGGACAGGTGCGCCGCCGGGAACTCGGCATAGGTCGCGTTGACGATGCGGCGCTGCATGAAGCGGCCATGCTCAGGCGTGGTGACCACGTCCGCAGTGCCCGCCACCACCAGCGTCGGCACCTGGATGCGCCCCAGCTGTTCACGGTAATCGGCATCACGTACCGCCGCGCAATTGGCGGCATAGCCTTCTGGGCTGGTGTACGCGAGCATCTGGCAGATGCGCTGGGCCTCGGCCGGCTGCGCCAAGGCGAAGGCCGGGGTGAACCAACGGGCGATGGAGCCGTCGCGCAGGTCCGCCATGGCCTGCTGGCCGCCCTTGAGCACCGTGTCGATGCGGGAGTTCCAGACCTCGTCGTTGGCGATCTTCGCCGCGGTGTTGCACAGGGTCAGGCTGTGCAGGCGGTGGCCGGCGTTGATGCCCAGCCATTGGCCGATCAGGCCGCCCATGGACAGGCCGACGAAGTGCGCATGCTCGATGTCCAGCGCATCGAGCAGGGCCAGCACGTCGTCCCCCAGCTGTTCGATGCTGTAGGGGCCTTGAGTGACCAACGAGCCGCCATGGCCACGGGTGTCGTAGCGCAGCACGCGAAAGTGTTCGCTCCAGGCGGGAATCTGCTCATCCCACATGCCCAGGTCGGTGCCCAGGGAGTTGGACAGCACCAGCACCTGCGCATCGGCCGGGCCATCGAGTTGGTAGTTCAGTACGCCATCGGCCAGTTGCAAATGCGCCACAGCGGTCTCCTTTCAGGCAGTGAAACGTTGATGTTCGGCCACGGCGCGCGCCACCCATACGCGGGCCTGGCCCAGGTAATGGGTGGGGTCGAGCAGGCGATCGAGCTCGTCGCCGGACAACTCGGCGTTGACCTGCGGTTCATCACCGAGCACTGCACGCAGATGGCGCCCTTCGGCCACGGCGCGCTGGCAGCACTGCTCCAGCAAATGATGGGCACGGTCGCGGCCCAGGCGCTGGGCGAGGACGATACTAACCGCCTCGGCCAGCACCAGGCCCTGGGTAAGGTCGAGGTTGCGGCGCATGCGTTCGACGTCCACCTCCATGCCTTCAGCGATCACCTGGGCCTGGCGCAGGGCGCCGGAGACCAGGCAGCAGATCTCCGGCAGGGTTTCCCACTCGGCGTGCCACAGGCCGAGGCTGCGCTCGTGCTCCTGGGGCATCGCGCTGAACAGGGTCGAAAGCAGCCCGGGCACACGGGTGGCGGCGCCGATCAGCACCGCCGCCCCGACCGGATTGCGCTTGTGCGGCATGGTCGAGGAACCGCCCTTGCCCGGCGCGGCGGGTTCGAACAACTCGCCCGCCTCGGTCTGCATCAGCAGGCTGACGTCACGGCCGAACTTGCCCAGGCTGCCGGCGACCAGGCCCAGCACCGAGGCGAACTCCACCAGGCGGTCGCGCTGGGTGTGCCACGGCTGTTCGGGCAAGGACAGCTTCAGTTGCGCGGCCAGGGCCTCGGCCACCGGCAGCGCTTTGCTGCCCAGCGCCGCCAGGCTGCCGGAAGCGCCACCGAACTGCAGCACCAGCAGGCGCGGGCGCAGTTCCTTGAGGCGTTGCCGATGGCGAGTCAGGGCGCCGAGCACACCGGCCAACTTCATGCCCAGCGTCACCGGCGTGGCATGCTGCAGCCAGGTACGCCCCACCAGCGGTGTGTCGGCATGCCGCAATGCCTGATGCGCCAGGGTGTCGGCCAGCTTGCCGAGATCGTTTTCGAGCAACCCCAGGGCCTCGCGCAGTTGCAGCACCAGGCCGCTGTCCATCGCATCCTGGCTGGTGGCGCCCAGATGCACGTAGCGCTCGGCCTCGGGTACGCCAGTGGCGACCACCTTACCCAAGGCCTTGACCAGCGGGATCGCCGAATTGCCGGCCACCGCTATGGCGTCGGCCAGCGCCCGGACATCGTAGCGCTCGGCCTTGCAGGCCGCCTCGATGGCAGTCACCGCCGTGTGCGGCACCAGCCCGGCGGCCGCTTCGGCGCGAGCCAGGGCCGCCTCGAAGTCGAGCATGCCCTGTAACCGGCCCCGGTCGGAGAAAACCTCGCGCATGGCCGGGGCGGTGAAGTAGGCGTCGAACAGTTGGTTGCTCATGCAACGTCCTTAGTGATCGTGGTGCAGGTACGCCGCCTGCTTCGGCAGGCGCAGGCTGAACAGGAAAGCCACCGCCATCATGGCGGTCACGTACCAGTAGAAGGTGTTCTCCATCCCCAAGGTTTTCAAGCCCAGTGCCACGTATTCGGCCGAGCCGCCGAACACCGCGTTGGCCACGGCGTAGGCCAGCCCCACGCCCAATGCGCGAACCTGTGGCGGGAACATCTCGGCCTTCACCAGGCCGCTGATGGAGGTGTAGAAGCTGACGATGCACAAGGCCAGGGTCACCAGCACGAAGGCCATGAACGGGCTGGTCACGGTCTTCAGCGCCATCAGCAAGGGGACGGTGAAGAGCGTCCCCAGGGCGCCGAACAGCAGCATCGAATTACGCCGACCGATGCGGTCGGAGAGCATGCCGAACAGCGGCTGCAGGATCATGAACAGGAACAGTGCGCCGGTCATGACGAAACTGGCGCTCTTGGCATTCATGCCGGCGGTATTGACCAGGTACTTCTGCATGTAGGTGGTGAAGGTATAGAAGATCAGCGAACCACCGGCGGTATAACCCAGCACGGTGATGAACGCGGCGGCGTGATTACGGAATAACCCGCTGATGCTGCCGGCATCCTTGTCCTGGCGAGTCTCGGCGCTGCTGGTCTCGTGCAGCGAACGGCGCAGCATCAGCGAGATCAGCGCGGCGATGGCACCGACCACGAACGGGATGCGCCAGCCCCAGGCACGCAGTTCGTCTTCAGTAAGCAACTGCTGCAGGATCACCACCACCAGTACCGCCAGCAATTGACCGCCGATCAGGGTCACGTACTGGAACGAGGCGAAGAAGCCGCGCTGGCCGCGCAGCGCCACCTCGCTCATGTAGGTCGCGGTGGTGCCATATTCGCCGCCCACCGACAGGCCCTGGATCAGCCGCGCCAGCAACAGCAGCGCCGGAGCCAGGGTGCCAATGCTCGAGTAAGTCGGCAGGCAGGCGATCATCAGGGAGCCGAAACACATCATCAGCACCGAGATCATCAGCGAGTTCTTGCGCCCGTGGCGGTCGGCCAGGCGGCCGAAGATCCAGCCACCGATCGGGCGCATCAAAAAGCCTGCGGCAAATACACCGGCGGTGTTGAGCAACTGCACGGTGGGGTCGTCGGAGGGGAAGAAGGCCGGGGCGAAGTAGATGGCGCAGAAGGCGTAGACATAGAAGTCGAACCATTCCACCAGGTTGCCCGACGAGGCGCCGACGATGGCGAAGATACGCTTGCTGCGTTCTTCGCCGGTGTAATAGGTTGAGGTCATGGTGCGTTTGCTCCTGGAGGGTCACAGGTAATTCTAGACATACCTGGTTACACACTCGTTCCGCCTTGCCCGTGCGTCATGGCTAGCGGCCTCATCGCGGGGCAAGCCCGCTCCCACGCAGCCTCGCAGGCATTCTCGTGGGAGCGATGGGTTTTAAAGGATCAGATCCTTTCAATAGCCAACGCCAACCCCTGGCCAACGCCCACACACATGGTCGCCAGACCCTTGCGCCCGCCGCTCTTCTCCAACTGGTGCAGCGCCGTCAGCACCAGCCGCGCACCGCTCATGCCCAGCGGGTGGCCCAGAGCGATGGCGCCGCCATTGGGGTTCACCTGCGGTGCATCGTCTGCCACGCCCAGCTCGCGCAACACCGCCAGGCCCTGGCTGGCAAAGGCTTCATTGAGCTCGAGGACATCAAAGTCGGCCACGGCAATACCAAGCCGCTCGGTCAGCTTGCGCACCGCGGGTACCGGGCCGATGCCCATCACCCGTGGCGCCACACCAGCGCTGGCCATGCCCAGCACCCGGGCGCGCGGGGTCAGGCCATGTGCCTTCACCGCCTCGGCCGACGCCAGAATCAGCGCGGCGGCACCGTCGTTGACACCCGAGGCGTTGCCAGCGGTAACGGTCTTGTGCGGGCCGTTGACCGGCTTGAGCTTGGCCAGCGCCTCCAGCGTGGTCTGCGGGCGCAGATGTTCGTCGTGCTCGACCACCGTCTCACCCTTGCGGTGCTGGATACGCACCGGCACGATTTCCTCGGCGAAAAAGCCGGCGGCCTGTGCGGCGGCGGCCTTCTGCTGGCTGCGCAGGGCGAAGGCATCCTGGTCGGCACGCGACACCTGGTAATCATCGGCGACGTTGTCGGCGGTCTCGGGCATCGAGTCCACACCGAACTGGGCACTCATCAACGGATTGACGAAGCGCCAGCCGATGGTGGTGTCCTCGAGCTTCATGTTGCGCGAGTAGCCGCTCTCGGCCTTGCCCATCACGAACGGTGCGCGGGACATCGACTCGACACCACCGGCAATGGCCAGCTCCATCTCGCCGCTGGCGATGGCCCGGAAGGCGCTGCCGACGGCGTCCATGCCCGAGGCGCACAGGCGGTTGAGGGTCACGCCTGGGACGCTGTGTGGCAAGCCGGCCAGCAACAGCGCCATGCGCGCCACGTTACGGTTGTCCTCGCCAGCCTGGTTGGCACAACCGAAGAACACTTCGTCGAGCCGCTCCCATTGCACACCCGGGTTACGCTCGATCAACGCCTTGAGCGGCACCGCCGCCAGGTCGTCGGCGCGCACGCCGGCCAGGGCCCCACCGAAACGACCGATAGGGGTACGAACAGCGTCGCAGATGAAGACGTCACGCATCAGGCTTCTCCTGCCGTCTGGCCATGGGCGGCGGCGGTACGCGCTTCGAGGTCGCGCAAGGCGGACAGCTCTACCTCGCTTGGTGCCGCGGTTTGCTGCACGTCCTCGGCAAAGCGGATCGCCCAGCCAGTGGCTTTGATGATCTGCTCGCGGGTCACGCCAGGGTGGATCGAGGTGACTACGAACTCGTGGGTACCCGCCTCCGGCTCCATGATGCACAGGTCGGTAATGATGCCGACCGGCCCCTCACCCGGCAGACCCAGGCGCTGGCGCGAATCGCCGCCTTCGCCATGGCCCACCGAGGTGATGAAGTCGAGTTTGTCGACGAAGGCCCGCGGCGACTGCTTGAGGATGATCAACACCTGCTTGGCGGAGCCGGCGATCTCCGGCGCGCCGCCAGCTCCCGGCAGACGGGTCTTCGGTGCGTGGTAGTCGCCGACCACGGTGGTGTTGATATTGCCGAAGCGGTCAACCTGGGCGGCGCCGAGAAAGCCGACGTCGATGCGCCCGCCCTGCAGCCAGTAGCGGAAGATCTCGCCGGTCGGCACCACGGTGTCGGCGGTCTCGGCCAGCTCGCCGTCACCGATGGACAACGGCAGCACACTCGGTTTGGCACCGATCGGGCCGGACTCGTAGATCAGTACTACGTCGGGCGACGAGGTCAGGCGCGCCAGGTTGGCGGCCTTCGACGGCAGGCCGATGCCGACGAAGCAGACGGCGCCATTGCGCAGGCGACGGGCGGCGGCGACAGTCATCATTTCGGAAGTGGAGTAGCTCATTGCGCGGCCTCCGCGGTGCTGGCCAGCCTGGCCTGGAATTCGGTGAAGTCGGCGGTGCCACGGATATAGGTGTCGATCCAGGCAGTGAACGATTCACGGTTGCGGGCAATCGGGTCCCAGGCCTGGTAGAAACGGTTGTCGCGCTCGTAGTAGCCGTGGGCGTAGGACGGATGGGCGCCACCGGGCACCAGGCACACCGCGCTGAGGGCCCAGGTCGGCAGGACGCAGGCATTCATCGGCGCCTGCAGGTCATCGACAATTTCCTCGACGGTGACGATGCAGCGCTTGGCTGCCAGCGCCGCTTCCTTCTGCACGCCGAGGATGCCCCACAGCAGCACGTTGCCCTTGCGGTCAGCCTTCTGCGCATGGATCACGGTGACGTCCGGGCGCACCGACGGCACGGCGGCGAGCACTTCTCCGGTAAACGGGCAGGTGACGCTCTTGATCAGCGGGTTGACCTTCGGCAGGTCGGAGCCGGCGTAGGCGCGCAGCACCGCGAACGGCAGGCCGGAGGCACCGGCGACATAGGCATTGGCCAGGTCGGCGTGGCTGTGCTCCTCGATCTCGATGGCGTGGGGCCACTGTTTCTCCACCGCATCGCGCAGGCGGTGCAGCGAACCGACGCCGGGGTTGCCGCCCCAGGAGAAGATCAGCTTGCGCGCGCAGCCGGCGCCGATCAGCTGGTCGTAGATCAGGTCAGGGGTCATGCGCACCAGGGTCAGGTCGCGCTTGCCCTGGCGGATGATCTCGTGGCCGGCGGCGGTCGGGATCAGGTGGGTGAAACCTTCGAGGGCGACGCTGTCGCCATCCTGGATGAACTGCTTCACGGCCTCGTGAAGCGAGAGGATTGCTGCCATTGGAGACTCCTGGTCAGGTCGAGTCGGGTCAGTGAGCAGCGGGCCGATGCAGCGCTGCGATGGGCCCAGATTAAGGAGACTGAGGGGTGTATCTCAATCCGATAATCGCACTTTCGTGCGATTATCGAACCATTTGTTACCCTGCTATTTATACGGTCCTGAAGGGGCGAGCCACCCAGACTTCAGGTCGCATCCGCGTGGCTGACCAACCCTTTCACCACGACACCCACCGCGGCCAATGCCGCCGGCACCAGCAGCGCCGTCAGCACCTGCTCGAAATTCCACCCCAACCCCAGCAGCGTAGCCCCGCTCCAGGCGCCGAGAATCGCGCCGAAGCGACCGATCCCGAGCATCCAGGAAACGCCCGTGGCACGGCCTTGGGTCGGATAGAAGCGCGCCGCCAGCGAGGGCATGGCCGATTGCGCGCCGTTCACGCACATGCCGGCAACCAGCACCAGGGTCGCCAGCAAGGTGATGTTGCCCAGGCTCTGTCCAACGGCGTAGGCAAACACACCTGCCAGCAAATAGAAGATGCCGATTACCTTGTGCGGGTTGAAGCGGTCCATGGCCCACCCCACTGCCACCGCGCTCAGCACCCCGCCAAACTGGAACAATGCGCCGATGAAGGCCGCCTGCTCCATGCTTGCGCCGCTGTCGCGCATCAGTGTCGGCAGCCAGCTGGTCAGCAAATAGACGATCACCAGGCCCATGAAGTAGGTCAGCCACAGCAAGACGGTGCCCAGGCCATAGGTACCCGAGAAGATCACCGCAAACACGTTGCGCGCCGCCACCGCCTTCTGTTCCGGCACACTGAAGCTCGATGCCTGGGCTACCTGTTCAGGATTGATCGGCGCCAAGGTCTTGCGCACCTTGTCGGCGCCGCGATTGCGCACCACCAGAAAGCGCGCCGACTCCGGCAACCAGGCCAACAGCACCACTGCCAGCAGCAGCGGCAGCACGCCCCCGATCACCAGCAGGCTGTGCCAGCCGTAGGCCGGGATCAGCTTGGCCGAGATGAAACCACCGCCGGCCATGCCCAGGTTGAAACCACAGAACATGCTGGTCACCAGCAACGACTTGAGGCGCTCCGGGGTGTATTCCGACAACAAGGTAGTGGCGTTGGGCATGCCAGCCCCCAGGCCCAGACCGGTCAGAAAGCGCAATACCAGCAATTGGTCGACATTGGTCGCGTAGGCCGAGGCTAGGCTGAAGCCACCGAACACCAGTACCGCGCCCACCAGCACGCCCTTGCGTCCGAAGCGGTCGGCCAGCGGGCCGGAGCCGAGGGCGCCGAATACCATACCGATCAGCGCGGCGCTCATCACCGGGCCGAGACTGGCCCGGTCGATGCCCCATTCCTGGGACAGCGCCGGCGCGATGAAGCCCATGGCGGCGGTGTCCAGGCCGTCGAGAAAGACGATCAGGAAGCACAGGATCACCACCCGCCATTGAAAACGGGACAGCGGCTGAGCATTGATGAAGGACTGGACGTCGAGGCAGTTGCCGACAGCGGATTGCGGTTTGTTCATTATTGTTATCCGGGAGTTGGGCACAGGCAGGCTACCGCGCAGGGCGGATGCACTGGAACAGGAAACAGCGGATACGACGGCCGAGGCTCAGCCGGAGTGCAGCAGCACCGTGCGCGGGTGCGGCCGCGACAGCGAAGGGACAGTGGTCATGGGGATGCCCTCGGGCCTGTTGTTATTATCCGGTCGGCGCAGCCGACACGTGCGACAGACATTAATCAGCGGGCGTGGGCGGCGCAATTCGTCGAGAGCGACACTGTGCGTTTATCGAACAGGAAACAGTAGCTGGCCGGCGCTGGGGCGCAATGCGCCCCAGCATGCCTCAGCCAAACAGCTGATGGCACAAGTCCCTGCTGGCCGCCAGCAGGATCGGCAGGAACCGTTGCTCCAGCTCTCCACGGCTGACGCGGCCGACATGGGTGCTGACATTCAACGCCGCAAGCACCTGGCCGGAGGCGTCGTAGATCGGCACGGCAATCGAACGCAAGCCCTGCTCCAGCTCCTGGTCGACCACGCACCAGCCCTGCTCTCGCACCTGCTGGATACACGCGAACAACGAGGCCGGGTCGTGCAGGGTACGGCTGGTACGGGCCTTGAGGTCGGCGCGCTCCAGGTATTCGTGCAGGCTGGCATCGTCCAGCGCTGCCAGGAGGATGCGGCCCATCGAAGTGCAATAGGCCGGCAACCGCCCGCCGACCGAGAGGTCCACCGAGATCAGCCGTTCGACCGTGGCGGAGCGCGCAATATAAAGGATGTCATCGCCTTCCAATGTGGCCATGTTGGCCGCTTCATGAAGCTGGTCGCTGATGCGATCCAGGTAAGGCTGGGCCGACACCGCCAATGGCGTGGACGACAGGTAGGCATGGCCAAGGGTCAACACTTTGGGCAACAGCGAATAGGTACGCCCGTCAGTGGTCGCGTAACCCAGCTTCATCAGGGTATGCAGGCAGCGCCGCACCGCAGCGCGCGGGATCTCCGTTCGATGGCTGATCTGGGCGATGGTCAGGTGGCGCTTGCGCTCCTGGAAAGCCTGGATCACGGCCAGGCCACGGGCCAGGGAGGTCATGAAGTCAGGGTCGCCAGTGAACGCCTGGATACGCTTGGCCGCCGATGCCACGATCGGCGGGGCCAGGGTGGGGTTGGTACTGCGTGCGGGCTCGTTGGCTGACTGGCCGCTGGTTTCTTCGCTCATGGACATGCCTCAAAAAAATCGCTACCTCGTGCGATTATCGAACGAACGGCCGATAATCGCAATTGACCGCTGACACTTTTGCTTATACCTTTCCCCTGCCACATGTGGCTTCTTTGGAGAGACTGGTCAGGTACCCACCGTAGAAGTCCCAGGCAACGGCCTCGCCTCTCAGCGAGGCCGTTTTCATTTATGACACTAGCCGGCGAACTTGCCTGGCACATCGGCTTGAACCTTTTGAATGCCTGCACGACAAAGGGTTTATAGGCTGCACAACAAACTTCAGATCTATTGTCAGTTGCAGGTAAAGAACGATAGCCTTCAACCGGGCGATTGCTATAATCGCCCGTGTTGATTGCAAGCACCGTTTAACGGATCCAATCGACGCACTTTCGTTGCCTTGCGACTGCCAGCCCCTGCCTTTGCAGCGGCTCGCCGTGCGCTGCACCGCAGCTTGCCAACTCACGCATTGCCATTTCGGTGCAATGAATTGTTCGGTTTGTCGACATATCCGCATGCTGCGTGTGTATTTAAAGGCTGACGCCCAACTTCAACCTATTCAGGTATTACTGTGACGAAAGAAGAACTGCGCGCGGAACTCGAGCGCCAGGCTGAACGTTACAAGGATGTTTACGGTGGTGAAGTCACCACCTATGCCGCGCAACCCGATCCGGAACGCAAGCCTTGGCGTAAACGTGCCAGCGTTCTCGACCAGGCGTTCGCCCAGGAAATCGAGAAGATCGAAAAGGAACTGCGCAGCGACGACAACTGAAGCCGATCGATGCCAATGCGCTATCACCCAGTAAGGGTTAAGGCCAGTCGGGCAGGCAAAAACCTGTGATATGAAATGGAATCACACAAATTTCATACAATCGTTTTAATTGCGCAAGACCAGTAAAAATCACCTCAAATAGCTGATTTTTCTGAACTTTATCGATTTTTTACGGCTTTTTTTTGCGTTTACCCGGCACCAGGCTGCTTGTGCCATGCCGGCATTTGCCTGCCATCGGTCAGCGGCAGGTGCATCGATTGCCATGGTTTTCTGGCATAATCCGCCCCCCCTAAGACCGCCAGACAACCTTCATGATCGATTTATTCAGCGGACTGGATGCCTGGGTTATCGTGAGCCTGACGCTCGCGCTGACCTTCGTGCTCGCCTTCGAGTTCATCAATGGCTTTCATGACACCGCCAACGCGGTAGCCACCGTCATCTATACCAAAGCCATGCCACCGCACCTCGCCGTGTTCTTCTCTGGCGTGTTCAACTTCCTTGGCGTTCTGCTCGGTGGTGTCGGGGTGGCCTATGCCATCGTCCACCTGCTGCCGGTCGAGCTGCTGATCAATGTGAACACCGGCCACGGCCTGGCCATGGTCTTCTCGTTGCTGGCCGCAGCCATCACCTGGAACCTGGGCACCTGGTACTTCGGCATTCCGGCTTCCAGCTCGCACACCCTGATCGGCTCGATCCTCGGCGTCGGCCTGGCCAACGCCCTGCTCAGCGACATCCCGCTGGGTGACGGGGTCAACTGGCAGAAGGCCATTGATATCGGCATGTCCCTGGTGCTCTCGCCAATGGCCGGCTTCGCTGTCGCCGCCCTGGTGCTGATCGGCCTGAAATGGTGGCGTCCGCTGTCGAAGATGCACAAGACCCCTGACCAGCGCCGCAAGCTCGACGACAAGAAGCACCCGCCGTTCTGGAACCGCCTGGTGCTGGTGATCTCGGCCATGGGCGTGAGCTTCGTGCACGGCTCCAACGATGGCCAGAAAGGCATCGGCCTGATCATGCTGGTACTGATCGGTATCGTCCCGGCCAAGTTCGTCCTCGACCTGAACAGCACCACCTACCAGATCGAGCGCACCCGTGACGCCACCTTGCACCTGAGCCAGTTCTACCAGCGCAACGCCGCCACCCTGGGCGAGTTCCTGGCACTGGGCAAGGCCCAGGCAAGCGACCTGCCGGAGCAGTTCAGCTGCAATCCGCAGCAGACCGAGCCGACCATCGCCGCGCTGCAATCGTCGCTCTCCGGCGTGACCGACTATCGCGCCCTGAGCGCCGAGAAGCGCGTCGAAGTGCGCCGCTACCTGCTGTGCCTGGACGACACGGCGAAGAAGGTCGGCAAGCTGCCAGGCCTGGAGCCTCGTGAAAAGGCTGACCTGGACAAACTGCGCAAGGACCTGACCGCCACCACCGAATACGCACCGTTCTGGGTGATCGTCGCTGTCGCCCTGGCCCTGGGCCTGGGCACCATGGTCGGCTGGAAGCGCGTGGTGCTGACCGTTGGCGAGAAGATCGGCAAGCAGGGCATGACCTATGCCCAGGGCATGTCGGCGCAAATCACCGCGGCCTGCGCCATCGGCATGGCCAACGTGTTCAGCCTGCCGGTGTCCACCACACACGTACTGTCGTCCGGCGTGGCCGGCACCATGGTCGCCAACAAGAGCGGCCTGCAGGGCGGCACCGTGAAGACCATCCTGCTGGCCTGGGTGCTCACCCTGCCGGCAACAATGGGCCTGGCGGCCGGCCTGTTCTGGCTGGCCACCAAGGCCATTAGCTGAGTGCTGATGCAGTACTGAAAAAGGCGCCCCTTGCAGGGCGCCTTTTTCGTGGGAACGGCGGTGCGCCGATGCCGCGATAGGCCCAGTAGGTTTAACGTTTCTTCCCGCCCAGCAGCGACCCCATCAACCCTCGCACCAACTGGCGCCCCAACTGATTGGCCGCCTGGCGCACCGCCGACTTGATCGCCTGCCCCGCTGCGCTCTGCAGGAACTCGCCGGCCTTGTCGGCGAAGCTGTCTTCCCCGGCCTTGGCCTGGGGTACCGGTTCCACCGGCGCGCCCTTGCGCTGCGTGAGCATTTCATAGGCCGACTCACGGTCGATCGGCTTGTCATAACGCCCTGCCAACGGCGACGCCGCGATCAGCGCACTGCGCTCAGCCGCGCTCAAGGGCCCGATCCGCGATTGTGGCGGCGCGATCAACACCCGCTGAACCATGGCTGGCGTGCCCTTCTCTTCCAGGGTGCCGACCAGGGCTTCGCCTATACCGAGCTCAGTAAGCACCGCCAGGCTGTCGAACGCCGGGTTCGGCCGGAAGCCATCAGCCACCGCACGCAATGATTTCTGCTCCTTGGCGGTGAAGGCGCGCAGGCCATGCTGGATGCGCAAGCCCAACTGGGCCAACACCGCATCCGGCAGATCCCCCGGCGACTGGGTGACGAAATACACCCCCACGCCCTTGGAGCGGATCAGCCGCACCACTTGCTCCAGGCGGTCCTGCAACGCTTTGGGCGTGCCATTGAACAGCAGATGCGCCTCATCGAAGAACAACGCCAGCACAGGTTTGTCGGCATCGCCGCGCTCTGGTAGCTGCTCGAACAATTCAGCCAGCAGCCACAGCAGGAACGTCGCATAGACTTTGGGGGCATCATGTACCAGCCGGCTGGCATCGAGCAGGTGGATGCGGCCGCGCCCGTCGCCCTCGGGGCGCAGCAGGTCTTCGAGCTGCAGCGCCGGTTCGCCGAACAATGCCTCGGCCCCTTGTTGCTCCAGGGTCGCCAGCCGGCGCAAGAGCGCCTGCGTGGAAGCGCTGGTCATCAACGCGCTGTCGTCACCCAGTAATTGCGGGTTGTCCTTGAGGTGCGCAAGCAACGCCTTGAGGTCCTTCAGGTCAAGCAGCAGCAGGCCCTCACGATCGGCCACCTTGAATGCCGCATACAAGGCAGCCTGCTGACTGTCGGTAAGCTCCAGCAGGTTGCCCAGCAGCAGCGGGCCCATTTCACTCATCGTGGTGCGCAGGGGATGCCCCGATTGCCCCGCGACATCCCACAGGCTTACCGGATAGCCCCGGGGCGTGTGATTCAGCCACGGCATGCCGGCGATCCGCTCGGCCACCTTGCCCTGCGGCGCGCCCGCCGCACCGAGGCCACACAGGTCGCCCTTCACATCCGCCGCGAATACCGCCACCCCGGCGTCACTGAACAGCTCGGCGAGGTGCTGCAGGGTAACCGTCTTGCCGGTGCCCGTGGCCCCGGCCACCAGGCCGTGCCGGTTGGCCAGGCGCATGGCCTGGGATATCGGTTGACCATCCGGCCCTGCTCCTACAACCATTCGTAAGGAATCTGACATCTTCTTTCATCCCCTGCTCAAGTTCTGCCGCGTGACAGCCGATATTTCAAAATGATTCTAACCAGAAAGACAGTAACAACCCGAAAAGGACCCACGGGCATTGTTGCACTGTTTTCCAGCCGTGCTTTGTGCGAACGACCCGATAAAAAACCTTAGCGGACACGATCACGTTATGAATAAAAGCCTTCGTTTCAGCCACAAGATTCTTCTGGCGGCATCACTGATCGTGATCCTCGCCTTCAGTCTGTTCACCCTGTACAACGACTACCTCCAGCGTAACGCCATTCGCGAAGACCTGGAGAACTACCTGGCCGAGATGGGCGAGTCCACCTCCACCAACATCCGCAACCTGTTCGAAGGGCGCATCAAGCTGGTCGACAACGTTGCCCAGAACCTCGCCCAATACCCGCAGAACACCGGCACCCTGCTGGGCCAGAACGCCCTCACCTCGAGTTTCCTGACCATCTACCTGGGCCAGCCCGACGGTACCTTCACCGTGCGCCCGGATACCAAGATGCCTGACGGCTACGACCCGCGCGTGCGCCCCTGGTACAAGGACGGCCTGAATGCCAGCGGCCCGATCCTCACCGAGCCCTACATCGACATGGCCACCAACAAGATGGTCATTTCGATCATCAGCACCGCCTCGCGCTCGGTTGGCGTGGTCGGCGGCGACCTGGCCCTCGACGGCCTGGTGGAGATCATCAACTCGCTGAACTTCGGCGGCATGGGCTACGCCTTCCTGGTCAATGACCAGGGCAAGATCCTGATCCACCCGGACAAGAACCTGGTGATGAAGTCGCTGTCGGACCTGTTCCCGCAGAACACCCCTCGTCTGTCCAGCGACCTGACCGAAGTCACCCTCAACGGCGAAACCCGCCTGCTGACCTTCACCCCGGTCAAAGGCCTGCCGTCGGCCAACTGGTACATCGGCCTGTCGGTGGACAAGGACAAGGCCTTCTCGATGCTCAGCACCTTCCGCACCTCGGCGGTGATCGCCACAGTGGTGGCGGTGGTGATCATCATCGCCCTGCTCGGCTTGCTGATCCGCGTGCTGATGCAGCCGCTACACACCATGACCCGTGCCATGTCGAACATCGCCGAGGGCGAAGGCGACCTGACCCGCCGCCTGGAAATCCACAACCACGACGAATTCGGCACCCTGGGCACCGCCTTCAACCGCTTCGTCGAACGCATCCATGGTTCGATCCGCGAGGTGTCATCGGCCACCGAGCAGGTCAACGAAGTGGCATTGCGGGTGATCAGCGCCTCGAACTCGTCGATGGCCAACTCCGACGAGCAGTCCAACCGCACCAACAGCGTCGCCGCCGCCATCAACCAGCTCGGCGCCGCCGCCCAGGAAATCGCCGGCAATGCCGCCCAGGCCTCGCAACATGCCAGCTCCGCGCGACTGCTGGCCGAGGAAGGCCAGCAGGTGGTGCAGCGCAACATCGATGCGATGAACCGCCTGTCGGACCTGATCGTCACCTCCAGCGAGCATATCGAGACGCTGAACAACAAGACCGTGAACATTGGCCAGATCCTAGAGGTGATCACCAGCATTTCCCAGCAGACCAACCTGCTTGCCCTCAACGCCGCCATCGAGGCGGCCCGCGCTGGCGAGGCCGGCCGTGGCTTCGCCGTGGTCGCCGACGAGGTGCGCAACCTGGCGCACCGCACCCAGGAATCGGCGCAACAGGTGCAGACCATGATCGAAGAGCTGCAGGTCGGCGCCCGCGAGTCGGTCGACACCATGGGCCAGAGCCAGCGCCACAGCCAGGACAGCATGGACATCGCCAACCAGGCCGGCGAGCGCCTGGGCAGCGTCACCCAGCGCATCGGCGAGATCGACGGCATGAACCAGTCGGTGGCCACCGCCACCGAAGAACAGACTGCCGTGGTCGACTCGATCAACATGGACATCAACGAAATCAACATGCTCAACCAGGAAGGCGTCGAAAACCTGCAGGCCACCCTGCGCGCCTGCTCGGACCTGGAACAGCAGGCCGGTCGCCTCAAGCATCTGGTCGGCAGCTTCCGCATCTGACCCACACCCGCTCCCACCTCTGCGTGGGAGCGGGCCCCGCCAAACCCTGATCGAACAAACTATCCTTCAACAAGGTCAACCCTAAGGCGCGTCATCGCCGGCTCATTACCGCCTGATGACACACCCGAGGACGATCCCGGAGGGATGCTGATCGTGCACATCGCCGACATCACCATGTTCTATGCCCCGGCCAGCGGCGGCGTACGAACCTATCTTGATGCCAAACACCGCCGCCTCGACGCCATGCCCGGCGTTCGCCACAGCCTGCTGATTCCCGGCGCCAGTGCCAGCCAAGTCAACGGCGTCCATCATGTTCCCGCACCGCCACTGCCCTTCGGCAACGGCTACCGTTTCCCGGTGCGCCTGGCCCCCTGGTGCAAGGAGCTGCGCCGCCTGCAACCCGACCTGATCGAGGTCGGCGACCCCTATCTCACCGCCTGGGCGGCCCTGGAAGCGCGGCGCAAGCTCGATGTGCCGGTGATCGGCTTCTATCACTCCGACCTGCCGCTGCTGGTGAGCAATCGCATGGGCAATTGGTTCACCCCCAATGTCGAGGCCTATGTCAGCAAGCTCTACGGGCACTTCGACCGGGTCCTGGCGCCGAGCCAGGTGATGGCCGACAAGCTGCGCAGGCTGGGGGTCGAGAATGTGCACGTGCAACGCCTGGGCGTGGACCTGGTGCAGTTTCACCCCGACAAGCGCGACCCCGGCCTGCGTCGCGAACTGGGCATCGCCGATACCAGCCGACTGCTGGTATTCGCCGGCCGCGGCTCGCGGGAGAAGAACCTGCCGGTACTGCTCGACTGCATGCAGGCACTCGGACAGCCCTATCACCTGCTTCTGGTCGGATCGAACATGCCGACCGGCGTGCCGGACAACGTCAGCGTGATCGACCACTTCTGCCCCCCCCAGGAGGTCGCCCGGCTACTGGCCAGCGCCGACCTGCTGGTGCATGCCGGCGACCAGGAAACCTTCGGTCTGGTCATTCTCGAGGCGATGGCCAGCGCCACGCCCGTGGTGGCCGTACACGCTGGCGCCTTCGGCGAAATCGTCAACGACCAGTGCGGTCGCCTCTGCCCACCTAACGATGGCCGCGCCATGGCCGCCGCCGTGCGCGAAGTCTTCGACCACGGCATACGCCAGCTTGGCAGCCAGGCACGTCGTCACGTGGAACGCCATTACAGCTGGGACAACGTGGTCAGCGGCCTGCTCCAGCATTACCAGGCGGTGCTGGGTCGCTCGTTGCCGGTGCGCGCCCATGGCTGAACCCGCACCCACCCGACGCAGCCTGATGCTGGTGCTGCACGATGTCGCGCCAGAGACCTGGGCGGACTACCAACCCTTCGTCCAGGCAATTGACGACATGGGTGGCGTGCCCATGACCTGGCTGGTGGTGCCGGACTTTCACCATCGCAATCCACTCACGCGTTCGCCCACCTTCTGCCGCCTGCTCGAACGGCGCCTGGCCCGTGGCGATGAATTGGCCCTGCACGGCTACTACCATGCCGATGACGGCCCCCCACCACGCGGGCCGAGCGAATATTTCATGCGCCGAATCTACACCCACGAAGGCGAGTTCCACGGCCTGGACCAGGCCAGCGCGCTGCAGCGCCTGCGCGCAGGGCTGGCGATGTTCGGGCAACAGGGCTGGCCAGTGGCGGGTTTCGTCGCCCCCGCCTGGCTGATGAGCGCAGGCACGCGCCAGGCGCTGCGCCAACTGCCGCTGCGCTACACCAGCACACCGCAGCACCTGTACCGGCTGCCGGACTTCACTGCCTTCGATGCCCCTGGGCTGGTGTGGAGCGCCCGCAGCGCATGGCGCCGCGGGCTGTCGAGAGTGGTCAGCGACTGGCAGTGCCGACGCTGGCGCGAGGCCGACACCCTGCGCCTGGGCCTGCATCCGGTGGACATGCGCCACGCCAGCGCACGCAACTACTGGCTCCAGACCCTGCAGCAACTGCTGGCGCAAGGCCGCGAGCCCCTGACCAAGTCGGCCTGGCTGGAGCGCCAGGCCGCGCCATGAATCGCCTGGGCTGGCTGGGCCTGGCATTGCTGCTGGCAGTGTCGGTGCCTGGCCTGCTTGGCGGCCACGATTTGCTCCCACGCCTGCAATCCTTCGCCCCCGGCCTGATGGCGCTGCTGCTGGGCATGATCCTGCTGTGCTGGACGCTCAATGCCCTGCGCCTGCGCCTGCTGCTCGGCGACCAAGGCGCTCGGTTGGGCCGTATCCGCAGCCTGGGAGTGGTCATGGCTACCGAGTTCGCCATCTGTACCACCCCAGGCGGCACGGGCGGCCCGCTGACGCTGATGACCCTGCTGGCACGCGAGCGTATCGCGCCTTCGCGCAGCGGCGCGGTGTTCGCCATGGATCAGCTGAACGACCTGTTGTTCTTCTTCTGCGCGATGCTGGCGATCGCCGCGTACGCCTTGTTCCACCGGCTCGGCCACAGCCAGGCGCAGATGTTGCTGGGCAGCGCCTTGCTGTTGTGCACCGTGCTGGCGGGAATCTTCCTACTGCTACGTTATCGACGCGGAGTGATGCGCGGCAATGGCCGGCTGCTGCGGCACCTGGGCATGTCACCGGCACGGCGGCGACGCTGGGCACGCAAAGTGCTGAGCTTCGTCCATGCCCTGGCCGATACCTGGCGCATGCCACGGCGTACATTGGCGCTGGTGTTCATCCTGACCTGCGCGCACTGGTGCCTGCGCTACAGCGTGCTGTACCTGGTGCTGCGCGGGTTGGGCGTCGACCTGGCGTGGATTCCAAGCTTCCTGGTGCAGATGCTGTCGCTCAGTGCGGGGCAGTTCAGCCTGCTGCCAGGCGGCGCGGGTGCGGCGGAGCTGACCTCGGCGGCCCTGCTGTCACCGCTGGTGGGGAGTTCGACGGCAGCCGCGGCGATCCTGATATGGCGCGCGGTTACCTACTACTTCTATCTGCTGGCCGGAGGGCCGGTGTTCCTTTATCTGCTGGCGCGTCCATTGCTGGAACGTCGGCGTCGACAGACGGGTTGAGCCGCCCCCAGAGTTCAGCGGCACCCGCAAACTCGGTGCCGTCATCATCGCTCAACGCATCGGGGTCGAAACGGGCCAGGCAGCCCTCGCCCAAGGTCGGTGGCGCCGAAGCGCCGGCCTTGTCACGTGGATCCGCCATATGCCGGCCCTCGACTCAGTTGAACACCACGGTCTTGTTGCCGTGCACCAGCACACGGTCTTCCAGGTGATAGCGCAGGCCACGGGCCAGGACCATCTTCTCCACGTCACGACCAAAGCGGACCATGTCCTCGATGCTGTCGGCATGGCTGACACGCACCACGTCCTGCTCGATGATGGGGCCGGCGTCCAGCTCCTCGGTCACGTAGTGGCAGGTCGCGCCGATCAGTTTCACGCCACGCAGCGCCGCCTGGTGATAAGGCTTGGCGCCCACGAACGACGGCAGGAAGCTGTGGTGGATGTTGATGACCTTTTCCGCGTATGCCTGGCACAGCTGCGGCGGCAGGATCTGCATGTAGCGCGCCAGTACCACGGCGTCGGCACCGCACTCCTCGACCAGACGCGAGACTTCGGCAAACGCCGGCTGCTTGTCCTTCGGATCGACCGGCACGTGGTGGAACGGAATACCGTGCCATTCGACCATGCTGCGCAGGTCGTTGTGGTTGGAGATCACGCACGGGATCTCGCAGTCCAGCTCGTCGGTGTGCCAACGGTGCAGCAGGTCTGCCAGGCAGTGCGACTCGCGGCTGGCCATCAACACCACACGCTTCTTCTGTGCCGAATCGGTGATCCGCCAGGTCATGGAGAACTCTTCGGCGATCGGCGCGAACGCCTCGCGGAAAGCCTCGATACCGAACGGCAGGGACTCGGCACGGATCTCATGACGCATGAAGAACCAACCGCTCTGCTCGTCGGAATGGTGGCTGGCTTCGTTGATCCAGCCATTGTAGAGGGCCAGGAAATTACTGACTTTCGCCACGATGCCGACACGGTCGGGGCAGGCAATCACCAGTCGATAGGTGCGCATGAGAGAGACTCCAGAACTTCGCAAAGGCGCATATTCTAGCGGCCTGCCGGGGAAAACGCAGTAATCATCTTTACCAGAACGCCTTGCCTGGCGGGCTCGATCGCACAGGTCCATAGCCTTTTTCCCAAGGGGGTAATCGGCATTGCCCCAAGAAATTTGTAAATTTTTCTTAACCTAATGACCGTGAAGTCATGCCCTACTATTAATTGAGTCTTCAATTTTAAATTGTTTACTTGAGAGTATCGTCTGTCTATTATTGCCCCACTGTCTCTCTCTGAACATGCACTAAGGAACACACCATGTCCCTGATCAACGAGTACCGCGCCACCGAAGAAGCTATCAAGGAACTTCAGGCCCGTCTGGCCAACCTGTCGCAAGACGGCAAACTGCAACAAGAGCTGGAGTTCGAAAAGAAGCTGCGCGAGCTGATGGCCGAAAACGGCAAGTCGCTGCGTGACGTGATCGCCCTGCTCGATCCGGAAAGCAAACTGAGCAAAGCCCCGCGCGGCGCAGTCAAGACCACCGGCACCAAGCGTGCACGCAAGGTCAAGCAATACAAGAACCCGCACAACGGCGAGGTTATTGAAACCAAAGGTGGCAACCACAAGACCCTGAAAGAGTGGAAAGCCAAGTGGGGCGGCGACGTCGTCGAAAGCTGGGCCACCCTGCTGGACTGATACGCTTAACGGGCGATTGGTTTCAACATGAAAACGCCGGCACTTGCCGGCGTTTTTGTTTATCTGCACATTTCAAAGCTGGTATTGCACTTTCAGTTTTCGAATATGGCCCTGCCAGGCTTCCAGTACCTGGCGCCCCGCCTCGCTGGCGTCTAGCAGGCTGTTCTGGCATGCCAGCTCGAAATTGGCCAGGGTGTTCGGCGCACCAAAGGCAGGGTCTGTAAGACGTTGCTGACAGAACGCATGCCAACGTGCGCGCTCTTGTTCATCAAGGGTGTCGAAAAAGTTTCGCGCCCGATAGCGGAACAACAATTCCGGCATGCGCGGATCATCGAACATCCACTGCCCCTTGGCCAATTGCGCCGGATCGGTACAGCGCACTTGCTCGCTCAAGCGTTTGTCGCGGTCACCGAGGAAACCGTCATACAACTGCTGCTCCGGATCTTCGCTGGGAGCAAAGCCCTCTTCCTGATAGATGATGTCCAGCTTGTCTCGCCAGATCATCTGCTGATTGGCCAACTGCTCCGCCTGTGCCTGCAGTACCGGCAACTCGAGCCCCAACCGTTGTTGATCGGCTGGACGCAGTACCGATAGCGGCGCCAACACCGGGCACCGATTGATATGCACCAACTTCAGCGGCACCGGTAGTTCGCCCTGGGCCATGTCTTCATGCCGCGTGTACAAACGCTGACGCAACGCTTGCGCACTCTCCTGCAGCAGAGGCGAATTATCCTGTTGCAAGTCGCAGACTATCAGCGCGTTGCGATTACGCGGGTGCCAGGCCAGTGGCAACACCACACCGATATAATTGCGCTGGGCCGAGAAACGTCCGGATACATGTACCAGAGGCTGTAACAGGCGGATCTGCTCCATGACCTTGTGCTTGCTGCGCAACTGGAACAACCAGTCATAGAGCCTGGGTTGCCGGTCACGGATCAATCGGGCTAGGGCAATGGTCGCCCGCACGTCGGAAAGCGCTTCGTGGGCATGGCCATGGTCGATGCCATTGGCTTTGCTCAATAGCTCCAGACGCAAGCTGGTGCGTCCATCCTGCTGTGGCCAGACGATGCCCTCCGGGCGCAGCGCATAGGCCGTACGCACCACATCGATCAAGTCCCAGCGGCTGTTGCCACCCTGCCATTCACGAGCATAGGGGTCGAAGAAGTTGCGGTAGAGGCTGTAGCGGGTGACCTCATCGTCGAAGCGCAAGGTGTTGTAGCCGGCGCCACAGGTGCCGGGCCGGGCCAGCTGCTCATGGATCCGCGTCATGAACTCGGCCTCGCACAGCCCCTGGCTGGCCAGCTGCTGCGGGGTGATGCCGGTCACCAGGCAGGCCGCCGGGTGCGGCAGGATGTCGTCGGAGGGGCGGCAATAGAGGCTGATAGGCACTTCGATCTCATTGAGATCGAGGTCGGTGCGCACGCCGGCCACCTGCAGGGGGCGGTCGCAGCGTGGATTGATGCCGGTGGTTTCGTAGTCGTGCCAGAAGATGCTGGAGCTCACGGGGTCTTCCTGTAACAAGGTCGACCAGAGTCTAACGGCACGCGTGAGGGCTGGGCCAGCCTCACGCAGAGGCGTTCATGGGCCGGAAACTGAAGAAATCGCGCAGCGAGCGAACAAAGCCGTCGTATTCCTGCGGCGCCTGCAACAACATGAAACCGGCATCGAAATGCCCGGGCGTCTCATCTTCGCGGCACCACAGGCAACTGGCGGTCAGGTTGATGAACTGCAGGCCGCCGCCGGCAAGGGGAACGCGCAGCTGCAGCTCGAAGTCGGGCCCCACCAGCACCGGCAACTGGCTGATCAGCATCAGGCCGTCTTCGGAAGCATTGCCCAGATAGCCGATCTGTTGGTCGGTGCAGCGGTTGAAGACCTTGAGCACGCAAGGCAGTTGGTGACGCTCTATATGTCGCTCGATAAACATGATCGCAGTGAAGTCCTGTACCTGGAGCCAGGAAGACAAGGTACTGGCGATGATCGTTACAACTCTCCATCAGATTAGCCCAGTCCGACGGACGGACTACATGAAATCATCGACACCTTGGGATTAACGCCAAGGTGTAGTGTTCACCGGGCTGGCCACTGCCGCATCGCGGCCGCGCAAGTGGCCAAGCTTCTCCAGCGTCTGCAGGCGTGCCTGGGCGCGGTAGGCGTACTCGTTGCGCGGGTACTGCTGGATCAGGTACTGGTAGGTCTGCGCCGCATCGACGTAAAGCTTCTGGCGCTCAAGGCACTGGCCACGCAGCAGCGACACTTCCGGGTGGATGAACGGCCGGGCACGGCTGGTGCGGTCGACCTGCGACAGCTCCAGCATCACCTTTGCACAGTCGCCACGGTCATAGGCGCGATAGGCATTGTTCAGGTGGTGGTCCATGGACCAGCGGGTGCAGCCGACGACACTGGCCGCCATGGTCAAAACGATCAGGGTGCGCATGGGAATTCTCCTTTGATGGGCACTGTATCGGCCTTTCACGACAAATCTTCACAGCCTTTTGCAAGCATACCGCGACCGTTCAAACGCCACCCTCGCGACCGTGCAGGTAGTGCAACGGAACAATGACTACAGCGCAATTGAGGAGTAGCCTTTCGCTGCGCTTCACTATAGGAGTCTGTGCATGACCATCCGCCGTACCAAAATCGTCGCCACCCTTGGCCCCGCCAGCAATTCGCCGGAAGTGATCGAACAGCTGATCCTCGCCGGCCTGGACGTGGCACGCCTGAACTTTTCCCACGGCACCCCGGACGAGCACAAGGCCCGCGCCCGCCTGATCCGTGACATCGCCGCCAAGAACGGCCGCCATGTCGCGCTGCTGGGCGACCTGCAGGGTCCGAAGATTCGCATCGCCAAGTTCGCCAACAAGCGCATCGAACTGAAAGTCGGTGACAAGTTCACCTTCTCCACCGCCCACCCGCTGACCGAAGGCAACCAGGATATCGTCGGCATTGACTACCCCGACCTGGTCAAGGACTGCGGCGTCGGTGACGAACTGCTGCTCGACGACGGCCGCGTGGTCATGCGCGTCGAAACTGCCACCGCAGATGCCCTGCACTGCGTGGTGATCATCGGCGGCCCGCTGTCGGACCACAAAGGCATCAACCGCAAAGGTGGCGGCCTGACCGCACCGGCCCTGACCGAGAAGGACAAGGCCGACATCAAGCTGGCCGCGGAAATGGACCTGGACTACCTGGCCGTGTCGTTCCCGCGTGATGCCAGCGACATGGAATACGCCCGCAAGCTCCGTGACGAAGCCGGCGGCAGCGCCTGGCTGGTGGCCAAGATCGAACGCGCCGAAGCAGTGGCCGACGACGAGACCCTCGACCAGCTGATTCTCGCCTCCGACGCTGTCATGGTGGCCCGTGGCGACCTGGGCGTTGAAATCGGCGACGCCGAACTGATCGCGATCCAGAAGAAGATCATTCAGCACGCCCGCCGCAACAACAAAGCGGTGATCGTGGCGACCCAGATGATGGAGTCGATGATCCAGAACCCGATGCCGACCCGCGCCGAAGTGTCCGACGTGGCCAACGCCGTGCTCGACAACACCGATGCGGTGATGCTTTCGGCTGAGAGCGCCGCCGGCAGCTACCCGATCGAAGCGGTCCAGGCCATGGCCCGCATCTGCTCGGGCGCCGAGAAGCACCCGACCAGCCAGAAGTCCAGCCACCGCCTGCACACTACCTTCGAACGCTGCGACGAGAGCATCGCCCTGGCGGCCATGTATACCGCCAACCACTTCCCCGGCGTCAAGGCGATCATCGCCCTCACCGAAAGTGGCTATACCCCGCTGATCATGTCGCGCCTGCGTTCGCACGTGCCGATCTTCGCCCTGTCGCCGCACCGCGCCACCCAGGCCCGCGCCAACATGTTCCGCGGCGTCTACCCGATCGCCTTCGACCCGGCTTCGCTGCCGGCCGACAAAGTCAGCCAGGCAGCCGTCGACGAGCTGCTCAAGCGCGGCCTGGTGGAGCAAGGAGACTGGGTCATCCTGACCAAGGGTGACAGCTACCACACCATCGGTGGCACCAACGGCATGAAGATCCTGCATGTCGGTGATCCGCTGGTCGGTTGATTGACGCGCTGTAATTATTGCGGGGCAAGCCCGCTCCCACGCATCAGGCATTACCTGCGTGGGAGCGGGCTTGCCCCGCGATCTTTTTAACGCCTAGGCATGCTCGGTAAACACATCCGCCAGCACCTGATTACGCGGCACCCCGGCAATGAACAACCGCCGGGCAAAGCGCTCGACACTCCCCGGCGCCCCGCACAACAAGGCCATGGTCTGGCGCGACGCCAGGTGCAAACCGGCCAGCGCCTCATCCAACTGTTCGGCCAGCAGCAACTCCACGCTCACCCCTTCCAGCGCCTGCAACGCCTCGGCCAGGTAGTGCCCGTCTGGTGTGCGCGCCACGTGCAGCAGCCGAATCTCGCCCTGATGCCCCTGGCGCAGCGCCTCGCGCAGAATGCCCCACAAGGGTGCCAGCCCGGTGCCCGCCGCCAGCAGCCACAATGGCCGCGCCTGCCAGTCAGGGTCGTAGTGCAGCGCCCCGCCGCGCAGCTCGCCCAGCCTCAACGCATCGCCTACGTGCAACTGCCGGGCCCTGTCGCAAAACGCGCCGGGGCGGCTGCAATCCAGATGAAACTCCAACGCCTCACCCTCTCCCGGCAGGCTCGCCAGCGAGTAGGGACGGGCCACGTCGCCGCACCACAGCACCAGGTGCTGGCCGGCCTGGTAGCGCAGCGTCCGGCCTGGACGCAGGCGCAGGCGCAGCACGTCGCCGAACCAATCCAGTGCAACCACCGTGGCCGACAGGCCATCCTGCAGCGGGTCGAACAGCGCCACCCGCAGATCGCCGGCCACCGAGCACTGGCAGGCCAGGCGCCAGCCCTCATCGCGTTGGGCCGCACTCAGGGCCTCGGGTCTGGCATCCACGGGCAGGCCATCGAGGCAACGCACCAGGCAGGCATGGCAGCTGCCGGCGCGGCAGCTGTAGGGCACATTCAGGCCTGCCTCGTTGAGGGCATCCAGCAGATTGCTGCCGCTTGGTACTGCCCATTGGCGCTCGCCCACGCAAAGTTCGGGCATGGTCAGGTTTCTCATTCGATTCAAGGTTTTCCGGGGGCGCTTTGCGCCCCATCGCCGGCAAGCCGGCTTGCACAGGGCCTATGCATTGCCGGCGATGGAGCGCGAAGCGCTGCCGATGCCACAGCATCGCATGTCATCAGCAAAAAGGATGCCCCTTCCCTGCCGACCTTGGTCCAGACCACGTGCAGGTGTTTCCGCAGGCAGGGCACGGTATACTGCCGCGCCTTTTTTGTGCCGGCCCGACCAGCCGGCGCCTTGCCAGGCATGCCCGACATACCGGTGTGCGTTGTCGGTGTGCCTTTACGAATGTTCCCGTCTTTAAGAGGAGCGCGCTGCATGACCGTGATCAAGCAAGACGACCTGATTCAGAGCGTCGCCGACGCCCTGCAATTCATTTCGTACTACCACCCCGTCGACTTCATCCAGGCGATGCACGAGGCCTACCTGCGTGAAGAGTCGCCTGCCGCGCGTGACTCGATCGCCCAGATCCTGATCAACTCGCGCATGTGCGCCACCGGCCACCGCCCGATCTGCCAGGACACCGGTATCGTCACCGTGTTCATCCGCGTCGGCATGGACGTACGCTGGGACGGCGCCACCCTGAGCGTCGACGACATGATCAACGAAGGTGTACGCCGCGCCTACAACCTGCCCGAGAACGTCCTGCGCGCCTCGATCCTGGCCGACCCGGCCGGTGCCCGCAAGAACACCAAAGACAACACCCCGGCTGTGATCCACTACTCCATCGTCCCCGGCGACAAGGTCGAGGTGGATGTCGCGGCCAAGGGCGGCGGTTCGGAAAACAAGTCGAAGATGGCCATGCTCAACCCGTCCGACTCGATCGTCGACTGGGTGCTCAAGACCGTCCCGACCATGGGCGCTGGCTGGTGCCCGCCTGGCATGCTCGGCATCGGCATCGGCGGCACCGCCGAGAAGGCCGCGGTGATGGCCAAGGAAGTGTTGATGGAGTCCATCGACATCCATGAGCTCAAGGCCCGTGGCCCGCAGAACCGCCTCGAAGAGATCCGCCTGGAGCTGTTCGACAAGGTCAACCAGCTGGGCATCGGCGCCCAGGGCCTGGGCGGCCTGACCACCGTCCTCGACGTCAAGATCATGGACTACCCGACCCACGCCGCCTCGCTGCCGGTGTGCATGATCCCCAACTGCGCCGCCACCCGTCACGCCCACTTCGTGCTCGACGGTTCCGGCCCTGCCGAGCTGGAAGCGCCGTCGCTGGACGCCTACCCGGAAATCGTCTGGGAAGCAGGCCCGAGCGCCCGCCGCGTGAACCTGGACGACATCACCCCGGAAGAAGTCGCCAGCTGGAAGCCGGGCGAGACCATCCTGCTCAACGGCAAGATGCTTACCGGTCGCGACGCCGCGCACAAGCGCATGGTCGAGATGCTCAACCGCGGTGAAGAACTGCCGGTCGACCTCAAAGGCCGCTTCATCTATTACGTTGGCCCGGTCGACCCGGTCGGTGACGAAGTGGTGGGCCCGGCCGGTCCGACCACCGCCACCCGCATGGACAAGTTCACCCGCCAGATCCTTGAGCAGACCGGCCTGCTGGGCATGATCGGCAAGTCCGAGCGTGGCCCTACCGCCATCGAGGCGATCAAGGACAACAAGGCCGTGTACCTGATGGCCGTCGGCGGCGCCGCCTACCTGGTGGCCCAGGCCATCCGCAAATCGAAGGTCCTGGCCTTCGCCGAGCTGGGCATGGAAGCGATCTACGAGTTCGACGTGAAGGACATGCCGGTCACCGTCGCGGTGGACAGCAAGGGCGAGTCGGTGCATATCACAGGCCCCGCGCTGTGGCAGGGCAAGATCGCCGAGAGCCTGGCGGTGGAAGTGAAGTAAGCCTCCACCTGTAACAGCAGCGGCCCCCTCGCGGAGCAAGCCCTCTCCCACAATCTCACGTGGGAGCGGGTTTGCCCCGCGAGGGGGCCGCTGTCGTTTCACAGCCCCGAAAACTAAGCAGGCAGCGCCTTGAGCCAGAACGACATGATCTTGGCCGACTGCGCCTGCTCGTCGAGATCCCGCCAACGGTAGGCAGTACGCAACGACGGTTCATGCAGAAAGCCACGGTTGCGCCAGAAACCTTGCAACGGCTTGTAGTCCGCCGGGCGCCGCGGGTGCCCGGAAGGGCGCTCCACCGCACAGAACGCGCAGCAGTCGAACTCGGCCAGCTTGTGCGCATAGGACTCGCGCTCGATGAAAAAGCGCACGCCGAGCCCCTGTCCACGATAGGCCGGCAGCAGTACCGACTCGCCGAAGTAGTAGACCGAAGCCGGGTCACGCCCCTGGGCAAGGAACGGTTGCTGCAACTCGGGATCTACATCCACCAGCGGCAGGCCGGTGGCGGCGCCCACCACCTGATTGCCGTCCAGCGCCAGTACCACCAGGCTGCGCCCGGACTCGGCGTAGCTGGCCAGGTAATCGGCCTGGTGATCCAGGGAGCTGTCCAGCAGGTAGGGAAACTCGCGAAACAGCGTCAGCCGCAGATGCGCGAGGTCATCGATGTAAGGCGCGATGGCGGCGCCATGGAGCAAGCGGATTTCCATGCGGGGCGGTCGTCCTGTCGATGGCTATGACTGAGGTCCACCCTAGCACCCACCCTGCCCTGCGGCCTTTCCCCTGCGCGACAGGTATTTCTCCATGACCGCTACCGAGTGGCCGATAGGTACACGCCCCCTGTGGGAGCGTGCCGGTCAGGCGATCCGGGTTCCCAGCACTTTCAAAAACGCCGCCAGCCACGCCGGATGCGCAGGCCATGCCGGCGCCGTCACCAGGTTGCCGTCCACATGCGCCTGATCTACCGCGATATCGATGAACTTGCCACCGGCCAGACGTACTTCCGGCGCGCAAGCCGGGTAGGCGCTGCATTCGCGCCCTTCCAGCACTCCAGCCGCCGCCAGCAACTGGGCCCCATGGCACACCGCGGCAATGGGCTTGCCAGCCAGGTCGAAGGCCTTGACCAGCTCCAGCACCCTGTCGTTCAGCCGCAGGTACTCCGGCGCGCGGCCACCGGGAATCAACAATGCGTCGTAACGCTCGGCGCGCACCTGGACGAAGTCGTAGTTCAGGGCGAAATTGTGCCCGGGCTTCTCGCTGTAGGTCTGCTCACCCTCGAAATCGTGGATCGCCGTGCGCACCGTCTGCCCGGCAATCTTCTCCGGGCACACGGCATGGACGGTATGACCGACCATGGCCAGGGCCTGGAACGGCACCATCACCTCGTAGTCCTCCACATAGTCGCCCACCAGCATGAGAATCTTCTTCGCCGTCATCGCATCCACTCCTTCGGTTGTCTGGGAACAATCCCAGCACGATAGTCTGCTTTGTGTAGCGGCGATATACGCCGCTAGTCGCGGCGATTCAGCAGGTTGGCCACCAGCCGGTCCAGCCAGCCCCACAGCCGCTGCTGCACCCGCCGCCACAGCGGCCGGGCATGCCAGCGCGCCAGATCGACCTCCTGGCTAAGGGCAAAGTCGCGCTCGAAGCTCGCGGCCACGGCGGCGCTCAGCGGAGGGTCGATGGCCTCGACGTTGGCCTCGAGGTTGAAACGCAGGTTCCAGTGGTCGAAGTTGCACGAACCGACGCTGACCCAGTCGTCCACCAGCACCATTTTCAGATGCAGGAAACAGGGCTGGTACTCGAAGATCCGCACTCCGGCGCGCAGCAGCCGGGGGTAGTAGCGATGCCCGGCATAGCGCACCGCCGGGTGGTCGGTGCGCGGGCCGGTGAGCAGCAGGCGCACGTCGATGCCGTTCTGCGCGGCCCGGCGCAGCGAGCGGCGCACGCTGAAGGTGGGCAGAAAGTACGGCGTGGCCAGCCAGATACGCCGCTGGCCGCTGTTCAGCGCGCGCACCAGCGCATGCAGGATGTCCTTGTGCTGACGGGCGTCGGCATAGGCTACCCGGCCCATGCCCTGCCCCTGCGCCGGCACCTGGGGCAGGCGCGGCAGGCCGAAGCCCTCGGGCGGGCGCCAGGCGGTACGGCGCTGGTTGGCGTGCCACTGGCGGTCGAACAAGAGTTGCCAGTCGGTGACGATCGGCCCCTCCATGCGCACCATGACTTCGTGCCACTCGCTGGTGTCGGCATCGGGTGTCCAGAACTCGTCGGTGACCCCGGTACCACCAACCACCGCCCAGCGCTCGTCCACCAACAACAGCTTGCGATGATCGCGGTAGAGGTTGCGCAAGCCCCGGCGCCAGCGCAGGCGGTTGTACCAGCGCAGCTGGACACCCGCCGCCTGCAGGCGCTCACGCAAGGGGGAGGTAAAAGCCAGTGAGCCATAGTCGTCGAACAGGCAACGCACCCGCACGCCACGCTGCGCGGCCTGCTCCAGGGCCTCGACCACCGCCTCGGCGCACGCCCCGGCCTCGACCAGGTAAAGCTCCAGATCGACCTGGTACTCGGCACGCACGATCGCCAGCAGCATGCGCGGGAAGAACTCAGGGCCGTCGATCAGCAGTTCGAACTGGTTGCCATCCCGCCACGGGAAGACCGGCCCCGGCATGTCAGCGGGCGGTGAAGATCAGCACCGCGCTCACCGGCACCGAGGGGTTGATCGACTTGAGCCCGGCCAGCTTGCGCAGGTTCTCCAGGCCCGGCAGCAGGCCGAACTCCGAGGCGCGCAGGATCAGCGGCTCCAGCGTCACCACCTGGAAGCGCCGTTCGTCCAGGCGCGTTGCCAGCAGCAGGGTGTTGTAGCTGCGGGTCTGGCCATGCAGGGTCACGCTGACCGGTAGGCGCAGCTCCAGCTGCGCGCCGTTGGCCAGGTCGTTGATCGGGCGCAGGTCGATCTGCGCCTGCACCGTGGCCTCGGGGAACTGCTCGAAGGCGAACAGACCATCGCGCATGCGCTCGTCACGCAGTGGGATGCCGCTGCTGATCGAGTCCATCTCGATGCTGACCTCGGCCGCGCCCTTGCGGTCGACCTTGCCATGCAACACCAGGAAACGGTTGACCTCGGCGATATTGCCATTCTTGCCGGTGACGAAGGACAGGCGCGAGGATTCGCCATCCAGGTGCCAGTTGGCATGGGCGGGCAGGCACAAGGCGAGCAGGAGGGCGGGCAGCAGACGGGACGGCTTGAACATGTGAAATCCTGTGAATCAAGGCCGTCAACCTTACCCGCACGGTTTCATGGCAGCAAGCGGCAGCCTTCGCGGTTGCCGTGCCAGGCCGCCTGGTTGCGCCGACCTAGCCCCTCGGCGGTGACCAGGCGCCGGGGGCTGTCCTCTTCCAGCAGGCCCAAGGGCAGGTACTGGCGCACATAGCCCCGGCAATAGGCCTCAGGGAACCCCATCACGAACCGGCACGAACAGTACTCTTTAGCCGAGTAGGCCGAAAGGATACCCGGGAAGTCCGCCAACGCCTGGCGCTCGTGCCAGACCCAGACCGACAGGGCCAGAAGCAGCAGGAGCACGATCCGCTTCATGCGCCCTCCCTGGCCACGGCTGCCAGCACCCGCTTGAGCAGTTCGTTGTGGCTGAAGCTGCCATCGCGGTCATCGGCGTAGCGCACGATCACCAGTTTTTGCGCGGGCAGTACGTAGAGCGCCTGGCCCCAGTGGCCGAGGGCGGCGAACGTGTTGCTCGGCGCATCCGGCCACGGCACCGGCTGGCCGGGCAATGGCTGGTTGAGCCACCAGTGCCCGCCGGGGTTGGCTTCGCCCGGCACAGGCTGCGCGGCGCTGAACAAGGTGCGGTTGAACGCCACCCACTCGGCCGGCAGCAACTGTTGCTCGTGCCAGCGCCCGTCACGCTGCATCAACAGGCCGATGCGCGCCAGATCGCGAGCACTGAGATAGAGGTACGAGGAGCCTACATAAGTGCCCGCGCCATCACGCTCCCAGACAGCGCTGTCGATCCCCAGCGGGGTGAACAGGGCTTGCCAGGGATAGTCGGCATAGCGCTCAGGCGCGAGCATGCCGCGCAGGCTGGCGGCCAGCAGGTTGCTGTCGCCGCTGGAGTAGACGAACTGCGTGCCGGGCGCACTGGCGGCGGGCCTGGACGCCGTGTAGGCGGCCATGTCGGTGCGGCCACGGGTGTAGAGCATGGCCACCACCGACGACTTCAGCGGCGCGTATTCGTATTCTTCCTGCCAGGCCAGGCCGCTGGCCCAATGCAGCAGGTCGGCCAGGCGCAACCTTGGGTGCGCCTGCAAGGCCGGATAATAACGGGCAGGCGGATCTTCGAGCTGGAAGCGCCCTTCGCCGTAGGCCGCGCCCATGACCGTGGCCAGCACGCTTTTGCTCACCGACCAGGTCAGGTGCGCAGTGTCGGCACGGGTTGGCTCGGCGTAGCGTTCATGGAGAATGCGCCCGTCGCGGATGATCAACAACGCATCGGTGCGAATGCCGCCGCGCTCGGTATCGCGTGGCGCGAAGGCGTAGGTGTCCACGGCTTGCCAGTCGATGACGGCGTTATCGACTGGCCACTGCGCCGAGGGCCAGTCTTCGGCCAAGGCCGAGGCAGCGGTCATGGCCAGGACAAGCATCACTGCCTTCATGGGGAGTCCTGCAAGGGGCTGCTTTGCAGCCCATCGCGGCTGAAGCCGCTCCTACGGAGGTTGCGCATGACCTGTAGGAGCGGCTTCAGCCGCGATGGGGCGCACAGCGGTCCAGGTTCAAAGGTTCCCCCAGCCTCTCAGGCTTTCATGACAATCCAGCGGCAGCCCAGGCCTTGGCCAGGCGTTTGTCACGGGCCGCGCCGGCCAGCGCCAGCACGCCCTGGTCGCGTTGCCACAACTGCGCCCAGTGCTCCGGCCCTGCGGCCAATGCCTGGTCGATCTCGCCCCGCAAGCCCTGGAACTGGGCAAACAGGCCACCCAGCAGCAAATGGCAGGCCACGCTGTCCGGGCATTGCCGACTGCCCTCGGCGCACCCGGCGAGCAGGCCGATCAGCTTCAGGCGCAGCGTCTGCGGCCAAGCGCACTCCTGGGCAACGCCATGCAGCCAGGCCACCAGCGCGGCGAGCACATACAGGTCTTCGAGGGAACGGAACGGCTTGACGTAGGCGTCCCAACCATCACCGGCGAGCAACTCACACGCCGCCGCCTTGAGCAGCAGCCGGCCATGGCCGACTTCGGGCATCAACGGCAGGGTCGGCAAGGCCTCGAGGCTTACACCGGGCTCCCCCGGATAGACCACCGCCAGTTGCAACCGCGGCGCCTCGCCCGGTCCTTCGTGGCGCGCCGCCACCAACAGCCATTCAGCGTCCAGCCCGGCGGTGACGAAGTCCTTGTTGCCGGTCAGGCGCAGGCCGTCCAGGCGGGTATGCATGTCTGCCGGGCGCACGCTGCGCCGCTCTGTGGCACACAACGCGCCCAGGCTGGCCGGCGCGCTGGGCCACAGCACCCGCAGTGCCGCCTGGTAGCCGAGCAGGAACGCCAGCCCGGGCGTGGCCATGGCACGGCCGCCCAGGACCGCCAGCTCGAACGGTGCCACCGCGCCCAGACGCTCTAGCACCGCCGCATAGGTTTCACTAAGGGTCGCCGCCAACGGGTGGCGCAGGGGATCGTTGAGTCGTTGCAACCAGGCCATCACAAGCTCCTTTCAGGGGTGTCACGCAAGCATCACCAAAGATTCACGGGGGTGACACCGGGCGTACCTAGGCTGACTTTGCACAACAAAGCCGACCGGCCGCAACCCTTTGGCTGGCTTATGGAGACTCACGATGACCCGGATCGCTCGCTCTGGCGACACCAGCACTGAACGCCGTCTGCAAGCCGAACGCCTGGTCGGCGCCGCGGCCCTGCAGGAAGCACAGGCCCTGCGTTTCAAGGTGTTCAGCGCCGAATTCAAGGCCAAGCTCAAGGGCGCCGAACACGGCCTGGACATGGACGACTACGACATCCACTGCCGCCACATCGGCGTGCGCGACCTGGCCACCGGTCAGCTGGTCGCCACCACCCGCCTGCTCGACCACCAGGCCGCCAGCAGCCTCGGCCGCTTCTACAGCGAAGAGGAGTTCAGCCTGCACGGCTTGTTGCAGCTGCAGGGCCCGATCCTCGAACTGGGCCGCACCTGCGTCGACCCGGCCTACCGCAACGGCGGCACCATCGCCGTGCTCTGGAGCGAACTGGCCGAAGTGCTCAACGAAGGCCGCTACAGCTACCTGATGGGCTGCGCCAGCATCCCCATGCAGGACGGCGGCGTGCAGGCCCACGCAATCATGCAACGCCTGCGCGAACGCTACCTGTGCACCGAGCACCTGCGTGCCGAGCCGAAGAACCCGCTGCCCAGCCTGCCACTGCCGAACAACGTCATCGCCGAAATGCCGCCGCTGCTCAAGGCCTACATGCGCCTGGGCGCGAAGATCTGCGGCGAGCCGTGCTGGGACGAGGACTTCCAGGTTGCCGACGTGTTCATCCTGCTCAAGCGCGACGACCTCTGCCCGCGTTACGCCCGTCACTTCAAGGCAGCAGTCTGATGCCGCGCCTGCGGGCCGGCGCCCGCCTGCTGCGGCTGTTCCTGGTGCTGACCCTGGGGCTGGCCATGGCCAGTGTCATCGCCCTGGGCGAGCGTCTGGGGCTGAACGCCTCGATAGAACAGCGCCAGCGCTGGACTCGGATGTTCATGGGGCGTCTGGTCGCCGCCCTGCCCTTCGAAGTCCAGATCAGGGGCGAGCTGCCGCAACAGCCAATGCTGTGGGTCTGCAACCATGTGTCGTGGACTGACATCCCGCTGCTCGGCATGCTTACCCCATTGTCGTTCCTGTCCAAGGCCGAGGTGCGCCACTGGCCGCTGGCCGGCTGGCTGGCCGAGAAAGCCGGTACCCTGTTCATCCGCCGTGGCGGTGGCGATGCCCAGCGCCTGCGCGAGCAAATCAGCGAGCAACTGGGCGAACAACGCCCCCTGTTGATCTTCCCCGAAGGCACCACCACGGACGGTCGCAGCCTGCGTACCTTCCATGGGCGCCTGCTGGCCGGGGCGATCGACCAGAACACGCCACTGCAGCCGGTGGCAATCCAGTACCTGCGCGCGGGCCAGACCGATCCTATCGCGCCGTTCATTGGCGAGGACGACCTGGTTTCCCACTTGATGCGGCTGTTCGCGCAGGACCGCGGGCAAGTGCTGATCCACCTGTTGCCGCCAATCGGCAGCGCGGGCAAGGAACGTGCGGTACTGGCTTTCGAAGCGCAACAGGCGGTGCATCTGGCGCTGTTCGGCGCAGAGAACGTCGAGGTGGCGCCGAGGCGACAGGCTCGGGCAGCCTGAGTCGGCGATTGCCGACTCAGGCCGATTGCTGTGCCCGGGCAAATGCCTGCAATTGCGGATAGAACTCGCGAAAGTCCACCAGCAACGGTTCGTACAATCGCTCCAGTTCCACCATCACCCCTGCCATCCCCTCAGGTCGCGACAGGCGCCGGGCAATCCCGGCGAACACCTGCTCCAGGGTGGCGAAATCGCCATACGCTCCCAGCCAGTCATCCGCTGCCATCAACGGCGCGATCCGCGCCAGCCGGCCCGGCAGCTGCGGTTCGGCCAGCAGCACCTTGTAGAAGTCGCCGGTGAACTGCGCCAACGGCTGCTCTGCGTACTCCCCCCAGTGCCTGGCCAGGCAATGATCGAAAAACACATCCAGCACGATCCCGGCGAAACGGCGGCGCTCGCGCGGGAAACGCGCCAGCGCCGCCAGCACCAGCGGGTGGCTGTCGGTGTAGCTGTCGATGTACCTGTGCAGCCGGATCGAAGCTTCCAGCGCCGGTGGGAAACGCCCCTCGAGCGTGCCCTTGACGAAATCGCCATACAGGCTGCCGAGCAGTTGTTGCGGCGCGGGACCGCCTAGGTGAAGGTGCGCGAGGTAGTTCATGGCGCCAGTCTAGCACCGCCAGCGCCTATATCGTCATGAGCCGATATAGCCATTGACGCTTGCCTCAGAACCCTTTCATATTTGTATATCGCGATACAGCGATTTATATTTCGCTCCATCGCGATATACCGCTACATACCACGAGCCACGCATGCCCCTCGATCTCGACGAAATCATAAAAGCCCTGGCCCACCCGGTCCGACGAGACATCCTTAACTGGCTGAAAAACCCGGCCGCGCAGTTTCCCGAGCAGCACCACAGCACCGAACACGGTGTGTGTGCCGGGCAGATCGACCAGCGCTGCGGCCTGTCGCAGTCGACCGTGTCCGCTCACCTGGCCACCCTGCAACGCGCCGGCCTGATCAGCAGCCAGAAGATCGGCCAGTGGCATTTCTTCAAACGCAACGAGGCGACCATCAAAGCGTTCCTCGAGCAAATGAGCCAAGAGCTCTGACCTGATCCAAGCGAGGCTTTGCACATGACTACGCTGTTCGACCCGATCACCCTGGGCGACCTGGACCTGCCCAACCGCATCATCATGGCCCCGCTGACCCGCTGCCGCGCCGACGAAGGTCGCGTGCCCAACGCGCTGATGGCCGAGTACTACGTGCAACGCGCCAGCGCCGGCCTGATCCTCAGCGAAGCGACCTCGGTCACGCCGATGGGCGTCGGCTATCCGGATACTCCAGGCATCTGGAACGACCAGCAAGTGCGTGGCTGGCACAACGTGACCAAGGCCATCCACGGCGCGGGCGGGCGCATCTTCCTGCAACTGTGGCACGTCGGGCGCATCTCCCACCCGTCGCACCTAAATGGCGAACTGCCAGTGGCCCCCAGCGCGATCCAGCCCAAAGGCCATGTCAGTCTGGTGCGCCCGCTCAGTGACTACCCGACCCCGCGGGCGCTGGAAACCGAGGAGATCGCCGATATCGTCGAGGCCTACCGCAGCGGCGCCGAGAACGCCAAGGCCGCCGGCTTCGACGGTGTGGAGATCCACGGCGCCAACGGCTACCTGCTCGACCAGTTCCTGCAGAGCAGCACCAACCAGCGAACAGACCATTATGGCGGCTCGCTGGAGAACCGCGCACGGCTGCTGCTGGAAGTGACCGATGCCGCCATCGAGGTGTGGGGCCCAGGCCGTGTGGGCGTGCATTTGGCGCCACGCGCCGATGCCCACGACATGGGCGACGCCGACCGTGCCGAGACCTTCACCTACGTGGCACGGGAGCTGGGCAAGCGTGGTATCGCCTTCATCTGCTCGCGGGAGAAGGAAGCCGATGACAGCATCGGCCCGCTGATCAAGGCCGCGTTCGGCGGCCCGTACATCGTCAACGAGCGCTTCGACAAGGCCAGCGCCAACGCGGCCCTGGCCAGCGGCAAGGCCGATGCGGTGGCCTTCGGCATCCCGTTCATCGCCAACCCCGACCTGCCCGCGCGCCTGGCCGCCGATGCGCCGCTCAATGCGCCGCGTCCGGAGATGTTCTACGCTAGGGGGCCTGTAGGGTATATCGATTACCCGCGGATGTAGTCTGTTACAGGACCAGCAGGAGCGGGCTTGCCAGGCAGTCAGAAGTTGTAGCGCAGGCCCAGGTTGACCCCATACGGCTGTTCGAAGTGCTTGCCGTTGCTGTACTGGAACTCGCCATGCAGCTGCAGCACCTCGGACACCTGTGCGGCCAACCCCACGGCCACCTCGCCACGCGTGCCGGACAGGTCATTGGTAAAGTGGTTATCGTTGACCTTCACCTTGTTGCTGTTGATGAACTCGTGAGCCGCCGCGACTTTCAGGTAGGGCTGCAGGATACTGCCGTTGTCCAGCGCCAGGCTGCGCCCGACCTGGGCACCGACCTTGCCGAGCACCGAGTTGGCGCCATCGCTTTGGGCACGCATACCATTGTCCAGCGTGTAGCTGTCATCATCGACCCAGAGCGTGGACAGCTGGGTGAACGGCTCGACATACCAACCATTATCCAGCTTGAAGTGCCGGCCAACCTCCACAGAGGCACCCAGGCCGTCATTGTGGTATTCGCCCTTGGTCTTGCGACCATCGCTCATCACCACGTCGTTGCTGTTACGGAAGCGGTTGTACTTGAGCACCGCGTCGACGTAGTAGCCGCTGTCGGCCATCCAGGTGCTGTAGACACCGACATAGTAGCTCTTGACCTTGCCGGATGAACCGAGGCTGAAATCCAGGTCGGACTCGCTGTAACCGCCCATCACCCCGAGCAGCCAGCGCCCGTCGTGGCCCGGCAGCGCGCCGTCGGCACCGAAGCTCACGCCGTTCTGATCCTGCTGGTAGGCCACGGCGTTGCCCGCCGAGAGGTTGTAGCGGTTACCGTAGCTGCGCATCCAGATGCCCTGGCCATGCCCCAGGCGCAATTCGCCCATGCGGCTGCGCAACGAGGACAGCTCGCCATACCAGACGGTGGGCGCGGCGCTGAACATCCCCAGCACCGCACGGGCGCCCGGCGTCACGATCGGGTTGCCGCTGTCGTCGAATTTCTGTACCAGGTACCAGTTGTCCTCGCCCTCGCCTTTTTCCAGGGTGTAGGTGTAGGTACCGAAATCGATATCGTGCAACAGGCCGAAGGTTGCATCGCCGCCGCCGGTTTCGACGATCCGGTGCGGCGCCTGCCCTTCGACAGGGTCGGCGCCGGTACTGGCGATGCTCAACTGGTGGTTGCCCTCGGCGGCGCCGGTAACCTTCAACAGATCACCCGTGCCACTGGCCAGGTCGACGTCCATCACGAAAATACCCGAGCCCTTGAGGCTGTCGACGGTCAGGGTCTTGAAGCCCGCCACCGTGTCCCGGTCAGTGAAGTCGACCGTGCCGTCGTCCAGCGACAAGTCGCCCACCTGCGCATCCTGGGTCATGGTCCAGCGCCCGCCGCTCTCCAGCGTCAGGCTCTGCACATTCACCAGGTTGCCCCTGAGCGACGCCCCATTGCGAAACAGCAGGTTGGCCGTACTGGTGTCGTCGACAACCACGTCCCCGGACAACCGGCTGTTGTCTGCCGTGAAGTCGGCGGTCATGCCACGGGTGACCTCGAGGATGTTGCCGTTGCCACCGATGAGCTGGCTGTTGTTGCCCACCAGAATGTTCACCGTGCCCTTGTTGCCGTCCGCGGAATCGCGCACGAGGATGGCGCTCCCCGTCTTGCCTTCGACGGTCGAGCCGTCCAGTGTCATGCGCGTGTCACCACCACCCGTGGCCGTGGTGCCCTGACGCATTTGCACCCCCTCGGTCTGGCCAGTGATGACCGAGCCTTGCGAGGCGTTCAATGTGGCACCGAGCATGAAGGCACCGACCCCTGTCCTGGCGGTAACGGCCGCACCAGAGAGGCTCAGCGTACTGCCCCCCGTGAACGAGGCGCCATTGTTGCCGATGATGGTGCCGCCTTGCACCTGCATGCTCGACTGGGTGTTGCCCGACACGCCGAACGTTCCGCCAGATACGGTCGCATCGATCAGAGTCGCAGTGCTTTCGCCAGACAGGGCGACCCCTACCTGGGCGCCCTGCCCGGCTACTTCCCCGCCATTGACGATGAGTGTCGAGCGGCTGCGCACATCGATGCCTTCGGTACTCCCCGTGGCGGTGACTTCCAAGGCTCCACGGTTTTGCACGACATAGTTGTCCGCGACCGGACCGCTGACCACCTCGGAACGGTTGTCGATCACCTGCACCGCCTCGACCAGCCCGGCGCTTCCCATCATCGCCAGGCCGACGGCGATGCTCAGGGGGACTCTTGCATGCATTACCTTCATGTTGTTCTCCCGCTCTCATTTCTTACCAGAGCTACCGAAAGGCCAGTTGAAATCGGTCGCCAGACTGCAGCCAATTGGCCGCAGTCTCGGCAAAAGAAGCAAAAACTTATGTAGGAGAATTCTTACCAATCCATAGGTAAACACTGCTCCTTGCGCAAAGACCCAGCGCATCGCCGACGAGGCCAAGGTCACACAGGTTGAAATGATGTCACTTGGGAATACAGCGTTGAACCGTCCACTTGGATGGAGTAGTTGACGAACACATTCTTGCGCCTGTCGTCCTGGGACCAGGTTGGATTTACCTCGACCAGATAGTATTGCCCGTCCTTGTACACATCGAGCGTGGCCTCGCGCAGGGTAGATTCAAGTGCCGGATCCACCTGCCAGCGAATCAAGACTTTGTCCCCGTCCTTGATATCGGGATATCGGAGGATGAACCTTGGATTGACTCCCCCGAAGGACATGTACCGGGGGGCCGCAAGCTCCAGCTTCTGGGCAAGCACGGTCAACGCCAGTGGCTCCGACGTTACCTCGGACGGCTCACCACCACGCATGACGAGGTACTTGACTTCGACCGTTGTTCCGATCGCGTCCAGCAACACCACCCGTGGCAACGGGAACACCACTTCCCCAGGGGCGGTGATCGTCTGCCACGGCATTTGGTAGGGGAAGTTCGGGCCGGTCCAGACCACTGCTACCTTGTCGTTAGTTGTCATGCCGGAGTATCGCGGAACCGTAACGTTCACATGCGACGCATCGGCAAAATCCCGATGGAAATCGAGCTGGTCGTTATCGTCCCCGAACGCCTTCTCCACAGCAGGGCGTCGCAAATCGACCGGCACCACCAGTTCGCACCTGGCAGACTCGGACTTTGCGCCCCCTTTACTTGTCAGCTTGTAGAACAACTCCAGCGTCCCACCCACCAACGCCAGCACCAGGTCCTTCTCGACGAGGTGCTTGATTTCGCCGACGCTCGTCACAGGCAAAGTCCAATTTTTTTCGTGAGGCGCGCCATCCGCATCAGTGCCTTGCCACCACAACGACACTTCGTCACCCACGGCCATATGCGCGTAGGCGGCGATGCGAACGGTTACACCGTCGTCCGGCACATCATGCGGGTCGAGCATCCCGCCACTGGCTTCATCCACGCTGGGCGCGTCGAGGTCAAGGCTGCCCGAGACGGTGATTTCCAGTACCTGCGACTTGCGCCCCAGCTGATCGTTGACCTGGTACTCCAGCAGCCCACCACCTTGCAATGCCGCGGCTGCCAAGTCATTCCCCACCTCAAGCACAATGCCGTCAATGACTTCCTGCTGAGTCACGGTATGGGTTTGGTCTACAGGGTCCAGGCGTTCCTGGTTGGCGTTGACACCCGTCCAGGTCAGCTTCAACTGATCGCCGTCCTCAATATCGCGGTAAGGTTCGATCCTGACCTTGAGCGGTGCCCCCTCCAAAGCGTTGAAATCGATGTCGCCGTTCTCGTCGGCGTCCAAGGCCACCGGCGCGTCCAGCGTACGCTCGGAGAGATCGACCTCGGCGTTGGCCTCAGGCGACCACAGCGAGCGGTTGTTGACCTCGTCGCGAATCTCATAGCGCACGATCAGTTTTTCGACACTGCCGACCTTTTCGATGATGTCCTTTCCGACCGTGACAGTGAAATCATCCGAACCTGGAGGCACCGCCCCCTTGATGGATTCGCCATGCCATTGGAGCTCGTAGCGATCATTCGGCCCACGGTTGGGGTAGCCGCCCATGATGATGGCCTCCACTCCCTTGGCAGCCTGGTCAGCGTCGATGAAAGGCGGGATGCCTCTCGGCATATCCAGGTTGTCGTTGAAGGGGGTGCTGGGGTCGGGGTCGACACCGCCAGGCAAGCTGCGCTTGACCATGACTTCAAGCTTTAACGACTCATCTTCCTGCCCCCCGACATCGTCTTTCCACTTGTACCAGACCTCACCAGCATCCTCGGGGATCTTCGACGGCGGTACGTCGAAATCAAGATAGGTACTGGATTCGATACCAAGTGCCTGTGCCTTGCGCACTCGCTTGATCACCGACGAGCTGACCGTCTTGCGTTCTATTTCATCGTCGTTCCAATACAGCGTGACGAGGTCGTTCGGTTGCATGTGGATCGCCAGCACCTGGACCTTCAGTGGCGACTGTTCATCATCCAGCAAGCGCAAGCCAATCCCCCTGCCCTCAAAAGCCGCAGGGATCACAGGTTCGGGGGGTGGCGCGGCGTGTTTACCGACAGCGGCGCGATTGCGCGGCAGTTCTGCGGACATGGCATCCTTCTCCTAGGTAAAGCCCCTGGCGAGCGGGCGCTCGCCAGGGGGGTGGCCTCAGTAGCGTTGGGTGGGAATGGGGCAGCTATCCTCACCAGCCTCACGCACGGAGACGGGTGTGGGTTGATGCGTCGCAGGCACCGAACCGTAAGCGTTGCTGGCGGTGTAGCTCACATGCAGGTGACCTCGGCAAACCATGTAGGCATATTGGCGCTTGAGCGCTAGTACCACCTCACCCTCGTCGATATGGTGCTGCTCGATGCGGAACGACGGCTCGATCGCCGGGAAGCCGGGAATCGGATCGTCTGGCATCCCAAGGCCGCGCTTGCCATCGACCGTGATAACGATCACATCGCCGAGCGCCATACCTTTGTACGCGGCGATACGCACCGGCAGCTCGCGTTGTGCCTCATCCCGGCCAATGGCACCGTTGCCGTTCAGTTTGGTGAACTCCAACGAAGGCAGTGGGTCCCCTTGCCCCGGCAACTCGTCGGCACGCAGGACCTTGACCAGCTTGGGCGGTGAAAACGAGGTGTTTTTCGGCCCCCCCGGCTCGGTTTCCCGGGTGACGGCATAGACCATTTTTACATCACCGCTGGGCTCGGTACCCAACAGCGTGGCAGGAACATCACGGATGATAGGGTCCTTCGCGGCGGCTTCAGCCGCACTGACCAGAGGGGGTAGCGGGTGAAGCGACTGCCCCCCCCACAGCAGCCCGAGCTCGTCCCCCTCGGCTAGGACTTCCTTGGCACTGACCCCCATCCAGGCAATGGTCACCTTGGCGCCTGCCGCGATGTCCTCGGGGTCCAACTTGTCGTCCTGCCCTGTGCTATTACCCTTGATCGTGGCGGGCACCAGGTCGTCATGCTCGGGCGTTTCCGGATCTGGGTCGGGGCCGCCGGGCACCCGCAGATCGACCTGTACAGTCGCAGCGCCATCCGATGTACCGATCAACGAATCGGCTCGCCACAGTTCATAGGTGACAGCTACCGGGCCATGCTCTGTTTCCGCGCTGGTCAGTGGGTAGGGCAGCTTGAGCACCATCAGTGGATCCGGCGGTGCTGGAATTCGCTCGACCCGCTGCGGGGCGTCACGTTGCACGCCCCACAGCACGACAATCTCGTCCCCCAGTGCGACATCGTTGATCTGGGGAATATTCACCTCCACCCCCGCCCGGGCATCCTCCTCTAGAATGGGTGGGTCGCCCACATCATCGAAACCGGGCACTTCGGGAACCGGCAGCAGGTCCGGGATATCCTTCAACAGCAACTCGAGCGTGTCGTGCGGGACCGAAACCAGCGACACGTTCCCCGCCCGGTCAGTCGACTGGTAGGTGAAGGTGATGGGTTTTCGGCCGGCCAGCTTCTGCAACTCGACCAACGGTAATGGCACGCGAGTGGGATCAGTTGCGCTAGCTACGATAATCGGCCCGATCGGAACACTCGTAGTGCCGTCGGTCATGGTGACCATGATCTGGTCACCCACCTGCTGCGACACATACCCCTTGATCTCGGTGTCCAGCAGGCCGGAGGTGAAGTCGGTCACCAGAATGCGCCGCCTCTCCTCCACTACCTTGGGAAACTGCAGTTTGGCCAACGCACCATCGCTGCCACCCGGAGCCTCCCGGTCGATGCGCACAAAACGACGGGGCCCTACGTCCCAGGAGTCATCCGGGAACGGTTGGACGTCATAGCCCAGACGAAACCGCACATCCTGCCCGCCTGCCACCGAGTCCCAATAGGTGGCAGGCACGCTGAGCTCGAACTGGAAATTAGGGTCCGCCTGTTCTACCGCAGTTATTTGGTGGAAAGCACCAGGAATGCTATCGAGACGCACATCGTCCCAAGTCAACGCGATGATGAAGTCTTCCACGGACTCTGGCCAGTTCGGTACCTTTACCTTTAGTGCGTCTCCTTGCTTGGCTTTAGGCAGCAATTCAACTTTTCCGGTACCGTCATCGATCAGATCTTCAACGATGGCATCGCCCATCGCGAACTTCGGAAAGACCAGCGTCGAAGTCGCTTTTGCGCGGCTGATCAACGGGTGAGCAGGCGTATTCATGACAACCTCCCCTTGCATTTGGCGTGTGCAGGTGTGTGCTGTTGCGAGCGTGAATTGCGCGGTACCTGAATGCAGGCACCACCACCTTGTCATTGGCCCGGATGATGTTCAGCCCCGGATGACAGGGTGCCGAAATCGTGGTCGCGACTGATTGGCCGCCACCGTCAGGGTGAAGCAGTAATAACAAAGTCCATCCAGGCCCACACCTGACAGAAATGCTAGTTGCGCAAGGTCCCAGGCCTGAACGCAGACGCGGTTGCACCCAGGTTCACGAGTACCTGTGGAGTGCAAGCGCTATCTGAAAACGTTGGCCACCAACAATGAGGGAGCCCCGGGCGTTGGCCACGCACGGGGCTTTGGAGAACGCAGGGGTGCTACGGGCGAGGGCGCAAAAACGCGGTCACGGGCGGGCGTTGATCTGCTGTTGCAGGTTCTGGATCTGGCTCTGCAGTGTGCTGATATTACGGGTCACCTGCCCACGGAAGGCATCGAATTCCTGCACCGAGGCACCACCGGCCGCCGCCGGGCGGTTGTCGACCTGGCTCTTGAGCACGAGCACATCCTGCTCCAGGCTCTCGATGGCCGCGCTCGGATTGCCCTGCTTCTTCAGCGCCGCCACCTCGCTGCTCAGGCTCTTGAGCTGGCCATCCAGCTTGCCACCGTCCACCTGGCCCGACTTGAGCGCCGCAAGCTCGGCATTGACCGCCTTGAGCTGCGCCTGCAACTGCCCCTGCAGCTCGGTTACCGCCTTCTGCTGCTCGCGGGTGTCGGCCAGCACCTGCTCCAGGCGCTTGCCCAGGTCGCCCGCCTGCCCGGCGACGCCCTGCTGCTGCTTGCCCTGCTCGGCCAGCGAGGCCTGCAACTGACGGATCTGCAGCTTCAACGCCTCGCTGCCGGTGCTACTGCTGGACTCGCTAGCATCGACCTTGCCGCTGATCGCCTGCAAACGCCCGGCCGCTTCCTCGCTGATGCGGGCAAAGCTTTCCTGGGTCGCTACCAGTTGCTGTTCCATCAAGGTGATCTGCTGGAAGCTCCACCAGCCAAGTCCGCCCAAGGCGATGAACGAGGCACCCAGCAGGGCCCACAGCGGGCCGTTGCTGCGCGGGCGCACCGCCTTCTGGCGGCTGCGGGCCACATGGGCGGGCAACAGTTCGTCGTCATCGGGGGTGCCGGCACGCAGGGTGGGCACATCGTCGAAATCATCGTGGGCGTCGTTACGCATGGGTGCATTCAACCGCAGTGGTAGCAAAGAGGCATGAGTATAAACCGCCTGGGCGGCGCACTGATGACCATCATCCCGCGCACAGGTTCAGCGTTGCCCAGGTTGCGCCTGCCACCAACTGCAGAATTCATCCAGTGCGGCCCACACATCGGTCGCCGGCCGATAGTCCAGGTACTGGCGCGCGCGGCTGATGTCGAGGGTGAAATTCGTGCTCATCACCTGCACCGCCGTGCGGCTCAGGGTCGGCTGCGGGCGCCCGGGCCAAAGCAGGCAGGCACCTTCGTTGAGCGCCGCAAGGGTGTAGGCCAAGCCGGGTGAGCGATAGCGGGTGACCTGGGGCAACTGCATGCGGCGCATCACGTAGTTGACCACATCCCACAGCGGCAGTGGCTGGCCGTTGCTGATGTTGTAGGCCTGGCCCAAGGCCTGGTCCTCGGCGAACAGCGCGCTCAGCAGTGCCTCGTTGAGGTTGTGCACACTGGTGAAATCGACCTTGTTCAAGCCATTGCCGATGATCGCCACGCGCCCCTTGGCCTGCATGCGCATCAGTCGTGGGAAGATGCTCGCATCGCCGGCACCGGTGACGAAGCGCGGGCGTAGCGCCAGCACCTCCAGGCCGAACTCCTGGGCGCCGAACACCTTCTGCTCGGCCAGGTGCTTGGTCAGCGCGTAGTGGTCGTGGAAGCGGCGCGGGACCTGGTCTTCGCGGATATCCAGGCGTGAACGGCCGTTGAAGTAGATCGACGGCGACGACAGGTGTACCAGGCGCCGCACATGCTCCTTGATGCAGCCCTCGACCACATTCTCGGTGAGCATCACGTTGCCCTGGTGGAAATCCTGGTAGCGGCCCCAGGTGCCCACGGCCCCCGCGCAATGCACCACCGCGTCCATGCCCTGGCACAGGCGCCGGGCCAGTTCGGCATCGCCCAGGTCGCCCGGGATGAACTGCGCCCCACGCTTGACCAGATGCTCCACACCCTCTGCCCGCCGGCCATTGACCCGCACCTCCAGGCCCTGCTCCAGGGCGAAACGCGCAAAGCGCCCGCCGATGAAGCCGCTCGCCCCGGTGACCAGAATTCGCATGTAAGACTCCGCCTTGCCAGATTTCGGATGCAGCTGACGCTTGAAGTGCCTACAAGGGCACCAGCCAGTCCCGCGTTGAATGGCGCAGGTGCTCGGTCAACTGAGCGAGCAACTGCCCGCCGTTGCGCCAATGATGCCAGTACAGCGGCACATCGATGGGGGTATCGGCACAGATTTCCACCAGCTCGCCACGTGCCAGTTGCTTGGCCACCTGCCGCTCCGGCACCAACCCCCAGCCGAGGCCGGCTTCGGTCATGCGCATGAAACCTTCGGACGAGGGGCACAGGTGATGCAGGAAACCCTCCTGTACACCCAACGACGCCAGGTAGCGGTGCTGCAGGAAATCGTCCGGCCCGAACACGATTGCCGGGGCACGGGCCAGGCGCTCGACCGCGAACCCGTTGGGAAAGTAACGCGCCATGAACGCGGGACTGGCCAGCGCCCGATAGCGCATCGAGCCCAAGGGCAAGCTGCGCGCTCCGGCCACCGGCCGTTCGCTGCCACACAGGCAGGCCGCCACTTCGCCGGCGCGCATGCGCTTGAGGCCGACGTCCTGATCCTCGACCACCAGATCGAGCAGCACCTGCTGCTCGGCGCAGAACGGCCCCACCGCCCCGGCCCACCAGGTTGCCAGGCTGTCGGCGTTGAGGGCGATGCGCAGGCGCTCGGGCATGCCCTCCTCGTCCAGTGCCGGCACCTGGCGTTGCAGGTCACGCTCGAGCAGGCGCACCTGTTGCACATGGTTGAGCAACTGGCGCCCGACTTCCGTCGGGCTCGGTGGCGTGGCGCGCACCAGCACCGGCTGGCCCACCCGCGCCTCTAGCAGCTTGATGCGTTGCGAGATGGCCGATTGCGACAACCCCAGTACCTGGGCCGCGCGCTCGAAACCACCTTGCTCGATCACTGCGGCGAGGGCAGCGAGCAATTTGTAATCGAACATCGATTTCTCTAATGACTGATCAGCTCTATTTGTTTTTCTTATACAGCCGCAACCGTCAGAATGGCCACATCTTTCTTGGAAACCCGCGCCGATCCCGCATCGGCGCCCGTGGAGTGTTCCCGCTATGTGGCAAAGCTATCTCAACGGCATGCTGGTGGCCTTCGGCCTGATCATGGCCATCGGCGCGCAGAACGCCTTCGTCCTGGCACAAAGTCTGCGCCGTGAACACCACCTGCCGGTGGCGGCACTGTGCATCGTCTGCGATGCGCTGCTGGTCGCCGCCGGAGTGTTCGGCCTGGCCACGGTGCTGGCGCACAACCCTACCTTGCTGGCCGTGGCCCGCTGGGGCGGTGCACTGTTCCTGATCTGGTACGGCGCCAAGGCGTTGCGCAGCGCCTGTTCGAAACAGAGCCTGCAGCATCAGGAAGGCCAGGGCATGCGGTCGCGCCGCGCGGTACTGCTCAGCGCCCTGGCGGTGACCCTGCTCAACCCGCACGTCTACCTCGATACCGTGTTGCTGATCGGCTCCCTCGGCGCCCAGCAGACCGTGCCCGGCGCCTACGTGGCCGGCGCTGCCAGCGCCTCGCTGGTGTGGTTTTCGACCCTGGCGATCGGCGCCGCCTGGCTGGCGCCATGGCTGGCACGCCCGGCGACCTGGCGCATGCTCGACCTGATGGTGGCGGTGATGATGTTCGCGGTGGCGGCGCAGTTGATCTTCAACTGACGCTGCGCAATAACCGGGTATCCCACGCTGAGCCGCGACAGTCACGCAGCCCACCTGTCGGCCCCAGCCAACCGCTCTGGAACCTCTATTCCCTATAGATGTTGCGTGGTTAAGCGCCGAGGCCGGTGCTATGATCCAGCCCTTGCGTCGCAAAGAGTACAAACTCGCCGACGCTCACCGGGCCGCCCGTGATCGGCCTTGCGCATACCGCGAACAGACCTGAATCAGGAGATCCACCATGGCTTTTGAATTGCCGCCGCTGCCATACGCCCACGATGCCCTGCAGCCGCACATCTCCAAGGAAACCCTGGAGTATCACCACGACAAGCACCACAACACCTATGTCGTGAACCTGAACAACCTGGTCCCAGGCACCGAATTCGAAGGCAAGACCCTGGAAGAGATCGTCAAGAGCTCTTCGGGCGGCATCTTCAACAACGCCGCGCAAATCTGGAACCACTCCTTCTACTGGGAATGCCTGTCGCCAAACGGCGGCGGCCAACCAACCGGTGCCCTGGCTGATGCCATCACCGCTGCTTTCGGTTCCTTCGACAAGTTCAAGGAAGAGTTCACCAAGACTTCGGTCGGCACCTTCGGTTCCGGCTGGGGCTGGCTGGTGAAGAAGGCTGACGGCTCCCTGGCCCTGGCCAGCACCATCGGCGCCGGCTGCCCGCTGACCAGCGGCGACACCCCGCTGCTGACCTGCGACGTCTGGGAACACGCCTACTACATCGACTACCGCAACCTGCGTCCGAAGTACGTCGAGGCGTTCTGGAACCTGGTCAACTGGAAGTTCGTTGCAGAGCAGTTCGAAGGCAAGGTCTTCACGGCCTGAGTGTTCGCCAAGCCTGCAAAAAGACCCGGCCTCGTGCCGGGTTTTTTGTTGCCTGGCATGACGCTATCGCCAAGCAAGCCCGCTGCCACCAGGGCCAACCTGACAGAATTGCTTGCAACCCATCCGCGCGCTCTTGCTCAGCCCGCATAGCGCGCTAACATCAACCTTCTGGAAAGTTGACGCAGCGCACTCAAGTCGCATGACCGCTCAACCGATATAGAAGCCAAGGGCAGATCCGTCGACGGGCGTGTTGCCTGCCGGGGCATTCGGTCGATAGTCTGTCGCCATGGTTGATGGCAAAATAATGGCATGCGCATGGATTAAGGAAACCCCATTGAAGCTGGAATTCCGAAACAGCTTATCGGTCAAGTTGCTGCGGGTCGTACTGCTCTCGGCATTGGCTGTCGGCGTCGTACTCAGCTGTGCGCAGATCGTCTATGACGCCTACAAGACCCGCCAGTCCGTGAACAATGATGCCCAGCGCATCCTCGACATGTTCCGCGACCCCTCGACGCAGGCGGTGTACAGCCTCGACCGGGAAATGGGCATGCAGGTGATGGAAGGCCTGTTCCAGGACGGCTCGGTACGCATGGCCTCCATCGGCCACCCCAACGAAACCATGCTCGCGGAAAAATCCCGGCCACTGCAGGACATGTCCATGCGCTGGCTGACCGACCTGATCCTCGGCCAGGAGCGCACCTACACCACGCAACTGGTCGGCCGCGGCCCCTACAGCGAGTACTACGGCGACCTGAGCATCACCCTCGACACCTCCGCCTATGGCGAGGGTTTCCTGGTCAACGCAGTGATCATCTTCATCTCCGGCGTGCTGCGTGCCCTGGCCATGGGCCTGGTGCTGTACCTGGTGTACCACTGGCTGCTGACCAAGCCGCTGTCGAAGATCATCGAGCACCTGACGCAAATCAACCCCGACCGCCCCAGCCAGCACCAGATCCCCCTGCTCAAGGGGCACGAGCGCAACGAGCTGGGCATCTGGGTCAACACCGCCAACCAGTTGCTGGCCTCCATCGAGCGCAACACTCACCTGCGCCACGAGGCCGAGAACAGCCTGCAGCGCATGGCCCAGTACGACTTCCTCACCGGCCTGCCCAACCGCCAGCAACTGCAACAGCAGCTGGACAAGATCCTCGTCGACGGCGGCCGCCTGCAACGCCGGGTCGCCGTACTGTGCGTGGGCCTGGATGACTTCAAGGGCATCAACGAGCAGTTCAGCTACCAGGTCGGCGACCAGTTGCTACTGGCCCTGGCCGACCGCCTGCGTGCCCACAGCGGCCGCCTCGGTGCCCTGGCTCGATTGGGCGGCGACCAGTTCGCCCTGGTGCAGGCCAACATCGAACAGCCCTACGAAGCCGCCGAGTTGGCCCAGAGCATCCTCGACGACCTCGAGGCGCCCTTCGACCTCGACCACCAGCAGATCCGCCTGCGCGCCACTATCGGCATCACCTTGTTCCCCGAGGACGGCGACAGCACCGAGAAGCTGCTGCAAAAGGCCGAACAGACCATGACCCTGGCCAAGGCCCGCTCGCGCAACCGCTATCAGTTCTACATCGCCAGTGTCGACAGCGAGATGCGCCGCCGCCGCGAGCTGGAAAAGGACCTGCGCGAAGCCCTGCCGCGCAACCAGCTGTACCTGGTGTACCAACCGCAGATCAGCTACCGCGACCACCGCGTGGTCGGCGTCGAAGCCTTGCTGCGCTGGCAGCACCCGGAGCTGGGCATGGTCCCGCCCGACCAGTTCATCCCCCTGGCCGAGCAGAACGGCAGCATCATCAGCATCGGCGAGTGGGTGCTCGACCAGGCTTGCCGGCAGTTGCGCGAATGGCACGACCAGGGCTTCAGCGAACTGCGCATGGCGGTCAACCTGTCCACCGTGCAACTGCACCACAACGAGCTGCCGCGGGTGGTCAACAATCTGCTGCAGGCCTACCGCCTGCCACCGCGCAGCCTGGAGCTGGAAGTCACCGAGACCGGCCTGATGGAAGACATCAGCACCGCCGCCCAGCACCTGCTGAGCCTGCGCCGTTCCGGTGCCTTGATCGCCATCGACGACTTCGGCACCGGTTACTCCTCGCTCAGCTACCTGAAGTCGCTGCCACTGGACAAGATCAAGATCGACAAGAGTTTCGTCCAGGACCTGCTCGACGATGATGACGACGCCACCATCGTTCGCGCCATCATCCAGTTGGGCAAGAGCCTGGGCATGCAGGTGATCGCCGAAGGCGTGGAAACCGCCGAACAGGAGACCTACATCATCGCCCAGGGCTGCCATGAAGGGCAGGGCTACCACTACAGCAAACCGTTGTCCGCGCGCGAACTGACCAACTTCCTCAAGCAGGCGCAACGCAACCAGGTTTCCGCGTTGTAACCCCACGCAACCTTGGCCAAGCAGCGCAAACGGGCGTTTGCATGAAATGCGCGCCCGCCCCTTTACAGCAAATGCAAATCTTTCGCATGATGTTGCGGTTTCGCGTGCCACGGCGCACGGTCCACCCATGGTCCAACCACACGACGCAGGAAACCAACAATGATTCGAATGCCTCTGGCCTCCGCCAGTCTGCTGGCCATCGCCATCGCCCTCGCCGGTTGCGGCGAAGGCAAGGACGACAAGGCCGCCGCACCGCAAGCCCAGGCACCTGCCGCTGCCAGCACCACCACTGCGGCACCAGGGGCTGTCGATGAAGCCGCCGCCAAGGCCGTGGTCAAGCACTACGCCGAGATGGTCCATGCCGTGTACAGCGACTCGCTGAGCACCGCCAAGCAACTGCAGACCGCCGTCGACGCGTTCCTCGCCAAGCCCGACGACCAGACGCTCAAAGCCGCCCGGGACGCCTGGGTCGCCTCGCGCGTGCCTTACCTGCAAAGCGAAGTGTTCCGCTTCGGCAACACCATCATCGACGACTGGGAAGGCCAGGTGAACGCCTGGCCCCTGGACGAAGGCCTGATCGACTACGTCGACAAGAGCTACGAGCACGCCCTGGGCAACCCGGCGGCCAGCGCCAACATCATCGCCAACACCGAGATCCAGGTTGGCGAAGACAAGATCGACGTCAAGGACATCACCCCCGAGAAGCTGGCCAGCCTCAACGAACTGGGCGGCTCCGAGGCCAACGTCGCCACCGGCTACCACGCCATTGAGTTCCTGCTCTGGGGCCAGGACCTCAACGGCACCGGCCCAGGCGCGGGCAACCGCCCGGCCTCCGACTACCTCGAAGGCAAGGGTGCCACCGGCGGGCACAACGATCGTCGCCGTGCCTACCTGAAGGCAGCCACCGACCTGCTGGTCAAGGACCTCGAGGAGATGGTCGGTAACTGGGCGCCGAACGTCGCCGACAACTACCGCGCCAGCCTGGAAAAAGAGCCGGCCAACGATGGCCTGCGCAAGATGCTGTTCGGCATGGGCAGCCTGTCGCTGGGCGAACTGGCGGGCGAGCGCATGAAGGTCTCGCTGGAGGCCAACTCGCCGGAAGACGAACACGACTGCTTCAGCGACAACACCCACTACTCGCACTTCTACGACGCCAAGGGCATCCGCAACGTCTACCTGGGCGAGTACACCCGTGTCGACGGCAGCAAGCTGAGCGGCCCGAGCCTGTCGTCGCTGGTGGCCAAGGCCGACCCGGCCACCGACACCACCCTCAAGGCCGATCTGGAAGCCACCGAAGCCAAGATCCAGGTGATCGTCGATCACGCGCTCAAGGGCGAGCACTACGACCAGCTGATCGCCGCCGACAACGCCGCCGGCAACCAGATCGTGCGTGACGCCATCGCCTCGCTGGTCAAACAGACCGGCGCGATCGAGCAGGCCGCGGGCAAGCTGGGCATCGACAACCTGAACCCGGACACCGCCGATCACGAATTCTGATCAGAGTTGCGGTTCAGCAGAGGCGGCCTTCGGGCCGCCTTTTTCATTTCCGTGTCATGCCTCCGGGAGCGCAATGGGTGGGCGTGGACCTTTCCAGGTAAAGCTGATTTCATCTGGCAATTGCAAATTGCTCTTATTCAATCACCCCCAGCCTGATAAGCTTGCACGCCGGTTTTTCGCCCATGCCCAGGATCCTCGATGTCCTTGCTCCGCCTAAGCCCCCTGCTGCTGGCCTTCGCCCTCCCCGCCTGTGACGACGCCCCGCGTTTCACCCAGGCCGAGCCCGGCGAGGCGCTCTCCGGCGGCAAGGCGACGGTGCAGCGCAGCGATCGCAACGCCTACTCGCTGCCGTCGGCCAACCTCACGCCCGAGCGACGCCTGGACTTCGCCGTGGGCAACAGCTTCTTCCGCAACCCCTGGGTGATCGCCCCCTCCACCACCACCGCCCGCGATGGCCTCGGCCCGCTGTTCAACACCAACGCCTGCCAGAACTGCCACGTGCGTGACGGTCGCGGCCATCCGCCGGAGCCCGATGACAGCAACGCGGTGTCGATGCTGGTGCGCCTGTCGATCCCCGACCAGCCGTACTACGCCCAGGTGATCGAGCGCCTTGGCGTGGTCCCCGAGCCGGTCTACGGCACCCAGCTGCAGGACATGGCCATCCCCGGCGTGGCCCCGGAAGGCAAGGTCCGCGTGACCTACGACAGCCACAGCGTCACCTTCGCGGACGGCCACCAGGTCGAGCTGCGCCGCCCGACCCTGCAAATCAGTCAGCTCGGCTACGGCCCGCTGCACCCGGACACCCGCTTCTCAGCCCGGGTCGCTCCACCGATGATCGGCCTGGGTCTGCTCGAGGCCATCCCCGAAGCCGACCTGCTGGCCAACGAGGACCCGGACGACCACAACCGCGACGGCATCCGTGGCCGCGCCAACCGAGTGTGGGACGATGCCCAGGGCAGGACCGTGGTCGGCCGCTTCGGCTGGAAGGCCGGGCAGCCCAACGTCAACCAGCAGAACGTGCACGCCTTCGCCGGCGACATGGGCCTGACCACCACCCTGTTGCCCAAGGACGACTGCACCGCAGCGCAGGTAGATTGCCTGGCCGCGCCCAATGGCGATGGCCAGGGCGGCGAGAAGGAGGTCAGTGACAATATCCTGCGCCTGGTCACCTTCTACACCCGCAACCTTGCCGTGCCGGCCCGGCGCAACGTCGATGCGCCGCAGGTACTGGCCGGCAAGAACCTGTTCTTCCAGGCCGGTTGCCAGGGCTGCCACACCCCACAATTCACCACCGCTGCCAATGCGACCGAGCCGGAACTGGCCAACCAGGTGATCCGCCCTTATAGCGATCTGTTGCTGCACGACATGGGCCCGGGCCTGAGTGACGAGCGCACCGAATTTTCCGCCAACGGCCAGGACTGGCGCACCCCACCGCTGTGGGGCATCGGCCTGAGCGAAACCGTCAGCGGCCACAGCCAGTTCCTGCATGACGGCCGCGCCCGCAATCTGCTCGAGGCTGTGCTCTGGCACGGCGGCGAAGCCCAGGCGGCGCGCGACCATGTACTGACCTTCAATGCCGAGCAGCGCGCCGCGCTGCTGGCGTTCCTGAATTCACTTTAAACGCACAAGGAGCCGGGCATGTTCCGACCCAAACTGTTGTTCACCAGCCTCGCCGCCCTCGCCCTCGGTGCCTGCTCGCCGCAGGACCCGCAGGCCGTGACCTCCGCGGCCATCGCCAAGCAGGTGATCCTGCCGACCTACAGCCGCTGGGTCGAAGCCGACCGGCAGCTGGCTGCCAGTGCCCTGGCCTACTGTGAGGGCAAACAGGACCTCGAGACCGCCCGTGCCGACTTCCTCAACGCGCAAAAAGCCTGGGCCGAGTTGCAACCCTTGCTGGTCGGCCCGCTGGCTGAAGGCAACCGTGCCTGGCAGGTGCAGTTCTGGCCGGACAAGAAAAACCTGGTCGGCCGCCAGGTCGAGCAACTGGTCAACGGCGAGCAGGCGGTCACCGTCGAATCGCTGGGCAAGGCCAGCGTCGTGGTCCGTGGCCTGTCCGCCTACGAATACATCCTGTTCGACAGCAAGCCGGACATCGCCAGCGCCGAACAGAAGGCCCGCTACTGCCCGCTGCTGGTGGCCATCGGCGAACACCAGAAGGCCCTGGCTGAAGAGATCCTCAAGGGCTGGAACAGCACCGATGGCATGCTGTCGCAGATGACCAAGTTCCCCAACCAGCGCTACGCCGACTCCCACGAGGCGATCGCCGACGTGCTGCGTGCCCAGGTCACCGCCCTGGATAGCCTGAAGAAAAAGCTCGGCGCGCCGATGGGCCGGCAGAGCAAGGGCATTGCGCAACCGCTGCAGGCCGAGGCCTGGCGCAGCCACTCCTCGATCAAGAGCCTGGAAGCCTCGCTCAAGGCCGCCCAGACGGTCTGGGTCGGGGTCGACAACCAAGGCCTGCGCGGACTGCTGGGCAAGGACCAGGCGGCACTGGCACAGAAGATCGACGACGCCTATGCTGCTGCGCTCAAGCTGCTGGCCGACAACCAGAAGACCCTCGGCGAGCTGCTGGCCGATGACGCTGGCAAGCAGACCCTCAATCAGATCTACGATGCCCTCAACGTCGTCCACCGCCTGCACGAAGGCGAGCTGGCCAAGGCGCTGAACATCCAGCTGGGCTTCAACGCCAACGACGGTGACTGATCATGCTGCGACGCCAGGCCCTGAAACTCGGTAGCGTTCTGCTCAGCGCCCTCACCCTGGGTGGCTGGAGCCTGTTCCGTGGCAAAGGCAGCGAACCGTTGCTGCTGTCTGCCCGCGACGACGGCGACGGCAAGCACTATGCCGTCGGGTTTCGCCTGGACGGCAACCAGGTATTCAGCACCGAGGTTGCCCAGCGTTGTCATGCGATCGTCAACCACCCGACGCTGCCGGTCGCCTTGTTCGTCGCGCGCCGGCCGGGCACCGAGAGCTACCTGGTCGACCTGCGCGATGGCCGGCTGCTGCAGACCCTCGTCTCGCAGCCGAACCGCCATTTCTATGGCCACGCGGTGATCCACAAGGATGGCGAGTGGCTGTATGCCACCGAGAACGACACCACCGATCCGGGCCGCGGTGTACTGGGTGTCTATCGCTTCGAAGGCGAGCGCCTGGTGCACAGCGGCGAACTCTCCACCCATGGCATCGGCCCCCATGAAGTGGCCTGGCTACCCGATGGCGAGACGCTGGTGGTGGCCAACGGCGGCATCCGCACCGAGGCCGAAAGCCGGGTGGAGATGAACCTCGACGCCATGCAGCCGAGCCTGGTGCTGATGCAGCGTGACGGCACGCTGCTGAGCAAGGAGACCCTGGCCCAGCAGATGAACAGCGTGCGCCACCTGGCCGTTGGCGATGATGGCACCATCGCCGCCTGCCAGCAGTTCATGGGTGGCTCGGAAGAAACCGCCGAACTGCTGGCGATCAAGCGCCCGGGCGAGCCGTTCCGGGCCTTCCCGGTGCCGGAGCGCCAGCTGCAATCGATGGCCCAGTACACCGCCAGCGTCGCCATCCACAGCGACCTGCGCCTGGTGGCGCTGACCGCGCCGCGGGCCAACCGCCTGTTCATCTGGGACCTGGACAGCGGCGCAGTCAAACTGGATGCGCCGATGCCCGATTGCGCCGGGGTCGGGGCGGTGAAGGATGGTTTCGTCGTCACCTCCGGGCAGGGCCGCTGCCGCTTCTATGATTGCCGCCAGGCGCAGTTGATCGGGCAACCGATGGACCTGCCGTCCGGGTTCTGGGACAACCACCTGCATCTGGTCTGATTTCTGCCAGGACCTACCGGCGCTATCGCGGGACAAGCCCGCTCCCACAGCTGATGCACAATACCTGTGAGAGCGGACTTGTCCCGCGATAGCGCCGGCACAAGTCAACTCCCTCTCCCCTTTTCCAGAAAACCGACAATACTTGCCCCATCGCACGTGGGCCGGATCGCCCGTGGTCGTGCCCGATAAATAAAACCAACCTCCAGGGAACCGGACCATGTTGCGCCGCCGCATGCTGATCATGTTGGCCGTCGTCCTGCTGATCGTGTTGATCCTGGGGGGCATCAAGGCCTTTTCCATCTACCAGCAGGTGCAGATGTTCTCGCAGCCCAGGCCTGCGGTCAGCGTGGCCGCGGCCCAGGCCGAGCTACGCCAGTGGCAGGAGCGCCTGCCTGCGGTCGGCAGCCTCAAGGCCTACCAGGGCGTTGAGTTGAGCCTGGAAGTGGCCGGTACAGTGAAGTCACTGCATTTCGAGTCCGGGCAGCAGGTCAAGGCTGGCCAGTTGCTGCTGCAACTGGACAGCGACCAGGAAACCGCCCTGCTCGGCACCGCCCAGGCCGACCTGGGGCTGGCCAAGGTCGACTTCGGCCGGGGTAGCCAACTGGTCGGTGACTCGGCGATTTCCCGCGGCGAGTACGACCGCCTGACCAGCCAGTACCGACGCAACCAGGCCGTAGTCGAGCAGCTCAAGGCATCGCTGGCGAAAAAGAGCATCAGCGCCCCGTTCAGCGGCACCATCGGCATCCGCCAGGTGGACGTCGGCGCCTACCTGCCCAGCGGCACGGTCATCGCCACCCTGCAGGATCTGTCCAGCCTGTATGTCGACTTCAATGTGCCCGAGCAGGCACTGCCCCGCCTGAGCCTCGGCCAGCGGGTGCTGGCCCAGGTGGCCGCCTACCCGCAGCAGACCTTCCCCGCCAGCCTCAGCGCGATCAACCCCAAGGTCGAGGAAAGCACGCGCAACCTGCTGGTCCGTGCCACGCTGGCCAACCCCGAAGGCAAGCTGCTGCCGGGCATGTTCGCCAGCCTGCAACTGCTGCTGCCCGACCCGCAACCGCAAGTCGTGGTGCCGGAAAACGCCATCACCTACACCCTCTACGGCAACTCGGTGTATCGCGTCGCCCCGAAAAAGGGTGAGGACGGCCAGCCGCTGCGCGATGCCAACGATCAACCGCAACTGATCGCCGAACAGCTCACCGTACAGACCGGCGAACGTCGCGAGGGTTGGGTCGTGGTGCTCAAGGGCCTGCAGGCCGGCGACCAGGTCGTCACCGCCGGCCAGCTCAAGCTGAGCCCGGGCGCGGCGATCCGTATCAGTGCTGATTCGGCCCTGAAGCCCGCCGCGCCTGGCGCGCAGTGAACGGGAGGCGCCTATGGCATTCACTGACCCGTTCATCCGCCGCCCGGTGCTGGCCTGCGTGGTCAGCCTGCTGATCCTGCTGCTGGGCCTGCAGGCCTGGAGCAAGCTGCAGATCCGCCAATACCCGCAGATGGAAAACGCCCTGATCACCGTGACCACCGCTTACCCCGGGGCCAACGCCGAGACCATCCAGGGCTACATCACCCAGCCGCTGCAGCAGAGCCTGGCCAGCGCCGACGGCATCGACTACATGACCTCGGTGAGCCGGCAGAACTTCTCGATCATCTCGGTCTACGCGCGGATCGGCGCAGACACCGACCGCCTGTTCACCCAGTTGCTGGCCAAGGCCAACGAGGTGCGCAACAAGCTGCCCCAGGACTCCGAGGATCCGGTACTGAGCAAGGAGGCCGCCGACGCCTCGGCGCTGATGTATATCAGTTTCTACAGCAAGGAAATGAGCAACCCGCAGATCACCGACTACCTGTCACGGGTCATCCAGCCCAAGCTGGCCACGTTGCCGGGCATGGCCGAGGCCGAGATCCTCGGCAACCAGGTGTTCGCCATGCGCATCTGGATCGACCCGGTGAAGCTGGCCGGCTTCGGCCTGTCGGCGGTGGATGTGACCAACGCCGTGCGCCGCTACAACTTCCTCTCCGCCGCCGGCGAGGTGAAGGGCGAGTATGTGGTCACCAGCATTAACGCCACCACCGAGCTCAAGTCTGCCGAGGCCTTCGCCGCCCTGCCGGTGAAGACCAGCGGCGACAGCCGGGTGTTGCTGGGTGACGTGGCCCGGGTGGAAATGGGTGCGGAGAACTACGACACGGTCAGCTCGTTCGACGGCACGCCCTCGGTGTACATCGGCATCAAGGCCACGCCGGCAGCCAACCCGCTGGAGGTGATCAAGGAGGTGCGGCGAATCATGCCGCAGCTCGAGGAAGCACTGCCCTCCGGCCTCAAAGTGTCTATCGCCTACGACGCCACCTTGTTCATCCAGGCCTCCATCGACGAGGTGATCAAGACCCTCGGCGAAGCGGTGCTGATCGTCATCGTCGTGGTGTTTTTGTTCCTCGGCGCCCTGCGCTCGGTGGTGATCCCGGTGATAACCATCCCGTTGTCGATGATCGGCGTGCTGTTCTTCATGCAGATGATGGGCTATTCGCTGAATCTGCTGACCCTGCTGGCGATGGTACTGGCCATCGGTCTGGTGGTGGATGACGCCATCGTCGTGGTGGAAAACATCCACCGCCATATCGAAGAAGGCAAGACACCCTTCGACGCCGCCCTGGAAGGTGCCCGCGAAATCGCCCTGCCGGTGGTGTCGATGACCATCACCCTGGCCGCGGTGTACGCCCCCATTGGTTTTCTTACCGGGCTGTCCGGCGCCCTGTTCAAGGAGTTCGCCCTGACCTTGGCCGGTGCAGTGGTCATCTCCGGCATCGTCGCCCTCACCCTCTCCCCCATGATGTGCGCCGTACTGCTGCGCCATGAACAAAACCCCAGCGGCCTTGCCCACCGCCTGGACCTGATCTTCGAATCGCTCAAGGTACGCTACCAGCGCCTGCTGCACGGCACGCTGAACAGCCGCCCGGTGGTGCTGGTGTTCGCCGTGCTCATCCTGTGCCTGATCCCGGTGTTGCTGATGTTCACCCGCAACGAGCTGGCCCCGGAGGAGGACCAGGGGGTGATCTTCATGATGAGCAGTTCGCCGCAAACCGCCAACCTGGACTACCTCAACGCCTACACCGACCAGTTCACCCCGATCTTCAAGGGCTTCCCCGAGTACTACTCGTCATTCCAGATCAATGGTTTCAACGGCGTGCAGAGCGGTATCGGCGGCTTCCTGCTCAAACCCTGGAACGAACGCGAGCGCACGCAGATGCAGCTGCTGCCGTTGGTGCAGGCCGAACTCGAACAGATCGGCGGCCTGCAGATCTTCGGCTTCAACCTGCCATCGCTGCCCGGCACTGGCGAGGGCCTGCCGTTCCAGCTGGTGATCAACACCGCCGGTGATTACCCGGCGCTGCTGGAGGTGGCGCAACGGGTCAAGGAGCGCGCCCAGGCCTCGGGCAAGTTCGCCTTCCTCGACATCGACCTGGCCTTCGACAAACCCGAGGTGGTGATCGACATCGACCGTGCCAAGGCGGCGCAGATGGGCGTGTCGATGGACACCCTGGGCAGCACCCTGGCGACCTTGCTGGGCGAGGCCGAGATCAACCGGTTCACGCTGGAGGGTCGCAGCTACAAGGTCATCGCCCAGGTCGAACGGCCCTACCGCGCCAACCCCGGCTGGCTGAACAGCTACTACGTGAAGAACGAGCAAGGCCAGCTGTTGCCATTATCGACCTTGATCACCCTGAGCGACCGGGCGCGGCCACGACAGCTCAACCAATTCCAGCAATTGAACTCGGCGATCATCCAGGGGGTGCCACTGGTGAGCATGGGCGAGGCCCTGGAAACCGTGCGCGCCATCGCTCGCGAGGAGGCGCCCGAGGGGTTCTCGTTGGACTATGCCGGGACGGCGCGGCAGTTCGTCCAGGAGGGTAGCGCGTTGTGGGTGACCTTCGGCCTGGCGCTGGCGATCATCTTCCTGGTGCTGGCGGCGCAGTTCGAGAGTTTCCGCGATCCGCTGGTGATTCTGGTGACCGTGCCGTTGTCCATCTGCGGGGCGCTCTTACCGCTGTTCCTCGGGGTTTCGAGCATGAACATCTATACCCAGGTGGGGTTGGTGACACTGATCGGGCTGATTACCAAGCATGGGATTCTCATTGTCGAGTTTGCCAATCAGCTACGGGACGAGCGGGGGCTTGGGGTACGCGAGGCGATCGAAGAGGCCGCCGCGATTCGCCTGCGGCCGGTGCTGATGACCACGGCGGCCATGGTGTTTGGCATGGTGCCCCTGATTTTGGCAACCGGGGCCGGGGCGGTCAGCCGGTTTGATATCGGGATGGTGATTGCTACCGGGATGTCGGTGGGGACGTTGTTTACGTTGTTTGTTTTGCCTTGTATTTATAGTGTTTTGGCGCATAAGGAAGGGATTGGTATTCGTGGGTGATTGTTTTTGATTTTGTATGCGCATTCGTAGACGATATCGACATTTAGTCACCTTTCCGCCCTTACGGCGGGTTACTTTGGACGGCCAAAGTAACCAAAGCCGCCCCGCTCCGTTCATCCGGCCCCTACGCTTCGCTCCGGGGTTCCCTCGCTCCGTTCTTGCTCCCGTGGGTACCGCGCTGAACGCCCCCTCCTGGGGCGCAGCGCTCGACGGCCATCCATGGCCGTCGCCCCACTACGCAAGAACTCCGCTCGGCCTCCTGAAGTCGCAATTGGTGGCGCCTGAACTATCGCGCGCTTAGAAGCAAGAGCAAGAGCAAGAGCAAGAGCAAGAGCAAGAGCAAGAGATGGAAATGCGAGCCTAGTTATTTGACAGCTATTTATATGTTGGCTGTTCCGGCCTATCGCGGGGCAAGCCCGCTCCCACGTTAATTCCACGTCAAGCAGTGTTGTCTCTGTGGGAGCGGGCTTGCCCCGCGAAACAATCGAGAGATTAATCAAGTTCCAACTAGCGACAGCTGCGTCATCCCAGGCGCCGCCCGTAACTTCGCGACTTCAGGAGGCCGAACGCAGGTCTTGCGGAGGGAGGTGACGGGCATGGATGCCCGTCAAGCGCTGCGCCCCAGGATGGGGCGTTCAGCGCGGTCCTCCCGGGAGCAAGACCGGAGTGAGGGAACCCGGAGCGAAGCGGAGGGCCGGATGAATGGAGCGCCACGGCTTTGCTTACTTTGGCCACGACCAAAGTAAGCCGCCGTAAGGGCGGAAAGGTGATTAAGCGTCGCCATCACAAATGAATGCGCATACAACTTCCAAAACCACCAAACAACAACAACAACAACAACAAGGGGCGAATCAGAAGTCAAAATAACCAACCCCAACTCGCCCCTTGTCAAACCCCTGAAATCAATTCAAAGCATCAAGCAAAGCCTGATTCATCTCCGGCGTCCCAATCGTAATCCGCAGGAACTGCGCAATCCGCTCCTGCTTGAAATGCCGAACAATCACCCCCTGCTCACGAAGCCGCGCCGCGATCCCGGCAGCATCCTGCCCGGGATGCCGGGCAAAGATGAAGTTCGCCGCCGAAGGCAAAACCTCGAACCCACGCGCCACCAATTCGGCAACCAACACATCCCGGCTGTCGATAACCTTGCGACAGGTCTCATCGAAATACTCACGGTCGTCGAACGCCGCCGCCGCCCCGACAATCGCCATACGATCCAACGGGTAGGAGTTGAAGCTGTTCTTGATCCGCTCCAACGCCTCGATCAAATCCGGATGCCCCACCGCCAGCCCGACTCGCAGCCCGGCGAGCGAACGCGACTTGGACAGGGTCTGGGTCACCAGCAGGTTGTCGTAGCGATCAACCAGGCTGATGGCCGTTTCGCCACCGAAATCGATGTAGGCCTCATCGACCACCACCACCGAATCCCGGTTGGCCTGCAGCAGTTGCTCGACCGCCTCAAGCGGCAACAAGCAACCGGTCGGCGCATTGGGATTGGGGAAGATGACCCCGGCATTGGGCTTGCTGTAGTCCGAGACGCGGATCTGGAACTGCTCATCCAGCGCCACCTGCTCGAACGCAATACCGTACAAGCCGCAATACACCGGATAGAAACTGTAACTGACGTCCGGGAACAGCAGCGGCCCACGGTCATGCTGGAACAGGCCGTGGAAGATGTGCGCCAGCACCTCATCCGAGCCGTTACCGACGAACACCTGCGCCGGCGTCACGCCGTAATACTCGGCCACCGCCTGCTTGAGCCGGTCACCGTTGGGGTCCGGATACAAGCGCAGGTTGTCGTTGAGCTCGCCGCGCATGGCTTCCAGCGCCTTGGGCGACGGGCCATAGGGGTTCTCGTTGGTGTTCAGCTTGACCAGCCGCGTCAGCTTTGGCTGCTCACCCGGCACGTAAGGCACCAGGTCCTTGACGAAGGGACTCCAGAATCGATTCATGCTCAGTTCCCCTTCTCGTTGAGAATGCGGTATTCGGCGCTGCGCGCGTGGGCGGTCAGCGATTCGCCCCGGGCCAGCACGGAGGCGGTGTGCCCCAGCTCGGACGCGCCCTGCTCGGAGCAGAAGATGATCGACGAACGCTTCTGGAAGTCATACACGCCCAGTGGCGAAGAGAAGCGCGCGGTACCGGAAGTCGGCAGCACGTGATTGGGACCGGCGCAGTAGTCGCCCAGCGCCTCGCTGGTGTGGCGGCCCATGAAGATCGCGCCGGCATGGCGGATCTGCGGCAACCAGGCCTGCGGGTCAGCCACCGACAGCTCCAGGTGCTCGGGGGCGATGCGGTTGGCCACCTCGATGGCCTGCTGCATGTCACGCACCTGGATCAGCGCGCCACGGCCATTGATCGACTTCTCGATGATCCCGGCACGCTCCATGGTCGGCAGCAGCTTGTCGATGCTGGCAGCCACGCGATCGAGGAACGCGGCGTCCGGGCTGACCAGGATCGCCTGGGCATCCTCGTCGTGCTCGGCCTGGGAGAACAGGTCCATGGCAATCCAGTCCGGATCGGTCTGGCCGTCGCAGACCACCAGAATTTCCGAAGGGCCGGCGATCATGTCGATGCCAACCTGGCCGAACACATGGCGCTTGGCGGTAGCCACATAGATGTTGCCCGGGCCGACGATCTTGTCCACCTGCGGCACGCTCTCGGTACCGTAGGCCAAGGCTGCCACGGCCTGGGCGCCACCGACAGTGAACACGCGGTCGACCCCGGCGATGCAGGCTGCGGCGAGTACCAGTTCGTTGACCTCACCACGCGGGGTCGGCACAACCATCACCACTTCGCTGACGCCCGCGACCTTGGCCGGAATGGCATTCATCAGCACCGACGAGGGGTACGACGCCTTGCCACCAGGCACATACAGCCCGGCGCGGTCCAGCGGCGTGACTTTCTGGCCGAGGACAGTGCCGTCAGCCTCGGTGTACTGCCACGAGTCCTGCTTCTGCCGCTCATGGTAGATACGCACGCGGTTGGCGGCCTTTTCCAGGGCCTCGCGCTGTACCGGGGTAATGCGCGTAAGCGCCAGCTCCAGGCGCTCGCGATCGAGGATCAGGTCTTCGATCGTCTTGGCATCAACACCATCGAAACGCTGGGTGAACTCCACCAGTGCCTGGTCACCGCGCTCACGCACGGCCTTGATGATGTCGAGCACGCGCTGGTTGACCGCGTCATCGGACACACTTTCCCAGCTCAGCAGATGATCCAGATGTCGGGCGAAATCCTGGTCAGCGGCGTTGAGACGGGCAATTGCAGTGGACACGGTCATGGCGAGGGCCTCGTTATTAGCGGATGTTCAGGCGCCCTAAAGCTACCACTCCATCCGCGCGGGCACCTGAGAAAGAAGGCTATGACGCGGATAGACGGGCGCGACAGCGGAGGTCGCGCGCAGAGGTCAGCCGCGGTGTCGCGATTCGACGGCGTTGCGCAGGGTGTCGATCAGGCTCTGGATACGGGCGTGCTGCATCTTCATGGAGGCCTTGTTGACCACCAGGCGCGAGCTGATCGTGGCGATCAGGTCCTGGGGCTCGAGGCCGTTGGCACGCAGGGTATTGCCGGTGTCGACCACGTCGATGATCTTGTCGGCAAGGTTGATCAGCGGAGCCAGCTCCATGGAGCCGTACAGCTTGATGATGTCGACCTGGCGACCCTGTTCGGCATAGTAGCGCTTGGCTACATTGACGAACTTGGTAGCCACGCGCAGGCGGCCTTTGGGCTCTGGTGCGCCGGTTACGCCAGCGGTCATCAGCTTGCACTGGGCGATCTGCAGGTCCAGGGGTTCGTACAGGCCCTGGCCACCGTATTCCATCAGCACGTCCTTGCCGGCCACACCGAGGTCGGCGGCGCCATGCTCGACATAGGTCGGCACATCGGTGGCACGCACGATGAGCAGGCGCACATCATCCTGCGTGGTGGGGATGATCAGCTTGCGGCTCTTGTCCGGGTTCTCGGTCGGGACGATACCGGCCTCGGCCAGCAGTGGCAGGGTATCGTCGAGAATACGGCCTTTGGATAGCGCGATGGTCAACATTGGAACGTCGGTCCTTAAGCGTCTACTGCCGGCCGGGCCCTGGAGCCCGACCGCATAGGATTCGGCTGGCGCGTCCCTGCGCCCTAATGACTGCTAGCCCGGTACGCGACGGATTTTCGCGCCCAGCATCTGCAGTTTCTCCTCGATGCACTCGTAGCCACGGTCGATGTGGTAGATGCGATCGATCAGGGTGTCGCCTTCGGCGACCAGTGCCGACAGCACCAGGCTGGCGGAAGCACGCAGGTCGGTGGCCATTACCGGCGCACCTTTGAGCGCCTTGACGCCAGTGACGATGGCAGTGTTGCCCTCGACCTGGATCTGCGCACCCATGCGGTGCATTTCATACACGTGCATGAAGCGGTTTTCGAAGATGGTCTCGATCACAGCGCCAGTGCCTTCGGCGATGGCATTGAGCGAGATGAACTGCGCCTGCATGTCGGTCGGGAACGCCGGGTACGGAGCAGTACGCAGGTTCACCGCCTTCGGACGCTTGCCGTGCATGTTCAGCTCGATCCAGTCTTCGCCGGTGGTGATGTCGGCGCCGGCTTCCTTGAGCTTCTCGAGGACAGCTTCGAGGATGGTCGGGTCGGTATCCTTGACCTTGACGCGGCCACCGGTCACGGCGGCGGCGACCAGGTAGGTGCCGGTCTCGATACGGTCGGGCATGACACGGTAGTTGGCCGAGTGCAGGCGCTCGACGCCATCGATGGTGATGGTGTCGGTACCGGCGCCCTGGATCTTCGCTCCCATGGCGATCAGGAAGTTGGCCAGGTCGACCACCTCCGGCTCACGGGCGGCGTTCTGCAGCACGCTGCGGCCCTTGGCCAGGGCGGCGGCCATCATGATGTTCTCGGTGCCGGTGACGCTGACGGTGTCGAAGAAGAAATGCGCGCCGCGCAGGCCGCCTTCGGGAGCCTTGGCCTTAATGTAGCCGCCTTCGACGTCGATCTTCGCGCCCATGGCCTCGAGGCCGCGGATGTGCAGGTCGACCGGGCGCGAACCGATGGCGCAGCCACCCGGCAGGGCCACCTCGGCCTCACCGAAGCGGGCTACCATGGGGCCGAGCACCAGGATCGAGGCGCGCATGGTCTTGACCAGCTCGTAGGGAGCGACCAGGGTCTTGATGGTACGCGGGTCGATCTCCACCGAGAGCTTTTCGTCGATCACGGGCTCGATGCCCATGCGCCCGAACAGCTCGATCATGGTGGTGATGTCGTGCAGGTGCGGCAGGTTGCCGACCGTGACCGGGCCATCGCACAGCAGGGTAGCCGAAAGGATCGGCAGGGCGGAGTTCTTTGCGCCGGAAATGCGGATCTCGCCATCGAGACGCGCGCCACCAGTGATAATCAGTTTGTCCATACGTATCTCGCCGCCAAGTAGGCTCAGGTGCGCTCAGCCCAGGCTGCGCTGCTGAAGAATTTCATGGTTACCGCGTGAATGCTGCCGTTGGCGATCCATGGATTGAGGTGAGCATAGATCGCCTGCTGACGCTTGACCGGGCTCTGGCCGGCCAGCTCGTCGCTGATCACGTTCAACTGGAAGTTGCAGCCTTCGCCTTCAACTTCGACCTGGGTTCCCGGCAATTTCTCTTCCAGAAAGCTTTTAACTTCTACGGCCTGCATGCTCAACCTCGATCGGCGCCCAACGCGCGCGGGTCGGCCATCATACAAAAAAGCCCCTCGCCTGCGAAGCCCATGACGGGGCGCACTGACCGAGGGGCCCTTCCCGAACGGCAGGGCATCAGCCCGCCAATACCTCATCGAGGTCATAGACCCCGGCAATTTCCTGCATGTTCTCGGGGATACCGCGCAACTCCCAGGTTTTTCCAGCCGCCTGGGCATCGCGCATGAACCCCAGCAGCAACGACAAGCCGACGCTGCTCGATTTGACCACCGCAGTGCAATCGAACACCAGGCGTGCCTCGCCACTGGCGGCGATCAACGCCTTGCCCTGTTTGCGCAGGGCCGGGCCGCTGCGGTAATCCAGCACGCCGGCCAGGGCGATAACGCCCGGTGCGGCCATGCTCACGGCGGCGTCGCTCATTTGACTTCCTTATCCGGCGAGCTGTCGGCTGTTTCCTTGGCCTTGGCCACTTCACCCGCCCAACCGTCGATGGTCTTGTCCAGGTTGTTGCCGTTACGCTGCATGGCATCCTGGAACTGGTCGCGGAACAGCTTGCCGATGTTGATGCCGTTGACGATGACGTTACGCACCTTCCACTCGCCGTCCAGCTTGACCATGGTGTACTGCACCGGATAGACCGCGCCGTTGGTGCCGGTGATCTTCATGCCGACGCTGGTGCGATCGTCACCCTCGGCCTTGGCCGGATCGACAGTGATGCCCTGGTTGTTGTACTCCAGCAGTGCGTTGCCATAGAACTGCATCAGGCTGCGCTTGAAGTTCTCCTGGAAGCGCTGCATCTGCTCGGGCGAGGCCTTGCGCGAATACTTGACCGTCATGATGCTCTTGGAGATGCCGTCGGCATCGACCACCGGGCCAAGGTTGGCGTTGAGCGCGTTGTAGAACGCATTGGGGTCGGCCTTGTACTGCTCCTTGTTGCTCTTCAGGTCGCTGAGCAACTGGGTGGTGGTGCCCTGGATCACATCACGGGCAGACTGCCCCGGCGCCGCCAGGGCCAGCAGGGGAAAGGCCGCCAGCAGAACCAGCAGGCCACGTCGCAGGATCGAAATCATGGAAACTCCTTAATTAGCCGGTTGAGCTTCTTTCGGTTCCTTGCCCACCGAGTTGAGCAGGAACTTGCCGATCAGATCTTCCAGCACCAGCGCCGACTGGGTGTCGTGGATGGTGCTGCCATCCTTGAGAACCACGTCCTCGCCACCCACGCTGATGCCGATGTACTTCTCGCCCAGCAGGCCGGCGGTCAGGATCGAGGCAGTGGAGTCGGTCGGCAGGTTGTCGACGTGCTTGTCCAGCTGCAGCGTGACCCGACCGGTGTACGAATCGCGGTCCAGATCGATGGCGGTGACCTTGCCGATGGTCACACCAGCCATGGTCACTTTAGCTCTGACCGTCAAACCGGCGATATTGTCGAAGTACGCATAAACTTTATAGGTGTCGCTGCTCGGGCTGGCCGACAGCCCGCTGACACGCAGGGCCAGCAGCAGCAGCGCCAGGATCCCGGCCAGGAGGAACAGGCCGACACCGATTTCCAGGGTGCGGTTTTGCATCAGAAATCTCCAAACATCAAGGCGGTCAGAATAAAGTCCAGACCCAGGACTGCCAACGAGGCATAGACCACGGTCTTGGTGGTGGCACGGCTGATCCCTTCTGAAGTGGGCTCACAGTCGTACCCCTGGAATACGGCGATCCAGGTGACGACGAAGGCGAACACCAGGCTCTTTATCAGCCCGTTGAGCACGTCGTCGCTGAACGAGACACTGTTCTGCATGTTGCCCCAGAACGAGCCTTCGTAGACGCCCAGCCAGTCCACGGCGACCCACGAGCCGCCCCAGATGCCCACCACGCTGAAGATCAGCGCCAGCAGCGGCAGCGAAATGAAGCCGGCCCACAGGCGTGGCGCCACGATGTACTTGAGCGGGTCGACACCGATCATTTCCAGGCTCGACAGCTGCTCGGTGGATTTCATGTTGCCAATTTCGGCGGTCAGCGCGGAACCCGCGCGGCCAGCGAACAGCAACGCGGTGACCACCGGCCCCAGCTCGCGCAGCAAGGTCAGGGCGACCATCTGCCCCACCGCCTGTTCCGAGCCGTATTTGTTAAGGATGCTGTAGCCCTGCAGGGCCAGCACCATGCCGATGAACACGCCGGACACGACGATGATCGCCAGCGACAGCACGCCCACCGAATACAGTTGCTTGACCAGCAGCTGGAAACCGCCGCCGATACCACTGCGCCCGCCCAGCGAATTGCCGAGAAACAGGCACGAGCGTCCCAGTACGGCCAGTACATCGATGGCCGAACGGCCGAACAGACGGATACGTTCGAGTAAGGATTTTCTGCGCATCATCGCGTCCCCAGCAGATCGGCGCGGTAGTCAGGCGCAGGGAAGTGGAAAGGTACCGGGCCATCCGGGTCGCCTTTCATGAACTGGCGGATGCGCGGGTTGTCCGAGCCCATCAGTTCGTCCGGCGTGCCCTGCCCCAGCACCTGGCCATCACCGACCACATAGATGTAGTCGGCAATGCTCGCGGTTTCCGCAAGGTCATGGGACACCACGATGCTGGTGATGCCCAGGGCATCGTTGAGCAGGCGGATCAGACGCACCAGCACGCCCATGGCGATCGGGTCCTGGCCGACGAACGGTTCGTCGTACATGAGGATCTGCGGGTCGAGGGCGATCGCCCGGGCCAGTGCCACGCGGCGCTTCATGCCGCCGGACAACTCGTCGGGCATCAGGTCGATGGCGCCGCGCAGGCCCACGGCCTGCAGCTTCATCAGCACGATGTCGCGGATCATCTCGTCCGACAGCTGCGTATGCACCCGCAGCGGGAAGGCCACGTTCTCGAACACATCCAGGTCGGTGAACAGCGCGCCGCTCTGGAACAGCACGCCCATCTGCTTGCGCGCATCGAACAGGTCGCCCCGCGACAGCGCGGGCAGGTTCTGCCCATTGACCCAGACTTCGCCGCCAGCCGGGCGCAACTGTGCGCCCATCAGGCGCAGCAAGGTGGTCTTACCGCACCCCGAAGGCCCCATGATGCCGGTGACCTTGCCGCGGGGAATGCGTATGTCCACGTTGCTGAAAATGCTGCGCGAACCGCGCTTGAAGGTGACGCCCTTCAACTCGACCGCGTAGGCGCTATCCACACTCATCTAGACTCCTTGCTAGTGCAGCCTCGTCATAGTGGACGCCTGCCTTCATCTTGAAGGCACACAGGTCCCCGGCGGGCCGAATAGCGGCGAACTATAGCACCGCTGATAGGCCCGCCCCAAGGCCGTCACCCCACTCGTTCAGGGCACAGACAGGCAGGCGCGGCATTCATATGACATTCGAAGGATGAGCCTTTCACACATTGCGGCTATAATCGCCGCCTTTTCATCAGGCATTGCGTTTCGACATGACCCAATCCAGCGAGCTGATCCAATCCGCCCAGCGCACCCTGCGCCTCGAACTCGAGGCCGTGGAGGCACTGCTGGCCCGCATCGACGGGGACTTCGTCAAGGCCTGCGAACTGATCCTGGCCAGCAAGGGACGGGTCGTAGTGGTCGGCATGGGCAAGTCGGGGCACATCGGCAACAAGATCGCCGCCACCCTGGCCAGCACCGGCACCCCGGCGTTCTTCGTGCACCCGGCCGAGGCCAGCCATGGCGACATGGGCATGATCACCCGTGACGATGTCATTCTTGCCCTGTCCAACTCCGGCAGCACCGCCGAGATCGTCACCCTGCTGCCTTTGATCAAGCGCCTGGGCATCCAGATGATCAGCCTCACCGGCAAGCCCGACTCGCCCCTGGCCCAGGCCGCCGAGGTCAACCTCGACGCCAGCGTCGCCCAGGAAGCCTGCCCGCTCAACCTGGCACCGACCTCCTCCACCACCGCGGCGCTGGCACTGGGCGACGCCCTGGCCATTGCCCTGTTGGAGGCTCGCGGCTTCACCGCCGAAGATTTCGCCTTCTCCCACCCGGGCGGCGCGCTGGGCCGTCGCCTGCTGCTGAAAGTCGAGAACGTCATGCATGCCGGCGAAGAGCTGCCCGTGGTAAAGAGCGGCACCCTGCTCAAGGACGCGCTGCTTGAAATGTCTCGCAAAGGCTTGGGCATGACCGTGGTGTTGGGTAACGACGGCAAGCTGGCCGGAGTCTTCACCGACGGTGACCTGCGCCGCAGCCTGGACCGCAACATCGACGTGCACAAGACGCTCATCGACGAAGTCATGACCGTGCACGGCAAGACCGCCCGCGCCGAGATGCTCGCCGCCGAGGCACTGAAAATCATGGAAGACCACAAGATCAGCGCGCTGGTGGTTGTCGACCAGGACGACCGCCCGACCGGCGCCCTGAACATGCACGACCTGCTGCGCGCCGGAGTGATGTAAATGAACCAGGACCTGATCCAACGCGCCAAGGCCATCAAGCTGGCGGTGTTCGACGTTGACGGCGTGCTCACCGATGGCCGCCTGTACTTCCTCGAGGACGGCAGCGAGTTCAAGACCTTCAACACCCTCGACGGCCACGGCATCAAGATGCTCATGGCCTCGGGCGTGACCACCGCGATCATCAGCGGGCGCAAGACCCCGGTGGTCGAACGCCGGGCGAAGAACCTCGGCATCCCGCACCTGTTCCAGGGCCGCGAGGACAAACTGGTGGTGCTGGACGGCCTGCTCGCCGAACTCAATCTAAGCTATGAGCAGGTCGCCTACCTCGGCGACGATCTGCCCGACCTGCCGGTGATCCGCCGCGTCGGCCTGGGCATGGCGGTGCACAATGCCGCGGCCTTCGTTCGCCAGCACGCCCACGGCGTTACCCAGGCCCGCGGCGGCGAAGGCGCCGCCCGCGAGTTCTGTGAACTGATCATGCAGGCCCAGGGTACCCTGGACGCTGCCAACGCCCATTACCTGTAAGGCTGCCCATGCTCAGCAAGAAGATCAGAAATGTCGCGCTGCTAGGCGGGATCGCCGCCGTGCTGGTTGCGGTAGGCTATTGGAACATCAGCCCGGAAAGCTTCCTCGAGCAGCCCCAGGCCCAGGTCGACCAAAGCGCCATCGATTACTACGCGATCAATGCCCACAGCCTGCAGTTCCTGCCCGACGGCAAGCTGCAGTACGAAATGACCGCCGCCAAGGTCGAGCACCTCAAGGCCAGCGAGGTCACCCTGGTGACCACGCCCGACCTGCACATGTACCGGGGCACCGAGTACCCCTGGCATGTGCAGAGCAAGCGCGCCGAGGTCAACCCGGACGGCACCGAGGTGGAGCTGATCGACGAGGTGCGCGTGGCGCGCACCGACGAAAAGCAACGCGAAACCATCATCACCAGCACACGCATGACCGTGTTCCCGCAGAAGCAATATGCGCAGACCGAGCAAGCCGTTAGAATCGACGGCGCCGGTGGCACGACTACGGGCAAAGGAATGAAAGCGTATTTGAAAGAAGGCAGGATGGACCTGCTCTCTAACGTAAGAGGACAGTATGAGGCTCGTTAAAACCATCCCCCTTCTGCTCAGCCTGGGCGTAGCACTGGGAAGCGCGAGCGCCTTCGCCCTGCCGAACGACCGTGACCAGCCGATCCGCATCCAGGCGGACAACGCCCACCTGGACGACAAGCAAGGCGTCGCCACCTACACAGGCGATGTGATCATCACTCAGGGCTCGATGATGATCAAAGGCAACACCGTGACCATGACCCGCGCCGCCAACGGCGATATCGACGTGGTCACCTCGGTGGGCAACCTGGCCTACTTCGAGCAGCAGCAGAGCGCCGCCAAGCCCGACAAGATGAAAGGCTGGGCCGTGACCATCCAGTACCAGGCGCAGAAAGACGTGGTGATCCTCACCGACCGCGCCAAGGTCGAGAACGAAGGCAACACCACCGAAGGCGAGAAGATCGTCTACAACACCAAGACCCAGGTGGCTACCGCCGGGCGCGGTGGCAACGTGACTGCACCGCGTCAGCGTATCGACATGGTCATTCAACCGAAGAAAAAGGCCGAGTAAATGGCAACCCTCAAAGCCCAGCACCTGGCCAAGAGCTACAAGGGCAGGCAAGTCGTGCGCGACGTCAGCCTGTCCATCGACAGCGGCCAGATCGTCGGCCTGCTCGGCCCCAACGGCGCCGGCAAGACCACTTGTTTCTACATGATCGTCGGCCTGGTCCAGGCCGACCAGGGTCGTGTACTGATCGATAGCCTCGACGTCAGCCACCAGCCGATGCACGGGCGTGCCCAGGCCGGTATCGGCTACCTGCCGCAGGAAGCCTCGATCTTCCGCAAGCTGTCGGTGGCCGACAACATCATGGCCATCCTCGAGACCCGCAAGGACCTCGACCGCGAAGGCCGGCGCAAGGAACTGGAAAGCCTGCTGCAGGAATTCCACATCAGCCACATCCGCGACAACCTGGGCATGAGCCTGTCCGGTGGCGAACGTCGCCGGGTCGAGATCGCCCGCGCCCTGGCCACCGCACCCAAGTTCATCCTGCTGGACGAGCCGTTCGCCGGTGTCGACCCGATTTCCGTCGGCGACATCAAGCAGATCATCCACCACCTCAAGAACAAGGGCATCGGCGTACTGATCACCGACCACAACGTTCGCGAGACCCTGGACATCTGCGAGACAGCCTACATCGTCAACGATGGCCAACTGATCGCCGAAGGCGATGCCGAGACCATCCTGGCCAACCAGTTGGTCAAGGAAGTTTACCTGGGGCACGAGTTCCGACTCTGACCGCAGGCCTGCCCGGAGCACTGGCGAATGCGCCTGATCGGGGCTTAAGTTGTTACAGTGCTCTAGGCAAACGCTACAATTTCAGGCATATAACTTGCTTAAAGTCGGCGCCCAAGCGCCCTACGTGTAGTGGATGGCGCATGCGCGCCGGCAACAAGGTATTAAGCCCCAGCCATGAAACCATCGCTCGTCCTAAAAATGGGCCAGCAACTGACGATGACACCTCAGTTGCAACAGGCCATCCGCCTGCTTCAGCTCTCCACCCTGGACCTCCAGCAGGAAATCCAGGAAGCGCTGGAGTCCAACCCGATGCTCGAACGTCAGGAAGACGGCGAGGACTTCGACAACAGCGACCCCATGGCGGACAACGCCGAGAACAAGCCGGTCGCCGAAGCCCAGGACAACAGTTTCCAGGAAACCTCCAGCAGCACCACGGAAAACCTCGAGGACGGCGAGTGGGCCGAGCGGATCCCCAACGAATTGCCGGTCGACACCGCCTGGGAAGACATCTACCAGACCAGCGCCAGCAGCCTGCCGAGCAACGATGACGACGAATGGGACTTCACCACTCGCACATCGGTGGGCGAGAGCCTGCAAGGCCACCTGCTGTGGCAGCTCAACCTGGCACCGATGTCCGACACCGACCGCCTGATCGCCGTCACCCTGATCGACAGCATCAACGCCCAGGGCTACCTGGAAGACACCCTCGAAGAAATCTGCGCAGGCTTCGACCCAGAGCTGGATATCGAGCTGGACGAGGTCGAGGCGGTTCTGCACCGCATCCAGCAGTTCGAGCCGGCCGGCATCGGCGCCCGCACCCTCGGCGAATGCCTCCTGCTGCAACTGCGCCAGCTGCCGGCCTCGACACCCTGGATGAACGAGGCGCAGCGCCTGGTCACCGACTTCATCGACCTGCTCGGCAGCCGCGACTACAGCCAGCTGATGCGCCGCATGAAGCTCAAGGAAGACGAGCTGCGCCAGATCATCGAACTGGTGCAGAGCCTCAACCCGCGCCCAGGCTCGCAGATCGAATCCAGTGAACCCGAGTACGTCGTGCCCGACGTCATCGTGCGCAAGGACAGCGAGCGCTGGCTGGTCGAGCTCAACCAGGAGGCAGTGCCGAAGCTGCGCGTCAATCCGCAGTACGCCGGTTTCGTCCGTCGTGCCGACACCAGCGCCGACAACACCTTCATGCGCAACCAGTTGCAGGAAGCGCGCTGGTTCATCAAGAGCCTGCAGAGCCGCAACGAAACGCTGATGAAGGTAGCGACGCAGATCGTCGAACACCAGCGTGGCTTCCTCGACCATGGCGACGAGGCCATGAAGCCGCTGGTCCTGCATGACATCGCCGAGGCGGTGGGCATGCACGAATCGACCATTTCCCGGGTGACCACGCAGAAATACATGCACACCCCGCGCGGCATCTACGAACTGAAATACTTTTTCTCGAGCCACGTGAGCACCGCCGAAGGCGGCGAATGCTCGTCCACGGCAATCCGCGCGATCATCAAGAAACTGGTGGCTGCGGAAAATCAGAAAAAGCCATTGAGTGACAGCAAGATCGCTGGTTTACTGGAGGCACAAGGCATCCAGGTAGCCCGTCGCACCGTCGCCAAGTATCGCGAGTCATTGGGGATCGCCCCTTCGAGCGAGCGCAAGCGGCTGATGTAGCCCCCGGATGTGCCACAGCGTTTCAGTGGCAGGTGCAACACCTGCCTCTTTATGCACGGGCAACAAAGGAGAAGCTGTATGCAAGTCAACATCAGTGGACAGCATGTAGAAGTCACCCAACCACTGCGCGATTACGTGCTCGAGAAGCTCGCCCGGGTGGAGGGTCATTTCGACAAGATCACCAACGTGACGGTGATCATGAAAGTCGAGAAGCTTCAGCAGAAGATCGAAGCCACGCTCCAGATTCCCGGCGGTGAGGTGGTTGCCAACGCCGAACACCAAGACATGTATGCAGCCATCGATGCCCTGGCCGACAAGCTCGACCGCCAACTGAAAAAACACAAGGAAAAACAGCAAAGCCTGCTGCAAGGCGCAGCCGCCCGCTGATCCCCCTCATCCATGATCCGACTTGAAACCATCCTGACCCCCGGCCGTTCCCTCGTGAACGTGCCGGGCGGCAGTAAGAAGCGCGCCCTGGAAAAGGTCGCCAACCTGATCGCCGAGCAAGTACCCGAGCTGGAGATGCAAGACGTCTTCGACAGCCTGTGGGCTCGCGAAAAACTGGGCTCCACCGGTTTTGGCAATGGCATCGCCATTCCCCACTGCCGCCTGGCAGGTTGCAGCGCGCCTGTCAGCGCCCTGCTACACTTGGACGCCCCCATCGATTACGATGCCATCGATGGCGCCCCGGTCGACCTGCTGTTTGTCCTGCTGGTCCCGGAAGCCGCCACCGACGCCCACCTTGAACTGCTGCGCCAGATCGCCAGCATGCTCGATCGCAAGGAGGTCCGCGATCGCCTGCGTGCCGCCGACAGCAGCGAGACCCTCTACCAGGTCGTCCTGGACGTACAGAACGAGCACTGAACATGCGCCTGATCATCGTCAGCGGTCGCTCCGGCTCCGGTAAGAGCACCGCCCTCGACGTGCTGGAAGACAACGGCTACTACTGCATCGACAACCTGCCCGCCGGGCTGTTGCCGCAGCTGGCCGAAAACGCCTTGATCAATACGGAGCTGCTGCAGCCCAAGGTTGCGGTCTCGATCGATGCACGCAACCTGCCCAGCCATCTTTCGCGCTTCCCGCAGCTGCTGGAGGAGGCACGTTCCCGGCATATCCAGTGTGACGTGCTGTATCTGGATGCCGACGAAGACACGCTGCTCAAGCGTTTCTCGGAAACCCGCCGCCGCCACCCGCTGACCAACGACAGCCGTTCGCTGGCTGAGGCAATTCGGGTGGAGAGCGAGCTGCTGGGGCCGATTGCCGACCTTGCCGACCTGAAGATCGACACCACCAACCTGAACCTGTACCAGTTGCGTGACTCGATCAAGCTGCGCCTGCTCAACCAGCCCGAGCCCGGCACCGCGTTTCTCGTCGAGTCATTCGGTTTCAAGCGTGGCATGCCGGTGGACGCCGACCTGGTGTTCGATGTGCGCTGCCTGCCCAATCCGTACTGGAAACCGGAACTTCGCGAACATTCCGGCCTCGAACAGCCGGTGATCGACTACCTGGCCGCGCAGCCGGACGTCGAGGAGATGTTCCAGGACATTTCCAGCTACCTGCTCAAATGGTTGCCGCGCTTCGCCGCCAGCAACCGTGCCTATGTCACCATCGCCATCGGCTGTACCGGCGGCCACCACCGCTCGGTGTACATTACCGAACGGCTTGGCCAACTGCTCCAGCAATCCCTGAAAAACGTCCAGGTCCGCCACCGCGACCTCTAGCCACAGGACCCGCCCCACGATGCCCGCCCGCGAAATCACCATCATCAACAAGCTGGGCCTGCATGCGCGGGCGGCCGCCAAGTTCGTCGGCGTGGCCGGGCGCTTCCCCTGCCAGGTACGGGTCGGGCGCGCACCGGACAAGCTGGTGGACGGCAAGAGCATCATGGCGGTGATGATGCTCGCCGCCGGCAAGGGTACCCAGGTGCACCTGAACACCGAGGGCGAGCAGGACAACGACGCCATGGAAGCGTTGGTCGCGTTGATCGAGAACTTCTTCGACGAAGGCGAGTGAAACCGGGCAGCAACTGCGTACACCTCCTGACAGGAGGTGTGGTTGCTCAGGACATCGCAGTATCCATCACCATCATCAGACAGAACCCGACACACAAACCCAGGCTCGCCAGGCGGTGATGCCCGTTGCTGCGTGACTCCGGAATGATCTCCTGGGTCACCACCAGCAGCATCGCCCCCGCCGCACAGGCCAGGCCTAGCGGCAGCAACAGTTCGGCGATGTTCACCAGCCAGGCGCAGATCACCGCGGCCAGCGGCTCGACCAGCCCCGATGCCGCACCGATCAGGAACGCCTTGAAGCGCGGCATGCCCGCCCCTGCCAGCACCAGCGCGATCACCAGGCCCTCCGGCACATCCTGCAGCGCGATGCCCATGGCCAGGCTATCGGCATCAGGCATCCCACCACCGGCGGAAACCCCGATAGCCATGCCTTCAGGGATGTTGTGGGCAATGATGGCAATGACGAACAGCCAGATCCGCGCGGCGATAACCGGTTGTTGCTCACTGCCGACCAGGGCCTCGGGCGAAGCGCCGGAGACCTTGAGATCGACCAGGAACAGGCACAACGCGCCGAACAACAGGCCGCTGCTGATCACACCACCGGCGCCCCATGGGCTGAAGCCGATGGCCTGGGCCGCATCCAGACCGGGAATGATCAGCGAGAACGCGGTGGCCGCCAACATCACCCCAGCACCAAAACCGAGCAAGGTGTCGGCCACGGCCACTGGCATGTTGCGGATTACCAGCACCGGCACCGCGCCCAAGGCCGTCCCCAATGCGCACAATGCACCGCCCTCCAGGGCTCGCAACATGCGCGGTTCCAGGTCCAACCAGGCGATGCCACGCGACACCAGCAATGCGGTGCCGACGAGCAACAGCACGGTCCCAAGCGCCAGGCGGAACAGGCGCACACTGCTGACAGACATCACCTCGGAGCGCATACCGGTCAGACTCACTTCAGGGCATCAAGGTAGCGGCGTTCCACTTCGGTCCAGTCGACCACGTTGTAGAAGGCGCCAATGTACTCAGGACGGCGGTTCTGGTACTTCAGGTAATAGGCGTGCTCCCAGACATCCAGGCCGAGGATCGGCGTGTTGCCGTGCATCAGCGGGCTGTCCTGGTTACCGCTGCTCTCCACCACCAACGTTTTCTGCGGGGTCACGCTGAGCCAGGCCCAGCCACTGCCGAACCGGGTCAGCGCGGCCTTGGTGAAGGCCTCCTTGAACGCCTCGAAACCACCAAGCTGCTCGTCAATGGCCTTGGCTACCTGACCCTCGGGTTGGCCACCGCCCTTGGGCGACATGACGGTCCAGAACAACGTGTGGTTGGCATGCCCGCCGCCCTGATTGACCACCGCCCCTTGCAGTTTCTCGGGCAGTTGCTTGACTGCGCCCACCAGCCGCTCCACCGGCCATTCGGCCCACTCGGTGCCCTCGATGGCGGCGTTGAGGTTGTTGATGTAAGTCTGGTGATGCTTGCTGTGGTGGATCTCCATGGTCTGGGTGTCGATGTGCGGTTCCAGCGCATCGTAGGCATAGGGCAACGCAGGCAAGGTATGCGGCATGTCAGTGGATTCCATAGGCAGGTGTGCGGTCAGTGATGTCCGTATGGGCGACCAGCTCGCTGGCCACCGGCGCCTGTCGGCTGAGCAGGCGCTCGGTTCGCGGGTATTGGCCGTATTCGGCGATGAAGCTCAGCAACTCGGTGTAGGTGCGCCCGCTGTGGCGCAAGGCGGCATCGCGCAGGGCCTGGGGCAGGCGCGGATCCTGGCTGGCCTGGAGCAGCCGCTGGTGCGCCGCGCACAGGTAGTCGGCGCTTTCGTGCGGCTGGTTCAGGCGCAGGTGCAGGTCGGCCAGGTTGTGGTGGGCGATGACCAGTGCGGCCACCGCCTCGTCGACGTCATGCCAGCGCTCGAACAGCACCTGGGCCAAGGCCAGTGCTTGCAGGTAGTGTTCCCGGGCGTCGACCAGCTCGCCCTGCTCGAACAGGCGGTTTGCATCTTGGGCGGTGCGTTTCCAATGCTGCATGACGTGCCTCCTGGGCGGCCCGATTCAGATGCCGCCAGCGGTAAGTTTTTCCGGGTCCAGCAGCGCTTCGAGCTGGTCACGCGACAGGTCGGTATGCTCCAGCGCCACATCGATGATCGGACGCCCTTGCTTGTAGGCGGTCTTGGCGATCTCGGCGGCCTTCAGGTAGCCGATGATCGGATTCAACGCGGTGACCAGGATCGGGTTGCGCGACAGCGCCTCCTTGAGCTTGGCCTCGTTGACCTTGAAGCTGGCAATCGCCTTGTCGGCCAGCAAACGGCTGACGTTGGCCATCAGCTCGATGCTCTCCAGCAGGTTGCGGGCGATTACCGGCAACATCACGTTGAGCTCGAAGTTGCCCGACTGGCCAGCCACGGCGATGGTCGCGTCGTTGCCGATCACCTGGGCGGCGACCATGGCAGTGGCCTCCGGGATCACCGGATTGACCTTGCCCGGCATGATCGAAGAGCCTGGCTGCAGGCCCTGCAGCTCGATTTCACCAAGGCCGGCGAGCGGGCCGGAGTTCATCCAGCGCAGGTCGTTGGCGATCTTCATCAGCGCCACTGCAGCCGTCTTGAGCTGGCCGGACAGCGCCACAGCGGTGTCCTGGGAGCCGATCAGGGCGAACAGGTTCTCGCCGGGCGTGAACTTGACCTGGGTCAGGCCGCTCAACTGGCGGGCAAAGCCTGCGGCGAACTGCGGGTGAGCATTGATTCCGGTACCCACGGCCGTGCCGCCCTGGGCCAGCGCTTGCAGGCTCGGCAACGTGGCCTCGATATGCGCCTGGGCCCCCTTGATCTGGGCGGCCCAGCCACCGAGCACCTGGCTCATGCGGACCGGCATCGCGTCCATCAAATGGGTGCGGCCAGTCTTCACGTGCTTGTGCACTTCAACTGCCTTGGCCTCGATCACCTGGGTGAGGTGACGCAAGGCCGGCAGCAGCTGTTCGTGCAGGGCCAGGGCGGCGCTGACGTGAATGGTGGTGGGGATGATGTCGTTGCTGCTCTGGCCACAGTTGACATGGTCGTTGGCATTGACCGGCTCGCCCAGCACATGGCTGGCCAAGGTCGCGATGACCTCGTTGGCGTTCATGTTCGAGCTGGTGCCGGAGCCGGTCTGGAACACGTCCACCGGGAAGTGCTGGATGAAATCCTCGGCCAGCAGCTGTTCCACCGCCTTGACGATGGCCGCGCCCTGCCCTGCGCTGAGCTGTTCCAGCTCGACGTTGGCCTTGGCCGCAGCGGCTTTGGCCAGCAGCAAGGCACGGATGAACTGGGCCGGCATCGGCTTGCCGCTGACCGGGAAGTTGTCGACCGCGCGCTGGGTCTGGGCACCGTACAGGGCCTGGGCCGGCACCTGCAGTTCACCCATGCTGTCGCGCTCGATACGGGTATCACTCATCTTCAAGTCCTTGCATCAGTTCTTCGGGAGAAATCGACGGCAGCAGCACGCAATTGGCGAGCTGCATCGCGTAGGGCTGCCAACGCTGGTTCTGTTCGAGGCGGTCGAGATTGCGCAGGTCGAGCAGCGGGCGCCAGGCCTGGTCCAGGCACAGGCAGCGCCAGTGCCAGGGCAACATGCGATCGTTGGCGGTATCGAGCAGCAGACGCAAGGCGGTCAAGGCCACCGTCCACGGCGAGGTCTCGGTGCAGCACACCAGATAGCGGCCTTCGGCGAGATAGTGCTCGATCAGGCGTGGCTCGTCGGGTTCCAGCGCGCAACGGATGCGCCGGCTGAGCCAGCGCCAGTTTTCCAGGTAGGGCAGTTCGTGGAGGACGGTTTTCATGAACATCATCGCCGGGTTACTGGATAATGATATTCATTATTAAGTGATAAATAGAATCAGTTCAAGCTAGACGATAGGCAAAATGAACCCGGCGCGATGGCCGGGTCCTTTACGAGACGTGAGCGCGGCAGCGTGGGAGCGGGCTTGCCCCGCGATTGCACGTGAGATTATCGCGGGGCAAGCCCGCTTCCACGCCCTCTCCCCACAGTGCGTCGATCAGCTGCCAGCCACCGTCATGCGCTCGATCAGCACCGAGCCGCTGTGGATATTGCTACGCGTCTCGATATCGCTGCCAATGGCGACGATCTGCTGGAACATGTCCTTCATGTTGCCGGCGATGGTGACCTCCTGGACCGGGAACTGGATCTCGCCGTTCTCTACCCAGAAGCCCGCCGCGCCACGGGAATAGTCACCTGTGACCATGTTCAGGCCATGCCCCATCAGTTCGGTGACGAGCAGGCCACGGCCCATGCGGCGGATCAGTGCGGCCTGGTCCTCGACGCCATGGGTGACGAACAGATTGTGCACACCCCCTGAGTTGGCGGTGCTCGGCAAACTAAGCTTGCGCCCCGAATAGGTGCCCAGGATGTACGACACCAGCTCGCCTTTGTCGACGAACGGCTTGGCGTAGGTGGCCAGGCCATCGCCATCGAACGCTGCACTGCCCAGCGCACGCGGGATATGTGGCCGCTCGTCGAGGGTCAGCCAGGTGGGGAACAGCCGCTGGCCAAGGGTACCCTCGAGGAACGACGACTTGCGGTACAGGTTGCCGCCGGAAATGGCCGACAGGAAGCTGCCGAACAGACCGCCGGCAAGCTCGGCCGAGAACAGCACCGGCACCTCGCAGGTGGGTACCGGGCGGGCACCCAGGCGGCTTGCCGCGCGCTGCGCGGCACGCAGGCCGATGCTACGCGGGTCGGCCAGTAACTGGCCCTGGCGATTGACGTCGTACCAATAGTCACGCTGCATCTGCCCATCGGCTTCGGCGATCATCACGCAACTCAGGCTGTGACGGGTGGACGCGTAGCCACCGACAAAGCCATGGCTGTTGCCGTACACCCGCACCCCCTGATGGGTATTGAGCGTGGTGCCGTCGGCGTTGCTGATGCGCTTGTCGGCATCGAACGCCGCCGCCTCGCAGGCCAGCGCCATCTCGATGGCTTTCTCAGGCTCGATGTCCCAGTCATGGTAGAGGTCCAGGTCGGGGATCTCACGGGCCATCAACGCGGCATCGGCCAGCCCCGAGCAAGTGTCCTCGGAGGTATGTTTCGCGATTGCCAGCGCGGCTGCGACCGTCTCGCGGATCGCCTCAGGGCCGCTGGCCGAGGTGCTGGCCGAACCCTTGCGCTGGCCTACGTAAAGGGTGATGCCGAACCCCTGGTCGCGATTGAACTCGACCGTCTCGACTTCGCGCTGGCGCACCGTGGTGGACAGGCCTTGCTCCAGCGACACCGCCACTTCGCAGGCGCTGGCGCCCTGGCGGCGCGCCTCGGCGACGATCGCCTCGACCTGCTCCTGCAACGCCGGCAGGTCCTTGGGACCTACGCTCTGGACTGCACTCATGGTTTTCTCCACTGAAAATTCTGCGTACGGCTTGGGTCATTCTACGACCGGGCCGGACAAGCGGCCCCCGACTGGTTATCATGGCGGCGATTTCTTGCGGACGGCCCCCATGGTTGATTCTTACGACGACGCCTTCGATGGCGAAAAAAGCAAAACCCAGATCAAGCGCGAGCTGCATGCGCTGGTCGAACTCGGTGAACGCCTCACCACCCTCAAGGCCGACACCCTGGCCCGCCTGCCGCTGACCGACGAGCTGCGCAAGGCGCTGGACGAGGCCAGCAAGCACACCGCCCACGGCGCCCGCAAACGCCACATGTCGTTCGTCGGCAAGCTGATGCGTGTGCAGGACCTGGACGCCATCCATGCCGTGCTCGAGCAGATCGACAGCTCCAGCCGCCAGTACAATGAGCGTTTCCACGGCCTCGAGCGCTGGCGCGATCGGCTGATCGACGGTAACGACGAAGACCTCGAGCGCTTCGTCAACGAGTTCCCCGACACCGATCGCCAGCACCTGCGTTCGCTGATCCGTCATGCCCAGCATGAAAAGGCGCGGAACAAGCCGCCTGCCGCTGCGCGTAAAGTGTTCAAGTACATCCGCGACCTCGACGAAACCCAGCGCGGTTTGCGCTGAGGCCATCGCGGGACAGGTCGCATCGGCGCACCGCCGCTCCCACGCAGCCTTCGCAGGCATCTGTGGGAGCAGCGGTGCGACTTGCCCCGCGATCATTGATCAAGCCCCTGTACCACCGACAGTGATCGCATCCAGCTTCAGGGTCGGCTGGCCAACGCCCACCGGCACCGACTGCCCATCCTTGCCGCACGTACCCACGCCGCTGTCCAGCGCCAGGTCGTTGCCGACCATCGACACACCGCGCATCGCTTCCGGACCATTGCCGATCAAGGTCGCGCCCTTTACCGGCGCGGTGATCTTGCCGTCCTCGATCAGGTAGGCCTCGCTGGTGGAGAACACGAACTTGCCGCTGGTGATGTCCACCTGGCCACCGCCAAGGTTGGCGCAGTAGATGCCCTTCTTCACCGAGGCGATGATTTCCTGCGGGTCGCTGTCGCCGGCGCGCATGTAGGTGTTGGTCATGCGCGGCATCGGCAGGTGCGCGTAGGATTCGCGCCGGCCGTTGCCAGTTACCGCCATGCCCATCAGGCGGGCATTGAGCTTGTCCTGCATGTAGCCCTTCAGGATGCCGTTCTCGATCAACGTGGTGCACTCGGTCGGCGTACCTTCGTCATCGACGCTGAGCGAACCGCGACGGCCTTCAAGGGTGCCGTCGTCGACGATGGTGCACAGGCTCGAAGCCACCTTTTCGCCAATGCGCCCGCTGAACGCCGAGCTGCCCTTGCGGTTGAAGTCGCCTTCCAGGCCGTGGCCGACCGCCTCGTGCAGCAACACGCCGGACCAACCCGGGCCGAGCACCACCGGCAGCGTGCCGGCAGGGGCGGGAATCGCCTCGAGGTTGACCAGCGCCTGGCGCAGCGCCTCACGGGCGTAGCCCATCACCCGCTCTTCAGTGAAATAGCGATAGTCGGTGCGCCCGCCGCCACCCTGCCCGCCGCGCTCGCGACGGCCATTGTGCTCGACGATCACGCTGACGTTGAAGCGCACCAGTGGACGCACGTCGGCGGCCAGGCTGCCATCGGCGGCGGCCACCAGGATGCGCTCCCACACCCCAGCCATGCTCACGCTGACCTGCTGGATGCGCGGATCAAGCGCACGGGTGGCGGCATCGACGCGCTTGAGCAGCTCGACCTTCTCGGCGCGGGTCAGTACATCCAGGGGGTTGTCAGGCGCGTACAGGGCGGTCACGTCCTGGCTGCGGAAGGCTTGCACAGTGCCGTTCTGCCCGGCGCGGGAGATCGAGCGGGCGGCACGCGCCGCCGAAGTCAGGGCTTCGAGGTTGATCGCATTGCTGTAGGCAAAGCCGGTCTTCTCGCCGGACTGGGCACGCACGCCCACGCCCTGGTCGAGGTTGAAGCTGCCTTCTTTGACGATGCCGTCCTCCAGTGCCCAGGTTTCCGAGATCTGGCCCTGGAAATACAGGTCGGCGGCATCGATGCCAGGGCCGGCCAACTCGCCCAGCACCGTCTGCAGGCTGTCGAGGGTCAACCCGCCTGGGGCCAGGAGCTGCTCACTGACGGTGGATAACATCTGGCTCATAGTCACTCCGAGGTATGCGCAGGCCGCAAGGCGTCCTGCGAGAAAAAGCGCCGGTGCGTAGTTACCGGCATGCGCGCCCGGATGGACGCCTGTTCTTCGATATCACGCGTGGCGAGCAACACCGCCTCGCCCCGCGCCTGTTGCGCGACGATCCGCCCCCAGGGGTCGACAATCGCCGCCTGGCCGTGGGTTTCCCGCGGCCCCGGATGCAGGCCGCCCTGGGCAGCCGCCAGTACATAGCACTGGGTCTCGATGGCCCGTGCGCGAATCAGCACTTCCCAGTGCGCCGCGCCGGTCACCGCGGTGAACGCCGCCGGCGCGCTGATCAGTTCGGCCCCGGCGGCGCGCAAGGCGCTGTAAAGCTCGGGGAAGCGCAGGTCATAGCACACCGAAAGGCCCAGGCGACCCACGGGTGTGTCGGCCACTACCACCCGGCTACCGTGGGCATAATCGTCCGACTCGCGATAGCGGCCACGGTTGTCGGCCACGTCCACATCGAACAGGTGCAGCTTGTCGTAGCGGGCGGCGATCTCGCCGCGCTCGTCAACCAGCAACGTGCAGGCGTGGGCCTTGGCTTGCGGCTGGCCGACCGGCGGCAGCGGCAGGGTACCTGCGACTATCCATAACCTGAGGTCGCGGGCGGTGCGTTTCAACCATGGCAGGATCGGCCCCTCGCCGAGCGCCTCTGCCCTGCCGATGGCGGCGGCATCGCGCCGGCCCATGGCAGCGAAGTTTTCCGGCAGAACCGCCAGGCGCGCGCCTCCGGCGGCGGCCTGCTCAAGCAGCGCCGTGGCACGTTGCAGGTTGGCCAGCACATCGTCCTGGCTGACCATCTGGATCACTGCTGACGTCATGACCACCCCGGGATTATTTGTCGAAAGGTTTCACAAAGGTGATTTTAGGCTCTTTGACCGGACCCTCGACGCGATAGTGCACGCTGGCGAAGCGCGCCACCCGGTCACCGATCAGGCGATCGACGAGGAACAGCGCGCCCCCGACCGCCGGCGCGCCGACAATCAAGGCGGCCAATGGCAGGTTGTTGGTGACCGGCAACGTCACCAGCAGCTTGGCGTCGACCCGGTCACGGACGAAGTCCATGGTGCCGTCGAGTTCGAAATTGCTCGACGGGCCGGTGACGGTGATCGGCTCCCGCGTCACGTAGACCCCTTCGCTGGCCACCAACAGGCCTTTGACCCGATCGTAGGCCAGGCCCTTGCTGAACAGGTCGGAGAAGTCCAGGCGCAGGCGCCGGCCAATGGAGTTGAAGTTGAGCAGCCCGAACACCCGCAAGGCCTGGGCGCTGCCTTCGACCTCGACGAACTGGCCACTGCGCAGCGCCGCGTCGAGGCTACCGGAGTACCGGTTGAGGCTGACCCATGCCGGCGAGCCCGGCCAGCGGCCATCCACGTCCATGCGGAAGTCGCGACTGGTGACGGTGGGGGCAAAACCCCAGGCCTTGAGCACATTGCCCAGGTCCTTGCCGTCCACGCGGCCTTTGTACCAACTGGACGTGCTGCCTGGCTCGCCTTCCCAGCCACCGCTGCCGTCGATATGCAGCCCTTTGAGGTCCAGGTCGATATCGCTCATGGCCATGCCGCGAGGCGTCTGGCGCAGCTTCAGGGTGGCGCTGCCGAACAGGTCGTCGCCGCGGTACAGCTTGTCGATGGTCAGGTCCAGCGGCGGCGCCTTGCGCGGGTCAAACCCGGCCAATGGATCCGGCGCGTTCTCGGCCTGGGCCTCATTCGGGTCGGCGGGTGGCAGGCGCAGGCTCTGCAAGCGGACGGTCATGGGTGTGGCCTTGGCATCGGGAATGCGCGCATTGCCGATCACTTCCTGGCTGTCCAGGCGCAGGTCCCAGGCCGGGCCACCACGCATCAGGCGGATCACCGCCTGATTGAGGTCCATGCCGAACGCCTTGAGCTGGCCGATGCTGAGGTCAACACTCTGCAGGTTCTGCCGGGCACTGCCGCCCGGATCCTTGCCGGCCAAGCGCTCCATCTGTTGCTGCCACGGGGCCAGGTCCAGCGTCTCCAGCCGGCCACGTACCCGCAGGCCCTGGCCTGGCGGCACACTGGCCTCGCCCGTGCCCAGCAACAGCTCGCCACGCCCTTGGGCCAGCTTGTCGGCAGGCGCGGCATAAGCGAAGCGAGCCAGGTCCGCGTAGCTGCCATCGATGCGCCGTTCCGGACCCTGCAGGGTCAGGCCGAAGCGGCTGTCGCGGGTCTCTGCGGCAGCCTTGCCAAAAGGCGCCGGCAGATCGATGGCCAGGCCCTTGAGCGACGAATTGACGGTCAAGCGGTTGTCGCGGCTGCCCAGTGTCACTTGCAGCTGATACGGCAGCTCACCCGAAGCAGGCAGCGGCTGCGTGAACTGCAACCAGTCGGTCAGGGCCTTGAGGCCGATCTGGCCATTGGCATTGATCCGGGTCTGGATCTGCCCACCCTGCCCTTCGGCGCTGATCTGCGCACTGACCGGCTTGCCAAAGGCGCGCAGGCTGATGTCCTTGCCGCTCAGACCCTTGTCGAGATCGAAAGTGAAGTCGCCCTTCAACTGGCTCAGTTCCAGGGTCGGGGGCGCCACTTTCAAGGTAGCGTCGGCGGTCGCGAAGTTCACCAGCACCTTGGGCCGCTGCCCGTGGGCCAGGGGTACGTCGAGCTTGACCTTGCCCTTGAGCGGCCCCTCGCCTTCCCAACCGGCGAAGATTTCCCCCGTGCCGATGGGCGCTTCCTTGAGGATCTTCAAGCCATCGCCGAGGCTACCGTCGAAATCACCGTCGAGGATCAGGTGGCTGTGCTGGTCGCCTTCGACATGGGGAATGTCGACGCTGACATCACTGACCTTGGTGTCCAGCAGCAGCCCATGATGGGCAAGGATGCGCACACCGGTGTCTTCGATATACACATTGCCATCGACCTGCTGCACCTGCGGCCAGCCTGGCTGGAAATCCAGTGCGGCGTCATGCACCTTGAAGAACAGGCTGATATCGCGGGCATGGGGCGGCGCGTCGTGATGCAACGACCCCTGGTACTGGAAATAGCCCTCGTCGACATTGCCCTTGACGATGGCGCTGCGCAGCCATTCATCCAGGGCAGGGCTGAGCACCTCGGGCAGGTACTTGGCGGTGTAGCGCCCGTCGCCTTCGGTAAGGCCGACGCGCAGGTCCATGTAGTCTTCGTGGCCCGGCTGCAGGTGGATGCGAATAAGGAAGTCCGCCGCGATCTTGCCCTCGTCGCCCAATACCTTGATGTAGGGGGCGACCAGGGTGAAAGCCTCTTTGTCCAGAGTCCAGGTCAGCCGCGCATTGGCTTTCGGGTAATGCCAGGGTTTGCCGAAGATCGGGTACAGGTGCAGCATGAACGCCTGGGTATCCAGGCGCAGCTCGCCGCGCCCAAGGTCACCGCTGATCGCCCCGGTGACATTGCCCGCCGCCGGCGCGCCGTGATAGGCATCGAAGCCGACCTTCTCCAGATTGGCGGCGAACTGCAGCCGTTGGTCGCCCTCGGCCTTGGGTCGGATGTCCAGGCGCACGTTGCGCAGGGCGCCGGTGACCTTGAGCGCATCGAGCACGGTCATCAGCTTGTCCGGCAATGGCGCCAGGGCGTCGATCAAGGGCGTCAGCGGGGTCAGGTCAAGGCGGTCTGCCTGCACCTGCCAGCTTTCCTCGGCCGGGTTCTGGCCCGGACGCTGCGCCAGTTGCAGGTGCGATTCCCAACGAGCCTTGCCGAGGCTCATGGCCAGGGAGTCGACGACGACGTCGAAGCCCTGGTCCTGGCGCTGGAACCAGGCCGACACCGCCAGGTTGTCCACGGTAATGGCCTTGCGTCCGGTATAGGAGCCTTTGAGCTGCGGGGCATTGAGACGAACCATGGCCCGTTGCAGTTGCCCATGACTCCAGTCGATCCAGAACTCGCCACCGGCACGCAAGGCACTGGCCTGCCACTGGCCCAGCAATCGCGGCGGCAACCAGTGCGCCCAGTCGCTTTGCGGCAGGCTGAGATAGGCTTGCACACGTCCGTCGCGCCAGGTCTTGGCGGTGGCCCGGCTGTTCAGGTTCAAGGCCAGGGGCTGGCCGTCGGGCAGTGTGGCGCGCAAGTCGAGGCTCTGGCGCGAGGCGCCCGCCTGCACGCCGAGGCTGACGTAGGTGAGGGTCAGGGGGTCGCGTTGCCAGGGATGCAGGGTGACCTGGCTGTCGAAGACATCGACCCGCCCAAGTTGGCGCAGGCGCTTGAGCGCCTGAGCCGGATCAAGCGCTGCGTCATCCTGCTGCGGCAGGCCTTCAAGGGCCCAGGCACCCTGCTCGCTTTCACGCAGGATCAATTGCAGGCCACTGAGCTGGATCCGCGCCAGGCGCACTTCACGCGCCTTGAGACTGGCCCACAAGTCAGGTACCAGCTTGACGTCGTCCAGGCGCAGCGCCGAGGCGCCTTCGCCCAGTTGCAGGTCACGTACACGCAGTACCGGCGCCAAGCCGCTCCAGCGCCCTTCGAGCGCCCCGACGTGCACGGGCATGCCCAAGGCCTGTTCGGCCTTGAGTTCGGCGTCTGCACGGTATTCGGCGACCAGAGGCACCAGTTGCCGACCGAGGCTGACATACAGCGCCACCAGCACCGCCAACAGGGCGCAGATAACCAGCCCCCAGCGGGTCAAGGCGCTCAGAACGCGGGTCAGACGTTCCATGGCCGAGGCCCTCCAAGTCGTCCCTTAACTATGGCCGGTGTATAGCGCTTTGCCAGCCCGTCCATGGGGCAACCGCTGTTAGAAGGGGTCAGAGCAGCACCACATCGTATTGTTCCTGGGAATACATGGACTCCACCTGGAAGCGGATGGTTCGTCCAATGAAGGCTTCAAGTTCGGCGACGTTGCCCGACTCTTCATCGAGCAACCGATCCACCACCTTCTGGTTGGCCAGGACGCGATAGCCCTCGGCCTGGTAGGCCCGGGCTTCACGAAGGATCTCGCGGAAAATTTCGTAACAGATCGTCTCGGGGGTCTTCAGCTTGCCGCGGCCCTGGCACGCTGCACAGGGCTCGCACAGCACCTGCTCGAGGCTTTCACGGGTGCGCTTGCGGGTCATCTGCACCAGGCCCAGCTCGGTGATGCCGATGATGTTGGTCTTGGCGTGATCGCGCTCGAGCTGCTTCTCCAGGGTACGCAGGACCTGGCGCTGGTGCTCCTCGTCCTCCATGTCGATGAAGTCGATGATGATGATCCCACCGATGTTGCGCAGGCGCAGTTGCCGGGCAATGGCGGTGGCCGCCTCGAGGTTGGTCTTGAAGATGGTCTCTTCAAGGTTGCGATGGCCGACGAACGCACCGGTGTTGACGTCGATGGTGGTCATCGCCTCGGCCGGGTCGACCACCAGGTAGCCGCCGGACTTGAGCGGCACCTTGCGCTCCAGGGCGCGCTGGATTTCGTCCTCCACCCCATACAGGTCGAAGATCGGCCGCTCGCCAGGGTAGTGCTCCAGGCGATCGGCGATCTCCGGCATCAATTCGGCCACGAACTGGGTGGTCTTCTGGAAAGTCTCCCGCGAGTCGATGCGGATCTTCTCGATCTTGGGGTTGACCAGGTCGCGCAAGGTCCGCAGCGCCAGGCCGAGGTCCTCGTAGATCACCACAGGCGCTCCGCAAGTCTTGATCTGCGAGCCGATCTGCTCCCACAGGCGGCGCAGGTAGCGGATGTCCTGGAGGATATCCTCCGCGCGGGCGCCCTCGGCGGCGGTGCGCAGGATGAACCCCCCGGCATCCTTCATGTCTTCCTGGGCCATGCAGTCGGTGACCACCTGCTTGAGGCGATCACGCTCGGCTTCTTCCTCGATCTTGAGCGAGATGCCGACATGGCTGCTGCGCGGCATGTACACCAGGTAACGCGACGGGATCGACAGCTGGGTGGTCAGGCGTGCGCCTTTGCTGCCGATGGGATCCTTGGTGACCTGGACCACCAATGCCTGGCCTTCGTGGACCAGCGCGGTGATGGTCTCCACGGCCGAGCCTTCGCGCTGGGAAATTTCCGAGGCATGGATGAACGCCGCCCGCTCCAGGCCGATATCGACGAATGCCGCCTGCATGCCCGGCAATACCCGCACCACCTTGCCTTTGTAGATGTTGCCGACGATGCCACGGCGCTGGGTGCGCTCTACATGCACCTCCTGCAGGACTCCGTTCTCCACCACCGCCACGCGTGATTCCATCGGGGTGATGTTGATCAGGATCTCTTCACTCATGGCGCGCTCTCGTCAGGGGTCTGGGGTAATGATGGATTGCTGCGGCGTGGCTGGCTAGCGCTGTGCGGAACCCTCTTGCAGTTGCCAACATGGCACACCGAATTGCTCGAGCAGTTCGGCGGTTTCACTCAGGGGCAGCCCGACCACAGCCGAGTAGCTGCCCTCGATGCCGCTGACGAACACCGCGCCCAAGCCTTGGATGGCATAGCCACCGGCCTTGTCGGCAGGCTCGCCGCTGTCCCAGTAGCGCAGCGCTTCCTCGAAGGAGATGGTACGAAAACGCACGGTGGTGCTGACGCAGCGGCTGATACTGCGCTGGCCATCGGTCAGCGCCACGGCGGTAAGCACCTGGTGTTCGCGCTTGGACAGGTCACCGAGCATGGCCAACGCCTGCTCGCGATTCTCCGGCTTGCCAAGGATCTGGCCATCGAGCACCACAGTAGTGTCGGCGCCCAGCACCACCCCTGCGCCATCGGTCTGGGCGAAGCCCGCAACCGCCTTGGCCTGGGCCAGGCGCTCGACGTACGCCGCCGGCGCTTCGCCCGGCAACGGGGTTTCATCGATGGGGGCGCTGACGACGGTGAACGGCACACCGATCTGGGTCAGCAGTTCACGGCGGCGTGGCGAGCCGGAGGCCAGGTACAGCTGGGTCATGTGGACATCTCCCTGTCAGTGGCGGCGCGTCAGTGGATATGCAGGCGACGGCGCAGGCCGCGCAGGGCAAAGCTGACCCACGGCCAGAGCAAGGCGCTGATCACCGCCGACCAGACCAGGGCCAGGGTCGGCAGGCGATTGCCGGTCAGCGCACTGAGCCACAGCTGGATCAGTTGGGCGATACCGAAGATCACCAGGATCACCAGGCTCTGCTGCCACATCGGGAACATGCGCAAGCGCTGCTGCAAGGACAGCACCAGGAAAGTGATCAGGGTGAGAATCAGGGCATTCTGACCCAGCAAGGTGCCATACAGCACGTCCTCGGCCAGACCAAGCAGGAACGCGGTGGTCATGCCGACCTTGCCCGGCACCGCCAGGGTCCAGAAGGCCAGCAGCAGGGCCAGCCACATGGGCCGGAACACTTCCATGAACTGCGGCATGGGCGAGACGCTGAGCAACAGGCCGATGGCGAAGGTCAGCCAGATGGCCCAGCCGTTTCTGCTACGGGTGCTGGCCATTATTGTCTCCGGGGTTGGGCGGGCGCAGGCGCCGGGGGCACCGCTACCGGGTTTGCCGCTGGCGCTGCCCCGGGCACAGGCTGAACAGCACTGCCCGCTGCCGATGCCGCCGGCGTGGCCGGTGCCTGGCCATGGCCAGCGCCCTGACGGTCGGCCTCTTCCTGGGCAATCGCCGCCTCGGTGGCGCGCTCCTCGGGCGTGCGCCGGTCGCTGAACACCAGCAGCATGTAGCGGCTGCGGTTGAGCGCGGCGGTGGGGATGGCACGGACGATGGCGAACGGCTGGCCGGAGTCATGGATCACTTCGTTGACCGTGGCCACCGGGTAGCCTGCCGGGAAGCGCTGGCCCATGCCCGAGCTGACCAGCAGGTCGCCTTCCTTGATATCGGCGGTGTCGGCCACGTGGCGCAGCTCCAGGCGCTCCGGGTTGCCCGTGCCGCTGGCAATGGCGCGCAGGCCGTTGCGATTGACCTGCACCGGAATGCTGTGGGTAGTGTCGGTAAGCAGCAGTACCCGTGCGGTGTACGGCATCAGCTCGACCACCTGGCCCATCAGGCCGCGGGCATCGAGCACAGGTTGGCCGAGAAACACGCCATCGCGCTCACCCTTGTTGATCAGGATACGGTGCGTGAACGGATTGGGATCGACCCCGATCAGCTCGGCGACCTCGACCTTCTCGTTGACCAGCGCCGAAGAGTTGAGCAACTCACGCAGGCGCACGTTCTGCTCGGTCAGGGCGGCCAGCTTCTGCAGGCGCCCCTGCAGCAGCAGGGCCTCGGTCTTGAGTTTCTCGTTCTCGGCGATCAGTTCGGTGCGGCTGCCGAACTGGCCGGCCACGCCCTGCCACGTACGCTGCGGCAAGTCGGTGATCCAGTAGGATTCCATCAGCACCAGGCCCATCTGGCTGCGCACCGGCTTGAGCAGGTCGAAGCGCGAGTCGACCACCATCAGGGCGACCGACAGCACGACCAGCACGAGCAGGCGAACGCCCAGCGAGGGGCCCTTGGAGAAAAGCGGTTTAATGGGCCGTTCCTCGTGGACGACTCAGGAGGTCATTGGACATGGGGCAATGCACCGGCCTGCTGCGGATTGACGGAAACGGCGCCCGGGCGGGCGCCAGCACAGCGCTTACAGGTAGCACTGTGCGTGCCACCTGTAAACCTGGACATACACTACTGCATCAGCGATCACTCGCTGGAGAGCAGGTCCATGGCGTGCTTGTCCATCATCTCCAGGGCACGGCCACCGCCGCGGGCGACGCAGGTCAGCGGGTCTTCGGCGACGATCACCGGCAGGCCGGTTTCCTGGGCCAGCAGCTTGTCCAGGTCGCGCAGCAGCGCGCCACCACCGGTCAGCACCAGGCCGCGCTCGGCGATGTCCGAGGCCAGTTCCGGCGGCGACTGCTCCAGGGCGCTCTTGACCGCCTGGACGATGGTCGCCAGCGATTCCTGCAGCGCCTCGAGCACCTCGTTGGAGTTCAGGGTGAAGGCACGCGGCACGCCTTCGGCCAGGTTGCGGCCACGGACGTCGACTTCGCGCACTTCGCCGCCCGGGTAGGCGGTACCGATTTCCTGCTTGATGCGCTCGGCGGTGGATTCGCCGATCAGGCTGCCGTAGTTGCGGCGCACGTAGGTGACGATGGCTTCGTCGAAGCGGTCGCCGCCGACGCGCACGGACTCGGCGTAGACCACGCCGTTGAGCGAGATCAGGGCGATCTCGGTGGTACCGCCACCGATATCGACGACCATCGAGCCGCGGGCCTCTTCGACCGGCAGGCCGGCACCGATGGCGGCGGCCATGGGTTCTTCGATCAGGAACACTTCACGGGCACCGGCACCAAGGGCCGATTCACGGATGGCGCGGCGCTCGACCTGAGTCGACTTGCACGGCACGCAGATCAGCACGCGTGGGCTGGGCTGCAGGAAGCTGTTCTCATGCACCTTGTTGATGAAGTACTGCAGCATTTTTTCGCAAACGCTGAAGTCGGCGATCACGCCGTCCTTCATCGGACGAATGGCAGCAATGTTGCCGGGGGTGCGGCCCAGCATGCGCTTGGCTTCGGTACCGACGGCGACGACGCTTTTCTGGTTGCCGTGGGTACGGATGGCAACTACCGAGGGCTCATTCAGGACGATACCGCGCTCACGCACGTAGATAAGGGTGTTGGCAGTACCCAGGTCGATGGACAGATCGCTGGAAAACATGCCACGCAGTTTCTTGAACATGGGAAAGTGACCCTGGGGAAAGCGTGGGTAAAAAAGTGCGGCAAACTCTAACAATGGCAGGGATTTTGGGCAAGGAGCCAATATGTTAAATTGGTTGTTTTTCCGAGCATGCCTGCCGATGTTCGCGGCCCTTTGACCGCCAGAATGCCGGCATGTTCCTCATCTGCGGACCCATTCCGTTTTTCGTTTCCCTGGAGATCCCCATGGCGCTTCAACGCTCCGACGTGGAAAAGATCGCCCATCTGGCCCGCCTGGGCCTGAATGAAGGCGAATTGCCACGCATCACCGATGCCTTGAACAGTATTCTCGGGCTGGTCGACCAGATGCAAGCCGTCGACACCTCTGGCATCGAGCCCCTCGCCCACCCGCTGGAAGCCACCCAGCGCCTGCGCCCCGACCAGGTTACCGAGAGCAACCAGCGCGACCGCTACCAGGCCGTCGCCCCGTCGACCGAGAACGGTCTGTACCTGGTTCCGAAAGTCATCGATTAAGGGATAGCGCCTGCCATGCATCAACTCACTCTGGCCGAAATCGCCCGCGGCCTCGCCGACAAGTCGTTCTCCTCGGAAGAACTGACCGGTGCCCTGCTGTCGCGCATCAAGCAGCTCGACCCGCAGCTCAACAGCTTCATCACCGTCACCGAAGCACAGGCCCTGGAGCAGGCGCGCGCCGCCGACGCCCGCCGCGCCGCCGGTGAGACCGGCGCGCTGCTGGGTGCGCCGATCGCCCACAAAGACCTGTTCTGCACCAACGGCGTACGCACCAGCTGCGGCTCGAAGATGCTCGACAACTTCACCGCCCCGTACGACGCCACCGTGGTCGCCAAGCTGGCCGAAGCCGGCATGGTCACCCTGGGCAAGACCAACATGGACGAATTCGCCATGGGCTCGGCCAACGAGTCCAGCCACTACGGCGCGGTGAAGAACCCGTGGAACCTCGAGCACGTGCCCGGCGGTTCGTCCGGCGGCTCGGCCGCCGCCGTGGCCGCACGCCTGCTGCCGGCCACCACCGGCACCGACACCGGCGGTTCGATCCGCCAGCCGGCGGCGCTGACCAACCTCACCGGCCTGAAGCCGACCTATGGCCGCGTATCGCGCTGGGGCATGATCGCCTACGCCTCGAGCCTCGACCAGGGCGGCCCGCTGGCCCGCACCGCCGAAGACTGCGCCCTGCTGCTGCAAGGCATGGCCGGCTTCGACGCCAAGGACTCGACCTCGGTCGACGAGCCGGTGCCGGACTTCAGCGCCAACCTGAACGCCTCGCTGCAGGGCCTGCGCATCGGCCTGCCCAAGGAATACTTCGGCGCCGGCCTCGACCCGCGCATCGCCGACCTGGTCCAGGCCAGTGTCAAGGAGCTGGAAAAGCTCGGCGCGGTGGTCAAGGAAATCAGCCTGCCGAACATGCAGCACGCCATCCCGGCGTACTACGTGATCGCACCGGCGGAAGCCTCCTCCAACCTGTCGCGCTTCGACGGCGTGCGCTTCGGTCATCGCTGTGAAGACCCGAAAGACTTGACCGACCTGTACAAGCGCTCCCGTGGCGAAGGCTTCGGCGCGGAAGTGCAACGCCGCATCATGGTCGGCACCTACGCCCTGTCGGCCGGCTACTACGACGCCTACTACGTCAAGGCGCAGCAGGTCCGCCGCCTGATCAAGAACGACTTCGTCGCCGCATTCAAAGACGTCGACGTGATTCTCGGCCCGACCACGCCGAACCCGGCCTGGAAACTGGGCGCCAAGAGCAGCGACCCGGTTGCCGCCTACCTCGAAGACGTCTACACCATCACCGCCAACCTGGCCGGCCTGCCGGGCCTGTCGATGCCGGCCGGCTTCGTCGACGGCCTGCCGGTGGGCGTGCAACTGCTGGCCCCGTACTTCCAGGAAGGCCGCCTGCTCAACATCGCGCACCGTTACCAGCAAGTCACCGACTGGCACACCCGCGCCCCCAACGGCTTCTGAGGAGTTCACACATGCAATGGGAAGTTGTGATCGGGCTGGAGATTCATACCCAGCTCGCCACCCAGTCGAAGATCTTCTCCGGCAGCGCCACCACTTTCGGCTCCGAGCCGAACACCCAGGCCAGCCTGGTCGACCTGGGCATGCCCGGCGTGCTGCCGGTGCTCAACCAGGAGGCAGTGCGCATGGCGTGCATGTTCGGCCTGGCGATCGATGCCGAGATCGGGCCGCGCAACGTTTTCGCGCGCAAGAACTACTTCTACCCCGACCTGCCCAAGGGCTACCAGATCAGCCAGATGGACCTGCCGATCGTCGGCAAGGGCCACCTGGACATCGCCCTGGAAGACGGCACCATCAAGCGCATCGGCGTGACCCGCGCGCACCTTGAAGAAGATGCCGGCAAGAGCCTGCACGAAGACTTCAACGGCGCCACCGGCATCGACCTGAACCGCGCTGGCACCCCGCTGCTGGAGATTGTTTCCGAGCCGGACATGCGCAGCGCCAAGGAAGCCGTGGCCTACGTCAAGGCCATCCACGCCCTGGTGCGCTACCTGGGCATCTGCGACGGCAACATGGCCGAAGGTTCGCTGCGCTGCGACTGCAACGTGTCGATCCGCCCAAAGGGCCAGACCGAGTTCGGCACCCGCTGCGAGATCAAGAACGTCAACTCGTTCCGCTTCATCGAACGTGCGATCAACAGCGAGATCCAGCGCCAGATCGATCTGATCGAGGACGGCGGCAAGGTGGTGCAGGAAACCCGCCTGTACGACCCGAACAAGGACGAGACCCGCTCCATGCGCAGCAAGGAGGAAGCCAACGACTACCGTTACTTCCCCGACCCGGACCTGCTGCCGGTGGTCATCGAGCAGAGCTTCCTCGACAGCGTGCGCGCCGCCCTGCCGGAGCTGCCACCACAGAAAGTCGAGCGCTTCCAGAGCCAGTACGGCCTGTCGGCCTATGACGCCAACGTGCTGGCCTCCAGCCGCGAGCAGGCCGACTACTTCGAACAGGTGGTGAAGATCGGCGGCGATGCCAAGCTGGCCGCCAACTGGGTGATGGTGGAACTGGGCAGCCTGTTGAACAAGCTCGGCGTCGAAATCGACCAGTCACCGGTCAGTGCCGAACACCTCGGCGGTATGCTGCTGCGCATCCGTGACAACACCATCAGCGGCAAGATCGCCAAGACCGTGTTCGAGGCCATGGCCGCTGGCGAAGGCGATGCTGACGGCATCATCGAGAGCAAAGGTCTCAAGCAGGTCACCGACACCGGCGCGATCGACAAGATGCTCGACGAGATGCTCGCCGCCAACGCCGAACAAGTCGAACAGTACCGCGCCGCCGATGAAGCCAAGCGCGGCAAGATGTTCGGCTTCTTCGTCGGCCAGGCGATGAAGGCGTCGAAAGGCAAGGCCAACCCGGGGCAAGTGAACCAATTGCTCAAGGCCAAGCTCGAAGGGTGATCTGAAAACGCGGCGAGGGCTTCGCCCTCGATCGCGGATGAATCAGCTCCTGCAGGTATGTGTAGGAGCGGACTCATCCGCGATGGGCCGCACAGCGGCCCCATTTGCGGAGCATCCGAATTGCTCAAACGTTCCCTCACCACCCTAGCCCTCTTCTCTCTCCTGGCCGGCTGCGCCAGCCATGACATCGACCCTCGCGGCTACGACCAGAGCGGCACCGCCTCCTATTACGGCTCACGCCACCATGGCAAACGCACTGCCAGCGGCGAGCCCTTCAACCAGCACGGCCTCACCGCCGCCCACCGCAGCCTGCCCTTTGGCAGCCGTGTGCTGGTCACCAACCTGGCCAACCAGCGCAGCGTGGTGGTACGCATCAACGACCGTGGCCCGCACACCCGCGGCCGGCTGATCGACCTGTCACGCGCCGCCGCAGAAAAAATCGGCATGCTCCGTAGCGGAACCGCGCGAGTCCGGGTACAAGGTCTGAGCGATTGACCTGACTGGAGCCCTCGCCATTTTCGACCTGGCCACCCTCCCCGCCTTCAGCCTGCTGCAACTGGGCCTGGGCTTGCTGCTGATGATCTTCGGTGCCGAGCTGCTGGTACGCGCCGCCCTGCGCCTGGCCAGCCGCCTGCATGTGCGCCCGCTGATCATCGGCCTGAGCCTGGTCGCCTTCGGCAGCACCGCGCCACAGCTGACCGTGAGCCTGCAAGCCGCCTATCAGGGCGCGCCGGATGTCGCGGTGGGCAGCGTCGTGGGCAGCAACATCTTCAACGTGCTGGTGATCCTCGGCCTTGCCGCCCTGATCATTCCGCTGCGAGTGTCACGCCAGCTGGTGCGCCTGGATATCCCACTGATGATCCTCGCCAGCGCCTTGGTCTACCTGCTCGCGTTCAACGGCGAACTGGGGCGCCTGGAAGGCGGCCTGCTGTTGCTCGGCCTGGTCGGTTACCTGGCCATGCTCTGGCATCAGTCGCGCCATTATGCCCGCACCTACCCGGCGCCACGCACCGAGCACGCCTGCCCGCTGCGCTTCTGGAGCGGGGCGCTGCTGCAGATTCTCATGGGCCTGGGGCTGCTGAGCCTGGCGGGTCACCTGGTACTGGAGGCAGCCGTCGAGGTGGCGACCGACCTGGGCCTGTCCGAACGCATCATCGGCCTGACCGTGGTCGCGGTATGCACTTCGCTGCCGGAACTGGCCGCCGCGCTGATCGCGGCCCTGCGCGGCGAACGGGAGATCGCCGTGGGCACGGTGATCGGCAGCAACCTGTTCAACCTGCTGGCGGTGCTGGGGCTGACGGCAGTGACCACCCCCACCCCCTTGTCGATTTCACCCAATGCACTGGACTTCGACCTGCCGGTGATGCTCGGCGTCGCCGCTTTGTGCCTGCCGGTCTTCTATTCCGGTTACCGGGTGACCCGCGCCGAAGGCCTGGTTTTCCTGTGTCTTTACTTGGCCTACGGTCTGCATGTAGTGACCTTCACCACCGGCCTGCCATTGGCCGGACGCCTCGAACAACTGATGCTGTTCTATGTAATGCCAGTGCTCGGGGTCGTGCTGCTGTACACGACAGTGCGCGCCTGGCGCCGCCAACACTAAGGAAAACAACATGGCTGACAAGAAAAAGACCGGCGAAAGCATTCGTCGCCAGGTAATGGGCGATGCCTTCGTCGATCGCGCCCTGGGCAATGCAACGGCGTTCACCCAACCGCTGCAGGACTTCGTCAACGAGCATGCCTGGGGCAGCGTCTGGGCCCGCGACGGGTTGCCGCTGAAGACCCGCAGCCTGATCACATTGGCCACCCTGACCGCGCTCAAGTGCCCGCAGGAACTCAAGGGCCACGTACGCGGGGCGTTGAACAATGGCTGCACGGTCGAGGAGATTCGCGAGGCGCTGCTGCATTGCGCGGTGTATGCCGGGGTGCCGGCGGCGATCGATGCGTTTCGCGCGGCGCAGGAAGTGATCGACAGCTATCAGGCGAGTGCCGCGGATTAAACGGCAAAGCGCCAGAAGCTCATGGAGATCCCCTGGCGCCCGTCAAGACGACCTGCCTCAACCAACCGGCCGCAGGCCCTGACTCATCCCGAACAGAAACAATAAAAGATCATGATCCGGCTGAGCCTGCGCCTGGTCAGCCTTCACCACGCGAGGCAACGGGCACTGCCCGCCCTCCCCGGCCTTGCTGAACACCGTGGGCCGCGGCTGCTCCCAGGCTGCCGCCGCAGCGGTGGTCACCGCCAACGCCGCAACCAGGAACAAAGCTCGAGCGATTTCTAGTTTCATTGCTCTAAACCTTTGACAGCGCTGCCAAACGCCATTTGGTAAAAGTAGAGCAAGGTCTGCCACTCCGCCTCGTTGAACGACGAGTGGCGGCGCAATTGGCGCAGGTCGTTGTATGCCGCCCGCTGGCAACTGATCCGTCGCCGACATTTCTCCAAGTCCAGCAACGCGACCTCCACCCGCGCTTGCTCCCCCTCGCCAAGCACCTTGACGAACACATGCTTGCCGTACAGGCAGCCATGCTGCCAATGCCCAAGATGCATGCGCGCCAGGTTGTCGGCCAGATCCTTGAGCATGCGCTCGTGCACCGCCTGCGGATAATGCTCGCGAGCTCCCGAGGCATGCCAGGCATCGAGATCGACAAAGCCATCTAGGGCCTCGCTGACCAGCAACGCACGCCACTGGTGATCGGCGTCACGCTCGGCACCGGCATAGACGATACGCGGCACCCGCACGCCCAACTGCTCGAAACTGTGCAATGCATCGAGTTCGCGCAACACCGTGGGGCGCCCGAACGGATGCCGGAGGCTGCGGTAGATATGCCCGACCTGGCGTTTGGCATACAGCATATGGCCATGGTCATCGCTCAGCCGCTGCACACCGCTTTCGCCGCCACGCCGCTGGTTGGGCTCCTCGACCCATTCCCCTTGCTGCTGCCAGTAATAATCGAACTGCCTGGAATGATGCTGGGCTACCGCCATGTCTCTTTACCCCTTGCGCAATACGTACACTCGCCACATGGCATAGAACGGCAGAAAGTCGAGACGTTCCTGAATTCTGAAGCCTGCTGAGGAAAATTCTTCTTCCACTGTAGCCGCAGGTAACACAAATCGGTTCTGGTAGCTGTCCTGCGTGGCCTTGGCACTGCGCCGCACTTCGAGCTTGCGCCGGCGCCAGGCCTTGAAATTGCCATCCACCCACAGCGACAGAATCACGCTGTCACGGCTAACCCTTTGAAATTCCGAGAGAATTGTCTTGCGATGCGCAGGGTCGCCAATGTGATGGAACAAACGCATGCAGAAAATGCTGTCCACCGAATTGTCCGGCAGGTCAATGGCAAAGGCGGAGGTCTGCAAGGGCCGTACCCGTGCGACGACTTCTGGCGGTTGTGCCGCACAGGCTGTCTCGATCATCGCTGCGGAATTGTCTGCTCCGATGATCACCCGGTTGGCCTTTTCCGCCAGCAACGGCCAGAAACGCCCCGCGCCACAAGGCAGGTCCAGCACCAGCCCTGGCTCACCGGCCAACGCCAGGGCGCGCCGGGCCAGCTGCTCGTCGCGCTGGTGGGACAGGCGTCGAGCCAGGCCATCCTGGTGCTTGAGGAAGTACTGGCGGGCATGATCCCGATCGTACTTGTCCGAGAATTCGAGTTTGATGGGGCTACGCATTGAGCATCTCCTGACTCCAGTGCGCCCACCTTAGGCAGGTGGGCGTTGGCGTCAGGTCATGCCGATGTGAAAAATCTGTAGGAAGTTTCCGCAGGTGTTACTGGAAGTTAATCCGGATCCAAAATTCCGCCACGCCCTTCGCCATGCTGCGCCGACGGGTTGCCCTGGCTCAGATCGACCTGGAAACGACAGCCGTGGGGCAGCGTCGCCGTGAGGGTCACGCGCCAGCCCTGGTCGTCACAGATGCGTTGGACCAGCGACAGGCCCAACCCCAACCCCTCGCCCCGACGCTCGTCACCGCGCACGAATGGCCGGAACATCGCCTCGCGCTGTTCTTCGGGAATCCCCACGCCACTGTCTTCAACACTGAAGCCATTGGCCTCCAGGCTGAGGCGGATGTAGCCACTGTCGGTGTAGTGGGCGGCATTGCGCAGCAGGTTGCCCATCACCGATTGCAGGAAGGTGGCGTTGTACAGCACCGGGCTGGCACTGACCTGGCCATCGTAGTAAAGCGCCAGGCCTTTCTGCTCGACGGTATCGCGCCATACCCCGATCAAGTCGTCGCCCACCTCGCGCAGGGTCGCCCGCGAAGCGATTGCACCTTCATCGCGCTGGGCCCGGGCAAGCATCAGGAAGGTTTTCACCAACTCGCGCATCTCCTCGGTCGCCCGGGCGATACGTTCGACCTGGCTGCGAGCGCGGCGCTCGAGGTTGGGGTTTTCCATCAGCAGCTCGCACGAGGTGGCCAGGACCATCAGTGGCGTACGCAGCTCGTGGCTGACATCGCTGGTGAACAAGCGCTCACGGGTCAAGGCATCACGCAGGCGCCCCAAGGTATCGTCGAAGGCGACAGCCAACTGGCCGACCTCATCCGCCGCATAATCCGGTGCCAATGGCGGTGCCAAGCCCAACAGCTGGTCACGGTGACGGACCTGGCGCGCCAGGCGGATCACCGGCGCCATCACCCGTCGCGCCAGCAACCAGCCGAGAATCACCGCAAGGGCCAGGCTGAGCACGAAGCCGACCACGACAACGGCGAACAGCACCCGCTCGCGCTCCTCGAAATCGCTCTGATCCTGCAACAGCACATAACGTCGGCCGTCGACGATCTCGACCATGGCGTGGTACGAGAGCTGGTCGCGAAACACTTCGTGAAAACCGGCGTCCAGGTGGCGCAGGTCCTTGGGCAGCTCGAAGTCGTCGCGCCCGCCACTGAAGTAGAACAACTGGTCGGGGCGTGGTCGGTGGCTCCAGTCGCTGACGCTGTCCATGCGCAACAGGCGCTGCAAATCACCGCCGAGTACCGAAGAGATCAACCGCTCTTCGACCAGGTGCACCGTGGCGACAATGCCAAAGGCAAAGGCCCCGGCCACCAGCGCGCTCATCAGCGCAAAGGCGATGATGATGCGCTGGGCAAGGCTCTGCTTAAACTCCATCGCGGCCCTCGGCGAGGCGATAGCCGACGCCATGGACGGTATGCAACAGCGGTCTTTCGAAGGGTTTGTCGATGACCTGGCGCAACTGGTGGACATGGCTGCGCAGGCTGTCGCTGTCCGGGCAGTCGTCGCCCCACAGCGCCTCTTCCAGCACCTCGCGGCGCAGGACGTGGGGGCTCTTCTGCATCAGCACGGCCAGCAGTTTCAGGCCGACGGGGTTGAGCTTGAGCAGGCGGCCCTGACGGGTCACCTCCAGGGTGTCGAGATCGTAGCTCAGGTCGGCGACCTGCAACGAACGCCGGCCGCCCCCCTGGGCACGCCGCAGCACCGCCTCGATGCGCGCGGCCAACTCCGACAGCGCGAACGGCTTGAGCAGGTAGTCGTCGGCCCCCGAGCGGAAGCCTTGCAGGCGGTCGTCCAGCTGGTCACGGGCGGTCAGCATGATTACCGGTGTGTCGCGGCGGGCATCCTCGCGTAGGCGCTTGCACAGCGTGTAGCCGTCGATGCCCGGCAACATGATGTCGAGCACGATCAGGTCGTAATGCTCGGTCGCGGCCAGGTGCAGGCCGGACAGGCCATCCTGGGCACAATCGACGGTGTAGCCCTTCATGCCGAGGTAGTCGGCCAGGTTGGCCAGAATATCGCGGTTGTCTTCAACCAAAAGAATGCGCATCGAGATCTCCTGTGCGGCGCTTCGCCGGGCGCGGCAGGCGCAGCTTACGGCCATTTGCCCGCATGGTGCCATGCCTTGGGTCGAAATCACCGGACTTGACAGTTTTTTCACCGATCATTCACGAACACAGGATAGCGGCCCAACGACAATGCCTCGTCTCTTACACCTTCTGGAGTCACCATGCAGGCTAGCGTCCCCCCTCGCCCGATCAATTTGTGGCTGTACCTGGGCATCCCATTCATCACTGTCGTGACCCTGGTCCTGCTGGAATGGACCTCGCTGGACATGGACCTGGCCAACCTGTTCTACGACCCGGCCGCCGGCGGGTTCATCGGCCGCCATAGCTATGTGCTGGAAAATATCCTGCATGACCGCGTCAAGCAGGGTGTGATCCTGTTCGGGCTACTGGCAGTGGCCGGGTTCGCCCTGAGCTTCTTCTGGAACCGGCTGCTGGGCTGGCGCCGCGAGTTGGGTTGCCTGGTACTGGCGCTGGCGCTGTCGACGGCATTCGTCACGCCGCTGAAGAAGGTGACCCAGGTGCAATGCCCGTGGAGCCTGACGCAGTTCGGTGGCAAGGAAACCTACAGCAAGTTGCTCGAACCCCGCCCGGCTACCGACAAGCCCGGCCTGTGCTGGCCCGGTGGGCATGCGGCGACCGGTTTCTGCCTGTTCGGCCTGTTCTTCATGCTGCGTGACCGCAAGCCACGTCTGGCCCGGGTGGCGCTGGCAGTGGCCTTCGTGGCCGGCTCGGTGCTGTCGCTCGGGCGGATGATGCAGGGCGCGCACTTCCTGTCGCACAACGTATGGACGGCGGTGTTCTGCTGGCTGATCGGGCTGGGGTCGTACTACCTGATTCTGTATCGCCACGCGACGGCCAAGCTACCTGCCGTCGAGCGCAGCGCAGCCTGATCCCGGGCAGGGACAGGGAAAACGAAGAAGCCCCGGTTCTCACGAACCGGGGCTTCTTCTTGGTACCGGGGGTAAGGCTGGCTTACATCATGCCGCCCATGCCACCCATGCCGCCCATGTCAGGCATGCCAGCAGCTGGCTTGTCTTCCGGCAGGTCGGCAACCATGGCTTCGGTGGTGATCATCAGACCGCCGATCGAAGCTGCGGCTTGCAGGGCCGAACGGGTGACCTTGGCTGGGTCCAGGATGCCCATCTCGATCATGTCGCCGTACTCGCCGGTAGCGGCGTTGTAACCGAAGTTACCCGAACCTTGCTTGACCTTGTCAGCGACAACGCTTGGCTCGTCGCCGGCGTTGGCAGTGATCTGGCGCAGCGGCGCTTCGACAGCGCGACGCAGCAGGGCGATACCGACGTTCTGGTCTTCGTTGTCGCCTTTGAGGTCAACGATGGCCGCCAGGGCACGCACCAGGGCAACACCACCGCCAGGCACCACGCCTTCTTCAACGGCTGCACGGGTAGCGTGCAGGGCGTCTTCGACACGGGCTTTCTTCTCTTTCATCTCGACTTCGGTGCCTGCACCGACCTTGATCACGGCAACACCGCCAGCCAGCTTGGCCAGACGCTCTTGCAGCTTCTCACGGTCGTAGTCCGAAGTGGTGTCGGCAACCTGGGCGCGGATCTGGGTGACGCGAGCCTGGATGTCGGCCTCTTCGCCAGCACCGTCGATGATGGTGGTGTTTTCCTTGGACAGGATGACGCGCTTGGCGTTACCCAGGTGCTCCAGGGTGGCGGTTTCCAGGGACAGGCCGATCTCTTCGGAGATCACGGTGCCGCCGGTCAGGACAGCGATGTCCTGCAGCATGGCCTTGCGGCGATCGCCGAAGCCTGGAGCCTTGACTGCGGCGACCTTGACGATGCCGCGCATGTTGTTGACCACCAGGGTAGCCAGGGCTTCGCCTTCGACGTCCTCGGCAACGATCAGCAGTGGACGGCCGGCCTTGGCAACGGCTTCCAGCACTGGCAGCAGCTCACGGATGTTGGAGATTTTCTTGTCTACCAGCAGCAGCAGCGCGCCTTCCAGCTCGGCAACCATGGTGTCCGGCTTGTTGACGAAGTACGGCGACAGGTAGCCACGGTCGAACTGCATGCCTTCTACGACGGACAGTTCGTTTTCCAGGCCCGAGCCTTCTTCAACGGTGATCACGCCTTCCTTACCGACTTTTTCCATGGCTTCGGCGATGATTTCACCGATGGAGTTGTCGGAGTTGGCGGAGATGGTGCCTACCTGGGCGATGGCCTTGGAGTCGGCGCATGGCTTGGACAGGTTCTTCAGCTCGGCGACAACGGCGGCGGTGGCCTTGTCGATGCCGCGCTTCAGGTCCATCGGGTTCATGCCGGCAGCGACGGCTTTCAGGCCTTCGTTGACGATGGCCTGAGCCAGAACGGTAGCGGTGGTGGTGCCGTCACCGGCAGCGTCGTTGGCCTTGGAAGCGACTTCCTTGACCAGCTGGGCGCCCATGTTTTCGAAGGCGTCTTTCAGCTCGATTTCTTTGGCGACGGAAACGCCGTCCTTGGTGATGGTCGGAGCGCCGAAGCTCTTGGCCAGCACTACGTTACGGCCTTTCGGGCCGAGGGTCGCTTTTACCGCGTCAGCCAGAACGTTGACACCAACCAGCATTTTCTTACGGGCGGAATCGCCGAATTTTACGTCTTTAGCAGCCATGATCGTTTAATCCTTGGAAATTCTTTGGAGTAACGGGAAGTCGGGGGAAATCAGCCTTCGATAACGGCGAGGATTTCGTTCTCGGCCATGACCAGCAGGTCTTCGCCATCGACTTTCACGGTGTTGCTGCCCGAGTAAGGGCCGAAAACCACTTTGTCACCCACTTTCACGGCCAGCGCACGTACTTCGCCGTTGTCCAGGATACGACCGGTACCGACGGCAACGACTTCACCGCGGTTTGGTTTTTCAGCGGCCGAACCCGGCAGGACGATACCGCCAGCGGTTTTCGATTCTTCTTCGCTGCGACGGATGACGACGCGGTCATGCAGAGGACGAAGCTTCATTGTCGATCTCTCCCAAATTGTGGTTTTCATCGGCCGGTGTCAGCACCGGCGGGTTGATTCGATCCGGCGTTGCCGGGGGGTGGCCCGCAATGGGCGAACCACCTGTGTCATGTCTGGTGTCGCCACCAGAAACCTTGCGGTGACCACATACATGAGGCCGGGATATTCGATTACAAGGCTTGCTACAGAAAAATTTTCATAAGGTGTGAGCGTCATCGTGCGAGCGGGCTGGCCCTGCGCTCAGGGCGACCGGCCCCATCGCGGGGCAAGCCCGCTCCCACGCATAACCACGCCTTACTTGTCGCGACGCTCGTACTCGCCCTCGATCACGTTCGGGCGGTGCCCGGCGTCACGCGGCTGGGCCTGGAACGGATCATCCTGGAACGCCCGCTGGCGCAGGGCCTGCTCTTCGGCGCGGCGGCGCAGGCGGCCGGCCACCAGGCGACGGGTGAACGGCAGCAGGCACAGCAGGCCCAGCACATCACTGATGAAACCCGGCAGCAGCAACAGGCCGCCACCGACGGTGAGCATCAAGCCCTGGAACATGTCCTCGGCCGGCAGTTCGCCGCGCTGCAGGCTCTCCCGGGCACGCAGGGCGGTGGCCAGGCCGGCCACGCGCATCACCAGCACACCCAGGGCGGAGCCGGCGATGATCAGCAGCAGCGCCGGAAAGAAACCGATGGCCGCGCTGACCTTGACGAAGACGAACAGCTCCAGCACGGGGAAAAGCAGCAACAACAGTAGAAAAGCACGCATCAAGGGTTCCTCGACGGAAGAGAATCTTCCTGTAAGACCATCAGATGGATGCCTCTACGCCGGTTTTCAACCCTCGACGCTTTCCACAACCGGCCACTGGTCAGCGCGAGCCAGCAATACCAAGGCTTCACGGACTTGTGTCGGCGTATTGCAAATACTCGGGAAGGCCAGCCAGTACACCCCCTGGCCAATACGCAGGTGCATGCCTTCGCTGTCGATGCCGACCAGCTCGGCGGGCGCGCCGCGCGGCAGCCCGGTCAGTTCGACGTAGTGGGCGATGGCGTTGGCATGGTCGCTGTTCATGTGCTCGATCATGCTGGTCTCGGCCTTGCCCGCGAAGGGGTTGGCCAGCGTGACCTGATCGAGCCAGTGGATCGCGCCGAAGCCGCCTATGTAGCGGTGGCGTACCGGTTCGAGTACCCAGAAGTCGAAATCGTGGGCCTTGTGGTAGTTGGCTGACTCGGGGAAGTACCGGTAGTAACGGCTCGCGGCGGCTTCGATGGCTGCTTCGTCCGTAAGCTTGCGGGCCTCGGCCATTACCGTCAGCCGGCCCACCGCCTGGACATCCTCGGCCTCGCGCTCGCCAACCAGCATCGAGCACTTGGGATCCTTCTGCAGATTATGGGTGTGCTGGGCGATGCGGCTGATGAGGATCAGCGGATGGCCTTCGGCGTCGAGGCAGTACGGCACCACCGAGCCGAAGGGGAAACCGGGCATCGACTTGGAATGGGTGGAGAGGACGCCGCGGTACTCCTTGAGCAGCAGTTCCCGGGCGGGGCGAAGGGCGTTGGTACTCACTGGAGAGGCTCCTGAAAAAATCAGCTGCAAGCTATAAGCTACAAGCGACAAGAAAAAGCAAGGCGGCACCGCCTGTTGGGAGTGCACACACGGCTCTTGCTTGCCGCTTGTAGCTTACCGCTAACGACTGTTTTTACCAGGTAACGCCGAACCCGGCGGTATAGCGGGTTTTGTCCAGATCGCTGTCGCGGGTGCCCTTGATCAGGTCCTTCTCCGCCTTGAGGTTGAGCGAAGCCCACTCGGTCACCTTGTAGCGCAGGCCCATCTCGGCATCCAGCGAGTAGTCGGCCACGCCGCCCAGCGGCTTGCCGAACTCGCCATTGGTGAAGAACTCGACCTTCTTGCCGATCAGGTAACGGTTGTAGTCCCACTTCACCGCGGCGGAATAGAAGTTGTCCTTGCCACCGTCGCGGTACTCGAAATCGGTGCGGTTGATCAGCGAACCCAGCGAGAACGCGCCGAGTTCGTCATCCCAGAACTGGTAGCCCGGGCCGGTACCGACGGTACGCTGGCGGGCCAGATCCTCGATGTGGTCACGCTTGTATTCCAGGCGCCCCTGCCAGAACCACTTCTCGGTGATGAAGCGGTCCAGCGCGTACTCGGCGCTCCAGTTGTTGGTGGTGGTGACGTCGTCCTTGGTCTCGCGGTTGTATTCGCCCTCGGCGTTGTGCCGCCAGCGGCCATGGCGGGCGGTGGTCTTGAAGCTGATGTCATAGTCGTCGGTGTTGTTCTCGGCGCGCTTGTAGTCCATCGCCACATCGACGTTGCCCTTCCACAGAAAATCCTCGAGCAGGGGGCGTGGCTTCATGATCTGCTCGATGCTGGCCAGCTCAACGGTCTTCGGCGCCTCGCCGTTGGCCAAGGTCACCTTGCCGGGTTCGGCGGCCTTCAGCGCCTTGGCCTTCTCGCCGCTGTAGGCATCTTGCTTGACCAGCAGTTCCTGATCGCTTTCCAGCGTCTTCACCTGCTTCCAGTCCAGGGCTATCGACCCGCCATAGGGGGTTTCCAGCAGCAGCTTGCCGCCGTCGAAGACCTTGATCTTACCGCTCAGGCGGTCACCGTTCTTCATCCACACGGTGTCGGCGAGCACAGGGGTGCACAGGGACGCGGCAACAAGGCACAACAGGGTTCTAGAATACATAAGCGCTGTGTAAAGGTTCGATTAGACGAAAAAGCCGGGCATTATCCAGATACCGACAACCTGAGCAAGGACAGACCCAGCCCATGCCGATGAGTTCCACTCGCATTTGCCGTAACCTTCTGTCCGGTTTCATCTGCAGCAAAGGGATCCTCTGATGTCCGCCCTCGATCCGCCCGCTGAGCAAGATGCACAAGCCCGACGAATGGCGCTGTATTCCGTCCTCGGCCAGGTACCGCCGGGGAAGGTCGTCAGCTACGGGCAACTGGCCGAGCTTGCAGGCCTTGGCCGCGCGGCGCGGTGGGTCGGGCGCACACTTTCGCAGCTCCCCCAGGACACCCGCCTGCCCTGGCACCGGGTCCTGGGCGCGGGTGGCAGGCTGAGCCTGGCCCTGGGCACCCCTTCGGGCGACGAACAACGCGCCCGGCTGCGCGCAGAAGGCGTGAATGTGGCCAATAATCGTGTGGATATGGCGCGCCATGGCTGGCGTCCGATGGAGCACAGCGGTTAGAGTGCGCGCTTTGTTTTCGCAAACCTTGAGGCAGATGTTGGCCCATGCCCCGTAAAACCTGGCGCGCTGCGCTCGCTGCCTATGCCAGCCCGTCAACTCTGGTGCTTTTGCTGCTCGGATTCGCCGCCGGCCTGCCGTACATGCTGGTGTTCTCGACGCTGTCGGTGTGGCTGCGCGAAGCCGGCGTGGCCCGCGAGACCATCGGCTATGCCAGCCTGATCGGCCTCGCCTACGCGTTCAAATGGGTCTGGTCGCCGCTGCTCGACCAGTGGCGCCTGCCGCTGCTCGGCGGCATGGGCCGGCGCCGTTCCTGGCTGCTGCTGTCGCAGTTGCTGGTGGTGCTCGGGCTGGTCGGCATGGGCTTCTGCGACCCGCAGAAACACCTGTCGTGGCTGGTCGCTTTGGCGGTACTGGTGGCCTTCGCCTCGGCGACCCAGGACATCGCCGTTGACGCCTACCGCCTGGAGATCGCCGACGACCAGCGCCAGGCCGCCCTGGCCGCCAGCTACATGGCCGGCTATCGGGTCGCCGCCCTGCTCGCCACCGCCGGTGCGCTGTTCTTCGCCGAGTGGTTCGGCTCCACCGGCTTCAGCTACCTGCACGAAGCCTGGACCGGCACCTACGTGCTGTTCGGCGTGCTGATGCTGCCTGCGGTGTTCACCACCCTGGTGATGCGTGAGCCACCGGTCCCCCTGCGCACCCAGCTGTCGGCGGCGCGCTATGGCTTGATGCACCAGCTGGCGTCGGTGTTCGTGCTGATCATCCTGCTGGTCTCGGTGCCGGCCAGTTTCACCCAGATGTTCAACACCGACTGGGGCAGCGTGGCGTTCGGCGACGCGACCATGCTCGACCTGCTGCTCGAAGACCGCGCCTTCCTGCGCCTGATCCTCTATGTGCTGCTGACCTGGGCGTGCCTGTCGTCCCTCGGCCGTCGTGGCCTGGCGCCGGTTCTCACGCCGGTCAACGACTTCATCGTGCGCTATCGCTGGCAGGCCCTGTTGCTGCTCGGGCTGATCGCCACCTATCGCATGTCCGATACGGTGATGGGCGTGATGGCCAACGTGTTCTACATCGACATGGGTTTCACCAAGGACCAGATCGCCAGCGTCAGCAAGATCTTCGGCCTGATCATGACCCTGGTGGGCGCTGGTGCCGGTGGCCTGCTGATCGTGCGCTTCGGCATCCTGCCGATCCTGTTCATCGGCGGCGCGGCCTCGGCAGCCACCAACATCCTGTTCCTGATGCTGGCCGACATGGGCCCGAACCTGGAAATGCTGGTGGTCACCATCTCGCTGGACAACTTCAGCTCGGGGCTTGCCACCTCGGCCTTCGTCGCCTACCTGTCGAGCCTGACCAACCTGAAGTTCTCGGCCACCCAGTACGCCCTGCTCAGCTCGATCATGCTGTTGCTGCCGCGCCTGATCGGCGGCTATTCCGGGGTCATGGTGGAGAAGTTCGGTTATCACGACTTCTTCCTGATCACCGCCCTGCTGGGCGTGCCGACGCTGGTGCTGATCGCCCTGCACTGGCGCCAGGAGGTCGGTAGGGGAAAGCCGGCGCCGGTGGAGAGCCCGGCGGCTGAGCAGAACTAGGCCTTCACCGGCCTTATCGCGGGGCAAGCCCGCTCCCACGCAGTCAGTCATTTTGTCTGAATACGTGGGAGCGGGCTTGCCCCGCGATGTTTCTACTGCGTCACAGCGCCTTCCCCGGAGCGCCCGCCCACCACGAACCACAACGGCCACAGCGCCAACGCTCCCGCTACGCCCGCGGCCAGGGCGAAGTGCATCAGGCTGGCACCGGCCCCCAGCATCGCCAACACCGCACCGCCCAGGCCCAGCAAGGCGATGGTGATCATCCCCAGCATCGCCGACACCAGGCCCTTGCTCTGCTCGCTGGAGAACAGCGTCATGCGGTACAGCACCGCGTTGGCCACGCCCAGGCCCAGCGCGTACAGCGACATGCCGGCCACCACACTGGTCACCGTCGGCCACAGCCAAGTGGCCACGACCATCAGCGACAGGCCGGCCAGGTAAGGCCCCAGGGCGCCACGCACCAAGGCCGGGAGCGGGTAGCGATCGGCGATGCGGTTGATGATCAGGTTGCCCAGGATCAACCCACCGAACACCGGCAATTGCCACAGCGCGTATTCCATCGTGCTCAAGCCTTCGTCATGGATCAGCAGCACAGGTGACAACCCGATCCAGCCGATCAGCGGCAGCCCCACCAGCCCAAGCGCCGCGCTACCGGCGACGAAACGACGGTTGCCCAGCAACTGCCCGTAGCCCGCCAGCAATGGCAGCAGGTGAATGGGCGTGAACGACAGGCGCGAACCATCGCGGCGCTCCACACCCAGGGTTTCCGGCATCAGCCGGTAGAGCAGCAGCCAGCACAGCACCGCGCCTGCGGCGAAGGCCACGAACAGCCAGCGCCAGTCCAGCCATTGCAGCATCAGGGTGCCAACCAGCGGGCCGAGTAGCGGCGACAGCAGGGCGATATTGGCCAGCAGGGCCATCATGCGTACTGCGTCGGCCTCGCTGAATGCCTCGTTGAGCGCTGGGTAGCTGACCGTGACCACGAAGCCCAGGCCGATGCCCTGCAGCAGACGCAACAGGTTGAACATACCGATGTCCTGCACCCAGAAGGTCGCCAGGCACGCCACCCCAAAGAACACACAACCCCCCAGCAAAAGCGGGCGCCGGCCATAGCGGTCGGCCAACGGGCCGATCAGCCATTGCAGCAGCACGCCACCCAGCAGGTAGAGGTTGAGAGCATGGGGAATGTATTCGGGGCTCGCCTGAAGATCGCCAACCACCACTGGCATGGCGGGCATGACCGCGTCGCTGGCCAGGTAGGTCAACAGTTCGAACAGCGCCAGGGTCAGGCCGAACAGCAAGGCGCGCAGAGGGGTGATGTACAGCAATGGTTTCATGATCGGTATCGGGTGGGAACAGATGGGGGTCAGGCTGTATGCCAGAAATCATCCGCTGTGGCTGTGAACAAGTGTAAGGCGCTGGAAAGCATCGCGGGGCAAGCCCGCTCCCACAAGCGCTTTAGCGGCCTTGTGGGAGCGGGCTTGCCCCGCGACGGGAGGTGTGACGCAGTGTTACTGTACCGCCGCTTCCTGCACCACGCGAATCACTCGCTGCGGAAACGGAATATCGATCCCTTCGGCCTTGAGCCGGTCGCGGGCATGTTCGTTGAGCATGAACATCACGTCCCAGTAGTCGGCGGTCTTGGTCCAGATGCGCAGCGACACGGTGATCGAGCTGTCGCCCAGGGTCGAAATCACCGCCTGCGGCGCCGGGTCCTGCAGTACACGCGGATCCTGCGCCAGTTCCAGCAACACATTGCGCGCCTTCTGCAGGTCGGCGTCGTAGTCCACGCCCACGTCGAACACCACCTTGCGGGTCGGCTGGCGGTTGGTGTTGGTGATGATGCCGTTGGACAGCGTGCCGTTGGGCATGATCACCGTCTTGTTGTCGCCGGTACGCAGCACGGTGTGGAAGATCTGGATGCTGTCCACGGTGCCGCTTACACCCTGGGCCTCGATCCAGTCACCGATACGGAATGGGCGGAACAGCAGAATCAACACGCCACCGGCGAAGTTGGCCAGGCTGCCTTGCAAGGCCAGGCCGATGGCCAGCGTGGCGCCACCAATGGCGGCGACGAACGAGGTGGTTTCGATGCCGATCATCGACGCCACGCTGACCATCAGCAGAATCTTCAGCACGATGTTGGCCAGGGTGCTGATGAAGCTTTGCAGCGCCGCATCGGCCCGCATGCCTACCAGCTTGCCCAGGCGATCACTGAGCTTGTTGATGATCCACCAACCAATGGCCAGCGTCAGCAGCGCCAGCAACAGGCGGCTGCCGTACTCCATGATCAAGGGGACCCAGGTCTGCGATTGGCGAACCAGCTGATCGACTTCAGCGTTCAAATCCATGTTCATCTCCTGATGCCGAACGGCAAGTACACAGTAAAGCGGGCCGCTGACAGGTCAGCGGCCACGGGACCTCATGGACATCACTAGGCCATCAAGGTTCCAATACCGCGATCAGTCGCGGAAGTTGTTGAACTGCAGCGGCATGTCGAATTCCTTGGCGCGCAGGGCGGCAATGGCCTCTTGCAAGTCGTCGCGCTTCTTGCCGGTAACACGCACCTGCTCGCCTTGAATGGCGGCCTGGACCTTGAGCTTGGCATCCTTGATATGGGCGACGATCTTCTTCGCCAGCTCCTTGTCGATGCCCTCACGGAACTTGGCTTCCTGCTTCATTTCCTTGCCGGAGGCATAGGCGTCCTTGGTTTCCAGGCATTTGACGTCGATCTTGCGCTTGACCAGCGCCAAGCGCAGGATCTCGATCATCGCCTCGAGCTGGAACTCGGCCTCGGCGGTCAGCATTACGGTCTGCTCCTTGTCCTTGAACTCGAAGCTGCCCTTGCCTTTGAGGTCGTAACGGCGGTCGAGCTCCTTGATGGCGTTTTCGACGGCGTTCTGCACTTCGTGCTTGTCCAGTTCCGATACCACGTCGAACGAAGGCATGGTTGTTCTCCATAAAAAAAAGCGCGCTCGGCCTGAAGATGGAGCGCGTCGGGTTTGATGGTTAAAATGCGGACTCATTATAACGGGTTGCGAAACGCAGATGAGCAGCACCTGGCATATTCTCGGCGCCGGCAGCCTCGGCAGCCTCTGGGCCTGCCGCCTGGCCCGCGCTGGCAAGGCGGTCCGCCTGATCCTGCGCGACCAGCAGCGCCTGGCCGCCTATGAGCACTGCGGCAGGCTGACCCTGGTCGAACAGGACGGCGCCCGGCACTACGCGATCCCCGCTGAAACCTGCGACGCACCCGGCCCGATCCATCGCCTGCTGGTCGCCTGCAAGGCCTACGACGCCGCGCCTGCCGTGGCGCGCCTGGCCCCCAGATTGGCCCATGGCGCCGAGCTGGTACTGCTGCAGAACGGCCTGGGCAGCCAGGACGAGGTCGCCGACCAGGTGCCCCACGCCCGCTGTATCTTCGCCTCCAGCACCGAGGGCGCGTTCCGCGAAGCCGACTGGCAGGTGCGCTTCGCCGGCCACGGCTTCAACTGGCTGGGTGACCCGGCCAATCCCAACGTCCCATCCTGGTTCGCAGACCTGCACGACGCCGGCATCCCGGCCCAGTGGGCACTCGACATCCCTACCCGCCTGTGGCGCAAGCTGGCCCTCAACTGCGCGATCAACCCGCTCAGCGTGCTGCACGACTGCCAGAACGGCGGCCTGCTCGGCCACCTGACCGAAGTCGACCAACTGTGCGAAGAACTGGCCGACCTGCTGCGCCGCTGCGGCCAGCCCGAGGCCGCCAGCGACCTGCACGAGGAAGTGCAGCGGGTGATCATCGCCACCGCGGCCAACTACTCTTCCATGTACCAGGATGTTCGCCACGGCCGGCGCACCGAGGTCCACTACCTGCTCGGCCACGCCTGCCGCGCCGCTGGCCGACACGGCCTGGCAGTGCCGCAACTGGAACACCTGCACCGGCGCCTGGTCGATAACCTGCAGGCGCGTGGCCTGCGCAGCGACTGATCCTGCCCATTCATCGGAAACGGACACCCTCAGACCCATGACCCTGCGTCAACGCCTGGAAAACCTCCCGGTCGGGCAGAAACTGCTGGCGGCCCTGCTGGTGCTGCTGGTGACCATCCTGCTGGTGGCCAACCTGGCGTTCATCAGCGCCGCCTACTGGATCACCCAGGAGAGCATGGCGCCCCAGGCCTTGCAGACCATCGGCAAGCTGGTGTCCAACCCGCAGCTGTCCTCGCGGGCCGGCGACTCGCCGGAAGCCGCCACCGCGCTGCTCAAGGAACTCGACAGCTACTCGCCACTGCGCGCCGCCGCGATCTACGGCGGCGACGGGCAGATGCTGGCGCAACTGCAGCACGGCGAACCGCTGACCCTGCCCAAGCGCTACCGCAACATCGACGGCTGGCGCCTGATGGAGTTTCGCAGCACCCAGCTGATCCGCCTGCCGCGCAGCGCCGCCCCGCCCGCGCACCTGCTGCTGGTCGCCAGCAGCGAGCTGCCCACGGCGTTCTACACCGGCACCCTCTCCGCCAGCCTGGCGATCCTGGTGTTCAGCGTGCTGCTGTGGCTGCTTATCGCCCGGCAGATCAAGCGCCTGATCACCCTGCCGATCAACCGCCTCGAAGAGCTGACCCGCCAGGTCACCCGCGAGGAGAGCTACGCCCTGCGCGCCCAGCGCGGCAACGATGACGAGATCGGCGGCCTGGCCGAGGCGTTCAACACCATGCTGTCGCGCATCGAAGCCCGCGAGCAGCAGCTCAAGCGCACCCGTGACGAGTTCCAGGACGCCTACGACCAGGCCCAGGGCCTGGCCGAGGAAACCCGCCATACCAACCGCAAGCTGGAGCTGGAAGTCCAGGTGCGCAGCAAGATCGAGAAAAAGCTCACCGGTTTCCAGAACTACCTCAATAGCATCATCGACTCGATGCCCTCGGCGCTGATCGCCCTCGACGAACAGCTCTACGTCACCCAATGGAACCATGAGGCCACGGTGCTCTCCGGTACCCCGCTGGACGAAGCGCTGAACCAGCCGATCTTCCTCGCCTTCGAGCCGCTCAAACCGTTCCTGCCGCAACTCAAGGAGAGCGTGGAGAAGCACCGGGTAGCCAAGATCGAACGCGTCACCTGGCCCAAGGGCGAAGACCTGCGCCACTACGCGCTGACCTTCTACCCGCTGATGGGCGGTGGCGGACGCGGAGTGGTGATCCGTATCGATGACATCACCCAACGGCTGTCACTGGAAGAAATGATGGTGCAGTCCGAGAAGATGCTCTCGGTCGGCGGCCTGGCCGCCGGCATGGCGCACGAGATCAACAACCCGCTGGGCGCAATCCTGCACAACGTGCAGAACATCCGCCGCCGCCTGTCGCCGGACCTGCCGCGCAACCAGGAGCAAGCCAGCGAGCTGGGCATCGACTTGCCGGCCGTCAATCGCTACCTGGACAGCCGCGAGCTGCCTCAGTTGCTCGACGGCATCCAGCAAGCCGGCGCACGGGCCGCGAAGATCGTCACCCACATGCTCAGCTTCAGCCGCCGCAGCAACCGTCAGCTCGCCCCTTGCGACCTGCCGGCGTTGATCGACCAGGCGGTGGAGATCGCCGGCAACGACTTCGACCTGGCCATCGGCTTCGACTTCAAGGGCCAGGCCATCATCCGCCAGTTCGACCCACAGCTGGGGCCGGTGCCCTGCACCGCCAACGAACTGGAGCAGGTGCTGCTGAACCTGCTGAAGAACGCCGCCCAGGCCATCCACCAGCGCCCGCAACCCAGCGAGCCCGGGCGTATCACCTTGCGCACCCGGCTCAACCCGCCCTGGGCGGAAATCCAGGTCGAGGACAACGGCGTCGGCATGCCCGAGACGGTGCGCAAGCGCACGTTCGAGCCGTTCTTCACCACCAAGGAGATCGGCCAGGGCACCGGCCTGGGCCTGTCGGTGTCGTACTTCATCATCACCAACAACCACAAGGGGCAGATGGAAGTACAGTCCACCCCTGGCCAGGGCACCTGCTTCACCCTGCGCCTGCCCCTGAACCAGGCCCAACCGGCCCCCCTGAACACGGAGACATGACATGGGCTATCGCCTGTCGAAGATCTATACACGCACCGGCGACAAAGGTGAAACCGGCCTGGGCGATGGGCGCCGGGTGCCCAAGGACCATCCGCGCGTCGAGGCGATCGGCGAGGTCGACAGCCTCAACAGCCAGCTCGGGGTGTTGCTGGCAGGTCTGGCCGAGGCAGGATTGGGCGAGCTGATCGAGGTACTGGCGCCTTGTCAGCATCGGCTGTTCGACCTGGGGGGCGAGTTGGCGATGCCCACTTACCAGGCGCTGAACAGCGTTGAAGTGGAGCGCCTGGAGGCTGCGATAGACCGCTGGAACGACGAGTTGGGGCCACTGAAGAACTTCATCCTGCCCGGGGGCTCGACGCTGGTGGCCCAGGCCCATGTATGTCGCAGCGCGGCACGCGCGGCTGAGCGGCGCTGCCAGCAGTTGAACACGCTGGAACCGCTGGAGGGAGTGGGGCTGGCCTACATCAACCGGCTGTCGGACCTGCTGTTTGTCGCAGCGCGGATCATTGGGCGACGCCAGGGTGTTGACGAAGTGCTGTGGCAGGCGGCCGAGAAGCCCGTCTGAAAGCATCGCGGGGCAAGTCGGGTCGCCGCATCGCTGCTCCCCGACTTACCCCGCGATTGGCGGATGGCTCAAGCCTCAGGCCAGAACGCCCTGATTCCGGCAACGCCCTGGGCACCAGCCTCCCAGGCCCGCTCCCGCTCACCCGGCCCGATCCCACCCAGCAGAAACACCGGATGGTTGATCCCGGCGATCAAGCGCTGTGCTTCATCCCAGCCCAACGGCTCTGCCTCGGGATGAGTCTGGGTCGCCTGCACCGGCGACAAGGTGACGAAGTCCACCCCCATCTGCTCGGCCAATGCGAGCTCCTCGGCACTGTGGCAGGACGCCGCCAGCCAGCGCTCCGTCGGGAACGGCCGGCCCTTGGCTGCGTACTTGCGCAACTGCGCGGCGGTCAGGTGCCAGCCGGCCGACGGGAAGTCGCCCAGCCACTCCAGCGGTCCTTTAAGCATCAATTGCGCCTTGCCCGCGCACAAGCCGACCGCGTCCACCGCCACATCGCGGTACTTGGGGTCGTACATGTCCGGCGCGCGCAGCTGGATCAGCTTGATGCCGCTGGCCACGGCCTTCTGGATGCCTTTGAGCAGCTCAGGCACCTCCAGTTCGTCTGGAGTGATCAGGTACTGATCTGGCAGACGCGCCGCAGCGACGATCGGCTTGTTGGCCTCGGGGAATTCATACTGGCCAAGGTCACGCGGCGCCACCCAGGCCAGGGGCTGGCCTTCGGCGCCATGGGGCTCACCGGTAAAGGCGCGCACTTCACGCACATCCAACAACACCTGCTTGTCCGGGTAATCGTGGCTGACCTTGATCAGCGGGCGCGAGCCCGTGACCTCGATACCCAGCTCCTCACGCAGCTCACGGGCCAGCGCCGCTTCGACGCCCTCCCCGTCTTCCACCTTGCCACCCGGGAACTCCCACAAGCCGCCTTGATGCTGGGTATCCGCACGACGGGCGATCAGGATGCGACCATCGGCACCGCAGATGACCGCAGCCACTACATGAATCCGTTTCACCCTTCACGCTCCGCCAGGCCAGACTGCTGCCATGCCCGGAAAGCCGGCCACTGGTAGATGGTTTCGATATAGGCGGCGGCCTCGGCCGGCACCTCGACACGGTAGGAGCGCAGACGCACCGCCACCGGGGCGAAGAACGCATCGGCCAAGGTCGGTCGGCCGAACAGGAACGGGCCGCTGTCCTTGGCAACCAATCGGCATTCTGACCACAGGGCGACGATGCGGTCGATGTCGACCTGCACATCCAGCGGCACGCTTTCCAGCGCCTCGTCACGGGACAGGTCGAACGGCATGGCGCCGCGCAGGGCGAAGAAGCCGCTGTGCATCTGGGCACAGGCTGAACGCGCCTGGGCACGGGCGGCGATGTCCTCAGGCCACAGGCGTGCCTCGGGGTGGCGTTCGTTGAGGTATTCGGCGATGGCCAGGGAGTCGGCAATCACACCATGCTCGCTCTGGAGCAGGGGCACTTTGGCGGTGGCCGAGAAGGCCAGCAGGCGCTGGCGGGTGTCAGGCTGGTTGAGCTTGACCAGGGTTTCTTCGTAGGGGACGCCAGCCAGGTCGAGGGCCAGGGCGCCGCGTAGCGACCAGGAGGAATACAGCTTGTCGCCGATGATCAGGTGATAGCTCATGGTTCGGCTCCATAGAATTCGGGATATTGGGGCCGCATTGCGGCCCCAGTTACATCAAGTGCGGTATTCAGCGTTGATCTTCACGTACTCGTGGGACAGGTCGGTGGTCCAGATGGTTTCGCTGCACTGGCCACGGCCCAGTTCGATGCGGATGGTGATCTCTTCCTGGGCCATCACTGCCGAGCCTTGCGCCTCGGTGTAGCTCGGGCTGCGCCCGCCTTTGCTGGCGATGCACACGCTGTCCAGATACACGTCGATCAGGCCGACATCCAACTCGGGTACACCGGCACGGCCGACAGCTGCGAGAATGCGGCCCCAGTTCGGATCAGAGGCGAACAGCGCGGTCTTGATCAACGGCGAGTGTGCCACGGCGTAGCCGACGTCCAGGCATTCCTGGTGGTTGCCACCACCGTTGACCTGCACGGTGACGAACTTGGTGGCGCCTTCGCCGTCACGGACGATGGCCTGCGCCACCTCCATGCACACTTCGAACACCGCTTGCTTCAGTGCTTCGAACAGCGCGCCGCTGGCCTCGGTCACTTCCGGCACATCGGCCTTGCCGGTGGCGATCAGCATGCAGCAGTCGTTGGTCGAGGTGTCGCCGTCGATGGTGATGCGGTTGAACGACTTGTTGGCGCCGTCGAGCATCAGGTCCTTCAACACCGCCGGGGCGACCTTGGCGTCGGTGGCGATGTAGCCGAGCATGGTGGCCATGTTCGGGCGGATCATCCCCGCGCCCTTGCTGATACCGGTGACGGTGATGGTCTTGCCGTCGAACTGGAACTGACGGCTGGCGCCCTTGGGCAGGGTGTCAGTGGTCATGATGCCGGTGGCGGCTTCGGCCCAGTTGTTTTCCGACAGGTTGTCCAGGGCGGCCTGCAGCGCGCCCTCGATCTTCTCGACCGGCAGCGGCTCGCCAATCACGCCGGTGGAGAACGGCAGTACCGACTCGGCCGGCACGCCGGCCAGTTCGGCCAGTCTGGCGCAGGTGCGCTCAGCAGCAGCCAGGCCCGGTGCGCCGGTGCCGGCGTTGGCGTTGCCGGTGTTGGTCAGCAGGTAACGCACGGTGCCCTGCACGCGCTGCTTGGAGAGGATCACCGGTGCCGCGCAGAAGGCGTTGAGGGTGAACACGCCGGCGACACTGGAGCCTTCGGCGCAGCGCATCACCACCACATCCTTGCGCCCCGGGCGCTTGATGCCCGCCGAGGCAATACCGAGTTCGAAACCGGGAACCGGGTGCAGGGTGGGCAGGGGACCAAGACCAACAGCCATTAGAGCGCTCCTAGATAAATCGGTTGAGAACAAAAAGCGGGGCCGCAAAGCGGCCCCGGATGTATCACGTTACTGCAGGTGGTTCAGATCATTCAATCTGACCATGGCAATGCTTGAATTTCTTGCCCGAACCACACCAGCAAGGCTCGTTGCGGCCCAGCTTCATGTCGTTGCGCACAGGGGCCGATGCGACGGCGACTTCAGCGCCCTCCTCGGCCAGTTGCTCGCCTTCCAGGCCTGGTGCGGCGGCGTGCTGGAATTGCATGCGGCTGGCCAGTTCCTCGGCCTCGCGGCGCAGACGGGCTTCTTCCTCGACCGGGTCTTCGCGACGGACCTGGACGTGCGACAGCACGCGGATGGTGTCGCGCTTGATCGACTCGAGCAGCTCCTGGAACAGGGTGAAGGATTCGCGCTTGTACTCCTGCTTGGGGTTCTTCTGCGCATAGCCGCGCAGGTGGATACCGTGGCGCAGGTGGTCCATGGTCGACAGGTGGTCTTTCCACAGGTCGTCCAGCACGCGCAGCAGGATCTGCTTCTCGAAGGTACGCAGGGCGTCGATGCCGGCCTGGTCTTCCTTCTCGTTGTAGGCGTCGGTGATTTCCTTGATCAGCTTCTCGCGCAGGGTTTCCTCGTAGAGGTGATCGTCCTCGTCGAGCCACTGCTGAATCGGCAGCTTCATGGCGAAGTCGCTGGACAGCGAGGCTTCCAGGCCGGCCACGTCCCACTGCTCGGGCAGCGATTGCGGCGGGATGTGCTGGCTGACGGTGGCATCGAGCACTTCCTGGCGGAACTCGGCGATGGTGTCGCCGATGTTCTCGGCGGCCAGCAGGCTGTTGCGCATGTGGTAGATCACCTTGCGCTGTTCGTTGGCCACGTCATCGTATTCGAGCAGCTGCTTGCGGATATCGAAGTTGCGACCCTCGACCTTGCGCTGCGCCTTCTCGATGGCGTTGGTCACCATGCGGTGCTCGATGGCCTCGCCGGACTGCATGCCCAGGGCCTTCATGAAGTTCTTCACCCGGTCGGAGGCGAAGATGCGCATCAGGCTGTCTTCCAGCGACAGGTAGAAGCGGCTCGAGCCGGCATCGCCCTGGCGGCCGGCACGGCCCCGCAGCTGGTTGTCGATACGCCGCGATTCGTGGCGCTCGGAGGCGATCACGTGCAGGCCACCGGCCTCCAGCACCTGCTGGTGACGCTTCTGCCAGTCGGCCTTGATCTGGGCGATCTGCTCGGCGGTCGGGTTGTCCAGGGCGGCGACTTCGGCCTCCCAGTTACCGCCCAGCAGGATGTCGGTACCACGGCCGGCCATGTTTGTGGCGATGGTCAGAGCGCCCGGCGCACCGGCTTGCGCGATGATCTCGGCTTCTTTCTCGTGGTACTTGGCGTTCAGGACCTTGTGGTCGATACCTTCCTTCTTGAGCAGGTTGGACATGTGCTCGGAGGTTTCGATGGTCGCGGTACCCACCAGCACCGGACGGCCCTGGGTCATGCTTTCCTTGATGTCGGCAATGATCGCGGCGTATTTCTCGTCGGCGGTCAGGTACACCAGGTCGTTGAAGTCCTTGCGCGCCAGCGGCTTGTTCGGCGGGATCACCATCACGTTGAGGGCGTAGATCGACTGGAACTCGAACGCCTCGGTGTCGGCGGTACCGGTCATGCCGGACAGCTTGGTATACAGGCGGAAGTAGTTCTGGAAGGTGGTCGAAGCCAGGGTCTGGCTCTCGGCCTGGATATTCAGGTTCTCTTTCGCTTCGATGGCCTGGTGCAGACCCTCGGAGAGGCGACGGCCCGGCATGGTGCGGCCGGTGTGCTCGTCGATCAGCAGGATCTGGCCTTCCTGGACGATGTACTCGACGTTGCGGTGGAACAGCTTGTGCGCACGCAGGCCGGCGTAGACGTGGGTCAGCAGGCCCAGGTTGTGCGCCGAGTACAGGCTCTCGCCTTCGGCCAGCAGGCCGGACTGGGTGAGCATGTCCTCGATGAACTGGTGACCGGCCTCGTTCAGTTCGACCTGGCGGGACTTCTCGTCGATGCTGTAGTGGCCCTCTTGGGTCACCTGGCCTTCGACTTCCTCGATGTGCTGGGTCAGACGCGGGATCAGGCGGTTGATCTCGATGTACAGCTTGGAGCTGTCCTCGGCCTGGCCGGAAATGATCAGCGGGGTACGCGCTTCGTCGATGAGGATCGAGTCGACTTCGTCGATCACCGCGAAGTTCAGTTCACGCTGGAACTTCTCGTCCTGGCTGAACGCCATGTTGTCGCGCAGGTAGTCGAAACCGAATTCGTTGTTGGTGCCGTAGGTGATGTCGGCGGCATAGGCAGCGCGCTTTTCTTCCGGCGGCTGGAAGGCCGAAACGATGCCGACGTTGAGGCCGAGGAACTCGTACAGCGGGCGCATCCAGTTGGCGTCGCGGCGGGCCAGGTAGTCGTTCACCGTGACCACGTGCACGCCCTTGCCGGACAGCGCGTTGAGGTAGACGGCCAGGGTACCGACCAAGGTCTTGCCTTCACCGGTACGCATTTCTGCGATCATGCCTTCGTGCAAGGTCATGCCGCCGATCAGCTGGACATCGAAGTGCCGCATGCCCATCACGCGCTTGCCGGCCTCGCGGGCCACGGCGAAGGCTTCGGGCAGCAGTTGATCAAGCGTTTCGCCTTTGGCCAGGCGTTCCTTGAACTCTGCGGTCTTGCCCCGCAGCTGCTCGTCGGAGAGGGCCACCATCTTCTCTTCGAAGGCATTGACGGTGCTCACCGTCTTGAGCATGCGTTTGATTTCACGCTCGTTCTTGCTTCCAAAAAGTTTTTTTAACAAAGGCGCAAACATATCGGCAGGATCTTCCACACGTAGGGATGGAGGGCGGCCCCATGAGTCGCCCGTGCAGCCCAGAGGCCGCATGCGAACGAGCATTCTACCCGGAAACGATGGTGAGGAAAGTGGTGGATTTCCACGATGCTGGCACAGCGCTTTTAGGGGGGCCTGACTAACATAGGGGCTTTTTTCGCAAGTTCAAGGTGCGCACAGATGAAACGTATCGCGAATGACTTGCATCAAAATTCCAGCCAGCATGGTCTTTGCGCAGGCTGCGCGGGAGCGGGCTTGCCCCGCGATCAGGCGGCGCCTGTTAAACTGAGGGCCTAGCTAGCTGCCGCGAACCGCCATGGCCTACAAACCCTCCTCCGCCCACCTGCCCTCGGCCTTGCTGCGCAAGGCACGCCCGCTGCGCCTGCTGCTGAACCAGGCCGAACGCCTGGAGCATCTGCAACGCCTGCTGGAAAGCCAGTTGCAGCCGGCTGCTCGTGAGCACTGCCACGTGGCGTCATGGAAGGAAGGCACCTTGTTACTGGTGGTGACCGATGGCCATTGGGCCACCCGTTTGCGCTACCAGCAAAAGCGTCTGCAACGTCAGTTGCAGGCCATGGAGGCTTTCGCCAACCTGAGCCGCATCCTGTTCAAGGTGCAGCCCCCCCTGGTTCCAGTGACACGCACCGGCCAGGGCATCGAGCTATCGAGCCGTGCCGCCAGCAACATCCGCGATTCAGCCGAAAGCATCAGCGATCCGAAGTTGCGCGCCGCACTTGAGCGCCTGGCCAACCATGCACAAGACAAGGAAGACCGCAGCTGATCGGTGACAGTCATCCCCCTCGCCGCTGGCTCGCAACGAACGAAACAGCAAGGACCGTGCGAGCACCTATTTGAAGGCCACAGCGCAGACGGCTTGCGCTACGCCCTCTTGATACTCCGACTGGCAAAATGGTTGAGAATCGGCAGCGATGCTTAACTAAAAATCAATAAAATCAACAAGCTGAACTCAACCCCACGACCTTCGAGTGAAGCACCCGCCATAACGCCTGACGTTTTGACACGCGCCTTATTGCAGCCTGCCAACCTTTGACCCTATACTCGAGCGAATGTAAGTTCAGAGCGCTATAAGCGCTCTCAACGAGACCGTACAAATGGATCATTTGATAAGGACTTCACATGAGCACCGTTTTACTACTTCCTGAATCGCGCTCCCTCAGCGCAGACACTTCCTACACTCGTTCGAGAAATCATCTTATTTGCGCCAGGGCCTGAATCTATTTTCGCCCTATCTCGGTGCGCCACCGCCTATCCAGGCGATATTTAGCACCTAATGTGCTCACCGAGTGGCAAGCGAACATTTATTGCCTGACGCCATTACCGATATTTCTATCGTAGCCATCCCGGCGACACATGGAATTTGTGTGTCCTGCGCCGCGCATTGATGTGCTTCAAATTCACGGTACACCCCAAACGAACGCTCTATCATTACGCAAGGACGTGATCATATGCCTAGTTCTACCCAGTCGGCTGTTAACCTGCAGGATACCGTTGGCGATGGTGTGGCGGCGGGGAACGCCGCCTGGACTTTTGGCGGCACGACCCCCTTGCATTTCGACTCGCATGTTTCCAAGTCTGTCCCCCGGTATAAGGACGGTCATGAAATCATCTTGTCGCTTAGCGACTTTTTCGTGAAACCGGACAGTATCTGTTACGAACTAGGCAGCTCGACCGGGGCGTTGACCCGGCAACTTGCGCAACGCCATTGCGCATCAGTGCAATGGGTAGGCATCGACGTCGAAGATGCGATGACGCGCCAAGCCAAGGCATTGCAAGAAACTTCTCCACAGCAGAATCTGAATTTCGTCACCGACGACATACTGACTTACGATTACCAAAAAAGTGATCTGATCGTCGCTTACTACACGATCCAGTTTGTCCACCCTCGTGTTCGCCAAGCCCTGTTCGACCGAATCTATGAGTCCTTGAACTGGGGCGGTGCTTTCATCATGTTCGAAAAAGTACGCGGCCCGGACGCACGCTTCCAGGATATTCTCAGCAACCTGTATGTCGATTACAAACGCGACCAAGGTTATACCGCCGAAGAAATTCTGGCTAAAACCAGAAGTTTGAAAGGGGTGCTCGAGCCGTTCTCCACTGCCGGAAACATCGACATGCTCTCGCGGGCCGGATTCACAGACATCACCAGCATATTCAAACATATCTGTTTCGAAGGATTTTTCTGCATCAAGTAAGCGAGAGGCCGTCATGGACGACACTATAAAAATAAAATATCTTCAGCTACTGAAGATGCCTGAACACTATCGTGCACAATCAATGGACTGCGAACTGTGCGGCGCTCATGCGCACTGGGAGTTGCTCAGCGAAATTCAAGGCCCCTGCGATACCTCGGTGCCCTTGCCGGTACTGGGCTGTCAGGCGTGCGGGCATATTTATCAGAAATACCGTTTCGAACCCGCGTTCTACCAGGCTTACTACGACAAGTTTTATCGACTCAGCCTGTTCGGCGACTCCGAACCAGAGCGTGCTTTCTTTCTGGACCAGGTGCGTCGTGGCGAGCACCTGCGTCGCTATCTGGCAGACTTGCTACCGGACAAGGGCAAATTGCTGGATGTCGGCTGCTCGGCGGGTGGCCTGATGCTCCCCTTCGCCAAGCACGGCTGGACCGTGAAAGGCAATGATCCGGACCACGCCTATGTGGAGTACGGCAAGAAAGTAGGCCTGCCCATCGACCGGGTCGACGCGGAGAACATGAATACCTCCGGCGACTACGATCTGACCATCATCAACGGATCGCTCGAACATGTGCACGATGTCAATGTGGTGCTGCAAAAGTGCCGCCAGGCCTGCGCCGAGAACGGGCTGTTACTGATCGAAGGCCGAGCGCTCGGCCATGGCCTGCTTCAAGGCTATTTGACCCATAACCACCGGCGCTACCTGAGTGCCAGCAGCATCGAGTACCTGATGCGCATGCATGGCTGGGAACCCATCCTCGCCACTGAGCAACCCGTGTGTGGCCCTACCCGCCCAGGCGCGGTGTTCGTTCTGGGCCGTGCCTGTGCACCCGCTGATGACGCCGCACTCGCGCAAACCATGGCGGCGGGTCGCAAGGCACTGTCGGAGCGTTTCAGGCCAGGCCTTCAAGCGCTGCAGGCAAGCGCATGAGCAGCACTGTCTACAGTGGCGTTGCAACGCAGGCAACGCGCACTTCCCGCTTCAGAGAAGACCTCGTGATTACCCTTGCGGACGAGGGAAGCTCGACATCGCGTTATTGTGTGCACGACCCCGTCTCCGACATCAGCTTTGAGCTAGGCAAGGCAGAGTACCGCCTGGCCATGCTCTTCGACGGCAAGCGCAGCCTGCCCGAGGTCGCCATTACCGCACTCGAACAACTACGGATGAAAGTCAGCGAAGACAAGCTCGCTCAGTTCGAACGCAAACTGTTGCATCTCAAGCTGCTCAGCCAAGGAGATGGTGCACACAAGAAAGACCTGCAGGACCCCGCCACGGGTATCACTTATGGTCCGCTCAAGACGTATCTGCTGGTCAATCTGATAAAGATGAATCCGCAACCGTTGCTGGACACGCTGTACCGGCTTGCCCCCTGGTGTTGCAGCCGTGGTTTCGTCGCGCCTTTGTTACTACTGGCGCTGTGCAGCTTCGGCTACCTGGGCATGCACCTGGAGGCGTTCATCGACGATGCCGTGGTGGTCTATGCCCAAAGCTATCGCTGGTTGCTTTGGCACTTCCCGGTCATCTTGACCTCCATCGCCCTGCACGAACTGGGTCATGCAATGGCGTGCCGACATTACGGGGTCAAGGTTACCGACTTCGGCATCGGCGTCTATCTCTTGCTCGCCACCGGCTGGGTTCGGCCAGAGCAACGCACCTGGACGAAACTCCCGCTTGGACAGCGTGTGACCACTATCCTGGCCGGCCCTTTTGTCAGCTTGCTCTACGCGGGTGTGGGTATCGTCTTGTGGGCAGTGTGGGGCGGCTCGGGACCATTCGGCGCGCTCTTTGTCGTCATGATCGTGGCATCGTTCATCTCCCTGGTGCCGACATTGCTGCCCATCTTCAATGGCGACACCTACCTGGCAATTACCGAATGGCTCGGGCAACCCCGCCTTCGCCAACGCGCATTCAATTACGTAAAGGGGCGACATCGTGCGTCCGCACAACCTGTTTCGCCCGCCATGCACCGCCTCTACTGGGGCACCGTGCTGCTGACCGGCCTGGGCTGGATCGCGGCCTGGGGCTTTACCGCCAATACCCTGATGCACCTGTTCAACCACCCCTGAGGAGACTGTCATGACCAACAACCCCGCCGCTCAACCTTTGCCGGAAACGGCGCAAACGCACACCGACGCCCCTGCGCCAGCGCTTCCTGAAGTCGATGAAGGTGCCTTGTTCGAAGAGTTCGATCTCGACGATATCGAAATCATCGAAAGCAAAGTGTTCGCTTGATCGCCAAGTAATGCCCCGGTCCAGACCGGGGTTCTCCGACACTCAAATGGATAAGTGCATGGCCCGGTTCTCCAAGCCTGAGCCTATAGGCGTGGGCATTCAGTACAACCCTGAAATTCTCGACTGGTTTCCCTTCGAGGCTATCGAAGTCGATATTCTGGAAGTACTTCTGGACAACATCATGGCTCCGATCGACGGACCGCAGATCATCAAGCCTGGCGCCCGTGAGGTGATGGAGCGGCTGTCGCAAAACTTCACCTTGCTGGCCCACTCCAACTACGGTTGCGACTTTGGCTTCAGCCCATTGGAAGAGACCGCTGCGGTGCAGCGCCATGTGCCACTGGCGAAGATGTTGAACAGTCCCTGGGTCGCCAATCATTGCTTCTACGGTGACAACTCCTGGCTGGATATCTGGAGCAGCCCACTCCAGTTCTCCAATGCCGAGGTGCGCCGTTGCGCGCAACGGGCCACTTCATTGCAGGCCAGCTACGGCATGCCGCTGGCACACGAAAATGCCGCCTACTACCTGCCATGCCCTGGCGCCGAGATGCGTGAGGCGGAGTTCCTCGCCAGGCTGGTGGAAGCCTCCGGAACATTCCTGCATCTGGATCTGCACAATATCTATACCAACCACCTGAACCTCAAACAGTTCGACCTGCGTGACTACCTCGACACCTTGCCCCTGGAGAAGGTGATTTCGGTACATCTGGCGGGCGGCAGCTGGCATGACGGTCTCTACCACGATTGGCACGACTCCGCCGTTCCGGAACCCGTCTGGGATCTCTACCAGGAGCTGCTGTCACGAGCACGTCCTGCCGCAGTGATACTCGAATATCAAGGGCAAGCCCACCATGCCATGACCCGAGTGATGAATGCCGATGACGAACACATGATCGTCAGCGATGTTCGCCGTGCGCAACAGATCTGGAATCATTACCTCACTCGGCCACAGGAACGCGCCCATGGACGCTGAACAGGTATGGAAACTATGGCGACGCCTGCTGCGTGACGAGGCATTGCAAGAAAAGTTGTTCCAGGCTCGCGGCGCAAGCGAGTGGCTGGCGGACTTCGCAGAAAACGAACGGGCGATCCTGCAGGCGTATGGGGATCAATTCGAGCGCGTGAAATGGTTTGTCGAAAACTATCAGTTTCGCTTGGTCAATTCGTTCATCAATGCCCTTGAGACGGGTGCGCCACTGACATTGCGCGCCTTGCTCAACCTGGGATTCGATCTCGCCGAATTGTCCAGGTCGTTCCTGCGGGAAAAACAATGGTTCGATTACGGGCCGAAGGTTTACGGTTACTGTGATGCCGCCCTGGAGTTTCTGCTCGGTCGCGCAGAATTGCAGGAGCACCCATGCTTGCGCGACCTGATCGGTCTGGAGCGAGAATGTGTCGCCCTCTACAGGGGCTTGCTTGCTCCGCAAACGAACACGCCGGATCACTATCAGCGAACCTGCAGCGCGCGGCTTTACCAAAGCACCTACGCCCTGTCCACCTGGCTGCGCGACAAAGGCCAGTTGGGATTGAGCCAGCTGGCAGCTCAACCCGAGCATATCCTGGTGTATCTACCCACACCTCAGGCGCGGCACAAGTTCACCTTGATCAGCAAGCGCACTGCGCATCTCTATCAGTTCCTCGATGAGCCGCTACAGGCACCGGCCTTGGCCCGGTTGTTGAACGCGAACGATGACGACCAACCTTGCGCCGCAGACATGGCATTGCTGAGCAAGCTCAAGCAACTCAACGCAATCAGGACGCCCTGCTAGAGAATGGAAAGCTCACAGTATTTCTGGCTACGCTCCACCGGTTTTCCGATCCACCACCTGACGGCCCTGGGCGAACTTTCGGCGCTTCCAGGCTGCGCAGCCTTCGAGCGAACCTACCGTGCGCTTGAAAACATGCGTGTCGCTTTGCTGGCGCATGCCAACGCCCACCCCATGCCGCAAGCGTGCCGCAAGCTGATTCGCAAGCTCAACGAGCGCACTGCGTTGCAACCGGCGGACTTGCCGGAAGACTTGCGCCTGCCACTGGCTCAGGCATTGGCGGAGCGCAATCGGCTATTGACCGAACTGCAGGCACGGGAAGAGGCGGATGCGCAATATGCCGCGTACCTGGAGCGTGCCCGACAGGGACTGATTGACATACTCGATGACGACGCGATCGCCGAGGCGCTGTTCATCTCCAATCCTGCGGCACGTGCACGTATCGATGAATTGATCCGTGACCGTCACAGCAGTACCGACAGCCGTAAGAAGCAGAAGCTGCGCCTGGGCTGGGCCTACCTGCAGCGATTTTGCGCGAAGAACGATACCGCGAGCTTCTTCGGCCCACTGGCCTGGGGGCAGTTCGACCAGCAACTCGAGGCCAATGTCCACTGCCGGCGAAGCGAAGGACCATGGCTGAGGCAACGCCACACATTCTTCGAAAACTGGGTGGTGCAGCGCCTGGTCGCACAGCTCAACCAGCACTGCCCAAACACCGACGTCCTGCCGTTGAGGCTGAACGAAGGCTGCTACCTGGATGGGCATACCTTGCACCTGCCGATCGGCAAGCGTCGCCAGGTGGATGCGCAAACCACACGGATCCTGCACCACATCGCCAGCCAGCAACACGCGTTGGCAACGCTTTGCCAACTGCTGCAAGCAAGCCCTGCGCAGACGCATGGCAGCATCAGAGCACTCGTCGAACATCTTGTCCGCCAGCGCGTGGTGCGCCGAGGCTGGCGGGTTTCGCCGCGTGAACGCGACCCGATGGCACAACTGCAAGCCTGGGTAAGTTCGCCCGGCATTGATGAAACCTTCAGCCAAGCATGGCAGGCACGCCTTGATGCCCTGCAAGCCGCAAGGGCGCAATACGCTGACGGCAACCTGCAACAACGGGAACAAGCGCTGCTGCTCATGAATACGTTGTTGGCAGAGGCTGGCGTCGACTTGAGCAGAGAGACCGGCGCCATGTACGTCGGTCGCTACCCCGTATATGAAGACTGCTCCAGAAACCTTGAAATCAGCTTCGGCCGGCACCTGTTTACCGAGATGAAGGCACAATTGACGCCGTTGCTGAACATTCATCGGTGGATGACAAAAGCGATCGGCTATCGCCTTCATCAAGCCTACCTCCAGGCCTGGGAACAATGCGCACAAGTGGACAGCGAAGGCGTCCCGTTCCTGGCGCTCCTCGATAAGCTGGCGCCATTGCTTCCCACGATAGAGGCGGACATTGCCAACGCCCTCGAACAGCGATTGGGCGCGGCCTGGGATAACGTGTTGCAAGGCTTCGTCGGACAACACGAAGTGCATCTAGGCAACAAACAGATTGAAGCGTTGCTCGATGCGCTGGATAGCGATCTTCGAGTGAATGACTTCCAGGTGTTCGGCAGTGATTTCCACTCGCCGGACTTCATGCTCTCCAGTGCTTCGATCGAGGCCCTCAATCAAGGCGATTACCAGATCGTCGTCGGCGAGGTACATCCGGCGGTGCATACGCTCAGCCAGCCGGTTGCGGCCCCGTTCAGCCCATTCAATACGCAGATCAACGAGCAAGTGGCGCAGCTTTTTGAACGCCCACGCCTGATCCTGGCGGATTCACCCGACAGTTATCAGCGCTCGCATATCGACTGGCCTTTGCAATCGCGTTACTTGCAGTTGGTGCTGCCATCCGGTGGCGGCTGCGTACCGCCCCAGCAGCAATTCGCGGCGGGCCGAGCGCAAGTACGCCTGGTGAATGGGCGCCTGCACGTAGTGGATGTGTTCGGGCAGTTCGAAGAAGACCTTCTGTGTGTCTTCTCCACGCCCATGCACCGGCTGGGTTTCGCCTTGGCCGGTGCCGCCATCGCCAAGCACGATAACCGCCGTGTCTGGCTAGGCCGCACATTGTACAAAAGGGCTTCATGGTTGTTCGCCGTCGACGAACTGCCTCAGCCCAAGGGCTCCATCGATGCCTTGGACTATCCCATCGCATGGCGTGCCTGGGCCAGCCAGCAGGGCCTGCCGCGCTATGTCTTCGTCAAGATCGATACGGAGCCCAAACCTCAGTTCATCGACTTCGAGAACCCGTTATCCCTCGATGGCATCATCAACGCGCTGAAAGACGCCAGGCAGGTGAAGTTTTCAGAAATGCGTCCAGACCCCGAACAACTTTGGCTCGAAGAGGCGCGCGGGCGCTTCTGCTGCGAAATTCGCACGACCTTTTCCTGTAATGAGGACTCTACCCAATGAGCAGTGAACATCCAACTTCGCTACTCAAGGCCGATCAGGAAGTGAAGCGCTCATTCCTGTATCTGTTCCTGACGATCTTCGTGCCATTCGGCCTCGGGCATTTCGTGTCCTACCTGTTTCGCACCGTGAACGCCTTGATCTATGGCGATCTGACTCAAGAGCTGCACTTGCCTGCCAGTAGCCTGGGCCTGCTGACAGGGGTGTATTTCCTGACGTTTGCCGCCGCACAGCTTCCCCTTGGCGTGTTACTCGATCGCTACGGCCCACGCAGCGTACAGGTGCCCATGCTGATCTTTGCCGTACTGGGCTCATTGATCTTCAGCGCCGCGCACTCCCAATGGGGGCTGATCATTGGTCGCGGCCTGATTGGCCTCGGCGTTGCGGGCTCCTTGATGAGTGCGATCAAGGCCTGCTCGATCTGGCTCCCCCCCGAACGCTTGCCATTGAGTACCGCCTGCCTGCTGTCGGTAGGAGGCTTGGGCGCCATGGCATCAACCACGCCATTGCATGAGTTGCTCAAGTGGATCAGCTGGCGGGAAGCCTTCTTGATTCTGGCCGTTCTGACGCTGTGCGTATGCGCCATCATTCACCTCAGTGTCCCCCGTGCCTATACGGCCAAGAACACCACCCTCGCGCAGATGGCCACAGCGGTGGCCACCCTCTACCGCTCCTGGACCTTCTGGCGCCTGGTGCTGTACTCCGTGTTTGCCCACGCGATCTACATGTCGGTACTGTCGCTCTGGATGGGACCGTGGTTACGGGATGTGGCGAAACTGAGCGAAGCGAGCATGGCCAACACGCTGCTATGGGGAACGGTGGCAATGGTCGCGGGCTCGCTGACATTTGGCTCGATTACCGATTACCTGCGACGCTTTGGCGTCCAGCCCATCATGGTGTGCGGGACGGGGGTCGCTGTATTCATTGGATTCCAGGTCCTGATGATCAGTGGCCTTGCGATCCCACCGCTGCTTATTGCCATGGGTTTCAGTTTCTTCGGCACAGCGACCACCATGAACTATGCCATCGTCGCCCAATCCGTGCCTGCTGAGCTCGCCGGACGGGTGAGCTCGTCGTTCAACCTGGTGGTGTTTGTACTGGCCTTCATTCTGCAATGGCTGATGGGCGCGCTGCTGAATCTATGGCCTGCCACATCCTCAGGGCATCCCATGATTGCCTACCAGTGGTCGTTGGGGACGATGATCGGATTGCAGATACCAGGCATATTGCTCTGGCTGACATTCCGCCCCTGGAAGCGTGAGCGCCCGGCCTGAGGCCATAGGAGCGCCACTGCCTGCAATGCCCCATAAAAAAGGCCACCCGAAGGTGGCCTTAATCACTAGAGAGAGTGTTCGAACTTACACAGCCGCAACAGGGCGCATGTACGAGATCGGTGCCGTGCTGGCATCTTCGAAGGTGACCACTTCCCAGGCGTCGGTTTCTGCGATCAGCTTGCGCAGCAGCTGGTTGTTCAGCGCGTGTCCGGACTTGTAGCCCTTGAACTCGCCGATCAGGCTGTTGCCCAGCAGGTACAGATCGCCGATGGCGTCGAGGATCTTGTGCTTGACGAATTCGTCATCGGAACGAAGGCCGTCTTCGTTGAGCACACCGGTTTCGTCGACGACGATGGCGTTCTCGACACTGCCACCCAGCGCAAGGTTGTGCTTGCGCAGGTACTCGATGTCACGCATGAAACCGAAGGTACGGGCCCGGCTGACTTCCTTCACGAACGAGGTGCTCGAGAAGTCGACGACCGCGCTCTGGGTCTGGCCCTTGAGGACCGGGTGATCGAAGTCGATCTCGAAGCTCACCTTGAACCCGTCGAAGGGCAGGAAAGTGGCGCGCTTGTCGCCCTCTTCCACTGTCACTTCACGCAGGATGCGGATGAACTTCTTCGGTGCGTCCTGTTCTTCCAGGCCGGCCGATTGGATCAGGAATACGAAGGGTCCGGCGCTGCCATCCATGATCGGCACTTCCGAGGCGGAGAGCTCGACGTAGGCGTTATCGATGCCCAGGCCCGCCATGGCGGAGAGCAGGTGCTCGACCGTATCGACTTTGACGTCACCGTTGACCAGCGTGGTGGACATGGTGGTCTCGCCGACGTTGGCCGCGCGCGCCGGGATTTCGACCACAGGGTCGAGGTCGGCGCGACGGAAGACGATGCCGCTGTCGACAGGCGCAGGCTTGAGGGTCAGGTAGACCTTCTCCCCGGAGTGCAGGCCGACGCCTGTGGCACGGATGGTATTCTTCAGGGTGCGTTGTCTAATCATGGCATTGGCCGCTTCAGCGCAAATTGCGAACAGGTATCAACAAAGGCTGGGGATGATAACAGACCCGGCCTTTGCTGAACACCAATCACCCTTATACCCCTGATAAATTCCATTAATCGGCCTGACGACGCAGGAACGCCGGGATATCCAGGTAGTCCAGATCATCCTGAGGGTTGAGTTTAGCGGCTGCCGCGGCACCTGCATGGGCCTGGTTGCGCATCACGGTCGGACGCTCCAGGTCACGGTAGTTGACGGCCGACTGCTCCTGGCGAACCGGGGCCGGGTTGGAGGCCTCGTACGCCTGTTGAGCGGTCTGCAGGGTGTTGTCGACCACCTTGACCGGCTTCTCGATGCGCGCGCCCAGGCCAGTGGCCACGACGGTGACGTGCAGCTCGTCGCGCATGTCCGGGTCGATCACGGTGCCGACCTTGACCATCGCGTGGTCGGAGGCGAAGGCTTCGATGATGCTACCCACGTCGGAGTATTCACCCAGCGACAGGTCCGGGCCTGCGGTGATGTTCACCAGGATGCCGCGGGCGCCCTGCAGGTTGACGTCTTCGAGCAGCGGGTTGCGGATCGCCGCCTCGGTGGCTTCGCGTGCACGGTTCGGGCCGCTGGCGCAACCGGTCCCCATCATCGCCATGCCCATTTCGCTCATCACGGTGCGCACGTCGGCAAAGTCGACGTTGATCATGCCCGGGCGCTTGATGATGTCGGAGATACCGCGAACGGCACCGGCCAGTACATCGTCGGCCTTGGCGAAGGCGGACAGCAGGCTTGCATCCTTGCCCAGGATGGTCAGCAGCTTCTCGTTGGGGATGGTGATCAGCGAGTCGACGCTGTCAGCCAGCATGCGGATGCCTTCGTCGGCGATCTGCATGCGCTTGCGGCCTTCGAACGGGAACGGACGGGTCACCACCGCAACGGTGAGGATGCCCATTTCCTTGGCCACTTCGGCGATGATCGGCGCAGCACCGGTACCGGTACCGCCGCCCATGCCGGTGGTGATGAACACCATGTTGGTGCCTTGCAGCACTTCGGCGATGCGCTCACGGTCTTCCAGCGCGGCCTGACGGCCGACTTCCGGATTCGCGCCTGCGCCCAGGCCTTTGGTCACGCCGGTACCCAGCTGCAGAATGGTGCGTGCACCAATGTTCTTCAGCGCCTGGGCATCGGTGTTGGCGCAGATGAACTCGACGCCTTCGATGTTGCTTTTGACCATGTGGTTGACGGCGTTGCCGCCACCACCGCCGACACCGATCACCTTGATGACCGGGCTTTGCGGGACGTTGTCTACGAGCTCGAACATTTTCCCTCTCCTTACAGTTCTCTAGTTGTCGCGCCTACCACTACTGCTTTGAAACTCAGAAGTTGCTCTGGACCCAACGCTTGAGTCGTTCAAGCACTGGCCCCTTGGGTTCATCGCCATAGCTGTTGTTGCTGTTGCTGCTGTTGCTGATACCGGTCATGGACAGGTCCTCGGACTGCTTCTGCAGGCCGTAGGTGAGCAAGCCCACGCCAGTGGAATAGATCGGATTGCGGACCACGTCGCTCAGCCCGCGAACGCTGTGCGGCACGCCCAGGCGTACCGGCATGTGGAAGATTTCCTCGGCCAGTTCCACGGCGCCTTCCATCTTCGCGGTGCCGCCGGTGAGGACGATGCCGGCCGGCACCAGGTCCTCGTAGCCGCTGCGGCGCAGCTCGGCCTGGATCAGGGTGAAGAGCTCGTCGTAACGCGGCTCCACCACTTCGGCCAGGGCCTGGCGCGACAGCTCGCGCGGCGGGCGATCGCCCACGCTCGGCACCTTGATGGTCTCGCCGGCGCCGGCCAGCTTGGCCAGGGCACAGGCGTAGCGGATCTTGATTTCCTCGGCGTACTGCGTAGGCGTACGCAGGGCCATGGCGATGTCGTTGGTGACCTGGTCGCCGGCAATCGGGATCACCGCGGTGTGGCGGATCGCGCCTTCGGTGAAGATGGCGATGTCGGTGGTGCCGCCACCGATATCCACCAGGCACACGCCCAGCTCTTTCTCGTCGTCGGTCAGCACCGAGTAGGCCGAGGCCAGTTGCTCGAGGATGATGTCGTCGATTTCCAGACCGCAGCGGCGCACGCATTTTTCGATGTTCTGCGCCGCGTTGACCGCGCAGGTAACCACGTGGACCTTGGCTTCCAGGCGCACCCCCGACATGCCCAGGGGCTCGCGCACGCCTTCCTGGTTGTCGATCACGTAGTCCTGCGGCAGGGTGTGCAGCACCCGCTGGTCGGCTGGGATGGCCACGGCCTGGGCGGCATCGAGCACGCGCTCGAGGTCGGCGGTGCTGACTTCGCGGTCGCGGATGGCGACGATGCCGTGGGAGTTCAGGCTGCGGATGTGGTTGCCGGCAACACCGACGAACGCCGAATGGATGCGGCAGCCGGCCATCAGCTGGGCCTCTTCGACGGCGCGCTGGATCGACTGCACGGTCGATTCGATGTTCACCACCACGCCCTTCTTCAGGCCGCGTGACGGATGGGTGCCGATCCCGACGATCTCCAGGGTGCCGTCCTCGCCGACTTCACCCACCAGCGCCACCACCTTGGAGGTGCCGATGTCCAGCCCGACGATCATTTTGCCGCTATGCGCGTTTGCCATGGTCCTGCCTCTCTCTAATTCTTCGCAACGGCGGGTTGGGCCGTCGTCGGTGCATTCGGTTCCCGCCAACCAACGGCAAGTCCGTTGGAATAACGCAGATCGATGCGGGCGATATTGGTGATCTGGTCTTTAAGCGATTTGTCGTAAATGGCAATGAAACGGCGCATCTTCTCCACCAGGTGGTCGCGCCCCAGCAGCAGCTCGATGCCTGGGCCGGCGCTACCCGCGCCGGTGGTCAGGAACCAGCTGCCGCGCTCGCGCAACTCCAGGCGAGCGATGGAAAAGCCCATGGGGCGCAGCATCTGGCTCAATACCTGATACTGCTGCATGACTTGTTGCTGAGCGCGCTGCGGCCCGAACAGCTGCGGCAGGTGCTCGTAGTTGGCCAGTTCGCGCGGGGTGAAGGCCTGGCCCTGGTTGTTGAGCAAGGCCTCGTCGCCCCAGCGCGCCACCGGCAACTGCTCTTCCAGGCGGATCACCACCTCGTCCGGCCACACCCGGCGCACTTCGGCGTGGGCGATCCAGGGCATCTGCTCGAGCTCGACGCGCATCGCCGCCAGATCGACGGTGAAGAAGCTCGCCGCCACATAGGGCGCGATCCGCTGCTGCACCGACTGCTGGCTGATGTAGCTGAGGTCGCCCTGCACGTCGATCTTGGTGATTGGCCGGTCGGCGTACGGCATCAGGCGAATGGCACCCTCATAGGCGCCAAAACCGGCGGCCACCAGCAATACCGGCCACAGCAGGCGCTTGAGGCCGCCGAAGCTTGGCCGCGGCAGGCGCGCCGATACGGGCTCGTCGGCCACCAGTCGGCTGGCACCACGCGGCACCGGCTTGCTACGGCCGGTAACGGGTGGCTGCTGACGTATCATCGCGCCTTGCATGGCTATTAACCTCTCGTCGCTACGCTGTCGGCCAGGATCGCCAGCACCAGCTGCTGGAAGTCCAGGCCGGCGGCACGGGCCGCCATGGGCACCAGGCTATGGTCGGTCATGCCCGGTGCGGTGTTGACCTCAAGCAGCCAGAAACGGCCCTGCTCGTCCTGCATTACGTCCAGACGGCCCCAGCCCTCGATGCCAACGGCATCGCAGGCGCGCGCGGTAAGGTCGATCAGCTCCTGCTCCTTGACGCTGTCCAGGCCGCACGGGATGCGGTACTGGGTGTCATTGGCGATGTACTTGGCGTCGTAGTCGTAGAACACGTGCGGCGTGCCCAGCGCGATCGGCGGCAGCACCTGGCCACGCAGCACGGCGATGGTGAATTCCGGGCCGTGGATCCATTGCTCGACCAGAACTTGCGAATCGTAGTTGGCGGCGTCTTTCCAGGCGGCGACCAGCTCTTGCTCGCTGTTCACCTTGGCCATGCCGATGCTTGAACCTTCATGGGCGGGTTTGACGATCAACGGGAAGCCCAGTTCCGCGCTGGCGGCCACGCAATCCTGCTCGCTGGCCAGCACGGCGTGACGCGGCGTAGGGATGCCCAGGCTCTGCCACACCTGCTTGGTGCGCAGCTTGTCCATCGCCAGCGCCGAGGCGAGGATGCCACTGCCGGTGTAGGGAATCCCCAGGCACTCGAGCAGGCCCTGCATGCTGCCGTCCTCACCGCCGCGGCCGTGGAGGATGATGAAGGCGCGGTCGATCTTCTCGCTCTGCAGGCGGGTCAGCAGGTCGTCGCCGACGTCGATGGCGACTACGTCGACACCAGCGTTGGTCAGCGCCTCGATCACTGCCTTGCCCGACTTCAGGGAAACCTCACGCTCGGCACTCTTGCCACCGTACAGCACGGCGACGCGGCCAAAGGCCTTGACGTCCAGGGTCGAGTGCAACTTGTCGTAGGCGCTGGTCATTTCGACTTCTCCTGCTTGGCGCCTGCGAACAGCGGGCTTTTCATCAATTGCGGGGCCAAGCCGCCGACATCACCGGCACCCTGGCAGATCAGGATGTCGCCGGCGCGCAGCAGCGGCTTGACCAGCGGCGCGAGCTCGGCGCCGCGTTCGATGTAGATCGGGTCGAGCTTGCCGCGCTGTCGGATGCTGTGGCACAGCTGGCGGCTGTCGGCGCCGGGGATCGGCTCTTCGCCGGCCGGGTAGACCTCCATCAGCAGCAGCACGTTGGCATCGCCGAGCACCTGGACGAAATCGTCGTACAGGTCGCGGGTGCGGCTATAGCGGTGCGGTTGGTAGACGATCACCAGGCGGCGGCTCGGCCAACCACCACGCACGGCCTTGATCACCGCGGCGACCTCGGTCGGGTGGTGACCGTAGTCGTCTACCAGCATCACGCTGCCACCGTCGACCGGCAGCTCGCCATAGACCTGGAAGCGTCGACCGACGCCCTGGAAGCCCGACAGGCCCTGGACGATGGCCTCGTCGCTGATGCCTTCGTCGGTGGCGATGGCGATGGTCGCCAAAGCGTTGAGCACGTTGTGGTTGCCCGGCATGTTCACCGACACGTCCAGCGGCTCGCAGTCACGGCGCAGCACGGTGAAGTGGGTCTGCATGCCCTGCTGACGCACATTGATGGCGCGGATGTCGGCCTCTTCGCTGAAGCCGTAGGTGACCGTCGGGCGCTTGACCTGCGGCAGGATCTCGCGCACCACCGGGTCGTCCAGGCACATCACCGCCAGCCCATAGAACGGCAGGTTGTGCAGGAACTCGACGAAGGTCTTCTTCAGCTTGTTGAAGTCGCCTTCGTAGGTAGCCATGTGGTCGGCGTCGATGTTGGTGACCACGGCGACCATGGGCTGCAGGTGCAGGAAGCTGGCGTCGCTCTCGTCGGCTTCGGCGATCAGGTAGCGGCTGGTGCCCAACTGCGCGTTGGTCCCGGCCGCGGTCAGGCGACCACCGATGACGAAGGTCGGGTCCAGGCCACCGGCGGCGAACACCGAGGCCAGCAGGCTGGTGGTGGTGGTCTTGCCATGGGTGCCGGCCACCGCCACGCCATGGCGATAGCGCATCAGCTCGGCGAGCATCTCGGCACGCGGCACCACGGGGATGCGGCGCTCCAGTGCGGTGGCGACTTCCGGGTTGGCCGGATTGATCGCGCTGGACACCACCAGCACATCGGCGTTGGCGGCGTTCTCGGCGCGGTGGCCGACGAAGATCTCGGCGCCGAACGACTCAAGGCGCTCGGTGACCGGCGACACCTTGAGGTCGGAGCCGGACACTTCATAGCCGAGATTCAGCAGCACTTCGGCGATGCCGCACATGCCCACGCCGCCGATACCGACGAAGTGGATACGACGGATGCGGCCCATCTTCGGATGCGGCATGGCTTTCTGGCTCTCAACCATGGGCCACCTCCAGGCAGATATCCACCACGGTGCTGGTTGCGGCAGGTTTGGCCAGGCGGCGGGCGGTGCCGGCCATGGCGTTGAGTTTCTCGGGTTGCATCAGCACCTCGTTCAGGCGTTCAGCGAGCTGCGCTGCGCCAGTAGTCGCTTGTGGCATCAGGAAGGCGGCGCCTTCACGTGCCAGGTATTGGGCGTTGTGGGTCTGGTGGTCGTCGATGGCGTGGGGCAAGGGCACCAGCATCGAGGGCAGGCCTGCCGCCGCGAGTTCGCTGACGGTCAGGGCGCCGGCCCGGCACACCACCATATCGGCCCAGCCATAGGCATGGGCCATGTCCTTGATGAACGGTTCGACCTGGGCCTCGACACCCGCCTCGTGATAACGCTCGGCGGTGACGGGGGCATGGTTCTTTCCAGCCTGGTGGAACACCTCGGGGCGCAGGTTTTCCGGCACTTCGGACAGGGCCTTAGGCAACAATTTGTTCAATGGTTCCGCACCGAGGCTACCGCCCATGACCAGCAGGCGCGCACGGCGCTCGACCAGGGGCGTGCGCGCCGCGTCCATGAACAGCTCCGAGCGCACCGGATTGCCGGTGGTGCGCAGCTTGTCGCTGGCGGCAAAGGTGTCCGGGAAGGCTTCGCAGACACGCTCGGCCAGCGGCAACAGCAAACGATTGGTGGTACCGGCGCGGGCGTTCTGCTCGTGGATCACCAGTGGCACGCCACACAACCGCGCGGCTACGCCACCGGGGCCGGTCACATAGCCACCGAAGCCGACCACGCAGACCGGCTTGAGCTCACGGACGATGCGCCGCGCCTGCAGCACGGCCTTGACCAGGGTGAACGGCGCCTTGAGCAGCGACAGCTTGCCCTTGCCGCGCAGGCCGGTGACCTGGATCAGGTGCAGCGGCAGGCCGGCCTGGGGCACCAGTTCGTTCTCGATGCCACGCGGGGTCCCCAGCCAGTGCACGCTGTAGCCACGGGCCTGGAACTCACGGGCGCAGGCCAGGGCCGGGAACACGTGGCCCCCGGTGCCACCGGCCATGATCAGGACATTCTTGCCGTCAGCGGCCATGGCTGGGCTCCTCGGCAAAATCGCTCTCCTTGAATTCGTGTTCCTCGCTGCCCAGATGGGTACGGCTCTCCCACTCGATGCGTAAAAGCAGCCCGACACAGGCGCAACAGATCACCAGCGAACTACCCCCGTAGCTGAGGAACGGCAGGGTCAGGCCCTTGGTCGGCAACAGGCCGACGTTCACGCCGATGTTGATCAGGAACTGGCCGATCCACAGGAACGACAGGCCAAAGGCCATGTAGGCGGCGAAGAACTGCTTGGCCTTCTCGGCCCACAGGCCGATGTACAGGGCACGCACGGTGATGAACACGAACAGTGCAATGGTCAGCAGCGAACCGACCACCCCCAGCTCTTCGGCCAGCACCGAGAACACGAAGTCGGTGTGCGCCTCGGGCAGGTAGAACTGCTTCTGCACACTGTTGCCCAGGCCCACGCCCAACCATTCGCCACGACCGAAGGCGATCAACGCCTGGGTCAGCTGGTAGCCGGAGCCGAATTGGTCGCTCCAGGGGTCGGTGAAGGTGATCAAACGCGCCATCCGATAGGGCTGGGCCTGGACCAGCACCACCACCGATATGACCGCCAGCACCACCATCAGCGAGAAGCGGAACAACCCCACCCCGCCGAGGAACAGCATGGCCGCCGCGGCGCCCATCATCACCACCGTAGCGCCGAAGTCCGGCTCCATCAGCAGCAGGCCGGCCATCGGCAACAGCACGATGAACGGCTTGAAGAAGCCCATCCAGCTCTCGCGCACCTCAGTCTGCCGGCGCACCAGGTAACCGGCGAGGTAGATCACCACGAAGACCTTGGCGATCTCCGACGGCTGCACGTTGAAGAAGCTGAAGCCGATCCAGCGCATCGAGCCGTTCACCTCGCGGCCAATGCCCGGCACCAGTACCAGCACCAGCAGGCCGAAGGCACCGATCAGCATGAGGAAGCCCATGCGCTGCCAGGTGGCGATCGGCACCAGCATGGTCATCAACCCGGCGCCCAGGCCGAGGGTGACGTACACCAGGTGGCGGAACATGTGGTACAGCGGGTTGCCCGACTGCACCGCAGCCACTTCGGAGGAGGCCGAGGTGATCATCACCAGGCCCAGGCCGAGCAGCGCCAGGCAGCCAGCCAGCAGCGGGAAGTCAAGGTCGATGCCACGGCCGCTGATCAGCGGCGACGGGTACGGCTTGAGGATGCCGAAGATCATGCCAGCCCCTCCGCTGCCTGGGCGAACAGGCGCCCGCGTTCTTCGAAGTTCTTGAACATGTCGAGGCTGGCGCAGGCCGGCGACAGCAGCACCGCGTCACCCGGCTGGGCCAGTTCGGCGCAGCGGTGCACGGCTTCGTCCAGGGTCTTGACCCGGACTTGCCGCACGCCATCGCCCAAGGTTGCGGCCAGACGCTCGGCGTCACGGCCAAGCAGCACCACGGCGCGGCAGTGTTGAGCTACCGGCTCGCGCAAGGCAGCGAAGTCGGCGCCCTTGCCATCGCCACCGGCGATCAGCACCAGCTTGCCTTCGATATCGGCGCCCAGGCCTTCGATGGCGGCCAGCGCTGCACCGACGTTGGTGGCCTTGGAATCGTCGTACCAGTTCACCCCGTTGCGCTCGCGCACCCACTGGCAGCGATGGGCCAGACCCTTGAACTCACGCAGGGCCTCGAGCATTGGCTCGAATGGCAGGCCGACGGCATGGCCGAGGGCCAGCGCGGCCAGGGCGTTGCTCTGGTTATGGGCGCCACGGACCTTCAGCTCACGCACCGGCATGAGGGCCTGGAATTCGAACGCCAGGTACTTCTCGCCATCGACCTCGCGCAGCCCAAAGGCTTTGAAGTCCGGCGCGTTGAGTCCAAAGCTCCAGCTCGGCCGGCCTTCGACCGGCAACGGACGGCTCAGGGCATCCTGGCGGTTCACCACCACCTGGCGGGCGCCGCGGAAGATCCGGTGCTTGGCCAGGTGATAGGCCGGCAGGCCGCTGTAGCGGTCCATGTGGTCTTCGCTGATGTTCAGCACGGTGGCCACTTCAGCGTTGAGCTGGTCGGTGGTCTCCAACTGGAAGCTCGACAGCTCCAGCACGTACAGCTCGACGTCGTCAGCCAGCAGGTCGAGGGCCGGGGTGCCGAGGTTACCGCCGACCGCCACACGTTTGCCTGCCTTGGCGGCCATCTCACCGACCAGTGTGGTCACGGTGCTCTTGGCGTTGGAGCCGCTGATGGCCACGATCGGTGCCTTGGCGTGGCGGGCGAACAGCTCGATGTCGCCGGACAGCTTGACGCCACGCGCGGCGGCCTGTTGCAGCGCAGGTGTGGCCAGGGCCAGACCGGGGCTGACATACAGCTCGCTGGCCCGGCACAGGAAGTCCACGTCCAGCTCGCCACAGCGCACTTCCACCTGCGGGTATTCACGGCGCAGGGTGTCCAGTTCCGGCGGTTGCTCGCGGGTGTCGGCGACCGCAAAGGCAATGCCCCGGCTCGCCAGGAAGCGAACCAGGGACATGCCGCTCTTGCCGAGGCCGACAACGATGCGGAATTGGTCGGAAGCGATCAGTGACACGCTCGTTTACCTCAGTTTCAGGGTGGCAAGGCCAATCAGCACGAGAATCACGGTGATGATCCAGAAGCGGACGATCACCCGTGGCTCGGGCCAACCCTTGAGTTCAAAGTGGTGATGGATCGGCGCCATGCGGAACACACGCTTGCCGGTGAGCTTGAACGAGGCCACCTGGATGACCACCGACAGGGTTTCCATCACGAACACGCCGCCCATGATGAACAGGACGACTTCCTGGCGCACGATCACCGCGATGGTGCCCAGCGCAGCGCCCAGGGCCAGCGCGCCGACGTCGCCCATGAATACCTGGGCCGGGTAGGTGTTGAACCACAGGAAGCCCAGGCCCGCGCCGATCAGCGCGCCGCAGAACACGATCAGCTCGCCCGCGCCCGGCACGTACGGGATCAGCAGGTATTCGGCGAACTTCACATTGCCCGACAGGTAGCAGAAGATGCCCAGCGCACCGCCGACCATCACCGTCGGCATGATCGCAAGGCCATCGAGCCCGTCGGTCAGGTTGACCGCGTTGCTCGAGCCGACGATGACGAAATAGGTCAGCACGATGAAGCCGGCGCCCAGCGGGATGGCCAGGTCCTTGAGCATCGGGATGATCAGCGTGGTTTCAACGCTGGTCGGCGCGGTCTTGTACAGGAAGATCGCCGCGGCCAGGCCGAACACCGACTGCCAGAAATACTTCCAGCGGCTCGGCAGGCCGCGGGAGTTCTTCTCGATCACCTTGCGGTAGTCGTCGACCCAGCCGATGGCACCGAACGCCAGGGTGACGATCAGCACCACCCACACATAGCGGTTGCTCAGGTCGGCCCACAGCAGGGTGCTGATGGCGATGGCGGAGAGGATCAGCGCCCCGCCCATGGTCGGGGTGCCGGACTTGGACAGGTGCGATTGCGGGCCGTCGTTACGCACGGCCTGACCGATCTGGCGGATCTGCAGGGTACGGATCATCCACGGGCCCAGCCACAGGGCCAGGGACAGCGCGGTCAGTACACCCAGGATCCCGCGCAGGGTCAGGTACTGGAAGACCGCGAAGCCCTTGTGGAACTGTTGCAGATACTCAGCCAACAGCAGCAGCATTAATGTTTCTCCCCGCTGGCGCCGCACAGTGCGGCCACGACGTTTTCCATCGCAGCGCTGCGCGAGCCCTTGATCAAGATAGTGGTGTCGCTGGCGGTCTCGGCCTTGACGGCTTCGATCAGCTCAGCTTGAGTGGCGAAATGGCGGCCATTGGTACCGAATGCCTGAACGGCGTAGGCCATGTTGGTGCCTACCGCGTACAGCGCATCGACCTTGCCACGTGCGTAGTCACCCACCTGGCGGTGACCTTCCTCGGCCCATTGCCCCAGTTCGCCGATATCCCCGAGCACCAGGACGGTGCGGCCGGAAAAGCCGGCGAGTATATCAATGGCGGCACACATCGAGGTGGGATTTGCGTTGTAGCTGTCGTCGATGACTCGCACACCATTGGGCGCGATCTGCGCCACGGTACGGCCCTTGACCGGTTGCACGGCGCCAAGGCCGGCGGCGATGCCGCTCAGGCTCAGACCAACGGCATGGGCAGCGGCGGCGGCGGCCAGGGCGTTGCTGACGTTGTGGGTGCCGAGCAGGTTCAACTGCACCGGGACGCTGCCGTCCGGGCCGTGCAGGGTGAACGACGGGCAGCCACGGGTGTCGCGGCCGATGTCGCTGGCGTGGAAGTCGGCCTGCGGGTTGTCCAGCGCAAAGCTGACGACGCGGTGATTGCCCGCACGCTGGCGCCAGATGTCGAACGCCTTGTCGGCCAGGTTGAGAATGGCAGTGCCGCCCTCGCCCAGGCCTTCGAGGATCTCGCCCTTGGCTTCGACGATCTTCTCCGGGCCGCCGAACTCGCCAACGTGGGCGGTACCGGCGTTGTTGATGATGACTACCTGCGGCCGGGTCAGGCCGACGGTGTAGCGGATCTCGCCGATGCGCGAGGCACCCAGCTCGATCACCGCGGCGCTGTGCTCCGGGGCGATCTCCAGCAGGGACAGCGGTGCGCCGAGGTCATTGTTGAGGTTGCCACGGGTGGCATGCACCGGCCCGCGGGTACGCAGGATCGCGGCGAGCATTTCCTTGACCGTGGTCTTGCCGCTGGAGCCTGTGATGGCCACCACAGGCTTGTCGAAGCCGGCACGGTTCAGCGCGCCGAGCTGGCCAAGCGCTACCCGGCAGTCGGCGACCACCAGTTGCGGCAGATCGACATCGGTGATTTCGCGCTCGACCAGCGCGGCGACCGCACCCTTGGCCTTCACATCGGCCAGGTAGTCATGGCCATCGAAGCGCGGCCCGCTGAGGGCGACGAACAGTTGACCGGCAGCGACGCTGCGGCTGTCGATGCTGACGCCGGTGAAGCTTGCGTCGGCGCCTGCCAGGCGTGCGTTCAAGGCCGTAGTCAGCTGGCTGAGCATCATGGGCTTAAGCATGTGGAGCCTCCCAGGCGGCAAGGGCCTTCTCGGCTTCGACCAGATCGGAGAAGTCATGGCGCTGGCCATTGATCTCCTGGTAATCCTCGTGACCCTTACCGGCCAGGACGATCACGTCGTCGGCACTGGCACTGGCGATCAGTTGGGCAATGGCAGCGCCACGACCGGCGACGAACGCGACGGCCGCAGGCTTGGCGAAACCGGGGCGAATATCGTCGAAGATCCGCAGGGGGTCTTCGCTACGCGGGTTGTCGTCAGTGACCAGCACACGGTCGGCCAGGCGCTCGGCCACTTCGGCCATCAGAGGTCGCTTGCCGGCGTCACGATCGCCACCACAGCCGAACAGGCACAGCAGCTTGCCGTGAGCGTGCGGACGTAGCGCTTCGAGTACTTTTTCCAAGGCATCCGGGGTGTGGGCGTAATCGACCACCACCAACGGCTTGTCACCGCCACCCAGGCGCTGCATGCGGCCGACCGGCCCGTGCAGTTGCGGGGTGACCTTGAGAATTTCATCCAGCGGGTAATCCAGCGCCATCAGCGTGGCTACCACCGCCAGCATGTTGCTCAGGTTGAAACGCCCCAGCAGGCGGCTGCGCAGGACATGCTCGCCCTGTGGGGTGACGATCACGGCGCGCACGCCATCATCGTTGAAGACAGCCTCTTTGCAGAACAGCGTCGCCGCCGAATCCTGCAGGCTGTAACTGATCAGGCGCGATGTGGCAGGAGCGTCTGCCAGGCGACGCCCAAAGTCATCATCCAGGTTGACCACCCGGGCACGTAGGCTCGACCAGGCGAACAACTTGGCCTTGGCGGCCTCGTAGGCCTCCATGCTGCCGTGGTAGTCCAGGTGGTCGCGGGACAGGTTGGTCATCACCGCGATATCGAAGTCCAGCGCGGCCACCCGCCCCTGTTCAAGGGCATGGGAGGAAACCTCCATGGCCACGGCCTTGGCGCCACCCTTTTTCAGGTCGTTCAAGGTCGATTGTACGGCGATCGGGTCCGGCGTGGTCAGACGGCCGCTCTGCAGCTCGCCATAAAAGCCGGTGCCGAGAGTGCCGATCAGGCCACAACGCTTGCCCAGGGCGTCAAGTGCCTGACCCAGCAGCTGGGTCACGCTGGTCTTGCCGTTGGTACCGGTCACGCCGACCAGGTCGAGCTGACGGCTCGGCTCGCCATAGAAGCGCCCGGCGATCTGCGATAACTGGCCAATCAAACCCTTGACCGGAATCAGTGGCGCATCGGTGAGCGGCAGCACGCTGGCGCCCTGCTCTTCATAGGCCACCGCGGCGGCGCCACGGGCCAGAGCATCGGCGATGTGCGCGCGACCATCGACCTTGGCCCCCGGCACGGCCAGGAACAGGTCGCCCGGACGTACGGCGCGGCTGTCCAGGGTCAGCTCGCGGATCAACGGATCGCGGCTGGCATGGGCGAACAGTTTGCTCAATGGCATCGTCATCAACCTCGCCCTCCCTTGGCGGGTACTGCGCTGGCTTGCTGCGTCGAAGGCGGCAGGTTGTCCGGCGGTACATTCATCAGGCGCAGGGTGCCCGACATCACTTTGCTGAATACGGGGGCCGAGACCAGGCCGCCGAAGTAACCACCCTTGCTCGGCTCGTCGATGACCACGACGATGGCATAGCGCGGGTCGCTCATCGGGCCGAAGCCGGCGAACAGCGAACGGTAGGCGTTCTCGGTGTAGCCCTTGGAGCCGACGGTGGCTTTACGTGCCGTACCGGACTTGCCACCCACGTGGTAGAACGGCACCTGGGCACGGAATACCCCGCGCGGCGCCTCGATTACCTGCTGCAGCATGCCCTGCACGGTTTCGGCGGTTTCCTTGGGGATCGCCTGGACCGCTTCCGGGGCCTTGTCGACCTTGAGGATCGACAGCGGCACCATCTTGCCGTCGTTGGCCAGGGCGGCGTAGGCATGCACCAGTTGCAGGGCGGTCACCGACACGCCGTAGCCATACGACAAGGTCGCGGTCTCGGCCTTGCGCCACTCGCGGTGGTTGGGCAGGTTGCCGACGCGCTCGCCGGGGAAGCCGAGGCCGGTGTACTGGCCCAGGCCAACCTGGGACATGACCCGGTAGATGGCCTCGCCACCGATATCGAAGGCGATCTTGCTCATGCCGACGTTGGACGAGTTGATCAGGATGCCGGTCAGGTCGAGGATCGGGCCCTCACTGCGCGACACGTCCTTGATGGTGTAGCGGCCGATTTGCAGGCTGCCCGGATACACCTCGACCTTGTCGGTGACCTTCCAGCGGCCACTCTGCAAGGCGGCGCTCATCGAAATCGGCTTGACCGTCGAGCCCGGCTCGAACACGTCGATGATCGCCCGGTTGCGCATCGCGGCCGGGAACATGCTGCGGCGGTTGTTCGGGTTGTAGGTCGGCTGGTTGACCATGGCCAGGACCTCGCCGGTCTTGACGTCCATGATCACCAGGCTGCCGGCCTTGGCTTCCTGTTCGGCAATGGCGTTGCGCAGCTCGCGGGTGGCCAGGTACTGCAGACGCAGGTCTATCGACAACGCCAAGGTCTTGCCGGCCTTGGCGTTCTTGGTTACCTGGATGTCCTTGATCAGCCGGCCACGCCGGTCCTTGATCACCTGCCGCTTGCCGGGCACCCCGGCGAGCCATTCGTCGTAAGCGAGTTCGACGCCTTCACGGCCATGGTCATCCAGGTCGGTGAAGCCGACCATGTGCGCGGTGACGTCGCCGGCCGGATAGAAGCGGCGGAACTCTTCGAGGCCGTAGACGCCCGGAACCTTCAGGTCGAGCACATGCTGGCCCTGCTCCGGGGTCAGGCCGCGGACCAGGTAGATGAACTCCTTGCTCGCCTGCTGGGTGAGGCGTTCGCTCAGCTGCTGCGGGTTCTGCCCGAGCGCGGCGGCCAGCTGCGGCCAGCGGTCCTTGGCCGCCTGCATTTCCTTGGGGTTGGCCCACAAGGTGGTGACGGGCGTACTGACAGCCAGCGGCTCGCCGTTGCGATCGGTGATCAGGCCGCGGTGCGCGGGGATGGGAATATGGCGCAGGCTGCGAGCATCGCCCTGCCCCTTGAGGAAGTCGCGGTCGACGACCTGCAGGTCGATGATGCGCCAGCAGATGGCGCCGACCATCAGCGCCAGCAAACCGATCACCACCCGGAAGCGCCAGGGGTAGAGTGCGCCTTCGAGCTTCATCATGGCGCCACCATCCGCACTTCGTCAGCGGCGGGCACGCGCATCCTGAGCTGCTCCGAGGCCAGGTTCTCGATACGGCTGGAGGCAGTCCAGGTGCTTTGCTCGAGGATCAACCGGCCCCACTCGGCCTGGGCCTTGTCGCGCTCGTTCAGTTCACCGTACAGGGTGTTGAGCAACTGACGGTTCCAGTGGGCGCTGTAGGAAACGGCGATCGCCGAAATCAGGACGCCGACGAACAGCAGAAGCATCAGGAAGCTTCCGCCTGGCAGCGGCTTGGCAAACAGCCTGCTCACCGCAACTTCTCCGCTACCCGCATGACGGCGCTGCGCGACCGCGGGTTGGCCTTGAGTTCGGCTTCGGAGGCGAACTGCGCCTTGCCGATCAACTTGATCTTCGGCTCGAAGGCCTTGTGCTGAACCGGCAGGTTGCGCGGCAGATTGTCTGCCTCGCCCTTGACCAGCTTGCGCATGAACAGTTTGACGATACGGTCTTCCAACGAGTGGAAGCTGATCACTGCCAGGCGGCCACCCACCTCAAGGGCGTCGAGCGCGGCTTCAAGGCCGGTCTCAAGGTCGCCAAGCTCGTTGTTGACATGGATACGCAGGCCCTGGAAGGCGCGGGTCGCAGGGTTCTTGCCCTTTTCCCAGGCCGGGTTGGCGACCTTGAGCACTTCGGCCAGATCAGCGGTACGGGTGAACGGCTGCTTCTCGCGGCGCTCGACCACGGCGCGCGCCATGCGACCGGCGAAGCGCTCCTCGCCGTACTCCTTGAACACGCGGGCGATTTCTTCGACGGGGGCGGTGGCAACGAACTCGGCGGCGCTGATGCCCTGGCCCGGGTTCATGCGCATGTCCAGCGGGCCGTCATTGAGGAAGCTGAAGCCGCGCTCGGGGTCGTCCAGCTGCGGCGAGGATACGCCCAGGTCGAGCAGAATGCCGCTGACCTTGCCATCCAGACCGCGGGTGCGCACTTCGTCGCCGAGCTCGGCAAAGCTGCGCTGCACAATGACAAAGCGGCCGTCTTCGGCCGCCAGCGCTTGCCCGGTGGCAATCGCTTGAGGATCTTTGTCGAACCCCAGCAACCGCCCTTGCGGCCCGAGCTTGCTGAGGATCAGGCGGCTGTGGCCGCCACGCCCGAAGGTGCCGTCCAGATAGCAACCGTCGGCGCGCAGGGCCAATGCCTCGACGGCTTCGTCGAGGAGGACGGTGATGTGGTTGAAGCCGCTATCTATGGTCACAGGATCAGGTCACGCAAATCATCGGGCATGGCGCCCGGTTGTTGAATAGCTGCAAGGTCGGCTGCCGAAACCGCGTTCCAGGCATCCTCATCCCACAGCTGGAATTTGTTCAGCTGCCCCACCAGCATCGCCTTCTTGTCCAGCTTGGCGTACTCACGCAGGCGGGGTGGCACCAGGAAACGCCCACTGCCGTCGAGCTCCAGGTCCACCGCATTGCCGATCAGCAAACGCTGCAGGCGACGGTTTTCCTCACGCAACGACGGCAAGGCACGCAACTTGGCTTCTATCTGTTCCCACTCATCGAGGGGATAAACACACAAGCAGGGGTCAACGGCGTCGATGGTCACGATCAGTTGACCATTGCAACGCGAATCGAGCTCGTCACGGTACCGGCTCGGCATGGCGAGACGGCCCTTTGCATCGAGGCTGACGGCGTTGGCTCCGCGGAACACGGCTGCGATTCCCCACAATGTTAGCTTTTTTGTGCCAGAAAACCCACTTCATCCCACTTTCTGCCACTTGCGCACACTATAGGAATCCGCCCGCCACACCGTCAAGGCACGTTCATAAGGAAATCCCTTACAGGACGGCGATTTAGCGCAACAAAGGAAGGTGGAAGGATTACAGGAGGGAAAAACTGACGGAAAAAATCAAACACACTCAAGCGGATAGAGTGAGAAGTTAAAGTAATTTATTAAGAGTAAGATTTTTTCGGTATTACCAGGACGCATCTGCTATCGATTCAAGCAGGAAAGGAGAGGTGGAGAGTCGATCTGTAAGCCGGGTTTTGTCGAGGACAGTCATTCCTCTACGACGGCCATCACTGGACGCCTCTAGCAACCTACCCGGTTCCGACGCGGGCCACGCCGTATGGAACCCTATTTGGTCTTGCTCCGAGTGGGGTTTACCTAGCCACGGACTGTTGCCAGCCGTGCGGTGCGCTCTTACCGCACCTTTTCACCCTTACCGGCGCCGAAGCGCTTAGGCGGTTGTTTTCTGTGGCACTTTCCGTAGGCTCGCGCCTCCCAGGCGTTACCTGGCACTCTGCCCTATGGAGCCCGGACTTTCCTCCCCCGCCTTTTGCGGAACAAAAGACGGCAGCGACTGTCCGATCGACTCTCCGCCGCCAAGGTTACCGGTAGGCGCGCTCAAGAACAAGTGATGTGACAAACAATGTCATTACGCCATCAATGGGATTTCTGCTTCTCCAGCGCCAACTGGTAGAGCAGGTTCTTGCGCACCCCAGTGATCTCGGCCGCCAAAGCCGCGGCCTTCTTCAACGGTAGCTCGGCCAGCAACAGGTCCAGCACCCGCTGCGCCTCGGCACTGATCGCCTGCTCGCCCTCCGGCGCGCTCCAGCCGGCCACCAGCACCACACACTCGCCACGCTGCTGGTTGCTGTCACCCTGTACGAATGCGCGCAATTCGGCCAACGGCAAGCCTTTGAGGGTCTCGAAGGTCTTGGTGATCTCGCGCGCCAGCAGCGCCGGACGCTCGCCACCGAACACCGCCTCCATGTCCTCCAGGCACTCGAGGATCCGATGCGGCGCCTCGTAGAAAATCAGGGTGCGCGGCTCTTCCTTGACCTGCTCCAGACGTGCCCGGCGCCCGGCGGCCTTGGCCGGCAGGAAGCCTTCGAAGATGAAGCGGTCCGACGGCAACCCCGCCGCCGACAGCGCGGCGATCAACGCACAGGCGCCCGGCACCGGCACCACCTGCACGCCCGCAGCACGCGCCTGGCGCACCAGGTGATAGCCCGGATCGGAAATCAGCGGCGTGCCGGCATCGGACACCAGCGCCACATCGTCGCCGACCAGCAGGCGGGTGATGAAGCGCCCGCCCTCGTCACGCTCATTGTGCTCATGGCAAGCGGCCAGCGGCGTGTCGATGCCGAAATGCTGCAACAGGCGCACCGAGTGGCGGGTGTCCTCGGCGGCGATCAGGCTGACATCCGCCAACACCTTCAGTGCCCGGGCACTCATGTCGTCGAGGTTGCCGATGGGCGTGGCAACGACGTAAAGCTTGCCCAACGTGGATTTCGAAACCCCTGCAACATCAGTCACTGCGCACACCTGCTTTCCGGATCAAAGGTCACCATTGTAGCCCGAGCACCGGTAACAGGGCGCAAAGAACTTCGACCCGGGCACACCGCAGGCCACCTATAGTGAAGGTTCAGTGTCGGCGAGATCGCGCCGTGCCCCCCGCTTGGGTACAATTGCCGGCCAACTTGATCGAGTAACAGGACCTTTACATGATCGCTTGTCTGCGGCTGCTCACAGCCCTCTGCCTCGCTGCCCTGCTGGCAGCCTGCGCCAGCTCGCCCTCATCCAGCCTGGGCGAACTGCCACGCACCCCGGACGCCAGCATCGAGCAACTGCTCGAGAAGGCGGCCTCCAGCAAGTCCGCCGAGGATGCAGCCCTGCTGCGTTTGAGCGCCGCGGACCTGGCATACAAGCAAAAGGACTTCCCGCGCGCCGCGCGGATTCTCGAGCAGGTCCCGCTGGAGCCGCTCAAGCCCGCCCAGCAGGTGTTCGCCTCCACCCTGGCCGCCGAGCTCGCCATGAGCCGCAACCAGCCCAAGGCCGCCCTGACCGCCCTCGCCCACCCGAGCCTGCAGCGCGTCGGCGAACTGCCAACCGAGCAGCAGGCCCGCACCTACAGCGTTCATGCCGCAGCCCTCGAAGCCGACGGCCAGGCCCTGGCCGCAGCCCAGCAGCGCGTACTGCTGGCGCCCCTGCTCAGCAGCCAGGCTGCCGCTGGCAACAATGACGCGATCTGGGCCCTGGTCGCCTCGCTGCCCGCCGAACAGCTGCAGCAGCCGGCCGCCGACGAGACCCTGGCCGGCTGGACCAGCCTGGCTCTGGCCGTGAAGCGCGCCGGCACCCTGGAACAGCAACAGGCCGCCATCGACACCTGGCGCCAGCAGCATCCCGAGCACCCGGCAGCCAAGCAATTGCCGACAGCCCTGGTCAAGCTCAAGGAGCTGGCCAGCCAGCCACTGACCAAAATCGCCCTGCTGCTGCCCCAGGAAGGCCCGCTGGCCGGTGTCGCCCGTGCCCTGCGTGACGGCTTCATGGCCGCCCATTTCCAGGCCCAGCAAGGTGGCCAGGCGGCCCCTGCGGTACAGGTGTTCGACAGCTCGCGCATCACCTCGCTCGACGACTTCTACCGCCAAGCCCAGGCTGCCGGGGTGCAACTGGTGGTCGGCCCACTGGAAAAGCCACTGGTCAAGAAGCTCGCCGCCTACCCGCAACTGCCCATCACCACCCTGGCCCTGAACTACGCCGACGCCGGCCAGAAAGCACCGCCACAGCTGTTCCAGTTCGGCCTGGCCGCCGAGGACGAAGCCCGCGAAGTCGCGCGTCGTGCCCGCGCCGACGGCATGGTTCGCGCCGTGGCCCTGGTACCGAGCGGTGAATGGGGCGACCGCGTGCTCGCCGCCTTCCGCCAGGACTGGGAAGGCAATGGTGGCACCCTGATCACCGCGCAGCGCATCGCCCAACCCGTCGCCCTCGCCCAGCAGATCGCCGATCTGTTCCAGCTGCGCCAGAGCGAAGGCCGCGCCAAGAGCCTGCAGAGCACCGTCGGCGGCACCATCGCCGCGCAGCCTTCGCGCCGCCAGGACATCGACTTCATCTTCCTCGCCTCGACGCCGCAGCAGGCCCAGCAGATCAAGCCGACGCTGAACTTCCAGTACGCCGGCGATGTGCCGGTCTACGCCACCTCCAACCTGTACAGCGCCAGCGGTGACGTGAACCAGTACAACGACATGAACGGCATCCGCTTCTGCGAAACGCCTTGGCTGCTGGACACCACCAACAGCCTGCGCCAGCAAGTGGTGCAGCAATGGCCCCAGGCCGCCGGTAGCCTCGGCCGCCTGTACGCCATGGGCGTCGACGCCTACAGCCTGGCTCCGCGCCTGGGCCAGCTCAAGGCACTCCCGGACAACCGCGTCGAAGGTTTGTCCGGTAGCCTGAGCATGAACCCCAGCCAGCGCATCGAACGCCAGCTGCCATGGGCCGAATTCGCCGGCGGCCAGGTCAAGCGCCTGCCGGACACCCCTCGCTGATGCCCGGCGCATCGCCCAGCCTTGCCGGCCAGGCAGCCGAAGATCACGCCCTTGAATACCTTCAAGGGCAAGGTCTGCGGCTGCTGGAGCGCAACTGGCGATGCAAGGGGGGCGAGCTCGATCTGGTCATGCTCGATGCCGATACAGTAGTATTCGTCGAAGTCCGCTACCGGTTGCATGCGGAGTTCGGCGGAGCGCTCGCCAGTATCGATGGGCGCAAGCAGCAACGACTGGCGCTTGCCGCCAACCTCTTCCTGCAGCACGAACCCCGCTGGGCCACCCGCCCCTGCCGCTTCGACGTAGTCGCCCTGCAGGGCCGGGGGCATGCGGGGCAACCGCTTCAATGGCTGAAAAATGCCTTCGAATGCTGAACCCAATTCGATTTTCTAGCTCTATGTTTCGCGGGCTGGTCACTGTTGCGCGTAGCAAAGGCCACCGCCCCTCTTAAGGTCACCCAGATGGACATGCAATCCCGAATTCGCCGGCTGTTCCAGGCCAGCATCGACACCAAGCAACAGGCAATGGACATCCTGGCACCCCACATCGAGCAGGCCAGCCTGGTCATGGTCAACGCCCTGCTCAACGACGGCAAGATGCTCGCGTGCGGCAACGGCGGCTCGGCCGGCGATGCCCAGCACTTCTCCTCGGAACTGCTCAACCGCTTCGAGCGCGAGCGGCCGAGCCTGCCGGCCATCGCCCTAACCACCGACAGCTCGACACTGACCTCGATCGCCAACGACTACAGCTACAACGAAGTCTTCTCCAAGCAGATCCGCGCCCTGGGCCAGCCCGGCGATGTGCTTCTGGCGATCTCCACCAGCGGTAATTCGGCCAACGTGATCCAGGCGATCCAGGCCGCCCATGACCGCGAAATGATTGTTGTCGCCCTGACCGGGCGCGATGGCGGCGGCATGGCCTCGCTGCTGCTGCCCGAGGACGTCGAGATCCGCGTCCCCGCCACGGTCACCGCGCGCATCCAGGAAGTCCACCTGCTGGCGATCCACTGTCTGTGCGACCTGATCGACAGCCAACTGTTCGGGAGTGAAGAATGATCTCCAAGCGTATCGGCCTGATGGCCCTGACCCTGTGCCTCGGCGTATCGGGCTGCAGTTCCGTGCTCACCTCGGCGCGCAACTCGCCCATCGAGGATGACCGCGGCACCCGCACCATCGGCAGCAAGATCGATGACTCGCTGATCGAGACCAAGGTCTCGGTCAACATCGCCAAGGCCAACCCGGAGCTGGACAAGGGCTCGCACATCGTCGTCAGCAGCTACAACGGTGTCGTGCTGCTTGCCGGCCAGACACCACGCGCCGACCTCAAGTCCCTCGCCGAGCAGACCGCCGGCCAGGTGCAGCGGGTCAAGAAGGTACATAACGAGCTGCAAGTCATTCAGCCGTCGTCGATCCTGGCGCGCAACAACGACGCCTGGCTGACCACCAAGATCAAGACCCAGATGCTGACCGACGAGAGCGTGCCCAGCTCGCGTATCAAGGTGATCACCGAAAACGGCATCGTCTACCTGCTCGGCCTGGTCAGGCAGCAGGAGGCCAACGCCGCCACCAATGTGGTGCAGGGCGTGTCGGGCGTGCAGAAGATCGTCAAGCTGTTCGAGTACATCGACTGACAACCCCTTGGCGAGCGTCGGGACGCTCGCCTTTTCACTCTGATCCAGGAAGTACCCCATGAAGAAGCTTCTGCTGCCCGCCCTGCTGATCGGCACCTTCGCCACCCTGGCCGGCTGCTCCACTCCGAGCGTGATCACCCTCAACGATGGCCGCGAACTGCAGACCACCGACACGCCGCACTTCGACCGCAACTCCGGCTTCTACGAGTTCAAGCAACTGGATGGCAAGCCGACCCGCATCAACAAGGACCAGGTGCAGAGCATCAAGGACCTGTAATTGCAGCAAGAATGAAAAAGGCGATCCCCGCGGATCGCCTTTTTTTGTCCCTGCCTGTTACTTCACGACTTTCAGGCTCGGACGACCACTTGGGCGCGGCGGCTCGGGCGGACCATCGTCATCCGGCTCGACACCGTCGCCCTCAAGGTCATCCTCGTCCGCGAGCGGCGGCTCCAGCTCGAAGACCATGCCCTGGCCATTCTCCCGGGCGTAGATCCCCAGGATGGCGCCAATCGGCACATACAGCGTGTGCGCCACGCCACCGAAGCGCCCTTCGAAGCTCACCGCCTCGTTGTCCATGTGCAGGCTGCGCACCGCACTGGGGGAGATGTTCAGGACGATCTGGCCATCGCTGGCGAAACCTTGTGGCACCTGGACCGCCGGGTACTCGGCGTTGACCAGCATATGGGGCGTGCAATCGTTGTCGACGATCCACTCGTACAGCGCGCGAACCAGATAGGGGCGACTGGAGTTCATCAACGGCTCCTCTTTAAACCTTGCGCATTTCACGTTCAGTAGCAGACAGGCTCGCCTGGAAAGGCTCGCGGGCGAACTGTCGCTCCATGTAATCCAGCAGCGGCTTGGCCTGCCGCGGCAACTCGATACCCATCACCGGCAAGCGCCAGAGTATGGGCAGTAGACAGCAATCGACCAGACTCTGCTCCTCGCTCATGAAGCAGGCCATTTCAGCGAACAGCGGGGCCACGCCCGTCAGGCTCTCGCGCAACTCCTTGCGCGCCTGGGTACGTGCCGCCTCGCTGCTGCGCGGGTCCAGCACGGTGTCGGCCAGGCTGCACCAGTCGCGCTGGATGCGGTGCATCAGCAGGCGACTGTTGCCGCGAGCCACCGGATAGACCGGCATCAGCGGCGGGTGCGGGTAACGCTCCTCGAGGTACTCCATCACCACGCTCGACTCGTACAGCGCCAGATCGCGATCGACCAGGGTCGGCAGGCTGCCGTAAGGGTTCACTTCGACCAGCTTGGGCGGCAGGCGATTGCGGTCGACATCGATGATCTGCACCGTGACGCCTTTCTCCGCGAGCACCAGGCGTACCCGATGGGAGTAATGGTCAGCAGGGTCGGAATAGCAGGCTAACCTGTTGGTTGCGCCCATGTAGCGCCTCCTCGTACGGGATGCTTGTAATACTGCAAATGAAAACGCGCCCGGGGCACCCCAGCGACATGGCTGGGGCACCCCGGGCGCGTTCAACTACCAGAAACTACTGCGTGATCAGTGCACGTCCTTCCAGTATTCGCGCTTGAGCAAGTAGGCGAACACGAAGAAGAAAGCCAGGTACAGCAACACGTAGGTACCGATGCGCTGGCTTTCCAGTTTGACCGGGTTGGCCGAATAGGCCAGGAAGGTCACCAGGTTCTTGACCTTCTCGTCGAACTGCTCGGCCGTCAGGGTACCGGATTTCTCCTCGACGGTCAGCTGGTCGCACGCTTCATGGGTCAATGGGCTGCCGGTCAGCGGGTCGTATTGCTTCTTGCCGTCGACCACACTCTGCACCTGCTTGCAGCCAATCACCTGGTTGCCCTGCAGGCCGACCAGCACGTTGGGCATGCCGACGTTGGGGAAGACCTTGTTGTTCACCCCGTATGGCCGCGTCTTGTCTTCATAGAAGCTGCGCAGGTAGCTGTACAACCAGTCGTTGCCACGCACCCGGGCAACCAGGGTGAGGTCGGGCGGCGCGGCGCCGAACCAGGTCTTGGCATCGTTGGGTTGCATGCCGATCTTCATGTGATCGCCGATCTTGGCGCCGGTGAACACCAGGTTTTCGAGCATCAGCTCGTGGGGGATTCCCAGGTCGTCGGCGACACGCTCGTAACGCTGGAACTTGGCGCTATGGCAACCCATGCAATAGTTGGCGAAGGTGCGCGCGCCATCCTGCATCGCGGCCTTGTCGGTCAGGTCGATATCGACCTTGTCCAGCTCCAGACCGTGTTCGGCGGCGAACGATAGGCCAGGCATCAATGCCAGCAAGCATACTGCAATAAACTTTTTCATCAGCCAGTCACCCTTTCCGGAACCGGTTTGGTCTTCTCGAGCCTTGTGTAGAACGGCATCAGCAGGAAGTACGCGAAGTACAACACCGTGCACACCTGCGACAGCAAGGTACGCCCCGGGGTTGGCGCCAGTACGCCCAGCACGCCAAGGATGACGAAGGACACGCAGAACACCAGCAACCAGATCTTGCTCAGCCAGCCCTTGTAGCGCATCGAGCGCACCGGACTGCGGTCAAGCCAGGGCAACACGAACAGCACCGCGATCGCCGCGCCCATGGCAATCACCCCGAACAGTTTGTCGGGCACCGCGCGCAGGATCGCGTAGAACGGCGTGAAGTACCAGACAGGGGCGATATGCTCAGGCGTCTTGAAGGCGTTGGCCTGCTCGAAGTTCGGTTTTTCCAGGAAGTAGCCACCCATTTCCGGGAAGAAGAACACCACGGCACAGAACACGAAGAGGAACACCACGACGCCGGCGATATCCTTGACGGTGTAGTACGGGTGGAACGGGATGCCATCCAGCGGGATGCCGTTCTCGTCCTTCTTCTTCTTGATGTCCACACCATCGGGGTTGTTCGAACCCACTTCGTGCAGCGCCAGGATGTGCAGCACCACCAGGCCCAGGATCACGATCGGCAGGGCCACCACGTGCAGGGCGAAGAAGCGGTTCAGGGTGATGCCGGAGATCAGGTAGTCACCACGGATCCACTGGGTCAGGTCATCACCGATCACCGGGATCGCGCCGAACAGCGAGATGATCACCTGGGCACCCCAGTACGACATCTGGCCCCAGGGCAGCAGGTAGCCCATGAACGCCTCGGCCATCAGCGCCAGGTAGATCAGCATGCCGAACAGCCAGACCAGCTCGCGCGGCTTCTGGTAGGAGCCGTAGAGCAAGCCGCGGAACATGTGCAGGTAGACCACGATGAAGAACGCCGACGCGCCGGTAGAGTGCAGGTAGCGCAGGATCCAGCCGTACTCGACGTCGCGCATGATGTACTCGACCGAGGCGAAGGCCTCTTCCGCCGAGGGGGTGAAACTCATGGTCAGCCACACGCCGGTGACGATCTGGTTGACCAGCACCAGCAACGCCAGCGAGCCGAAGAAGTACAGGAAGTTGAAGTTCTTGGGCGCGTAATACTTGCTTAGATGGTCTTCCCACATCTTCGTCGCGGGGAAGCGCGCATCGATCCACTCCATGAACTTGCTCATCATGCGTTCTCCTGATCGACGCCGATGACGATGAGATCGTCCGACTCGTACGAGTGCGGTGGCACTGGCAGGTTGAGGGGCGCCGGCTGGGACTTGTAGACGCGCCCGGCCAGGTCGTAGTGCGAGCCGTGGCAGGGGCAGAAATAGCCACCGACCCACTTCGGCCCCAGGTCAGCCGGGGCGACTTCAGGGCGGAAGGTCGGCGAGCAACCCAGGTGCGTGCACAGGCCGACCAGGATGAGAATCTCGGGCTTGATCGAGCGGACTTGCGGGTCGACGTAGGTGGGCTGCACCGACGCCTTGGATTCAGGATCGGACAGCTCGCCGGTGATCTTTTTCAGATTGCCGAGGATCTCCTCCGTTCGCCGCACGATGAATACAGGTTGCCCACGCCATTCAGCTACCATCTGCTGACCGGGCTCGACCTTGGCGATATTGACCTTCACCGGTGCCCCTGCGGCTTTCGCCTTGGCACTGGGAAACCATGACCCCACGAACGGTACCGCTGCCCCCACTGCCCCCGCTGCCCCGACCACGGATGTCGCGGCTACGAGGAAGCGGCGCCGGCCTGCGTTGACGCCGTCATTGCTCATTCAGTCCTCTCCCATCAGCTTGCTTGGCCTGTTTGAACAGGCATCTACTTAGGTACGTCTGTGGCACTAAAAATTGGCCGCAATGGTAAGGAACAAATCCACACGCTGACAAGGTGATTACCCGCTCGTCGGGCCACTACCCTCGCTTTGCTTGATCTGCGTCTATGCGACAAACGGCCACGGACTAGCAGACAGGTTAGTTGAAGACATAAAAAAAGCCCGGTTCCAAAAAGGAACCGGGCTTTTTTCGACTGCCGAAGCGGTATTAACGCTTGGAGTACTGAGGACGCTTACGCGCTTTACGCAGACCCACTTTCTTACGCTCAACTTCACGAGCGTCGCGGGTGACGTAGCCAGCACGACGCAGAGCGCCACGCAGGGTTTCGTCGTATTCCATCAGGGCGCGGGTGATGCCGTGGCGGATTGCACCGGCCTGACCGCTGACACCACCACCGGAAACGGTGACGTAGATGTCGAACTTCTCAACGGTTTCGGTCAGTTCCAGCGGCTGGCGAACAACCATGCGAGCGGTTTCGCGGCCGAAGAACACGTCCAGAGAACGGTTGTTGATGGAGATGTTACCGGTACCTGGACGCAGGAAAACGCGAGCGGTTGCGGTCTTGCGACGGCCAGTGCCGTAGTTTTGAGTCGCCGACATAATGAACTATCCCGTTAGATCTTCAGTTCTTGAGGCTGCTGAGCAGTGTGTGGGTGAGCAGCACCCGCGTACACTTTCAGCTTGCGGTACATGTCGCGACCCAGCGGGTTCTTCGGCAGCATGCCTTTGACCGCGGTTTCGATAACACGCTCAGGGGCCTTGGCGATCAACTTCTCGAAGTTGATTTCCTTGATACCGCCCGGGAAGCCGGAGTGGGAGTAGTACATCTTGTCGGAAGACTTGGCACCAGTCACACGGATCTGCTCGGCGTTGATGACGACGATGTAGTCGCCGGTGTCAACGTGAGGGGTGTATTCTGGCTTGTGCTTGCCACGCAGGCGGCTAGCGATTTCGGTAGCCAGACGACCCAGGGTCTGACCAGCGGCGTCGACTACGAACCACTCGCGCTTTACTGTTTCCGGTTTAGCAGTAAAAGTTTTCATTCTCTAAAGCCTCAGAGGCCGCCCAGCGAAAAATAGACGGCGAATCTTACTGGATAGTGCACAGCTTGCCAAGGGCAAGCGCGCAGCCGAACGCTGACGCTTTTGGGGGCTCGGGTCGGGCACGCCAATGTTCGACAAGGGTTCCCTGCGTGGTGGTGCATCACTTCCGCCACACGGAGAGGGGCAGAATTATCCAGATTGCAGGAAAAATTTCAACCTGCTTTTATGGTCATCTTTGCCATGGAGCGTCTACCCGATGGAATACCGCAAGCTCGGCCGTACCGACCTCGACGTCAGCGCCCTGTGCCTGGGCACCATGACCTGGGGTGAACAGAACACCCAAGACCAGGCCTTCGCCCAGATCGCCCTGGCCAAGGCCAGCGGCATCAACTTCATCGACACCGCCGAGATGTACCCGGTGCCACCGCGCCCGGAGACCTACGCCGCCACCGAACGCATCATCGGCAACTGGTTCGCCGCCAACGGCGACCGTGACGACTGGATCCTCGCCAGCAAGGTCGCCGGCCCCGGCAACGGCATCAGCCACATCCGCGACGGGCAGCTCAAGCACAACCGCCAGCACATCGTCGCCGCGCTGGACGAAAGCCTCAAGCGCCTGCAGACCGATCGCATCGACCTCTACCAGTTGCACTGGCCCGAGCGCAGCACCAACTTCTTCGGCAAGCTCGGTTACCAGCACCTGCCCCAGGACATCTTCACCCCCCTGGAGGAAACCCTGGAGGTGCTCGATGAACAGGTGCGCGCCGGCAAGATCCGCCACATCGGCCTGTCCAACGAAACCCCGTGGGGCACCCTGAAATTCCTGCACCTGGCCGAAACCCGAGGCTGGCCCCGCGCGGTGTCGATCCAGAACCCCTACAACCTGCTCAACCGCAGCTTCGAAGTAGGCCTGGCGGAGGTGGCAATCCGCGAGCAGTGCGGCTTGCTGGCCTACTCGCCGCTGGCCTTCGGCATGCTGTCGGGCAAGTACGAAAACGGCGCCCGCCCGGAACATGCCCGCCTGACCCTGTTCAGCCGCTTTGCCCGCTATTCCAACCCGCAGACCGTGGCCGCCTGCGGCCGCTATGTACAGCTGGCCCGCGAGCATGGGCTGGACCCGGCGCAGATGGCGCTGGCGTTCGTGACCCGGCAGCCGTTCGTGACCAGCAACATCATCGGCGCGACGAGCCTCGAGCAACTGCGCAGCAATATCGACAGCCAGGCGTTGAACCTGGGCGATGAACTGCTGGCGGCAATCGAGGCGGTGCATCAGGAGCAGCCGAACCCCGCGCCTTGATGCAACAGAGGCGCTGCACTGCGCTTTCGTGGGGTAGACACAATCGCCAAAAAATAAGACGATCCAGCCGGTGATTGACCACTCTACCCTATAAGAACAATGACAATGATGTTTACTCAACCCCCGGCGTCGCTGCGGCGCGTCAGCATCCTGGCCGTTGATAAAGTGTTCGCTTCGACACTGATGCAGGCCAAGGACTTCTTCCACCTGGCCAGCCTGCGCTACAGCAAGCAGCTGGGCCTGGGCCTGCAACCGATGTTCGAGATCGGCCTGGTGAGCCCGGACGGTTTGCCCGTGGACAGCTTCAGCAACGTGCAGTTGCCGGTCGACAGCGGCCTGAACGATGCCGACGTGATCATCCTGCCGGCCTTCTGGGACGACTTCGACAACCTGCTGCAACGCTATCCGCAGGTACTGCCCTGGCTGCGTGCGCAGCATACCCGTGGCGCGGTGCTGTGCGCCGAGGCCAGCGGCGTGTTCTGGTTGGCCGAGTCGGGGCTGCTCGACGGCAAGGAGGCGACCACCTACTGGCGCTTCTTCAGCAGCTTCGCCGAGCGCTTCCCGAAGATCCGCCTGAACCAGGACAAGCACCTGACCGACGCCGACAATCTCTACTGCGCCGGCGGCACCACCTCGGCCTGCGACCTGTACATCTACCTGATCGAACGCTTCTGCGGCGCCAACGTGGCCCGCGCGGTGGCCCGCGACATCCTCTACGAGGTGCAGCGCAGCTATACCCCGGGGCGCATGGGCTTCGGCGGCCAGAAGCTGCACCAGGACCTGATCATCCTGCAGATCCAGCACTGGCTCGAAGAGCACTTCGCCGACAAGTTCCGCTTCGAGGATGTCGCGCGCAACCACGGCATGAGCATCCGCAACTTCATGCGCCGCTTCCAGAGCGCCACCGGCGACAAACCCCTGCACTACCTGCAGCGCCTGCGCATCGAGACCGCCAAGGGCCTGCTGTCGAGCACGCGCAAGAGCATCAAGACCATCAGCTACGAGGTGGGCTACGACGACGCGAGTTTCTTCGCCCGGCTGTTCCGCCAGCACACGGAGTTGTCGCCGAACCAGTATCGGCAGCAGTTCATGCAGGAGGCCTGAAAGGCCTCCCAGCTGCAAGCCTCAAGCTACAAGCCACAAGAAAAAGCCAGAGCAGTACGCGAACTGCTCTGGCTTTTCTTGTGGTTTGCAGCTAGAAGCTTGCAGCTGCCGTCAGGGCTTGTGCGCCCGCGACAGGAACTCGTGGGACTGCATTTCCAGCAGACGGCTGAGCGTGCGCTGGAACTCGAAGCTCAGGCGCCCACCGGTGTACAAGTCCTTGAGCTCCACCTCGGCCGAGATGATCAGCTTGACGTTGCGGTCGTAGAACTCGTCGACCATGTTGATGAAGCGCCGGGCGATGTCGTCGGTGGTCACGCCCATCTGCTCGACATTGCTCAGCAGCACGGCATGGAAGATCTTGCCCAGCTCGATGTAGTCGTTCTGGCTGCGCGGCCCGTCGCACAGGGCGCGGAAGTCGAACCAGGCGACATCGTCGCAGGTGCGCAGGGCATGGATCTCGCGGTTCTCGATCATCAGCACGTCGTTCTCGACGGCCTGGGTGCACTCTGGGGTCAACGCCTTGAAGCTGGCGCGCAGGCTTTCATGCGCCGCGTCGTCGAGCGGGAAGTGGAACAGCTCGGCCTGTTCCAGGTGGCGCAGGCGGTAGTCCACGCCACTGTCGACGTTCACCACATCGGTGTACTGCTTGATCATGGCGATGGCCGGCAGGAAGCGCGCGCGCTGCAGGCCGTCCTTGTACAGGCCGTCCGGGACGATGTTGGAAGTGGCCACCAGCGACACGCCGTTCTTGAACAGCTCTTCCATCAGGGTGCCGAGGATCATGGCATCGGTGATATCGGAGACGAAGAACTCGTCGAAGCAGATCACCTTGGCCTCGTCGCTGAAGCGCTTGGCGATGATGGTCAGCGGGTTCTTCTCGCCCTTGAGGGTCTTCATCTCCTCGTGGACGCGCTTCATGAAGCGGTGGAAGTGCGTGCGCATCTTCTGCTTGAACGGCAGCGCTTCATAGAAGGTGTCGACCAGGTAGGTCTTGCCCCGGCCCACGCCGCCCCAGAAGTACAGGCCCTTGACCGGCGTCTGCTCCTTCTTGCCGAACAGCTTGCCGAACACCCCCGGCTTGTTGTTCTGCGCCTGCACCAGGTCGTCGTACAGGCGCTGCAGGTGACGCACCGCAGTTTCCTGCGCCGCGTCATGGAAGAAGTCGGGGCGTTTCAGATCGGCTTGGTATCGTTCTAGGGGCGTCATGATTTCGTTAGCGAGGCAACAAAAAACGGGCCGTCACTGTAGCGACCGGCCCGCTTAATGGCAATCAGACTTGCGTCAAAGTGACTCAGTCCGCCTGTGGCGCCAGGGCCTCGCGCAGGCTGGTGATGGCCGCGTCACGGGCCTCGGCGGCCTCGAACTGCGGCCCGTCGGCAACTTGCTCGCCTTCCAGCCACAGGCTGAAGCTCAAGCCCTCGACCCGCACATCGGCCTCGCCGCCCTGTTGCAGTTGCTTGCTTACCGCACCCGCGCTCTTGCCATCGGCGAAGCTGCGCGACAGCAGCAATTGCTCGCCATCGGCGGCCAGCAGGCGGAAACGGAAGCTGCCGTCTTCATCGCGGAAACTGACGAAACGGGCAGTCTTGGCGGCCTTCTTCTTCACCTCGGTGCTCGCCTGCACGGTGGTGCGGAACGAACGCAGGCCAACCGCCTCGCGCAGTTGCTCGAGGAACGGCGTGGCGATCTTGCGGGCCTTGGCGGCGCCGGCCAAGAGGATGTCCTCGAGGTCCGACGGGCGCGAGATCAGCTGGTGATAGTGCTCGCGCTTGTCGGCCAACTGGCCGTCGAGCAGCTGGAACAGGCGCTGCTTGGCATCGCCCCAGCCCAGGCCCTGCAGCAGCTCTTCGCGGAACTCGGCGCATTGCGCCGGCGTGGAGAACGCCTGGAACAGGGTGAACAGGTGCGAATTGTCCGGATCCTTGGCCTCGCCCGGGGCCTTGGAGTCGGTGACGATGCGCGAGATCGCCTCCTTCATGTCCTTGGCGCTGGTGAACAGCGGGATGGTGTTGTCGTAGCTCTTGGACATCTTGCGACCGTCCAGGCCCGGGAGCGTGGCCACGCTCTCCTCGATCACCGCCTCAGGCAGGGCGAAGAAGTCCTTGCCCTGGCCGAACAGGTGGTTGAAGCGCTGGCCGATGTCACGGGCCATTTCCACGTGCTGGATCTGGTCGCGGCCGACCGGCACCTTGTTGGCATTGAACATCAGGATGTCGGCGGCCATCAGTACCGGGTAGCTGAACAGGCCCATGCTCACGCCGGCGTCCGGGTCTTCGCCAGCCTCGACGTTCTTGTCCACCGAAGCCTTGTAGGCGTGGGCACGGTTGAGCAGGCCCTTGGCGGCGACGCAGGTCAGCAGCCAGGTCAGTTCCGGGATCTCGGGGATGTCCGACTGGCGATAGAAGGTCACCTTGGCCGGGTCCAGGCCACCGGCGAGCCAGGTGGCGGCGATTTCCAGGCGCGAGCGCTGGATGCGCTGCGGGTCATCGCACTTGATCAGGGCGTGGTAGTCGGCCAGGAAGTAGAACGAGTCGACGCCCGGCTGCTGGCTGGCGAGGATGGCCGGGCGGATGGCGCCGGCGTAGTTGCCCAGGTGCGGGGTGCCGGTGGTGGTGATACCGGTGAGGATGCGCGTGGTCATGGGGGTTCGCTTATTCAGGCTTGGCTCAGTTCGAAAGGCGCGGCAGCAGCAGATCCTTCAGATCGGTCAGCTTGCCATGGAAAAAGTGTCCGCATTCTGCCACTTTCAGCAGCTCGTGGGGGCGCGACAGGGCGGCGGACCAATCGTAGACCAGTTGCGGATCGACCACTTCGTCGGTGTCCGGCTGCACGACGGTCAGCGCGACGCGCTCGGGCAGCGGGAACTGCGCGTTCAGGCGCATCACCGCCGGGGCGATCATGAACAGCTGTTGCAGCTCGACACCCGCCGCCTCCAGGCGACCGGCCAGGCTGGCGGCAACGAAGCCGCCGAAGGAGAAGCCCATCAGCACCAGTGGCAGTTCGGGGTGCTGCTGGCGCAGCCAGGCTGCGGCAGCCTCGGCATCCGCCACCTCGCCAGCGCCCATGTCGTGGCTGCCGGCGCTCTGGCCAACGCCGCGGTAGTTGAAGCGCAGGGTGACGTAACCTGCATCACGGGCGGTACGCTGCAGGGTCGAAACCACCTTGTTGAGCATGGTGCCGCCCTGGACCGGGTTGGGGTGGCAGATCAGCACCGCGCCACGGGCATCGGCCACGTCCAGGTACAAAGCCTCGAGCTGGCCGGTCGGGCCATCGATGAACAAGGGGGTTTCGCGGATAAGCAAGGTACTACTCCGTGACCTCGTGAAGGGTCGACTCGTCTAGCAAAGGAATTCTGTTCTGATTTGCGATCGCTCGCGGTATACAGCGCAGGTCTGAGCCGTTAACGTAAAGCAAAGCCGTTTATAGAGGAAGGACTCGTGGAACACTCGCTCCTTGTTTGGTTGCTGCCGACCCTGGCCCTGGTTGTCGGTGTCGTCGTCGGTTTCGCGCTGGCCCGCCTGCTGCCCAACGCGGCACCGAGCAACACCCAACGCCAGCTGGATGACATCCAGCAGCGCTTCGACAATTACCAGAACGAAGTGGTGACCCACTTCAACAGCACTGCCTCGCTGGTCAAGAAACTGACCCAGAGCTACCAGGACGTGCAGGATCACCTGGCCGACGGCGCCAACCGCCTGGCCCTGGACGAGCTGACCCGCCAACGCCTGCTGGCCGCGCTGCACTCGGAAGCCGCGCAAGGCCCACGTGATCGCCTGACGCCGCCGAAAGATACCGCCGAAGTGCCACGCGACTACGCACCGAAGTCGCCGAACTCGCCCGGCATGCTCGATGAAAGCTACGGGCTCAAGCGCTGAATCGATGACATGAAGAAGGCCTCGCAAGAGGCCTTTTTTGTGGGAAGTCGCAAGCGGGATCTGCGTGGGAGCGGGCTTGCCCCGCGATCACCGGCGAAGCCGGTGCCATACACCGCATCGCGGGGCAAGCCCGCTCCCACGCAGTTCCATTTAACTCACAGCGTAATCTTTGCCCCGCGATTGGGCCGGCCCAGATCACCTCAGCGATACCAGGCCGCCCCCTCCTCGCCGATGCCATAAAGCGCCCGCGCCTGCCCCAGCACATCCGCTGGCAACACGCCCTGGCGCACCAGCCCATGCAGCGCCGCCAGCACCACCGCATGCCGATCCACCTCGAAGAACCGTCGCAACTGCTGGCGCGTGTCACTGCGCCCGAAACCATCGGTGCCCAGGGTGGTATAGGGCGCCTGCACATACTCGGCGATCAACTGCGGCCAGGCGCGCACATAGTCGCTGGCCGCGATCACCGGGGCGTCGCCGGGCAGGCAACGACACACATGGCAATCCGCCTGCGCCCCGGCCATCGCCAGGCGTTGCGCATCCCTGGCCCCACGCGCCAGCTCGCTGAAGCTGGTGACGCTGAACACCTCGCTGTCGACCTGCCAGTCACTGGCCAGCAACTCGCCGGCGGCAATCACCTCGCGCAGGATGGTGCCCGAACCCAGCAAGCGCACCTGGCCACGGGGTGCGACCGAGGAATGCCGGGCAAACCGATACATGCCTCGCAGTACATCGTCGTGCATGTCGTCGGGCAACGACGGCTGCGGGTAGTTTTCATTCATCACCGCCACATAGTGGAACTCGTCCTGCTGCTCCACCAGCATGCGCCGCGCGCCATGGTCGAGGATCACCGCCAGCTCGCCGGCAAAGCACGGATCCCAGGCCCGGCAGTTGGGCACCATCGACGCCATGACCAGGCTCGATCCATCCTGATGCTGCAAGCCCTCGCCACCCAACGTGGTGCGCCCCGCTGTGGCACCCAGCAACAGACCCCGGGCACGCTGGTCGGCGGCGGCCCAGATCAGGTCGCCGACCCGCTGGAAGCCGAACATCGAGTAGTAGATGTACACCGGCAGCATCGGCTCGCCATGCACCGCGTAGGCGGTCGCCGCCGCGACCCATGAGGAAATAGCCCCGGCCTCGGTGATGCCCTCCTCCAGCAACTGGCCGTCCCGCGCCTCCTTGTAGACCAGCAGCGAGCCGGCGTCTTCCGGCTCGTAGCGTTGCCCGTGGGGCGAATAGATACCGATCTGGCGGAACAGGCTGGCCATGCCGAAGGTGCGCGCCTCGTCGGCGACGATCGGCACCACCCGTGGCCCCAATTCAGGCGCCTTCAGCCAGTTGCCCAGCAAGCGCACGGCGGCCATGGTGGTGGACATCTCCTTGCCCTCGGCGTGCAGGGCGAAACCGCCGAACGCCTCCAGTTCCGGCACGGGCAAGGTGGCGCAGTCGTTGCGGCGTAGCGGCAACGGCCCGCCCAGGGCTTCGCGGCGTTGGCGCAGGTAGATCATCTCCGGGCTGTCGGCGGCCGGACGGTAGAAACGCAGCTGCTCCACCGCCTCGTCCGACAGCGGCAGGTGGAAACGATCGCGAAAGGCCAGCAGCGCCTGCACATCGAGCTTCTTGGCCTGGTGCGCGGTCATCCGTGACTCGCCGGCACTGCTCATGCCGTAGCCTTTCTTGGTCTTGGCCAGGATCACCGTCGGCCGGCCCTTGCAGGCCTTGGCCGCGGCATAGGCGGCATGCAGCTTGCGAAAATCGTGGCCACCGCGCTTGAGGGCGCTGATCTCCTCGGCGCTCATGTGCGCCACCAGGCGCTGCAAGGCGGGGTTCTGCTTGAAGAAGTGTTCGAGGTTGTAGCTGCCGTCCTTGGCGCCGAGGGTCTGGAACTGCCCGTCGGGTGTCGCCGCCAGCTGGCGCAGCAGCGCATGCTCGTGATCGCGGGCGAACAAGGCGTCCCACTCCGAGCCCCACAGCACCTTGATCACGTTCCAGCCGGCACCGCTGAACAACGCTTCGAGTTCCTGGATGATCTGGCCATTGCCGCGTACCGGGCCGTCCAGGCGCTGCAGGTTGCAGTTGACGATGAACGTCAGGTTGTCCAAGCCTTCACGGGCCGCCAGGGTCAGGCCGGCGGTCGACTCCGGCTCGTCCATCTCGCCATCGCCGAACACGCCCCAGACATGCCGGGCAGAGGTGTCGAGCAGCCCGCGATGCTGCAGGTAGCGCAGGAAGCGCGCCTGATAGATCGCATTGAGCGGGCCGATGCCCATGGAGCCTGTGGGGAACTGCCAGAAGTCCGGCATCAGCCAAGGGTGCGGATAGGAGCACAGCCCGTTGCCGCCGACCTCCTGCCGGTAGTTGGCCAGCTGTTCCTCGCTAAGGCGCCCTTCAAGAAATGCGCGGGCATAGATGCCCGGCGCCGAGTGCGGCTGGAAGAACACCAGGTCGCCACTGCGCCGTGCGCCACCACCCTCGCCGTGGAAAAAATGCTGGAAACCGACCTCGAAGATCTCCGCCGCCGAGGCGTAGCTGGCGATATGCCCGCCGAGCTCGCCATAGGCGTGGTTGGCCCGTACCACCATGGCCAGGGCGTTCCAGCGCAGGATGCCGGTAATACGCTCGTCCAGCTCGAGATCGCCGGGGTAAGCGCCCTGCTGCTCCACCGGCACGGTGTTGCGGTAGGCCGAGAACGCCTGGGCCTCACGCTCCAGGCCCAGCTCAAGGGCATGGGCCTGCAGGCGCTGCAGCAGGTAGCGCGCCCGCGCCGGGCCGCAGTGGGCCAGGGTCGAGGCCAGCGCCTCGCACCACTCGGCGGTTTCCGCAGGGTCGCTGTCCAGGGCGGCATCAAGGGCCGTCAACGGCTCGTTCGGGTTCATCATCGCTACCATCGCGCAGGCCTCGTCCGTGGCGATTCAGGCACAGGCCTTCAGGGCCTGGGCAATGTCGGCAAGCAAGTCGTCGATGTCTTCCAGCCCCACCGACAGACGCACCAGCCCTTCCGAGATGCCATGTTCGGCACGCTCCTGCTGGGTATAGCTGGAGTGAGTCATGCTCGCCGGGTGCTGGGCCAGCGACTCGGCATCACCCAGGCTCACCGCGCGGCTGAACAGCTGCAGGGCGTTCATGAAACGGCGCCCGGCTTCGATCCCGCCCTTCAGCTCGAAAGCGATCATGCCGCCCGGCAGGCGCATCTGCCGCTGGGCCAGCGCGTACTGCGGGAAGGAAGGCAGGCCCGGGTAATGCAGCAGCTCGACCTGTGATTGTTCGGCGAGAAACTCGGCCACCTGCTGGGCATTGGCGCAGTGGCGGTCCATGCGCAGGGCCAGGGTCTTGATGCCGCGCATCAACAGCGAGGCGTCGTGGGGCGAAAGTACGGCGCCGGTCATGTCCTTGAGCCCTTCCAGGCGGATGCGGTCGATCAGCGCCTTGCGCCCCACCACCAGGCCGGCGGTGATATCACCATGCCCGGACAGGTACTTGGTGGCCGAATGCACCACCAGGTCGACGCCCAGTTCCAGCGGGCGCTGCAGGTAGGGTGTGCAGTAGGTGTTGTCGACCACGATGCTCAGGTCATGGCCCTGTGCAGCCTCGACCACCGCGGCGATATCCACCAGCTGCATGTTGGGGTTGGCCGGCGACTCGAAGTAGATCATCCGCGTCTTCGCGGTGATCGCGGCCTTGAGTGCCGGGATATCGTTGAGGTCGACATGGCGGATCTTCACGCCGAACTCGCCGATGCCGTGGTGCAGGTAGGCGAAGGTGCAGCCATACAGGGTGCTGCCGACGATCAGCTCGTCACCCGGGCGTAGCAGGGTCCATAGCGTGGCGGTGATGGCGCCCATCCCGGAGGCCAGCGCCAGCCCGGCCTCGCCGCCTTCGAGCGACGCCATGCGTTGCTCCAGCAGGGCCAGCGTCGGGTTGGAAATACGGCTGTAAAAGTGCCCCGGCTCTTCGCCGGCGAAGCAGGCGGCGCCGTACTCGACAGTCGGGAAAGCGTAGGTGGCGGTCTGGTAGACCGGCGGCACCAGGGCGCCGCCGTGGGACATCGGGTCATAGCCATGGTGGATGGCCCGCGTGGAGAAACCGGTATTGTTGTTGGAGTCGCGCATGGCAACAGTCTCTTGTGGTTTGTTATAAGCTTATGCCACCAAGCTGCCGCGCTTTTTCCAAACTTGCCCACGCAATCGGGCATGTTTTGAAAGAAAAACAACAAAAACAGAACCAGGAGGGCAAGATATGCCTTCAGCTCTCGACCGTACCGACCGCGCCCTGCTCGCCGCCCTGCAGGACAACGCCCGCCTGACCGTTTCCGAACTCGCCGACCAGGTCGCCCTGACCACCTCGCCCTGCTGGCGGCGGGTCAAGCTGCTCGAAGACAACGGCTACATCACCGGCTACCAGGCCATTCTTTCGCCCAAGTCGCTGGGCTTCGGGGTGACCGCGTTCGTCAGCATCATGATGGACTCGCATACCAAGGAAATGGCCCTGGCGTTCGAGAAACGGCTGGTGGAGATCCCCGAGATCGTCGCCTGCCACAATATCTCCGGGCGCTATGATTTTTTGCTGGAGATCCTGGCGCGGGACCTGGAGTCGTTTGGCGAATTCACCCGGGAGGTGCTGCAGCGGTTGCCGGGGGTGAAGGAGATCTATTCGAGCTTTTCGTACAAGGCGGTGAAGGAGCGGCGGGTGATTCCCGTTTCCGAAGCGCATATCTAGGGCCGCCCTGCGGCCCATCGCCGCGGTTCGTCGCCACGACAAGCCGGCTCCCACACCGACCGCGCTGACCTGAAACCCTGCACCATCCCGTGGGAGCTGGCTTGCCAGCGATGGGCTGCAAAGCAGCCCTAAATGAAAAAACCCGCCGAAGCGGGTCTTTTCATGGACGGCGATGGATCAGATCGCCCCACGCTGACGCAGCACATCCAGCACCAGCTTCACGCCTTCATCGACGCTGACCGACTGGGTGTCGATCACCAGGTCCGCATCCAGCGGCACATCGAACGGGAAGCTCTCGCCCGGGATGTTGTCGCCACCGGCGGCATACAGGCCTTGCGGGTCACGCTCGCGGCATACCAGCGGCGACGCCTGTACATAGACGGTCACCAGGCGCTCCTTGCCGATCAGCGCCCTGGCCTGCTCGCGGCCCTCGGCATCGGGGGCGACGAAGGCGGCCAGGGTGAGCAGGCCGGCTTCGTTGAACTGGCGCGCCACATGGGCAGCGCGGCGCCAGTTCTCGGTGCGCCCGGCGCGGTCCTGCGGCAGGCCCTTGTTCAGGTCATGACGCAGGTTCTGCCCGTCGAGCACGTAGACTGCACGGCCCATGTCGAACAGCTTGCGCTCCACGGCGTAGGCCAGGGTGCTCTTGCCGGCGCCCGACAGGCCACTGAACAGCACGGTGGCTGGCTGCTGACCGAAGCGCAGGGCACGCTCTTCGGTGGACACATGGGCCAGCTTGCCGTGTTGGCCAGTGCCGCCGTGGGGCAGTACCGGCGGGGCGATGATCATGCCGGCGCCGACGGTGCCGTTGGTCAGGCGGTCGATGACGATGAATGCGCCGGTGGTGCGGTTGCTCTCGTAACCGTCCAGGGCGATGGCGCTGTCCAGGGCGACCTTGACCCGGCCGATCTCGTTGAGCTGCAGCGCGCTGGCGGCGCCCTGCTCAAGGGTATTCACATCGACCTTGTGGCTGATGCTGGCGATCGAGCCCGGCACATAGCTGGTGGCGCGCTTGATATCGTACTTCTTGCCCGGGAGCATCGGCTCCTCGGCCATCCACACCAGCATGGCGTCGAACTGGTCGGCCACCGTTGGAACATTGTCGGCATGCACCAGCAGGTCGCCACGGGAGATGTCGATCTCGTCTTCCATGGTCAGGGTCACCGCCTGGCCAGGCCCGGCGTTCTCCAGTTCACCTTCGTAGGTGACGATGGACTTGACCCGGCTGCTCTTGCCCGACGGCAGAACGACGATCTCGTCGCCCTTGTGCACCACGCCACCGGCAATGGTGCCGGCAAAGCCGCGGAAGTTGAGGTTCGGGCGGTTGACGTACTGCACCGGGAAACGCAGGTCGGTGACATTGCGGTCGGCGGCGATCTCGACAGTCTCGAGTATCTCCATCAGCGCAGGGCCCGTGTACCACGGCGAACGCTCGCTGCGGTTGACCACGTTGTCACCCTTGAGCGCCGACATCGGCACGAAGTGCAGGCTGCTCGGCTTGAGGTCGATGCCCTCGGCGAACTTCAGGTAGTCGGCCTTGATCGACTCGAAGACCTGCTCGTCGAAGCCCTTGAGGTCCATCTTGTTGACCGCGACGACGATGTGTTTGATGCCCAGCAGGGACGCGATATAGCTGTGCCGGCGGGTCTGGGTCTGCACGCCGTAGCGGGCGTCGACCAGGATGATCGCCAGGTCGCAGGTCGAGGCGCCGGTGGCCATGTTGCGGGTGTACTGCTCGTGGCCAGGGGTGTCGGCGATGATGAACTTGCGCTTGGCAGTGGAAAAATAGCGGTAGGCGACATCGATGGTGATGCCCTGCTCGCGCTCGGCCTGCAGGCCGTCGACCAGCAGCGCCAGGTCGACTTCCTCGCCAGTGGTGCCGGACTTCTTCGAGTCACGAGTGATGGCCTCGAGGTGGTCCTCGTAGATCATCTTCGAGTCGTGCAGCAGGCGCCCGATCAGGGTGCTCTTGCCGTCGTCCACGTTGCCGCAGGTGAGGAAACGCAGCAGTTCTTTGCGCTCATGCTGAGCCAGATAAGCGAGGATGTCTTCGCTGATCAAATCGGATTGGTGCGACATGGAGTAACCCTGAAAATTAGAAGTAGCCCTGACGTTTCTTGTCTTCCATGGAGCCTGCGCCATCGTGGTCGATGACCCGGCCCTGACGCTCGGAAGTCCGCGTCAGAAGCATTTCCTGGATGATGTCGGTCAGCGTTTCGGCTTCAGACTCGACCGCACCCGTCAACGGGTAGCAGCCCAGGGTACGGAAACGCACCTTCTTCTTGACGATACGCGCCTTCTCTTCCTCGGAGAGGTGCTCGAGGATGCGCTCGTCGTCGATCATGATCAGGGTGCCGTTCTTCTCGATCACTTCACGCTCGGCGGCGAAGTACAGCGGCACGATCGGGATGCCTTCGAGGTAGATGTACTGCCAGATGTCCAGCTCGGTCCAGTTCGACAGCGGGAACACGCGGATCGACTCGCCCTTGTTGACCTTGCCGTTGTAGATGTTCCACAGCTCCGGGCGCTGGTTCTTCGGGTCCCAGCGGTGCTTGCTGTCACGGAACGAGTAGACGCGCTCCTTGGCCCGCGACTTCTCTTCGTCGCGGCGCGCGCCACCGAAGGCGGCGTCGAAGCCGTGCTTGTCCAGCGCCTGCTTCAGGCCCTGGGTCTTCATGATATCGGTGTGCTTTGAGCTGCCATGGGTGAACGGGTTGATGCCCTGCGCCACACCTTCGGGGTTGACGTGGGTGATCAGCTCCAGGCCCATCTCTTCGACCATCTTGTCGCGGAAGCGGTACATCTCCTGGAACTTCCACTGGGTGTCGACGTGCATCACCGGGAACGGCAGCTTGCCCGGGAAGAACGCTTTGCGCGCCAGGTGCAGCATGACCGCGGAATCCTTGCCGATCGAGTACAGCATCACCGGGTTGTCGAACTCGGCGGCCACCTCGCGGATGATGTGGATGCTCTCCGCCTCCAGCTGTTTCAAGTGCGTCAGATTGTCGACCATGGCTACTCACGAAAAACGATCTTATGGACGGCCTGCGGGCCGTGTTCGAGCGAGCCACTTTATCACAGCACCTGATTCTATTTAGGAGGCTGCCTAGATCGAAAAGGTCTAATGATATGACTGGGGGTTTGGGCGAAAAGCATCGCGGGGCAAGCCCGAGATGAGGCGTTCAGATCGGATTCGGGCAATCGATGAACAGGTGCTCCAGGGCAAAGCGACGCGCCAGGTAATCGCCCAGCGCCTGCACGCCGTAGCGCTCCGTGGCGTGGTGACCGGCGGCGATGAAGCTGACGCCGTTCTCGCGGGCACTGTGGAAGGTCTGCTCCGACGCCTCGCCACTGATGAACAGGTCGACCCCGGCGGCGATGGCGGTGTCGATGTAGCCCTGCCCGCCCCCGGTGCACCAGCCGACTCGGCGGATCATCTGCTCACCCTCGATGAGCAGCGGCTCACGCCCCAGCGCCTCCTGCACACGGCGGGCGAAATCCCGCGCCGATACCGGTTCGGCCAGCGAACCGACCAGGCCCACCACCTTGGGATTGTTCGGGTCCAACGGACCTTCGACGGTGATGTCCAGCTGGCGCGCCAGCTGCACGTTGTTGCCCACCTCCGGGTGCACGTCCAGCGGCAGGTGGAAGGCCAGCAGGCTGATGTCGTGCTTGAGCAGGGTCTTCAGGCGCCGCTGCTTGATCCCGGTGATGCACGGGTTTTCGCCCTTCCAGAAGTAGCCATGGTGCACCAGCACCAGGTCGGCCTCGGCCTCGACCGCGGCGTCCAGCAGCGCCTGGCTGGCGGTGACGCCGCTGACGATGCGGCTGACCTGGGGACGGCCCTCGACCTGCAGGCCGTTGGGGCAGTAATCCTGGATCCTGGCGCTGCCCAGGTAGCGCTCGGCTTCCTCGACCAGGGTATTGAGGGCGACGGCCATGAAAAATCTCCTCGAATTCGGCATTGCGACGGGCGTCAGGCCCTATAATGGCCGCCATTATGGGCCGTCGCCGGCGTGGGGGAAACCGCTGGCGGGCGCTCGGGGTGTCCAGCCATCGCCGTTCGGTTTCTTCAGGTGTATGATCGCGCCCGCTCGCGCCCCGGGCCCATAGACACAGCCCCCGCCCCACTCCCAGGATCGATTCATGCTCAAGGCTCTGCGTTACTTCGGCTGGCCCCTGCTCACCGGTGTGCTGATCGCCATGCTGGTCATCCAGCGCTTCCCCGAATGGGTCGGCCTGCCCAGCCAGGACGTCAACCTGCAACAAGCCCCGCAAACCACCAAGCTCATGCAGGGGCCGGTCTCCTATGCCGATGCCGTGACCCTGGCCGCGCCCGCAGTGGTCAACCTCTATACCACCAAGGTAGTGAACAAGAGCGCGCACCCGCTGTTCGAGGACCCGCAGTTCCGCCGTTTCTTCGGCGACAACCTGCCCAAGCAGCGGCGCTGGGAGTCGAGCCTGGGCTCGGCGGTAATCATGAGCCCGGAAGGTTACCTGCTGACCAACAACCACGTCACCAGCGGCGCCGACCAGATCGTCGTGGCCCTCAAGGATGGCCGCGAGACCCTCGCCCGAGTGATCGGCAGCGACCCGGAAACCGACCTGGCGGTACTGAAAATCGACCTCAAGAGCCTGCCGGCGATCACCATCGGCCGCTCCGACAGCATCCATATCGGTGACGTGACCCTGGCCATCGGCAACCCCTTCGGTGTCGGCCAGACCGTGACCATGGGCATCATCAGCGCCACCGGCCGCAACCAGCTGGGCCTGAACAACTACGAAGACTTCATCCAGACCGATGCGGCTATCAACCCGGGCAACTCCGGCGGTGCACTGGTGGATGCCAACGGCAACCTGGTGGGCATCAACACCGCGATCTTCTCCAAGTCCGGCGGTTCCCAGGGCATCGGCTTCGCCATCCCGGTCAAACTGGCACTGGAGGTGATGAAGTCGATCGTCGAGCATGGCCAGGTGATCCGTGGCTGGCTGGGCATCGAAGTGCAGCCGTTGAGCCAGGAGTTGGCCGACTCGTTCGGCATGCAGGGCCGCCCCGGTATCGTTGTGGCGGGGATCTTCCGCGATGGCCCGGCGGCGCGTGCCGGCCTGCAACTGGGTGACGTGATCCTGAGCATCAATGGCGAGCCGGCCGGCGACGGGCGCAAGTCGATGAACCAGGTAGCGCGGATCAAGCCCAACGAGAAGATCACCATCGAGGTGATGCGCAATGGTCAGCAGCTCAAGCTGGTGGCCGAGGTGGGGTTGCGGCCACCACCAGCGCCGGTGGCCGCCAAGGAAGAGAAGTAAGGCTACAGGGGCCGCTCGGCGGCCCCTGGTACATCAATGCAGGATCTGGCTCAGGAACAACCTGGTCCGGTCACTGCGCGGCCGGTCGAAGAAGTCGTCCGGCGCCGCCTGCTCGACGATCTCGCCCTTGTCCATGAAGATCACCCGGTTCGCCACGGTGCGGGCAAAGCCCATCTCGTGGGTCACGCAGAGCATGGTCATGCCATCCTCGGCCAGGCTGACCATGGTGTCGAGCACCTCCTTGACCATCTCCGGGTCCAGCGCCGAAGTCGGTTCGTCGAACAGCATGATCTTCGGCTTCATGCACAGCGCCCGGGCAATCGCCACCCGCTGCTGCTGACCACCGGACAACTGCCCGGGGTACTTGTGCGCCTGCTCCGGAATGCGCACGCGCTCGAGGAAGTGCATGGCGATTTCCTCGGCCTTGCGCCGCGGCAGCTTGCGTACCCACATGGGCGCCAGGGTGCAGTTTTCGAGGATGGTCAGGTGCGGGAACAGGTTGAAGTGCTGGAACACCATGCCCACCTCGCGGCGGATCGCCTCGATCTGCTTGAGGTCGTTGGTCAGCTCGACGCCGTCGACGACGATACGCCCCTGCTGGTGCTCTTCCAGCCGGTTGAGGCAGCGGATGGTGGTCGACTTGCCCGAGCCCGACGGCCCGCACAGCACGATACGCTCGCCCTGGCGCACGTTCAGGTTGATGTCCTTGAGCACATGGAACTGGCCGTACCACTTGTTCACGCCCTGCATCTGGATGATGCCTTCGGGGCCGGCAGGCTGCTTGATCGCTTCACTCATTTCGAAACTCCTAACGCTTGTGGCCAGTGTCCAGCTTGCGCTCCAGGTGCATGGAGTAGCGGGACATACCGAAACAGAAAATCCAGAACACTAGGGCGGCGAACACGTAGCCCTCGGTAGCCATGCCCAGCCAGGCCGGGTCAGCCGCGGCCTGCTTGACGCTGTTGAGCAGGTCGAACAGGCCGATGATGATCACCAGGCTCGTGTCCTTGAACAGGGCAATGAAGGTGTTGACGATGCCGGGGATCACCAGCTTGAGCGCCTGGGGCAGGATCACCAGGCCCATCGCCCGCCAATAGCCCAGGCCCATGGCGGCAGCGGCTTCGTACTGGCCCTTGGGGATGGCCTGCAGGCCGCCGCGCACCACCTCGGCGATGTACGCCGACTGGAACAGGATCACGCCGATCATCGCCCGCAGCAGCTTGTCGAAGCTCATGCCTTCGGGCAGGAACAACGGCAGCATCACCGACGACATGAACAGCACGGTGATCAGCGGCACGCCGCGCCAGAACTCGATGAAGGTCACGCAGACCACCTTCACCGCCGGCATGTTCGAACGCCGCCCCAGGGCCAGCAGGATGCCCAGCGGCAACGCGCCGACAATGCCGACCGTGGCGATCACCAGGGTCAGCATCAGGCCGCCCCACTGGCTGGTGGGCACCGTTTCCAGCCCCAGCACGCCACCGTGCAGCAGGATGTAGGCGAGAATCGGGTACAGCACCAGGAAGCCCAGGCCATACACGGCCTTGCGCGGGAAGCGTTTGATGAACAGCGGTGCGGCGCCGAGCACGGCAAGCCACACGGTCAGGTCGACGCGCCAGCGCAGCTCCGTCGGGTAGTAGCCATACATGAACTGGCCGAAGCGCTGCTGGATGAACACCCAGCAGGCGCCCTCCTTGGTGCAGTCAGCGCGGGTGGTGCCGACCCAGTTGGCGTCGATGAACGCCCACTGCACCAGCGGCGGCACGATCAGCCATACCAGGTACAGGGCGAACAGCGTCAGCAAGGTGTTGAGCCAGCTGGAGAACAGGTTGGCCCGCATCCAGGCGAGCACGCCAACGGTCTTCACCGGTGGCGGCATGTCGGGTTTGAAAACATGGGCTGTCACGGAAGGACCCTCACCGTTCGATCAGCGCAATGCGCTTGTTGTACCAGTTCATCAACAGCGAAATGCTGATGCTGATGGCGAGATAGACGCTCATGGTGATGGCGATCACCTCGATGGCCTGGCCGGTCTGGTTGAGCACGGTACCGGCGAACAGCGAGACCATCTCCGGGTAGCCGATACCGGCGGCCAGCGACGAGTTCTTCGCCAGGTTCAGGTACTGGCTGGTCAGCGGCGGGATAATTACTCGCAACGCCTGAGGAATGATCACCTTACGCAGCGTCGGGCCTTCGCGCAGGCCCAGCGAACGGGCCGCCTCGGTCTGGCCGTGACTGACCGAACGGATGCCGGAACGCACGATCTCGGCGATGAACGCCGCGGTATAGATGGTCAGCGCCAGGGTCAGCGCCAGCAGCTCGGGGATCAGCACCCAGCCACCGACGAAATTGAAGCCCTTGAGCTGCGGCACTTCCCAGTGCACCGGGCTGCCGAACAGCAACGCGCACACGCCGGGGATGCCGATCAGCAGCAGCAGGCCCACCCAGAACTTGTGGAACGGCTGGCCGGTTTCATCGAAACGCTTGTTGGCCAGGCGCACCATCAACACGATGGCGACGATTGCCAGCACCAACGCGATAACGAACGGCCAGAAGCCCTCGGCCATCGAGGCGCCGGGCATGTTCAGGCCACGGTTGCTGATGAAGAAGGTGTCGTCGATATTGATGCTGCCCCGCGGCCCCGGCAGGGTCAGGAACACAGCGAAGTACCAGAACAGGATCTGCAGCAGCGGTGGAATGTTGCGGAAGGTCTCCACGTACACCGTCGCCAGCTTGTTGATCATCCAGTTCGGCGACAGCCGCGCCACGCCGATGATGAAGCCCAGCAAGGTAGCCAGGATGATGCCGATGAAGGTCACCAGCAGGGTGTTGAGCAGGCCGATGACGAACACTCGGGCGTAGCTGTCCGACTCCACATAGGGAATCAGGTGCTGGGCAATGCCGAAGCCGGCACTGCGCTCGAGGAAATCGAAACCGGAGGTGATGCCCCGGTGCTGCAGGTTGGTCTGGGTGTTATGGAACAGGTACCAGCCCAGGCCCACCACGAACACCACGGTGAGGATCTGGAACAGCCACGCGCGCACACGTGGATCACTAAGGGAATACCCTTTCCGTGCGCCGATTTGATTTTGCATGAAGTGCCCCGAAAAGAAGGGATTCGAACGACCCGCGGCGGCAGGATGCCACCGCGGGGTGCAGCCATCAGCGCACAGGTGGCGCGTACTGGATGCCGCCGTTGTTCCACAGGGCATTCATGCCACGGTCGATCTTCAGGTCGGTGCTCTGGCCCAGGTTCTTCTCGAACACTTCGCCATAGTTGCCGACTTGCTTGACGATCTGCACTACCCAGTCCTTGGGCAGCTTGAGGTCCTTGCCATACTCGCCATCGGCGCCCAGCAGGCGGGCGACGTCAGGGTTCTTGGTGGACTTGGCCTCGGCCTCGACGTTCTTCGAGGTAACACCTGCTTCTTCAGCGTTGAGCATGGCGAACAGGGTCCACTTGACGATGCTGAACCATTCCTCGTCGCCTTTGCGCACGACAGGGCCCAAGGGCTCCTTGGAGATGGTTTCCGGCAGCACCACGTACTCGGTCGGCGCGGCCAGCTTGGAGCGCTGGGCGAACAGCTGCGACTTGTCCGAGGTCAGCACGTCGCAACGGCCGGATTCCAGCGACTTGGCGCTCTCATCGGAGGTATCGAAGGTGATCGGGGTGTACTTGAGGTTGTTGGCGCGGAAATAGTCGGACACGTTCAGCTCGGTGGTGGTACCGGCCTGGATGCAGATAGTGGCGCCATCGAGCTCCTTGGCGCTGGAGACACCGAGCTTCTTGTTGGCGAGGAAGCCAACGCCGTCATAGTAGGTGACGCCGGCGAACACCAGGCCCATGCCGGCATCGCGCGAGCTGGTCCAGGTGGTGTTGCGCGACAGCACGTCGACCTCGCCGGACTGCAGCGCGGTGAAGCGCTCCTTGGCGTTGAGCTGGCTGAACTTGACCTTGGTCGCATCGCCGAACACGGCGGCAGCGACGGCGCGGCACACATCGGCGTCGATGCCGACGATCTTGCCCTGTGCGTCAGGCACGGAGAAGCCGGGAAGACCATCGCTCACGCCACACTGGACGAAGCCCTTCTTCTTCACCGCGTCGAGGGTGGCGCCGGCCTGGGCGAAGCTGGTGGCGCCCAGCGCGGCGGCGGCGGTCAGGACTGCCAGGGTGGTTTTCAACATCTTCATCAACAACCTCCAAATCGCTCTTGTTGTATGAGCCGGAATTGCACCGCACCCTTATGAGGCGCATCCGACCCCTTGTTGGCTTGTTTTTGGGTCAATTGGCGCAATGGGCTGTTCTATGACAGCCTTCGATCCACACGAGGGGTGTTACCGGGACCGGCCCACCTCTTCGCATGACAAGGACATAGCAAAGGGCGTACCACAGTCCACGGCTTAAGCGATAAAGCGGTAGTCAAGTAGGAAAAGTTGTAGAGTTGCGACATCTTTTTCTGGCATTAACCGCCAATGCCTTCTTTTTACGCACTACATCAGTACGCCAGCACTCTTTCGGAGCAGTCATGACCCAACCGCTGATTCTCGAACCGCAGAAAACCGCCGACGCCTGTGTGATCTGGTTGCACGGCCTGGGGGCCGACCGTTACGACTTCCTACCGGTAGCGGAATTCATGCAGGAACGCCTGCTCAGCACCCGCTTCATCATGCCCCAGGCGCCAACGCGCCCGGTAACCATCAACGGCGGCTACCAGATGCCCAGCTGGTACGACATCAAGGCCATGACCCCGGCGCGGGCCATCGACGAAGTGCAGTTGGAAGAATCCGCCGAACAGGTCATCGCCCTGATCAAGGCCGAACAGGCCAAGGGCATCAACTTGTCGCGCATCTTCCTCGCCGGGTTTTCCCAGGGCGGTGCGGTGGTGCTGCACACTGCCTATATAAAGTGGCAGGAAGCCCTGGGCGGGGTCATCGCCCTCTCCACCTACGCGCCAACCTTCGGCGACGCGCAGCAACTGAGTGCCTGCCAGCAGCGCACGCCGGCGCTGTGCCTGCACGGTGTGCACGACCCGGTGGTGATCCCCTCGATGGGCCGCACGGCGTTCGAGTACCTCAATACCTGGGGGGTGGCCGCCCAGTGGCATGAGTACCCGATGGAGCACGAAGTGGTGGTCGAGGAGCTGAAGGACATCCACGACTGGCTGAGCCGCCAGTTGCAGTGATTCTGTAGCCCAGCCCGCATTGCACTACGCCGCGCCCGATTCTTGCATTACACTGCCCGGCGTACATTCCTTAACCAGTTGACGAGACGACCGTGCTCAAGGCACTCAAGAAAATATTCGCCAAGGCAGACACCGCGCCACAGGCCGCCGAGCCCGTCGCCACGATCCCGCCCGCGCCAGCCGCGCAACCGGCTGCCGCCAAGGCCCCGACGCGCCAGCACACCAAGCCCAAGCCCGCCGCAAAGGCCGTTGCCGAGCCGCAGCCCGCAGACCAACCGCGTGCCGAGCAGCCAATCAAGGACAAGCCGCGCCGCGAACGCAAGCCCAAACCCCAGGCCAGCCTGTGGAAGCCCGAGGACTTCGTGGTCGAGCCGCAGGAAGGCAAGACGCGTTTCCACGACTTCAAGCTCTCCAATGAGCTGATGCATGCCATCCACGACCTTGGCTTCCCCTATTGCACGCCGATCCAGGCCCAGGTCCTGGGGTACACCCTGCGTGGCCAGGACGCCATCGGCCGGGCCCAGACCGGCACCGGCAAGACCGCCGCGTTCCTGATCTCGATCATCTCGCAGCTGCAGCAGACCCCACCGCCCAAGGAACGCTACATGGGCGAACCGCGGGCGCTGATCATCGCCCCGACCCGCGAGCTGGTGGTGCAGATCGCCAAGGATGCCCAGGCCCTGACCAAGTACACCGGCCTGAATGTGATGAGCTTTGTCGGCGGCATGGACTTCGACAAGCAGCTCAAGGCACTGGAAGCGCGCCATTGCGACATCCTGGTGGCCACCCCGGGCCGCCTGCTGGACTTCAACCAGCGCGGCGAGGTGCACCTGGACATGGTCGAGGTGATGGTGCTGGACGAGGCCGACCGCATGCTCGACATGGGCTTCATCCCCCAGGTCCGCCAGATCATCCGCCAGACGCCGCCCAAGAGCGAGCGCCAGACCCTGCTGTTCTCCGCCACCTTCACCGACGATGTGATGAACCTGGCCAAGCAGTGGACCACCAACCCGGCCATTGTCGAGATCGAGCCGGAGAACGTCGCCAGCGAGACCGTCGAACAGCACGTCTACGCCGTGGCCGGCAGCGACAAGTACAAGCTGCTGTACAACCTGGTCACGCAGAACAAGTGGGAACGGGTGATGGTGTTCGCCAACCGCAAGGACGAGGTGCGGCGCATCGAGGAAAAACTGGTGCGCGACGGCATCAACGCCGCCCAGCTGTCGGGCGACGTGCCGCAGCACAAGCGTATCCGCACCCTGGAAAGCTTCCGTGAAGGGCGCATCACCGTGCTGGTGGCCACCGACGTGGCCGGCCGTGGCATCCACATCGACGGCATCAGCCATGTGATCAACTTCACCCTGCCGGAAGACCCGGACGACTACGTGCACCGCATCGGCCGTACCGGTCGCGCCGGCACCAGCGGCGTGTCGATCAGCTTTGCCGGTGAGGACGATTCGTACCAGTTGCCGGCGATCGAAGAGTTGCTGGGGCGCAAGATCAAGTGCGAGATGCCGCCGGACGAGCTGTTGAAGCCCGTGCCGCGCAAGCATCACTGAAGGGCAGTATCGGGGCCGCTATGCGGCCCTATCGCAGGCTTGCCGGAAATCCGGGGCGCAGCACCGGCCAGCGAATAGAGCATCACCAGCGTTCGGCGGCATCCTGATCGCTCTGCTTGCCTTCCACCCAGCGCGGCCCTTCCTGGGTATTCTCCTTCTTCCAGAACGGCGCCCGGGTCTTCAGGTAATCCATGATGAAGTTGCAGGCATCGAACGCTGCCTGTCGATGCGCGCTGGCCACGCCGACGAAGACAATCGGCTCGCCCGGCTCCAGGGCGCCGATACGGTGCAATACCTCTACCTTGAGCAGTGGCCAACGCCCTTCGGCCTCGACCACGATCTTGGCCAGGGCCTTTTCAGTCATGCCTGGGTAGTGCTCGAGGAACATCCCCGCCACCTCCCGGCCATCGTTGAAGTCACGCACATAGCCGACAAAGCCGACCACCGCGCCCACGCCGACATTGGCAGCGTGCATCGCGTTGACCTCGGCGCCCGGGTCAAAGGCCGTCTCCTGAACGCGCACGGCCATCGTCAACCTCCGGTCACGGGTGGGAAGAACGCGATCTCGTCACCCTCTTCCAATGGCTCATCGAGCCGGCACAGCTCTTCGTTGCGGGCACACATCAGGTTCTGCTCGGCCAGCACCGCGTAGTGCCCACCCTTGCCCGCCAAGGCCTGGCGCACGTCGTCCAACACCTTGAAGTCGCCTTCCAGGCGCTCGGCGTCGATACCCAGCAACTCACGGTAGCGGGCGAAATACATGACCTTGACCTTCATCACCCCTCCACCTTGTAGTGCCCGCTCTTGCCACCGGTCTTCTCCAGCAGGCGCACCTGCTCGATGACCATGCCCTTGTCCACTGCCTTGCACATGTCGTAGATCGTCAGCGCGGCAACGCTGGCGGCAGTGAGCGCCTCCATTTCGACGCCGGTCTGCCCGGCCAGTTTGCAGCGCGCGACGATATGCACCACGTCATCGCCTTCAGCGGCCAGCTCGACCTTGACGCTGGTGAGCATCAGTGGATGGCACAGCGGGATCAGGTCGCTGGTCTTCTTCGCCGCCTGGATGCCGGCGATGCGCGCCACGGCGAACACGTCGCCCTTGGGGTGTTGGCCATCGACAATCATGCGCAGGGTGTCCGGCAACATGCGCACCCGAGCCTCGGCAATCGCCTCGCGGGCGGTCACGGCCTTTTCAGTGACGTCGACCATGTTGGCGCGCCCCTGGGAATCAAGATGAGTCAGCACAGCTCTGCTCCTGGGAAGGGATAACAGAGTGTAAACCTGCCGGTCAGCTTTGAGCAGAGGGCAGAACAGCGCATCGCGGGGCCAGCCCGCTCCCACGGTGGGAACGGGCTGGCCGGCGACAGGTTACAGGTGCGACTCGGCGTACTCGGCCAGTACCGAGCGTGGCACGCCCTGCAGGGTGATATGAACGCCGTGGGGGAAGTCCTTGAAGCGCTCTGTGAGGTAGGTCAGCCCGGAACTGGTGGCCGACAGGTAGGGGGTGTCGATCTGCGCCAGGTTGCCCAGGCAGACCACCTTCGAGCCGGTCCCGGCGCGGGTGATGATGGTCTTGATCTGGTGCGGCGTGAGGTTCTGGCACTCGTCGATGAGGATCAGGCTCTGCTGGAAGCTGCGCCCACGGATGTAGTTCAGCGACTTGAACTGCAGCGGCACCCGCTCGAGGATGTACTCGACACTGCCGTGGGTGCTCTCGTCATCCATGTGCAAGGCTTCGAGGTTGTCGGTGATGGCGCCGAGCCAAGGCTCCATCTTCTCCGCCTCGGTGCCCGGCAGGAAGCCGATCTCCTGGTCCAGCCCCTGCACGCTGCGGGTGGCGATGATGCGCCGGTAGCGCTTGCTGACCATGGTCTGCTCGATGGCTGCGGCCAGCGCCAGGATGGTCTTGCCCGAGCCCGCCGCGCCGGTCAGGTTGACCAGGTGGATATCCGGGTCGAGCAAGGCGAACAGCGCCAGGCTCTGGTGGATATCCCGTGGCTTGAGGCCCCAGGCTTCCTGGTGCAGCAGCGGTTCCTGGTGCAGGTCGAGCAGCAGCAGCTCGTCGTTGCGGATGCCCTTGATCCAGCCGACGAAGCCCTGCTCGTCGATGATGAACTCGTTGACGTGCACCGCCGGCAGGTTGTCCGTCAACTGCACCCGATGCCAGGTACGCCCGCGCTCCTGGCGGGTATCGACCTTGCTCACGCGGTCCCAGAATGAGCCCGTGACCGAGTGGTAGCCTTTGGACAGCAAGGACACGTCGTCGACCAACTGGTCGGTGCTGTAGTCCTCGGCGGCGATCCCGCAGGCACGCGCCTTCAGGCGCATGTTGATGTCCTTGGTCACCAGCACCACGTCGAGGTCCTTGCGCTTGGCGCGCAGGTCGAGCAGCTGGTTGATGATGATGTTGTCGGCGAGGTTCTCGGGGAGCAGGCGGTTGGGCTCGTTGCGCGTGCTCATGAGGATGGACAGGAAGCCCTTGGGCCCGCTCTTGCCGCGCTGGATCGGCACGCCCTGCTCGACATCGCTGGGCGAGGCGTCGCCGAGGGTCTGGTCGATCAGGCGGATGGCCTGGCGACATTCGGCGGCGATGGTCTGTTTACCGGTCTTGAGCTTGTCGAGTTCCTCCAGCACCGTCATCGGTATGGCGACGTGGTGCTCCTCGAAGTTGAGCAGGGCGTTGGGGTCGTGAATCAGGACGTTGGTATCGAGCACATACAGGATTGGCTGGTTGGAGGAAGGGTTGCGTCCTTGGTCATCCATACTCGTTCACCTTATGTGAAAGCCACACGGCGCGAACGGCTGCGCCGCAAAGTGACTGCCGTTCTCCCCGTATCCGCGTCGTTACGGGCGGGGAACTCACCTGGCAAAGAGGGCGTGGATGACGCCACCTGTGCTGCAGGGTTCGGCTGTCTGGTTCCTTGATACCGCAAAAACCATGACCGAAAAAAGTCTTTTTACGCTCAGGTGAAGTTTATTTTTCGGATTGACGAACAGCGCTTGGCGCGGGCCCTGAGCAGGACTACAGTCAAGGATCAGGTGCCGCGAAGTGCACTCAGGCGCGCACGAAACGCTGGCGCAACACGTCGCTCAGGGCGTCCACCAGCAACACCAGTACCAGCATGGCGATGATCACCGTGCTGGCCTGGGCCTCCTGGAACAGGCTCAGGGTCGCGTAGAGCATCTGCCCCAGCCCGCCCGCCCCCACGAAACCCAGCACGCTGGCCATGCGGATGTTGTTCTCCCAGCGATACAGGCTGTACGCCAGCAACTGCGGCCACAGGTTGGGCAAGGTGCCGAAGCAGAAGGCCGCCACCTGGCTGCCGCCCTGCAGGCGAATCGCCGCCGCGGGCTCCGACGGTGCATTCTCCAGCGCCTCGGCGAACAACCGCCCTAACACCCCGGCGGTATGCAGCGCCAACGCCAGGGTGCCGGCATTCGGCCCCAGGCCCGCGGCCAGCACGGTCAGCGCCGCCCAGACCAGTTCCGGAATCGCCCGCAGCGCGTTGAGCAGCAGGCGCGCCGCGCCCTGCAGCGGCAAACCGAAACGGCCGGCGGCCGGCAGCGCCAGCAACAGGCCGAGCAGCATCGCCAGCAGCGTTCCCATCCCCGACATCGCCAGTGTTTCCAAGGCGCCCTGCCCTACCGCGCGCAGGTGTGTCAGGGACAGGTCCGGGTGCAGGAAACGCGCCGCGTATTCGCCCATCTGCGCCGGCCCGCCGCTACCGACGAGCGCGGCCAGGTCCAGCTCCAGGTAAGCGAACGACGCCAGCACCGCCGTCAGGATCGCGACGATAACCAGCCCATTGATCATCCGCCTCATACAAGCCTCCCGCGCAGGAAGCGGCTGAGCAGGTCGGCCAGCACCACCAGCAGCAGGAAGGTCAGCAACATGCTCGCCACCTCGGCACCGGCGAACATGCGCATCGACAGGTCGATCTGCTGCCCCAGGCCGCCGGCGCCGACGAAGCCCATCACCACCGAGGCGCGCACCGCGCATTCCCAGCGGTACACGGTGTAGGACACCACTTCGCTCGCGGCCTCGGGCAGGGTGCCGTAGAGAAACGCCGACAGGCGGCTGCTGCCGGCCTGGAGCAAGGCATGGGCCGGGCGCTGGTCCACCGACTCGAAGATCTCCGCGTAGACCTTGCCGAGCATGCCGCTGTAGGTGATGGCGATGGCCAGCACCCCGGCGGTCGGGCCCAGGCCCACGGCGCGGACGAACAGCAAGGCCCAGACGATCTCGGGCACGCTGCGCAGAAAGATCAGCACACCACGCACCGGCAGGCGCGCAGCACGCGACCAAGGCCCCAGGCGCCCACCGCTGGAAGCCGCCCGCAGCGACAGCGCCCGACTGGCCAGCAGACTGGCCGGGACCGCCAACAGCAACGCCAGGGTCATGCCCGCCGTGGCCACGGCCAGGGTCTGCACCGTAGCGCCGAGCAACAAGTCGAGAAAATCGGCATCGTGGGCCGGGGGCCAGAACGCGCTGAGGAAACCGGCCATCTGTTGACGGTTCTCGGCCTGCAACAGCACACCGGGATCCAACTCGCTCAAGTGCAGGCCGGGCCACAGCAGCGCCAGGCACAGCAGGGTCAGCAGCAAGCGAGGCGAGGCAGCGGGATCGCGGTGGTCAGTACTCAGCATCGCGGGATCTGCACCTGCAGGCTCGCCGTCGTGGCGACAGGCGAGGCCAGCTGCTCGTTGGCATACAAGGCATCGAGCATCGCTTCGCTGACCGCTTGCGCCGGGCAATCGAACGCCACCTGCCCGGCGCGAATGCCGACGATGCGCGGGAAGTGCGCCAGGGCGAGCTCCACCGCATGCAGGCTGGCGACCAGGGTCACGCCATGGGCCTGGGCATGGCGGTTGAGCAGCGCCAGGCTGTGATCGGCCAGCACCGGATCCATGGCCGAGACCGGTTCGTCGGTCAGCAGCACGTCAGGTCGCTGGTACAAGGCACGGGCAATGCCGACCCGCTGCAACTGGCCACCGGACAACTGCCCGCACTGGGCGAACAGCTTGTCGGCCATGCCAAGCTCCGCCAGCGCTGCACGGGCACCGGGCACATCGCCGGGGTGGATCAGGTTGAGCAGCCCGCGCAGCGTGCCCCATTGCCCCAGGCGCCCCGCCAGCACGGCGGTGACCACCCGCTGTCGCGGCGGCAAGGGCGGCGCCTGGTGCACCAGGCCGACCCGTGTGCGCAAGCGCTGGCGGGCGCGGGCAGACAGCGCCCAAGGCTGCTCGCCGAACAACTCCAGCCGCCCGCTACTGGGCGCCACGGCAGTGGCCATCAGGTGCAGCAGGCTGGACTTGCCGGCTCCGGACGGACCGATGATCGCCACCCGCTCGCCCTGGCCGATCTGCAGGTCCAACGCGCTCAAGGCCTGGACCTGGCCATGGCGCACGCTGGCGCCCTGAACACGGATACTCACTTGAGCAGGCCGGCCTCGCGCGCGGCTTGCTCGGTGCCCTGGTAGTTCTCGGGGCGGGTCTCGATAAAGCGGCTGGCGGCCTGCAGGTCGAGGATCTTCTTGTCCGCAGGCTTGGCCGGGTCCAGGGCAAGGAAGGCCTGCTTGATCTTCTCTTTCAGCGCCGGGTCCATGTTGCCGCGCACGGTCCAGTTGTAGTCGAAGTACTCCGGCGTGGTGGCAAATACCCGCACCTTGCCGGTGTCGACCTTGCCGGCCTTGACCAGCTTGTCCCAGACGCTGGCGTTGAGCACGCCGGCATCGGCCTTGCCAGCCTGGACCCAGGCGGCGGTGGCATCGTGGGCGCCGGAATAGGCGACGCGGCTGAAGTATTCCTCGGGCTTGATGTTGTCGTTCTTGAGCATGAAGTAACGCGGCATCAGGCTGCCCGAGGTGGACGAAATCGAGCCGAAGGCGAAAGTCTTGCCCTTGAGGTCCTTGAGGCTCTTCACGTCCGGGTTGGCGGTAATGAACTTGCTAGTGAACTTGGCATCCTGCTCACGCTGCACCAGCGGCGTGGCCTTGGGGTCCTTCAGGTGCACCTGGACGAAGGTGAAGCCCCCCAGCCAGGCCAGGTCCAGGCGGTCGCTGGCCAGCGACTCGACCACCGCCGGGTAGTCGGCCACCGGTACGAACTGCACCTTCATGCCCAGTTGCTGCTCGAGGTACTCGCCCAGTGGCTTGAACTTGCGCAGCAGTTCGGTCGGTGCCTCGTCGGGGATGGCGCTGACGTGCAGCACATCGGCGGCCTGGGCAACCACGGCGCAGCAGGACAGCGCGAGGCCGGCAAACAGTGCCAGGGGGCGTTTGAGCATGGGGGTTCTCCGGTTCAATAGCGGGGGCATCGGTCGGTGTCGCATCGCGGGAAGTATAAGAGCCACAGGCACAAAGACCAGCTTTGCTACAATCGCGCATCACGAAAAGTCGAGGTGCACATGAGCGAGCCGATTCGTCTGACACAGTACAGCCACGGCGCTGGCTGTGGCTGCAAGATTTCTCCCAAGGTCCTGGATGTGATCCTCGCCGAAAGCGGCACGCAGGCCCTCGACCCGAAACTCTGGGTTGGCAACGCCTCGCGTGACGACGCTGCCGTCTACGCCCTGGATGACGAGCGCGGCGTGGTCTCGACCACCGACTTCTTCATGCCCATCGTCGACGACCCGTACGACTTCGGCCGCATCGCCGCTACCAACGCCATCAGCGACATCTACGCCATGGGCGGCGACCCGCTGATGGCCATCGCCATCCTCGGCTGGCCGATCAACGTATTGCCGCCGGAGGTCGCCCGCGAAGTCATCCGCGGTGGCCGCGCGGTGTGCGCCGAGGCCGGTATACCGCTGGCTGGCGGCCACTCCATCGACGCCCCCGAACCAATCTTCGGCCTGGCCGTCACCGGCGTGGTGAGCAAGCGCCACCTCAAGCGCAACGACACCGCCAGCGTCGGTTGCCGCCTGTACCTGACCAAGCCGCTGGGCATCGGCATCCTCACCACCGCCGAGAAGAAGGCCAAACTGCGCGAACAGGACCAGGGCCTGGCCCGCGACTGGATGTGCACCCTCAACACCCCCGGTAGCCGCTTCGGCAAGCTCGACGGGGTGCAGGCCATGACCGACGTCACCGGTTTCGGCCTGCTCGGCCACCTGGTCGAAGTCGCCGAGGGTAGCGGCCTCACCGCCCGCTTGCAGTTCGCCGCCGTGCCACGCCTGCCCAGCGTCGATTACTACCTGGCCGAGGGTTGCATCCCCGGCGGGACCCTGCGCAACTTCGACAGCTACGGCCACAAGATCGGCGCGCTGAGCGACCAGCAGAAGCACCTGCTGTGTGACCCGCAGACCAGCGGTGGCTTGCTGGTGGCAGTCAGCCCGCAGGGCGAGGCCGAATTCCTCGCCGTGGCGCGGGAACTCGGGCTCGAACTGGCGCCGATCGGCGAGCTGGTCGAGCGACAGAGCCACGCAGTCGAGGTGATCTGATGCGCCCCGACTGCACCGAGCTGAAACAGCTGTTCCTCGACGACGTGCCGATGATGGACATGCGTGCGCCGATCGAATTCACCAAGGGCGCCTTCCCTGGCGCCGTCAACCTGCCGCTGATGAACGACCAGGAACGGCAGAAGGTCGGTACCTGCTACAAACAGCAGGGCCAGGCCGCCGCCATCGCCCTGGGCCACCAGCTGGTCAACGGCGCGCTCAAGCAGCAGCGCCTGGAGGCCTGGGCCGCGTTCACCCAGGCTCACCCTGACGGCTACCTCTACTGCTTCCGTGGTGGCCTGCGCTCGCAGATCGTCCAGGGCTGGCTCAAGGATGCCGGCATCCAGTATCCGAAGGTGGTGGGCGGCTACAAGGCCATGCGCACCCTGCTGCTGGAGACCACCCAACAAGCGGTGCAGCACTGCGACTTCGTGCTGGTGGGCGGCCTGACCGGCACCGGCAAGACCGACGTGCTGCTCCAGCTGGACAACGTGCTGGACCTGGAAGGCCACGCCAATCACCGCGGCTCCAGCTTCGGCAAGCGCGCCACCGCACAGCCGGCGCAGATCGACTTCGAGAATGCGCTGGCCATCGACATCCTCAAGAAACGCGAGCGGGGTATCGGCCAGTTCGTGCTCGAGGACGAAGGCCGCGTGGTCGGCAGCTGCGCGGTGCCGCTGGAGCTGTACCAGGGCATGCAGCGCTACCCGCTGGTGTGGCTTGAAGACAGCTTCGAGCATCGCGTGGAACGCATCCTGCGCGACTACGTGATCAACCTGTGCGCCGAGTTCATCGCCGTGCACGGTGCAGAGGCCGGCGGCACGCTGTTCGCCGAGCGCATGCGCCAGAGCATGGCCAACATCTACAAGCGCCTGGGCGGCGAGCGCTTCCAGCGGCTGTCTGCATTGCTCGACCAGGCGTTGGAGGAGCAGTTGCGCAGTGGCGACGTGAGCCTGCACCGTGGCTGGATCGAGGGTCTGCTCAAGGAGTACTACGACCCCATGTACGCCTATCAGCGTGCAGCCAAGGCGCAACGAATCGAGTTCGCCGGAGACGGGTTGGAAGTGCGTGAGTACCTGAAGGCCCGGGCACGGCGCAATCATCACAGCGCCTGAATTGCTGGCCCGCTCCTACTCCTCTGTTGGAGCGGGCTTGCCCCGCTAACATGGGCAAAGCCGGTGCCATACCCAGCTTGCCCGACCAACCAAAGGGGTCACTGTACTTCGCGTCAATGCTTGTACAACTTGAACTCACGATCTATCCAGATCACATGAAAAATCCGCCCACTGCGGTACCCCACCATCGCCACCAGGTCGAAAGCCCTGAACGCCAGCAGCCGAACATCCTCAGTGAGGAATGAAGGCAATACAGCCCTGATACTGCCGCGCGAAATCGTCTCCGTACCATAGCCGTGGCGATCGAGCTGGCGGATCTCTCGCCACGTGCGCTGACTGATCTGACGCAAGCGCTCGAGCATCCTGGCGCGCTCTGCCTGCTGGCAGTCCTGAATGCACCAACCTGATTGCAGATACTCCAGTGAGAACACCGGGGGACGCAGGTCTGATTCGTCAGCCTCGCCTGCCATGTGGCGTGCCCTTACCTGATTTCCCTGGGCACCTCGCTCCTTGAGCCGCTTACGTACCATCGCTCAGTTCACCAGGTGATTCCTGAAATACCGTTGCATTTCGTCCCGGGGAATCTCCCGGCTGAAAGCGCCCTCCTGATAGTTGTCCCGCCAGGGATCTTCTTCATGGGTCAGTTGACGGAGCTTCCACGCCGAATACTGCCCATAGACCTCGAAGACTTCCTTGATCAGGCGGGCCTGATCCCTGGAAAAACAGGTCGGCTCGAACACTGCAGGCATCGGGATCGGATTCGAGCCATGCTGGCTGAACCGACGGTAGAGATCGGCTACGACCGGGCCATGCATCCAGGCCTCGATACGCTCTTCGAACAACGGGGCACCCAGCAAGGCCAGGCTGAAGCCCTGCGCGTAGTAGACCAGCTTCTGCAGCTTCAGGTTCGAGATCTCGCCCGTCTCGCCTTCCAGGGCAAGGAAGTAATTGGCGACATCGATGCTTTCAGGCATGTGCTCCTCCCTTGGTGAACGTGCTGCCCATGAGCTGTACAAAAATACAGCCATCAGGGTCGCGGCGATACCCTTCAGCCGACCAGTTCACCCTCCAATCTGTAAGCTGATGCTGCGCTACTGCCCCGGGCTGAGCACCCGTTCCAGCTCCGCCGCCCGGTCCTTGCTCATGTCCATCTCGCACATCGCGCCTTCGATGCGGTAGATGCTGCCGTTGCTCAATTTGCCGTGGAACGCGCAGTTGCCGTCGCGGTACTTCATCCAGATGCGCTGGACTTCGCGCAGGTCCTTCTGCTGCTGGCTGTCGAGCTTGGCCATGAGCTGCTTGTAGACCCGGTTCAGCCGGTCATCCTGCAACTGGGTCTCGGCCTGGATGCAGGCGCCCATGGCCAGGGTGCTGGAGGCTTTGTCCATGCACTGGGTGTAGGTGGGCGAGTAGTCCTCGGCCTGGGCGCCGGCAACGATCAGCAGGGCGGCGGCGCCGACCAGGCAATGCTTGAACATGGGCTTTCCTTTTCACAGATGAATGCGGCACAGCCTAGCACTCTGCTCCACCTTCGTTCACGCACAGCGCCTGGATCCGCGCCCGCAGCCAGCGGTGCCCGGCATCGCCGTCGCGCCGCGAATGCCAGGCCTGGGCGAAGGCGAACGGTGCGATCGCCAGGGGCGGCGCGAACTGGCGCAGGGCCGGGTCCAGGCGAGCACCAACGAGGCTGCGCCGCGCCACGGTGAGCACCAGGTCGGTCCCGGCAATGACACTCTGGGCCACGCCCCAATGTGGCAAGGTCAAGGCGATGCGCCGACGTGCGCCCAAGCTGGCCAGGGCCTGGTCGATCTCGTTGTCGATGCCCGGGCGCACGGCCACCAGCACATGGAGCCGCGCCAGCCACGCTTCGAGCGCCAGGCCGCCGCGGGGCGGCAGGCTGGCGCGGTCGGCCAGGCAGACGAAGGACTCCTCGAACAACACCTGTTGGGCCATTTCCGTCGGCAGCTCCGGAAACACCCCCAGCGCCAGGTCAGCCTCGCCGTCGATCAACTGGCCGAGCATCGCCTCGCGGCTGCCTTGGGATACCACCAGGTCGATGCCCGGTGCTTCGCGCCGCAACAGGCGCATCAGCGAGGGCAACACCACGCGGGCACCGTAGTCGGACATGGCCAGGCGAAAGGTACGCCGTGCCCGCGCCGGCTCGAAGCCCGGCGTGCCGAGCAATCCATCGAGTTGCTGCAAAGCCTCCTGCAACGGCGCGTGCAGGGCCTCAGCGCGGGCCGTCAGTTGCAGGCGGCCACCGCGCCGTACCAACAGCGGGTCGGCGAAGAGCTCGCGTAACTGCGCCAGGGCATGGCTGACCGCCGGCTGGCTGCGGTGCAGGCGCAATGCCGCACGCGAGACATGCTGCTCGCTGAGCAGGGCGTGCAGGGTCAGCAGCAGATTGAGGTCGATACGGCGTAAATCATCCATACCACGAATACAGCCTGTGCAAAGTTCGAATTTCCATCATTGAAGTGCATAGCAAAGACTGTGGCCAGTGTTTTGATCAGGAGTAGACACCATGCCCGCCAGCCTCTTCGCCGCCCTCCCCTTGCTCATCGCCCTGCTCGCCGGGGCCGCCGTGCCGTTTCAGGCGGGCAGCAACGCCGCGCTCGGACGCCTGCTCGGCCATCCACTGTGGGCGGCCGGGGTGTCGTTGCTGGTCAGTTTGCTGATGCTGGTGCCGGCCCTGCTGCTGATGCGTGCGCCGCTGCCGCAGGTGCAGCAACTGGCTCATGCGCCCTGGTGGGCCTGGTTCGGTGGCGTCGCCGGGGTGCTCTACATCACCGCCGCCCTGGTGCTCACGCCGCGCCTGGGGGCGGCCGGTTTCATCGTCTGCGTGGTGGCCGGGCAGGTGCTGTCGTCGCTGCTGATCGACCAGTTCGGCCTCATGGGCCTGCCGGAGCGACCGGTTAACCTGCTGCGGCTGGCGGGAGTGGGGATGATCGTGCTTGGGATGATCGTGGTGCAATGGGGGACGGCGCGGTAAGGCCATCACAAGGTTTGCGGCTGCTCCGGTGGCACGATCACCTTGTGCGGTTCGAAGCGCAGCGACGGCATCTGCGTACCGGCATACAGCGTTACGCTCAGGGCAGCGATCAATGCCACATCGAGCCAGCCCCAGCCCGGTACATCTGCCGCCGAGCGCGCCTTCCAGCACCACCAGAGCTGCCCCAGGCAGAACACCGCAATCGCCAGCAACCACAGATAGAAGCCCGCGCCGAAGCCGGTCACATCCTGGAAGGCGTAGCTCTGGTTGTCCGGCAAGCGGCTGATGGCGAAACTGCTGGCCGCCAGATACAGCGCCAGCAGGCCGCACCCCAGCGCCAGGCGGCGGAACCGTCGGTGGGCGAGGACCGCCAGCGCCAGCAGCGGGTTGGCGAACCACTGGTACAGGCCGAAGGCGATGCCCCAGGGGCCGTAGAGCAACATCTGCAATGCCGGTACATGTCGCCCTGCACCTGTCAGGGCACCGTCGAAGGCCAGGCTCAGCAGGTACAGGGCCAGGCTTGTGGTCAGGTAGAAAGCGGGCAAGTCAGGTACCTGGAGAAAGCGGGACAAGCTGCGACCTTAACCCAGCCCCTGTCGACTTTCCAAACCCATCCGGGCCGCACCGCATCAGCGGGTCGCAGCCTGCTCCGGCAACTCGTCGGCGCTGATCGGCTGGACGCGCAGGCTCGGCATCTGCGTCCCGGCGTAGATCGTCGCCGCCAGCACCGTGATCAACACGCCATCGAACCAGCGCCAGCCGGGCACATCCCTCGCCGAACGCACCTTGCGGCACCACCAGGCCTGCCCCAGGCAGAACAGCAGGATCGCCAACGTCCACAGATAGTACCCGGCGCCAAAGCCGGTCAGGGGCAGGAAGTTATAGCTGCGGTTGTCCGGCACCCGCTCGATGCCAAGGCAACTGAGCGCCAGGCCCAGCGCGATCACCCCGGCGCCAAGCGCCAGCCGGCGAAAGCGCCGATGGGCAAGCAGCGCCAACCCCAACAGCGGGTTGGCAAACCACTGGTAAAGGCCCATGGCAATGCCCCAAGGCCCCATGAGCAGTATCTGCAAAGCAGGCATATGCCCGTCGACGCCCATCAGGATGCCGTCGAAACACAGACACAACAGGAACAGCAGCAAGGTGAACGTCACATACAAAGCAGGCAAAACGCGGGCTCCATCCATCAATAAAAGACTCGTCCATGACACCTTCGGGTATCAGGCCACTGGCGGTTCCAACAACAGCCCGTACAACCCCGAGTCGGACAGCTCACCCGCCACACACCAGCGGGCGCGCAGGGTGCCTTCCAAAACGAAGCCCTGGCGTTCCAGGGTACGTGCCGAGCCCTGGTTGCGCGGGTCGATTTCCGCCTCCAGACGGCGCAGGTGCAGGGTGTGGGCCAGGTAGTCGATGAAGCAGGTCAGCGCTTCGTCCATGTAGCCCCGGCCCTGGGCGGATTTGGCCAGGCAGTAGCCGATCTCGCCCCGGCGCGAGCCCTCCTCGAGGTTGAACAGCTGGACCATGCCGATCAACTCGCCGTTGTCACGGCGGTACATGCCCAGCTTGAGTAACTGGCCAGCGGCGTAGGCCTCACGGTCGGCAGCCAGTGCGCTCTCGGCCTCGGCCAGGGTCTGCCAGGGGGCGTGGTACCAGTAACGCATCACTTCCGGGTCGGCCATGATGGTCAGCCACTGCTGCGCGTCGCCATGGCGCATGGGGCGCAGCTGCAGGCGTGGGCTTTCAAGGCACAGGTCGCTGGGGAAACTGCGGGGGTCGGGCACGCCGGGACTCCTGTCCGGTGGTGGGAGCACGGGAGTTTAACGTCAGAGTGCGTTGCGGCGCACGCCCTTGCCTCGCCCTGACAAGGCAGCGTCAGGTCATTGCCGAGCCAAGTGGATTGATACCGGAAGACATTGCCCACTACCGCGGAGTGTCATATGTCCCAGTGCTCATCCTCATTGTGCTTATGTACTCTCGTCTTCAGCCCTGACCGGTTGCAAGACCATGCAAATAAATCTAGGCTTCGCCTAACTGTTGGGGATTCAGTTCAGCACAACATGAAAGGTATCGCTAAATCAAAGCATCCTACCCACGACCCCGCTTTGATAGTAACGAGTCAAAACATGCCTCAACAATCACAGCAGGCAAATTCGAGAAGTCTGGGAATGTCCGTAAAAAACGTCACAGAAGAGATTAACTCATTTGGCTACAGTGCAGGGATTGAGTTTGAACGCCCCCCCGAGCCTGAAGACATCTCGATAGGTGAGCCCTTCAATCCTGATGACATCGACATCACCACCCGCACGATGACCATCGACTTGCTGCTTTCCAGGATCGAAGATGATGCCATTGACCTGGCACCAGACTTCCAGAGACGGGCCGGCATTTGGAACGAAGAACAGCAAAGCAGGCTAATTGAATCGTTATTATTGCGCATCCCTTTGCCCACGCTGTACGCAGCCGAAGATGAAGAAGAGAACTGGGCGATCGTAGACGGTATTCAGCGACTCAGCACGATCGTAAGATTCATTTCGCCCGACAATGAAAATTTTACGAGACTGCGTTTAAAAAACCTGGAATATCTTGGCCGGGAGTTCAACGACTGCACATTTGAAGACTTACCCCCTCGCCTCAAGCGTCGACTCAGAGAAACCGAGCTGGTCGTACATGTTATCAAACATGGAACACCCGAAGAGGTAAAGTTCAACATCTTTGCTCGAATCAATACCGGGGGCCTCCCGCTATCGGGTCAAGAGCTAAGACATGCGCTAATTCCAGGGCGGGCACGCAACGTGCTGAAAAACCTTGCAGAGTGCCCCGAGTTCAAAAGTGCTACCGACTACAGCATCCGCGATGAGCGAATGGGTGCGAGAGAGATGGCACTTCGTTTCATTGCTTTCAAACTGGATGCCCCTGCCCGTTATAAAGAACGAGACTTTGACCGATTCCTCGGCAACGCCATGCGTACCATGAACGCACTTGACGCGAAACGGCTATCGCAACTCGAAAAATCATTCAAGGACGCCCTTATAACTGCCAGATTGGTATTTAGCACCGATGCATTTCGCAAGCGGTACAATTCAAAGGATGGCAGATACCCAATCAACAAAGCCCTTTTCGAGACATTCTGCGTCGCGTTCTCAAAGCTGACCAACGAGCAGAAAGAAAACTGCATACGGAACGCCAACAGTCTGAAGAAAGCGTTCATGAAGCTCATGCTTGAAACAGATTTTGACACTTCCATCTCTCAGGGCACGGGGGATGCGGCTAAAGTAAGAAAGCGATTCGCCTCTATCCAACAACTTGTCGATGATCACGCCCAATGAAAAAAGAACTTCACATTCACAATTTCAAGGCTTTCAAAGACATCAGTATCGAGCTTCGTCCACTGACCCTGCTTTCCGGTCAAAATGGCAGCGGCAAAAGCACCACCTTACAAGCCATCGCCCTGCTGAGGCAATCCATGGATGCCAATGGTTACTCCAACCTGCACGGATTGCTGCTCAACGGAGAGTTGGTCGAGTTGGGCACTGGCAGCGATGTCCTGCACAACGAACATGATGATGAAACCATTTCCTTTACGGTTAATACCGAAGCATCGGATAACTACTACCTCTACGAAACCAGTTATTCCAGCACCTCAGACGTACTGCCTGTGGAGAACGCCTATCGCAAAGGGAACCCCATACCGGGGCTCTATGAAACGGGTTTTCAGTACTTAAGAGCAGACCGTATCAGCCCTGCTGTCAGCTATCCAAAGTCCCACCATACAGTCAGTGAGCGTAAGTTCTTAGGCACCCGCGGCGAGTACACGGCGCACTTTCTGAGCCTTTTCAGGGATGAACAGATCACTGACAGCGCCAGAAGGCATCCTTCCGCCAGCTCCACACACGGGCTTTTGACCCAAGTGAACGCCTGGTTGCAAGAGGTATCGCCTGGCGCACGCGTGAGCACCGAAGAGGTCCCAAGGACGGACTTCATGCGCTTGGAGTACAGCTACGGCAGCACTTCGGGCATACGGGGCAACAACCCTTTCAGAGCGACCAACGTGGGTTTTGGCCTGACGTATTCACTGCCGATTATCGTCGCCTGCCTCGCCTCCCCTAAAGGCAGCCTTGTCATGCTGGAAAACCCTGAAGCGCATCTTCACCCACAGGGCCAGATTGCCATCGGTGGTTTGATTGCACGCGCAGCCGCGTGTGGCGTACAAGTACTGGTTGAGACCCATAGTGATCACGTGCTAAACGGCATACGGATTGCTGTGAAAGAGGGCGTTATTCCGAACACAGCTGTCGGCCTCAATTTTTTCAACCGAGCCGATGCAGCGTCCCAACCCATTCACTCGCGCCCCGAGATTTCCCCAAGTGGACGGCTCAGCGAATGGCCCGACGGTTTCTTCGATCAGTGGGACAAAGCCCTGGACAGGATTCTGGACTAAAGATGAGACTTATAACCGTACTCAATGAGCTTTCCCACCCAACTGATCAGCTTTCGGATGCACAAGCCAGGGCGACAGTGCGTGTACTCATTGGCGTACTGAAAGAGCTCAAGAAGGTTCGTCCCGCACTTGAACTGCATACTGCCTCACCGCTCCCGTCTATCAGTCTTGGCAGCCACCGAACCCTTTCGACCTTGCGCGCAGATGCAAGCACGCGTGAGGAATGGCAGTTTTTGAGAGGCTTGGAAAACCGTGCTTTTGATATGGCTGATGCCATTCATGATCTGTCGATTGACTACGAGTACGAAGGTACGCAATGCATCGGTCTGGGCCTGGCGCACGCGCTGGAAGCCTTGGCCGTCAGCTTTGAAGGCAAACCTTGGGTGCGACCCACCCTCGAACTACTATGCCGAGAACTGGACCCGACCGGTGAAATCGAGACCTCGACAGTTCCCGTCAAGCACGTAGCCTCAAGCGCCCATGTTGCAGAGCTTCTTGCCTGGCTTCAATCAATCCCTCTTGTATATGCCGCAGATGGCCAGGCGCTATGGGAGAATCGCGAAGAATATTTTCCCTCTCTTCACTTCCTGCCGCGAACCCAACAACAGTTGGCAAGCCTGCAAAATGGATCGTTGGCACTTGCCCCCATCAACGAGCGACTCTGGCAGTTAGAAAACGCCGCAAAAAACTGGCCAGTTAACTCTCCACTCCCCACATTTGCCAGTAAAATCACAGCCGAGTATGAGCAACGACAAAACCTCTGTTATTTCGAAAGCGTAAACGCTGGGCGGCAGCTTTTCGACTTGCACGCCCGCTACACCCCAGGCGCTGGACGCATTCACTTTTGGTGCAACACAACCAACCGCACTATTGAAATCGCGCACATCGGAAATAAGCTTTAACATATATTATTAAGTTCATTTCCGCGCCAGCGCCAATTTATAGCAATGCCACTTTACGTCACCTACACTTTTACGACTGCCATCTATCTGCATAGACTGCATCCCGCGAAATTACAGGCGGGTGTGGGTAGCATCCCTTCACCCGCACAGTTTTCGATTATTTCATCAGGTTCACGACTGTCGATTCAGCCCCAATTCCATATCATCGATCAGCCCCTTGGCCAGCCCGCTGAGGATCCGAGCGGCACTGGCGGCCATGAGGTCACCCTCCATCTCGGCCTCGGTGGTGAAATGCGCCACGCAGCCGAGCAGCACCGACAGGTCGCTGAAGGCGTGGTCGAACGGGATGCCGGGCTGGATGCAGAAGATCTCGAGGCAGGTGGTCTTGCCCTGGGTCGGGCCGGGCTTGAAGTCGTCGCTCATACCGGCGCCCCCTTGGCCCGGGCGTGGCGGACCAGCGAAATGACCAGTTGGCCGAGGATTTCGACGCTGTCCATCATCACGTCAAGGCGCGCGTCGCGCTGGCAGACGGTGTAGGCGTGGACGGTGTCGCTGAGGATGTGCATCAGCTTGTTGGCGTGGGCCATCGCTTCCTCGGGGTCGAGGTCGCTGATGATGGTGACGAAGGGGATTGGATAGGGTGGGTCGGGTACTAGTTTTTTCATGGTTACTCCTCGAAATTGAATTTCAGGAACAACCACCTCGATCCTTCTCACAGATTAGGGTGGCAGTCGTACGCATGGTGAGAAGCCCGTGTGTAACCATGAATCCACGGTCAGGCCAAAGCCTGCACGCGCACGACCGCCATTGACGGAATCGACATGGTTCACACAACGGGCTTCTCACACCCGGTCGCCAAATGTGACGACCCAGTGACGGTACCCCTGATGTATTTCCCGGCCAATTCTGAGCCTTCCGGCAGGCGCGTAGGATAGGTCCGAAGCGCTGGCTGGCTGAAGGATTTGGTTTCAAATTCGGAAATGTCTTACGGGGTTTGGGTCGAGGTTTTGATCGCGTTATGGCGGACAGGTGCTTGGCGATGGCCTTGCAGCGCCTACAAGATCGAGCGCCGCCCGCGCGGCGCTCGATCTTGTAGGCGCTGCAAGGATTGCGAAGAACACCTGGTGGCCCTGATGCGGTCAACAGCCCTCGCGCCCGAGCGTTCCAGCGTGGGAGCGGGCTTGCCCCGCGATCACCGGCGAAGCTGGTGCCCAACACCGCATCGCGGGGCAAGCCCGCTCCCACGCTGACCCAGTCAAATCAAAAAACCATGTTTTGTTCCATGAGAGCACCTTGTGCCGCGAAAGGGCTGCAAAGCAGCCCCGGCGATCTACCTCAGAACCCCATGCTGAAGCTCACCACCACGCCATGGTCGCGGTTCTCGCTGGACAGCTGCCCGGAGTATCCAACCCCCAGCTTGCCGCTCGCGCCCACCGACAGGTCCACCCCGGCCTCGACCACCGCCGCATCCTTGGCAATCGGCACGCCCTCGGTGCTGAACCCGGCGCCACCGTCGATGAAGCGCAGATCGGCATCAGGCTTGTCGTCACCGAACGCATGGCGCCAGCCCACCGACAACCGCGGCGTGACGCTGCTGCCATTGTCGAGCAGGATGCGCTTGCCAGCCCGCACGCCCAGGGTGGAGAAGGTCACGTCCTGGTCGACCTTGCCCTCCAGCCGCCCTGCCCCGCCCTTCTCATGGGCGGTGTCGCTGTCGTAATTGACATAAGCCAGCCCGGCGAACGGCTCCAGGGCAATGCCGCCGGCATCGATGGCGTAACCCACCTCACCAAACACCTGGGCGCTGCGCGCCTTGTACTTGGCCTTGAGGCGGTCGTCGTAGCTGCCCACGGTGACATCGCGCTTGGTGTCGATATCGTGCCAGCTGTAGGCCACGCCCAGACGAGCGGCGAAGGCATCCAGCTGGTAACCGAGGTAGGTGGTCAGGTGGTAACTGTCCACCGTGGCGTCCGAGCGGCGACGGTGCGCGTCGATGCTCGAGCGGGTGTAGCCGGCGGCGGCGCCCACTTTCCACTCATCGTCCAGCGCGCGGTCCACACCGAGCATGAAACCCGACAGGTCGCGGTCGACGCTGGCATGGCTGCTGCTGCCATCGTAGGTACCCCAGCCGCCGATGGCGCGGATCCAGCCCACGGCCTGGCCCTGGCAGCCTTCGCTGGTCAACTGCTGGTTGGCGGTCGGCGCCAGGGTGCGGCGCGGGTCGTCCTGATTGGTGCAGTCGGCCTGGCGCAGACGGTCATTGACCGCGTCGCGGACGTAGCGCGAGTCCTCGATCAGCACGGTCGCGGTACTGGCGTGGATCTCGCCGGACAGGCTGTCGAACGCGGCCTGGGCGCCCTGGCGGTCCAGCGGCAGCAGGTTGTTGACCAGTTCGGTCGGCGCCCCGGCACTGGCCAGCGCGTTGGCCACGCCACGCTGGTTGCCAGTGGCGGCGACATCAGCGAAGGAGTTGCCGTTGCGGCTGACCGACAGGGTGACCTGGTTGGCGCCGTAGTCCAGCGAGCTGTTGAGGAACGCTGAGTTGGCCAGGTTGGTGGTGGCGAAGGTGCCGTTCACCCCGCCCGCGGCGCTGACCACGGTGTACTGGCCGTTGCCGCTGGCCAGGTTGGCGACCATCAGGCTGCCGCCGAGGTTGGCGGTGCCGCCCACGTTCAGGTAGTTCACCGGCGAGGTGCCGAGGTCGATCACCAGGGTGCCGGTGGCGCCGTTGGTGAAGTTGCCCGACACGTTCAGGTTGCCGGCCGGCCCCGGCAGCACGGTGCCGTTGTTGGTCAGCCCAGCGACGGTGCCGTTGCCGGTCAGCGCGGCGCCGTTGGCCACGGTGACCTGGGCGCCGAGGTTGCTGCCCGGGTTGGCGGCATCGCCGACCTGCAGCATGCCCTGGTTGACGTTGAAGGCGCCGCTGAATGGCTGGTTGCCGGTCAGCAGCAAGGTCCCGCCACCCTGCTTGGTGGTGGTGCCGGTGCCGCTGAGCGTGCCGTTGAAGGTGCCATTGCTGCCTTGAGCGAAGACCAGGCTGGCGTTGTTGAGGATGTTGCCCTGCAGGCTGGTGGTGTTGCCGACCAGGGTACCGCCACTGACGGTGGTGCCACCGCTGTAGGTGTTGGCGCCCGAGAGGATCAGGGTGCCGGCGTCGAGCTTCTCGATGCCGCCGCTACCGACCAGCGGTGCGCTGACGGTGGCGGTGCCGCCAGCGTTGACACGCACCGGCGCCAGGCTGCCATCGGCACCGTTGACCGGGCTCAGGCTGCCGCCAGCGCTCGGGACGACCTGATAGCCGTCGCTGAGGAACTGCAGGCCCTCGAACGGCTGGTTGCCGACCACGGTGATGGTACCCGGGGTGCCGCCGAACACCGCGTAACCGCCAGTCCAGCCTTCGTTGCTGGTGCCGCCGGCATTGGTCCAACCGGTGTTGGGCCCCCAGGTGCCGCTGCCGCCACCGATGCTGCCATCGGGGTTGGTCTTGCCGCCATTCCAGAACTGCAGCTCTTCGCCGTAGTTCTGCACCACCAGGTTGATCTGGTTGGCGATGGCGGTCTGCAGGCTCAGGTCACCCAGCACCACACTGCCCGGAATCGCACCGAACACCAGGCCGTTGTCGGTGAGCGTGCCGCCGTAGCTGAACAGTTGGTAGACACCGGTGCCGAAGCCACCGGCATCGGTGATGTTCAGCGTGCCGTCCAGCAGCAGATTGCCGTTGACCTTGACCACGGTGGTGGAGGCCGCCGGGGCGCCGAGGCTGAAGTCCAGGGCGCTGCCCGACGCCAAATCGAGGCTGCCGACAGTGAGCGGCGTGGCGCTCTGGCCGGCGGCCAGGGTGGCGCCATTGGCGATCTGCACCGCGCCGCCGTAGGTACCGCTGCCGCCCAGGCGGGCGCCGGTGGCGACCTGCACGGTGGCACTGTCGAGGCGGCCATTGACCAGCAGGCTGCCGGCGTTGACCTGGGTCGCGCCGGTCAGGCCGTTGATGCCGGTCAGCAACAGTTCGCCGGTGCCGTTCTTGGTCAGGGTGCCAGTACCGGTGAGGTTGCCGGTGTAGCTGCCATTGGCGTTCTGCTCGAAGGTCAGGGCTGCGTTGTTGAGGATCGCGCCTTGCAGGCTGGTGCTATTGCCCACCACGCCGCCTGCGTTGATCTGGGTGCCGCCGCTGTAGGTGTTGGCCCCGTTCAGGGTCAGCAAGCCGGCGCCGTTCTTGATCAGCCCACCGCTGCCGCTGACCACGCCGTTGAGGGTCATGGCGTTGCTGCCGGCGATGGTCAGGGCACCGTTGAGCACGGCATTGTTGGCCAGGGTCACGGCGGTGTTGCTGTCCAGCGTGGTGCCGCCCGCGGCCGTCAGGGCGCCACTGCCCAGCGCGCTATTGTTGCCGAGCACCAGGGTGCCGCCGTTGAGGGCGGTACCGCCGCTGTAGCCATTGGCAGCGTTGAGCACCAGGGTGCCGCCGTCTTGCTTGGCGACGCTGCCCGTGCCGTTGAGGGCGACGTTGAGGGTGGCGGTGACGCCGCTGTCGACCCGCAGGTTGGTGGTGCCGTTGCCCAGCAGTTCACCGGCGGTACCGCCGTTAAGCACATAGCCGTCGGTGACGAACTGCAGGCCGGTGATGCTGTGGCTGCCGTTCACGGTGACGGTGCCTGGGGCGCCCTGGAACACGGCGAAGGTGTCATTCCAGGTGCCGTTGAGCACGCCGTTGGCGTCGGTCCAGTTGGTGTTGGTGGCATCCCAGACGCCGTTGCCGCCCTCGATCATACCATTGGCCACGGTCTGGCTGCCGTCCCAGAACAATACGTTGCTGGCGCCACCGACCACCAGGTTGACCTGGTTGGCCACGGCGGTCTGCACCGTCAGGTCGGTGACCGGCACCGGCGTGGTGCCGAAGCTCATGCCGTTGTTGGTGAGGCTGCCGCCGTAGGCGAACAGGCGGTACACGCCGGCGCCGAAGCCGCCGATGTCGGTGACGTTGAGGGTACCGCCCAGGGTCAGGTCGTTGGCCACGTTGACCAGCGGTGTGCTGCCAGCCGACGGCGCGCCCAGCGAAGCGTTGAAGTTGGCGCCACTGTCGAGCACCAGGCTGCCGGCATTCAGGGTGCTGCCACCGATGGCTGCCAGGTTGCCGCCATTGGCCACGGTCACCGAACCACCGAGGCTGCCGGCTCCGCTGAGGGTGGCGCCACTGGCGACGTTGACCGTACCGCTGGCCAGGGAGCCATCCACCTTCAGCCCACCGCCTTGCACGTTGGTATTGCCGGTGTGGCTGTTGGCGCTGCGCAGCGCCAGGGTGCCGGCGCCGAGTTTGTTCAGGGTGCCGGTGCCACCGATATTGCCATCGAAGGTGCCGCCCTCGACGTTCAGGCTGTTGCCGGCGGCGATGGCGATCGCACCAGTGCCTCCGATGTCACCCAAGGTGGTGTTGCCGTCGAGGTTGAGGCTGGCGCCACTGCTGACGTTCAGCTCGCTCTGGGTGCCCAGGGCGGTGGTGCCGATGGTGCTCAGGCTGCCGGAGAGGATGTTGAGGATGCCGCTGAAGGTGTTGTTGCCCGACAGGGTCAGGTCGGCCAGGCCGCTCTTGTTCAGCTCGCCCCCGCCGCTGAGCACGCCGGCCAGTTGCAGGTCGTTGGAACCCAGCACGTTGAGCACACCGCTGACATTGACCGGGTTGGCCAGAGTGACGGCACTGGCGCTGTCGAGGTTGGCGTTGCCGGTGACTTCCAGGCCACCGGTGCCCAGCGCCGCGTTGTTGCCGACCACCAGTGTGCCGGCCTGCAACTCGGTGCCGCCGCTGTAGGTGTTGGCGCCCATCAGCGCGAAGCGGGCGAGACCGGCCTTGAGCAGGCGACCGCTGCCGCCGACGGTGCCGCCCAGGGTCAGGTCGTTGCTGCCCAGCACGGTGAGGTCGCCGGTAGTGGTGACATTGTTGGCCAGGGTGACCGCCTGGCTGCTGTCCAGGCTGGTGCCGGGCGCCGTGGTCAGGTTGCCGGTGCCGAGCGCGGTATTGGAGCCCAGCACAAGGGTGCCGCCGTTGAGCGCGGTATTGCCGGCATAGGTGTTGTTGCCGGCCAGCGCCAGCCGCGCGTTGCCGGCCTTGACCAGGCCTCCGGCGCCGCCGATGTTGCCGTTGAGGGCCAGGTCATTGCTACCGGCGATGTTCAGCGGGCCCGTCAGAGTCATGGCATTGCCCAGGGCGACCGAGGCGTTGCTGTCGAGGGTGGTGCCTGCTGCGGTTTCAAGCGCACCGCTGCCCAGGGCCGTGTTGTTGCCGACAATCAAGGTGCCGCCGCTGAGCAGGGTGCCGCCGCTGTAGCTGTTGTTGCCGTTGAGCACCAGGGTGCCGCTGTCGAGCTTGTTGAGCTTGCCGACGCCGGTCAGGCCGACATCGAGGGTCGCCGTGGCACCGGGGTCGACCCGCACGCTGGTGTCGCCACCCGTGCCGTTGATCAGGTCGAGCGCACCGGCGGTTCCGGCCAGCAGGCGGTAGCCATCGCTGACGAACTGCAGGCCGTTGACGGTCTGGCTGCCGTCGACGGTGACATCGCCGGCAGTGCCCTGGAACACCGCGAAGGTGCTGCCCCAGGCGGTGTTGGTCAGGCCGTTGAGGTCGGTCCAGTTGGTATTGCCGGCATTCCACACGCCGGTGCCGCCGTCGACCTGGCCGTTGGCCACGCTCTGGCTGCCGTCCCAGAACTGGATGTTCAGGCCGGCGGCGCTGACCAGCAGGTTGACCTGGTTGGCCAGGGCGGTCTGCAGGGTCACGTCGCCCAGGCCCACGCCCAGCGGCAGGCTGCCGAAGTCCAGGCCGTTGTCGGTGAGGGCGCCGGTGTAGTCGAAGACGCGATACACACCGTTGCCGAAGCCGCCGATACTGCTGACGTTGAGCGTGCCGTCGAGGGCCAGGTTGCCGCCGACGTTGAACAGCGCGGTGCCACCAGTGGACGGCGAGCCGAGGCCGATATCGACGATCGAACCGCTGTTGAGCACCAGGCTGCCGAGGCCCAGGGTGGCGCCGCTCTGCCCGGCCAGGTGGCCGCCGTTGCTGATCACCACCGCGGCATTGACGGTGCCGCTACCCGTCAGGGTGGCGCCACTGGCGACGGTCAGCAGGTTGCTGCCCAGGGTGCCGTCGACTTTCAAGGTGCCGGCGTTGACCTGGGTGTTGTCGGCCAGGTTGCTGATGCCGGACAAAGTCAGGGTGCCGCTGCCGACCTTGGTCAGGCCGCCCAGGCCGTTGAGGCCACCGGCAAAGGTGCTGCTGAGGTTGTTGCTGCCCAAGCTCAGGACGCTGCCGACGCCGACATCGACCTGGCCGCTGCCGGTCAGGCTGCCGAGGGAGGCATTGCCATTGAGATTGAGCTGGCCGCTGGCGCCGACGTTGAGGGTATCGACGTTGGCCAGCACACCGCTGCCGAGGGTGGTGAGGGAGCCGGCCTGGATGTCGACGTTGCCGGTGAAGGTCTTGACGCCGACCAGGGTCAGGTCATCGACACCGGTCTTGACCAGGTTGCCGCTGCCGCCGAGGTCGCCGCTGAGGATCAGCGCATTGGCGGCATCGACGGTCAGGTTGGCAGCATTGCTCAGGGCGATGGCGTTGCCCAGGGCCATGGGTGCGCTGTTGGCCAGGGTGGCGTCGGCGGTGACCGACAGGGTACCGGTACCCAGCGCGCCGCTGCTGCCCAGGGTCAGACGCCCGGCGTTGAGCTGGGTGCCGCCCTGGTAGCCGTTGTTGCCATTGAGGGTCAGGTTGCCGCTGTCGTTCTTGGTCAGGCCGGCGGTGCCGTTGATCACGCCATTGAGGGTCAGGTCGTTGCCGCCATCGACGGTCAGGCCGGCATTGAGGGTAACGTTGTTGGCCAGGGTGGTGCTGGTGCCGCTGCTCAGGCTCGAGGCCCCGGCAACGGTCAGGGTACCCTGCCCCAAGGCGTTGTCGTTGCCAACCACCAGCCGGCCGGCGCCGAGGGTGGTGCCGCCCAGGTAGTTGTTGGCGCCATTGAGGGTCAGGGTGCTGGCGCCGGCCTTGTTCAGGCCGCCGACGCCATCCACCACGCCGGTGAGGGTCAGGTCGGCGCTGCCCGGCAGGTTGAGGGTGCCGCCCAGGTGCACGTTGTTGGCCAGGGTGGCGCCCGCACCGCCGGCATCGAGGCTGGTGTTGGCGCCGGTGCTGAGGTCGCCGCTACCCAGCGCGGTGTTGCTGCCGACCACCAGGGAGCCGCCATTGAGGGTGGTGCCGCCGCTGTAGGTATTGTTGCCATTGAGGGTCAGGCTGGCGGCACCGTCCTTGACCAGGCTGTTGTTGCCGGAGACCACGCCGTTGAGGGTCAGCGCCTGGCTGCCGCCGAGGGTCAGGTTGCCACCGGCGAGGTTGACGGCATTGGCCAGTACCAGCGCCTGGCTGGCGTCGAGGCCGGCGCCGCCGTTGACGGTCAGGGCGCCGCTGCCCAAGGCGTCGGCATTGCCCAGCAGCAGGTTGCCGGCCTGCAGCGAGGTGCCGCCGGCGTAGGTGTTGCTGCCATTGAGCACCAACTGCCCGGCGCCCAGTTTGTTCAGCGCCCCGGCACCGCTGATCACACCATCGAGGGTCAGGGCCTGGGCATTGTTGATAGCCAATGTGGTAGCGGCGCCGAGGCCGATGGCATTGGCCAGTTGCAGCGCCCCGGTGGTGGCCAGGGTGCTGTTGCCGGTCACCGACAGGTTGCCCGTGCCCAGCGCGCTGTTGTTGCCCAGCGTCAGGGTGCCAGCACCCAGCGTGGTAATGCCTTGATAGGTGTTGGCGGCGCCGAGGGTCAGGTTGCCGCTACCGGTCTTGTTCAGGCCGCCGCTACCGCTGATCACGCCGTTCAATGTCAGGTCGTTGTTGCCGGTCAGGCTCAGGGTATCGTTCAGCGCCACCTGGTTGGCCAGGGTCAGGGCACCCGTGGAGGCCAGGTTGCTGGCGCCGCCGACGACAAGGTTGCCGGTACCCAGGGCCTGGTTGTTGCCCAGGGTGAGCGTGCCGGCATTGAGGGTCACGCCGCCAACCAAGGTGTTGGCGCCACTGAGGGTGAGGTTGCCGGCGCCGTTCTTGGTCAAGCTGCCGGCCCCTGTGACCAGCCCGCCCAGGCCCAGGTCGTTGCTGCCGGCGATGGTGAGGTTGCCCCCCAGGTTGACGGTATTGCCGATAGTGAGCGCCGTGGCGCTGTCCAGCGTGGTCCCGGCAGCCGCGTTGAGCTGGCCCAGGCCGAGGGCGCTGGCGCTACCGAGCACCAGGGTGCCGGCATTGAGATTGGTGTTGCCCAGATTGCCATTGGTGCCGTTCAGGGTCAGGGTGCCGCTGCCGGTCTTGGTCAGGCCGCCGACGCCGGTGACGTTGCCACCCAGAGTCAGGTTCTGCGCCCCGGCGATGGTCAGGTTGCCGGCCAGGTTGATCTGGTTGGCCAGGGTGACGTTGGCATTGCTGCTCAGGGTGGTGCCGCCGGCTGCGTTCAGGGCACCCGTGCCCAGCGCAGTGTTGCTGCCTACCACAAGGGTGCCGCCGTTCAGGCTGGTAATGCCCTGCTGGCTGTTGCTGCCGTTGAGGGTGAGCGTACCGGCGCCGCCCTTGATCAGGCCACCGGTGCCGCTGAGCGCACCGTTGAGGGTAAGGTCGTTGCTCCCTGGCAGGGTGAGGTTGGCGTTCAGGGCAATGGTATTGCCCAGCGCCAGGTTGCCGGTGGTGGCCAGGCTGGCGGCGCCGGTCACGGTCAGGCCGCCCGTGCCCAGCGCCTGGGCATTGCCGAGGGTCAGGCTGCCGGCACCCAGGCTGGTGCCACCGCTGTAGGTGTTGGCGTTACCCAGGGTCAGGTTGCCGCCGCCGTTCTTGACCAGGCTGCCAAGCCCCGAGACCACGCCGGACAGGCCCAGGTCGGCGGAACCGGCGACGGTCAGGGCACCGCTGAGGTTGAAGGCGTTGCCGAGGGTGACGGCGGTGTTGCTGTCCAGGGTGGTGCCGTTGGCGGTGCTGACCGCGCCGCTACCAAAGGCGGTGTTGTTGCCGACCACCACCGTGCCGCCATTGAACAGGGTGCCGCCGGTGTAGCTGTTGGCGCCATTGAGCACCAGCGTACCGCTGTCGAGCTTGGCCAGCTGGCCGCTGCCAGAGAGGCCAACGTTGAGGGTCGCGGTGACGCCGGGGTCGACACGCACGGCGAAGGCGCCGTTGCTGGCGTTGACCAGATTCAGGCCACCGGCGCCGATCAGGCGGTAGCCATTGGTGACGAACTGCAGGCCGGTGACGGCCTGGGTACCGGCCACGGTGACATCGCCCGCGGTGCCCTGGAATACCGCGAAGTCACTGGCCCAGCTGCCATTGAGCACGCCGTTGACATCGGTCCAGTTGGTGTTGCTGCCATCCCAGGTGCCGGTGCCGCCGTCGACCACGCCATTGGGCACGCTCTGCGCACCATCCCAGAACTGCACGGTGCCGGTGGCGCCGCCGACCAGCAGGTTGATCTGACTGCCAATCGAGGTCTGAACCTGCAGGTCGCCGGGCAACATGGCACCCGGCACGTTGCCGATCAGCAGGCCGTTGTCGACCAGCGCGCCGGTGTAGTCGAACAGACGGTAGATACCGGTGCCGAAGCCGCCGATATCGGTGACGTTGAGGGTACCGTCCAGGGTCAGGTTGCCGTTGACGTTGACCAGCGCCGTGCCGCCGGTGGCGGGCGAGCCCAGGCCAAAGTCGAGGATCGAGCCACTGTGCAGGGTCAACGCGCCGGTGCCGAGGGTCGCGCCGCTGTTGGCCAAAAGGTGCGCGCCGTTGGCAATGTCGACCGCGCCCAGCACACTGCCAGTGCCGCCCAGGCTGGCGCCGGTATTGACCTGCACGCCGGCGCTGGCCAGCGAGCCGCTGACATTGAGCAGGCCGCCGTTGACGGTGGTGGTGCCGCCGATCACGTTGATACCGGACAGCTCGAAACTGCCGGTGCCGGTCTTGGTCAGCCCGCCGGCACCGGCCAGGGCGCCGCTGAACACGCTGTTGAGGTTGTTGCCACCCAGGGTCAGGGTGCTGCCGCCGCTGATATTCACCGTACCGGCACCGCCAAGGCCACCAACGGTGGCACTGGCGCCGAGGTTCAGGTTGGTGCCTGCGCCGAGCGTGACCCCGAAGGTATTGCCCAGGGCCGCGCCGCCAACTGTGCTGATGCTGCCGCCGAGCAGGTCGATGGCCCCGCTGAAGGTGTTGTTGCCGCTCAGGGTGAGATCGGACGTCCCGGTCTTGATCAACCCGCCGGTACCGGCAAGCACGCCGCCCAAGGTCAGGTTGTCGCTGCCGCCGAGGGTCAGGTTGGCGCCGAGGTTGATGTTGTTGCCCACGGTCATCGCCACACTGTTGGCCAGCGTTGCGGCGCCCCCGACATTCAGCGCGCCGGTCCCCAGCGCCGCGGCATCGCCCAGGGTCAGGGTGCCGGCGTTGAGGTTCAGGCCGCCGCTGAAGGTGTTGGCCCCCGACAGGGTAAGGTTGGTGCTGCCGTTCTTGGTCAAGGCGCCCGCGCCACTGATCACCCCGCCGAGGGTGGTGGCGTTGCTGCCCGGCAGGGTCAGGGTGGCGCCGCCGGCGAGGTTGATGGCATTGCCCAGGTTGAGGGCGCCGCTACCGTCGAGGCTGGCGTTGCCACCCACGCTCAGGGCGCCGCTGCCGATGGCGTTGTTGTTGCCCAGGGTCAGCAGGCCGGCATTGAGGGTGGTGCCGCCGCTGTAGGTGTTGTTGCCGTTGAGGGTCAGCCCGGCGCTGCCGTTCTTGACCAGCGCGCCCGTGCCGCTGACCAGCCCACCGAGAGTCGTGGCGTTGCTGCCCAGCACGGTCAGGGTATTGGCGCCGAGGTTGATGCCATTGGTCACGGCGACGGCGGTGCTGGCGTCGAGGTTGGCGTTGCCGCCCAGGGTCAGGGCGCCGATGCCCAGCGCGGTGTTGCTGCCCAGGGTCAGGGTGCCGGCATTGAGCTGGGTGCCGTTGGTGTAGAGGTTGTTGCCGCTCAGGGTGAGGTTGGCGTTGCCGTTCTTGACCAGCGAACCGATGCCGCTGACCACGCCACTCAGGCCCAGGTCGGCGCTGCCGTCGATGGTCAGCGGGCCGGCGATGGTGACGTCGTTGGCCAGGCTGACCGCAGTGCTGGCATCCAGGTGGGTGCCGGCCAGGGTGCTGAGGGCCCCGGTGCCCAGCGCGGTGTTGCTGCCGACCACCAGCGTGCCGGCGTTCAGGCGGGTGATACCGCTGTTGCTGTTGGCCCCGGTCAGGGTCAGCGTGGTGGCGCCGTTCTTGGTGATGCCGCCGCTGCCGGCGATGGTGCCGCTCAGGGTCAGGTCGTTGCTGCCGGGCAGGATGAGGTTGCCGGCCAGGTTGAGCGCGTTGGCGAGGTTCAGGCCGGCGGCGTTAGCGTCCAGGGTGGTGTTGTTCGCGGCGTTCAACGCGCCGGTGCCCAGCGCGGTATTGCTGCCGACCACCAGGGTGCCGGCGTTGAGGGTGGTGGCGCCGCTGTGGCTGTTGTTGCCGCTCAGGGTCAGGGTGGCGCTGCCGCTCTTGACCAGGCCACCGGTGCCGCTGAGGGTGCCGGCCAGGGTCAGGTTGCTGGTGGTGGGCAGGGTCAGGTCGGCGCCGAGATTGACCGCATTGTTCAGGGTCATCGCCGCCGAGTTGGCCAGGGTTGCGACACCGCCGACGTTGAGCGCGCCGCTGCCCAGGGCCGCGGCGCTGGCCAGGGTCAGGGTGCCGGCATTGAGATTCAAACCGCCGCTGAAGGTGTTGGCGCCGCTGAGGGTCAGGTTGCTGCTGCCGTTCTTGGTCAGCGCGCCGGTGCCGCTGATCACCCCGCTCAGGGTGGTGGCGCTGGTGCCCGGCAGGGTCAGGGTGTTGCCGGCCAGGTTGATGGCGTTACCCAGGTCGACCGCCACGCCGGCATCGAGGCTGGCATTGCCGCCCAGGGTCAGCGCGCCAGTGCCCAGGGCATTGTTGTTGCCCACGGTCAGCACCCCGGCGTTGAGCGTGGTGCCGCCGCTGAAGGTGTTGCTGGCGTTGAGGGTAAGACCGGCGCTGCCGTTCTTGACCAGTGCGCCGGTACCGCTGATCACACCACCCAGGGTCGTCGCGCTGGTTCCCAGGAAACTGAGGGTGTTGGCCCCCAGATTGACCGCGTTGCCCAGGCTGACCGCAGTGCTGGCATCGAGGCTGGCGTTGCCACCGAGGGTCAGCGCACCGCCGCCCAGGGCGTTGTTGTGGCCCACGCTGAGTGCGCCACCGTTGAGCGTGGTACCGCCGCTGAAGGTGTTGTTGCCGTTGAGGGTGAGCGCGGCGCTGCCATTCTTGACCAGCGCGCCGGTGCCACTGATGACGCCACCCAAGGTGGTGGCATTGCTGCCTGGCAGGGTCAGCGTATTGCTGCCCAGACTGATGGCGTTGCCCAGGCTCACGCCGGCACTGGCATCGAGGGTGGCGTTGCCACCCAAGGTCAGCGCGCCGCTGCCCAGCGCGCTGCTGTTGCCGAGGGTGAGCTTGCCGCCGGCCAGGCTGGTGCCACCACTGTAGGTGTTGACGCCATTCAAGGTCAGGTCGGCCGCGCCGGTCTTGGCCAGCGCGCCGGTGCCACTGATCACGCCGCCCAAGGTCGTGGCGTTGGTGCCCGGCAGGGTCAGGGTGTTGGCGCCCAGGGCGATGGCGTTGCCGAGGTTGAGCGCCGCGGCGCTATCAAGGGCGGCGTTGCCGCCGAGGGTCAGCGCGCCAGTGCCCAGCGCGCTGTCGCCGCCGAGGATGAGCGTGCCGGTGTTCAGGGTGGTGCCGCCGGTATAGGTGTTGATGCCGTTCAGGGTCAGGTTGCCGCTGCCACTCTTGACCAGCGAGCCGGTGCCGCTGAGCACCCCGCCGAGGGTCAGGGCATTGCTGCCGGGCAGGCTCAGCGCCGCGTTCAGGGTGACGGCGTTGTTCAGCACCAGCGGCACGCTACCTTGCAGGCTGCCGGCGCCGCTGACGGTCAAGCCGCCGCTGCCGAGCGCCGCGGCGCTGGTAAGGTTGAGGCCGCCCGCGGCGAGGGTGGTACCACCGCCATAGGTGTTGGTCGCCCCGAGCGTGAGCAGGCCGGCGCCGGTCTTGGTCAGCCCGCCAACCCCGGAAACCACGCCGTTGAGGGTCATGTCGGTGGCGCCGCCGACGTTCAGGCCGGCATTGAGCACCAGCGCGTTGGCCAGGCTCAAGCCGCCGACCGTGCCCGCCAGGCCGCCACCGTTGGCGGTGATGGCCCCGCTGCCGAAGGCACTGGCGTTGTCGAAGTTGAGCTGGCCGCCGTTGAGGGTGGTCTGGGTGGTGCCGTTGAGCACCTGGCCGATCAGGCTCCAGGTACCGCTGTCGACGATCAGGCGATTGAAGTTGATGTAGTTGCTGGCGTTGATGGTGCCACTGCCACCGGTACCACTGCCGCCACCGATGGCGTTCTGCAGCGCCAGGGTGTTGTTGCCGCCGGCACCGCCGTCGATCTTGCCGGCCGGTGCGAACGCCAGGTTGGGGTTGCCGGTGACCAACAGGGCAACCCCGACACCGGCCCCGGCGCTGACACTGGAGCCGGTCACCGCGTTGAAACGGTTGGTGCTGTTGGCGCCCATCGACAGGCTGCCGGTCAGGCTACCGACGTTGGTGAAGATGTTGCCGCTGGCAGAGGTCTGGAACGCGGTACGCCCGAGCAGCGTGCCGGTGTTGGTGAAGTTCACCGTGCCACCGCCGCTCACCGCGATGATCGGGGTGTCTTCGGTAAGGATCGAAAGACCCACCAGCGGCGTGGAACCGATGGTCCCGGCGTTGGTGATGGTGGTGGTACCGGCGGCGCCGTTGCGCACGTCCATCGCCATGCCGGTGAGGTTCAGCAGGTTCACACCGAGCACCGCACCCGTGCCCTTGATCGTGCCGCCCAGGTTGTTGTTGATGGTCAGGTTGCCAGAGGTACCGGTGCTGCCGATCACCACGCCCGTGGACTGCAGGCTCAGCAACCCCAGCAGCGTGGGGTCGATGGTGCCGGAGTTGTTCAATGTGTTGCCGCTGCCGGTCAGCGTCAGCGCGGTCCCTCCTACCCCCAGCAGTACCCCAAGCCCGGCACCGGGCTGGACATTGACCGTCAGGCCGTTGGTGCTGTTGGAATAACTCGGCGCAAGCGGGTTGGCCGCGCCGCTACAGGTCACCACGCCCGCGTTGAGCGTACAGGCCGCAAGGGCCTGCTCGCTGGTCAGGCCAAGGGCCATGCCGCCAACCGCCAGACTGACGGCAAGCGATAGTTGGGAAAGACGGGCAGGCAAACGGGCGGCAACAATTCTGTCCACGGAGAGCTCCTTCGTGGATCAGGCGGTTCGCTCCTTGAATGCGTGAGCAGCGATTGTTGCGGTGAGTCTGGGCACTCGAGCGGCGAAACACCTGACCATGGCTACAAATTTTCCTTTGCTGGAATGTGTAGCCGCTCAGGAACGCGGGATACGGCGCGCAGGCCGGTCAAATGGTGTTAATACTTTGTCGAGGCGGCACGTGTTTCGCGGGTTTCAGCCGGTCGCAGGTTGGATCCAACCGACGAACGGTCATGGCGAATGGCCAATAGGGTGAGCGAAGGCGCAGTTTTTGTCGGAACGGCGGTGCGCCGCTCCACAAAACCCGCCCCCCTTTGCGTCGATCAGCTATCAAGCGACCTCAGCGCCCTCCTGCGGCCAATGCGGCTCGTTGGCCCCCGGTGGGGTCAGTGGCGGCAGGCCATAAGCGGCACGGGCATCGTCGCAGCTGGGATTGTGTACACCGTTTTCCCAGGATGCTTCGAACTCGCGGCACGGGCTGGAGCGGTTCTCGTAAATGGAGCACGCCACTTGCGTGCCGATCTCCCCGCCCAGGCTCACGCACCGGCAGGGCTTGGCGTCGGTACCGATCATGGCGACGCGGGTCGGGTTGATCTGCACCACCAGATCGTCGGGCACCACGCCGCCGGCGGACTGGCATTCACCCCAGAAGAAAGACACACGAAAGTAGCCGCAGCAGGCGCCGCAGGTCAGGCAAGGGTTCTGTTCGGACATGATGGCCAGGGAAGGAGGTTGTTGTTATCGGGGCGAGCGCCCGCGGCGCTATTTGTAATCCAGGCGCGAACGGCTGAGAAGAGGGGGGAAGCAAAAAAAGATCGCCGCTGATCGGCGATCTGGAAGTCGTGATCGATATCGCCTGTACCGGCCCATCGCCGGCAAGCCGGCTCCCACAAGGTCCGGTGCCATCCTGTGGGAGCCGGCTTGCCGGCGATGAGGTCGGACCTGCTTACTTGCTGGTCAGCCCATCGGCCCGGAACATCTGGCGGATCCCGCGAATAGCCTGGCGGATCCGGTCCTGGTTCTCGATCAGGGCAAAACGCACATGATCATCGCCGTAGTCGCCAAAGCCGATCCCCGGCGACACGCAGACCTTGGCCTCGGCCAGCAGCTTCTTGGCGAACTCCAACGACCCCAGGTGGGCGTACTGCTCGGGGATCTTCGCCCACACGTACATCGAGGCCTTGGGGTTCTCGACCATCCAGCCCAGCTCGTGCAGGCCCTTGACCAGCAAGTTGCGGCGCTGGCGGTACTGCTCGGCGATATCGCGCACGCACTGCTGGTCGCCTTCCAGGGCGGCGATGGCGGCGACCTGCAGCGGGGTGAAGGTGCCGTAGTCGTGGTAGCTCTTGATCCGCGCCAGGGCGCTGACCAGCTCCGGATTGCCGACCATGAAGCCGATCCGCCAGCCGGCCATGTTGTAGCTCTTGGACAGGGTGAAGAACTCCACCGCGATGTCCTTGGCTCCCGGCACCTGCATGATCGACGGGGCTTTCCAGCCGTCGTAGACGATGTCGGCGTAGGCCAGGTCGTGCACCACCAGCACGTCGTACTGCTTGGCCAGGGCCACCACGCGCTCGAAGAAATCCAGCTCCACGCACTGCGCGGTGGGGTTGGACGGGAAGCCGAGGATCATCATCTTCGGCTTGGGGATCGACTCGCGGATCGCCCGTTCCAGCTCGTTGAAGAAGTCCACGCCCGGTACCAGCGGCACCGAGCGTACCTGTGCGCCGGCAATCACCGCGCCGTAGATGTGGATCGGGTAGCTGGGGTTGGGCACCAGGACCGTGTCGCCATGATCGAGGGTGCCGAGCATCAGGTGCGCCAGGCCCTCTTTCGAGCCGATGGTGACAATGGCCTCGCTCTCCGGGTCGATGGCGACGTCGTAGCGTTCCTTGTACCAGTTGGAGATGGCGCGGCGCAGGCGCGGGATGCCACGGGAGGTGGAATAGCCGTGGGTATCCTCGCGCTGGGCAACCTGCACCAGCTTCTCGACGATGTGCGGCGGGGTAGCGCCATCGGGGTTGCCCATGCTCAGGTCGATGATGTCCTCGCCACGGCGGCGGGCGGCCATCTTGAGCTCGGCGGTGATGTTGAAGACGTAAGGTGGGAGACGATCGATGCGCGCGAAGCGGCGCGGCGAACCGGGGTTGGCCATGTGTTCCTCGAGAGACGTAAGCGCCCGGAACCGTCCGAGCGACGCTGGCCGCTGCGGCGACCGACAAACAACATAATCCCGCCATAGCCACTTCGTAAAGGATAATTTCCTGTTTTATTAGATTTTTTCAGCCACTTCATTTGAAAAAAACGTAATTACAGTACCACCCTCCAGCAGGCGGTGCTTGCCGAAACACCGCCAGGCACCCCCGCCAAAGGGCTCAGTACACCTGCACCCGCCACAGTTCGCGCGCGGCCGAGGCCGCGCTCATCGGCAGGCGCCCGTGCAAGGTCTGGTAGTTGTCGATCAGCACCAGGTCACCCGCCTGCCATTCATGGGCAATCAGGCATTCGGGGTCGTAGACCAGTTCGTCGAGCTGGCTAATCAATGCCTGCTGGAAGGCTTCGTCATGCCCCTGCACCTTCTGCTCGAGGGTCTGCAACGACGACTGGCAGCCCTCCTGATAGCGCAGTACCCGCTCGCCGTTGCGCGGATCGAGGTCGACCAGCGAGTAGCTGCGCGGCGAGCCGCCGAAATAGGTCATGCGCGTGTAGTAGGTCAAGTCGATGCCCTGCCACTGGCGGGCGGTGCGCAGGCCCACTTTGCGCAAGGCGTTGCGGCTGTCGACGACCGTGGTCTGCCCCTCCCCCCGCTGCGGCGGCGTCTTGCAATACAGCATGAAGGTGTGGGCGCAGAACTTGGGATCGCGCTGCACCAGCGGATCGCTGTCGGGCAGCATGTTGAGGTCCCAATGCAAGGGCGTCTTCTCCAGCGAATGCACCACGCCTTGCGGCTGGTCGGCGGGCTTGACCACATGCACCTCGCCAAAAGACCAGCGGTAGATGGTGCCGAAACGCTCGCAGTCGGCGGCGAATGCCTGTTGATCGGTGAATTCACAGCCTCTGAGGCAGACAAAACCGAAACTGCGCACCAGGGCCTGCAAGGTCTCGGTGGACAGCCGCTGGAAGCCCAGCCCCAGCGGGTCGCTGACCAGCAGGCCGAACAGCGGGAGCTTCTGCAATGTGAAGTTGAAGCCCTCAAGCGCCTCGCCCGCTGTTTCATGAAACAGCCACGGCTGCCCCTGCCAGGTCACCAGCACATGCCGCGCGGGGTCGATCTGCGTACGGCCGCGCAGGGTCTGGCGACCGTCAAGCTGGCGCACCGGCACGGCATGCCAGGGGCTGGCGACATGATCGAGCCCCTCGGCCAGGGCCACGGTGAACTTGGGGCCCGCGTTGTCGTACTGGTGCACCGACAGGCGCACGTGCCCGGGGAAAAACCGCTCGACCGCCGCATTCAAGGCCTGGCCGCGCAGCATCATCTGGTAGGCCTTGTAGCTGATCTGGCGCAGGTGCTCGTCTTCGTCCTGCCCGGCCTGGCGGCACAGGCGCAGGTCGTTGTAGAGGTGACTGCACAACTTGTCGTGGGTCCGGCCCAGGGCCTCGTCGTGCTGGCACTGCTCGATCAGCGCCTCGACGTTCTTCCACGGCAGGCGGGCCTGCTTGACCAGGGTGGCGCGCAAAGCCTCGGCACTACTGGCCTGGGGGAACAGGTCTTCCATGCTTACCCAGCGGATGCAATGGGTCGTGCACAGGGTGCGCAGCGCCTGGTTGTAGGCGCTGCGCACTTCGTCCGGCACGCCGACGATATCGTTGAAGGTGGTGCCGTCGCTGAGAATCGCGATCTCGCAGCCAGGGGCGTGGAGCTCGGCGAGTTCCTGGGCGAGGCGGTCGAGGCGCTCGATGGCGATCACCTCGCCATGGTCGGGCAGCACGCCGAAGGTCTTGTCGCGATCATTCGGCGACTTGCACGGGAAGCCCGGCAGCACCATGCGCAGCGGCTCGCCGCTGTCGAAGCAGCGCGCCAGGTCTTGAGCCAGGTGCGCCCTGCCCGCTTGGTCGAAGCGGTCGTCTTGGGCCTTGAGCAGGTAACCGTCCAGCACCTGGCCGACGGCTTCCATCCAGCTGTCTTTGTCTTGCATGTCGTGTCTTCCTTGAGAACGGCTACAGCGAACCGATTGGCGTTGCGGATTGGCTTGCACAGTGGCGCAGCGCACGGAGCAGCTGCAGGGGTTGCTGGCAATGGAACTGCGGCTGCTGCTCGAGCAAGGCATGCCACGCGCCGTAGCCCCAACCGACGGCGGCAGCGGGCATGCCGGCGGCCTTGGCGGTCATGAGGTCGATGGGGGTATCACCGACGAACAGGCAGTGGCCTGGAGCGATGCCCAGCCGCTGGGCAGCCTGCAGCGCGATATCCGGTGCCGGTTTGAGCCGCTCGCCAGGCCGATGGCCCAGCACCGCGCCAAACCGTTGCGCGGGCAGCAGCCCTTGCACGACTCGCTCGGCGAGGGTGTGGGCCTTGTTGGTGACGACAGCCATGGGCAACCCTTTGCCGGCAATCGTCTCGATCAGTGCGATACAACCCGGGAAGGGTCGGGAACGCTTGACCAGGTTGTCGTGATAGCAGCTGCTGTAGTCGTCATGCAGGCGTTGGCGTTGCTCGGCGTCGAGGCCGATTGCGGCCCGCTCGAGCATCGCCGATACACCGCCGCCGATCATGCCGCGCACCTCATCCGGCTGCAGCGTGTGCAGCCCGTGCAGGCTCAGCACATGATTCAGGCACCAGGCGATATCAGGCAGGGTATCGACCAAGGTGCCGTCCAGGTCGAACAGAACCGCGCGTATGTCCATTGGCGCCACCCTCACTGCGCGCTGGCGTAGTGGCAAGGCCGGCCACGGCGGAATACCAGCCGGCTGTAACGCTCATCGACATTGCTGCGCCGGTCGAGGGTCACCACGCCACGGCGCTTGATCGCCACCGAATGCCAGGGGGTGCGCCACAGGTCGCTGGTCGGCACCAGGCGGATGCCGATCTTGCTCGATACCGCCAGCTGCGGGTGGATCGACAGGCGCAGGCAATGCGGATAGCGCTCTTGCAGCAACGCACTCCAGGCCTCGCTACGCTGGATCACCCGCTGGGAGGCGGGCTTGGCGGCCTTCTTCACCGCGTTCATGCTCATGCCTTCGAACTCCACCAGCCCGGCGTAGTCCTCGGCGAGGAAACGATGGATGCCGCAGTACATCAGCCGCATGTGCTCCTCGTCCTCGAAGCGCTGCTGCAGGGCGCGCAGCGACTGGCCATGCTCGATCATCAGTTCTTCGCGCATGGAGTCCAGGCAGCCCAGTTGCGGATAGGCATCCTTGAGGTCGAACAGGGTGAAGCGGCCAGGATAATGCTGGCCGGCATAGCGCTGGATATCGTCGGTGTAGGCGTGGACATGGGCATCGGGCACCCGCACCAGGTCGGCGAAGACATAGCCGTCCGAGCAGATGTGAATGACCGCACCGGGGGCATGCAATGCGCGGATTTCCTCAGCCAGGCGGTTCAGCTCGTCGATAGCATGGTGCTCTGCCAGGTCCGGGAGCGGGCCGAGGGTCTTCTGGCGGTTGGGCGACTTGCCGGGAAAGGCCGGGAGGACCATCTCCACCGGCAGGCCGCGCTCGACGGCCTGCAGCACCTTGGGCAGGTGCGGGGCGAGCACGGCATCGTCCAGCGCGCCATCCTGCCCGGGGGCCAGGCTGCGTCGACGAAACAGGCATTCGAGGATGGCCAGCGCGGTAGCGGTGCTGGCAGAGGCATGGCGTTGGCGCGGCGAAGCAGCGCACGCCGAAGGAGCGAAGCTCGATTCGGTCATGGAACAGTCCCTTGTCATGTTGGTCGACCCGTATGGGTCGCGGCCTACCTTGGCCTGCAGGTCATCCTGACCTGCGGCGCATAACATCCGGCAAAGGGCATGGCGCTGTCAACTGCCCTTCGAATGAATTTTCCGAGACAAAAAAAACGCCCCGGCAAGCCGGGGCGTCTTGTGCAGCAGCGTTGTTTCAGCGTGCGTAAGTCATCAGCACGTCGGCCGCGGTCTGGCTGTCCACGCCCATCATCACGCTCAGGGCGGTGACGGTGAGGATGGAGAAGCCGAACACCTTGCGCGCCCACTTGCTGTCGTCCTCGGCCTTGTAGCCGCCCCAGGCCATGTACAGCCAGTACAGGCCCATGGCGGCCGCCACGGCGAGGTAACCCAGGCCAGCGTAGCCGCCGAGGGTCAGCATCAGGGTGGCGAGGACGAAGGCCAGCACGTACAGCACGATCTGCTTCTTCGCCGCGAGGATACCGCGCGCCACCGGCAGGACCGGGATGTTGGCGGCGCTGTAATCCTTGAAGCGGAAGATGGCGATGGCGAAGCTGTGCGGCATCTGCCACAGGCTGAACATCACCAGCAGGGTGAACGCGGCCAGGTCGAAGCTGTTGCTCACGGCGCAGTAGCCGATCACCGGAGGCATGGCACCGGACAGGCTGCCGACCAGGGTGCCGTGCACCGATTTGCGCTTGAGCCACAGGCTGTAGAAGCCGACGTAGACCACGAAGCCAACCAGGGCGCAGAACGCCGACAGCGGGTTGGCCTGGACATACAGCAAGCTGAAACCCGCCACCCCGAGCAGGGTGGCGTAGATCAGCGCCAGGGGCAGCGACATGCCGCCCTGGACCATGACGCGGTTCTTGGTGCGCTCCATCTTGTGGTCGATGTCACGGTCGATGCAGTTGTTGAACACGCATCCGGACGCGACCACCAGGGACGTACCGATCACCACCGCCAGGAACAGGGCGAAATCCACATGCCCCTTGGCGGCAAGGAAGAAACCGCCTGCCACGGAAAGCACGTTACCGAAAATGATCCCCGGTTTGGTGATTTGGATAAAGTGCTTCACGGACATGCAGTCTTACCTCACTTGGCCAGCATTTCGAAGTGGATGCTGAACATGATCCACAGCGACAGGCCGACCAGCAGTGCAATTACCAGTACGGTGAACAGGAACGTCGACACGTTGGAGCGCTGCTCTTTCGAGCGGTCCATGTGCAGGAAGTACACGAGGTGTACCACCACCTGGATGATGGCCATGGCCACCACGATCAGGACGGTCAGGTTCTTCGGCAGGCTTGGGTACATCACCAGGCCGAACGGGATCGCGGTCAGGATGATCGACAGTACAAAGCCGATCATGTAGGACTTCACGCTACCGTGATTGCCTTCGTGATGAGTGTCGTGTGCGCTAGCCATTACAGAACCCCCAGCAGGTAGACGACGGTGAATACGCAGATCCAGACCACGTCGAGGAAGTGCCAGAACAGGCTCAGGCAGCTCATGCGGGTCTTGGCGGTCGGCGTGATGCCGTGCTTGTTGATCTGGTACATCATGATTGCCATCCAGATCAGACCGGCGGTCACGTGCAGGCCGTGGGTACCGACCAGCGCGAAGAACGCCGACAGGAAGCCACTGCGCTGCGGGCCGTAGCCTTCGGCGATCAGGTGATGGAACTCATAGATTTCCATCGCGATGAAGCCTGCACCGAACAGGAAGGTCACAGCCAACCAGCCCAGTACACCTGCCTTGTTGCCGGCGAACATCTTCAGCATGGCGAAGCCGAAGGTGATCGAGGACAGCAGCAGGAACGCGGTTTCGACCAGCACGAAGTCGAGCTGGAAGATGTCGTGACCCGACGGGCCGCCGGCGAAACCGCCGGACAGCACCGCGTAGGTGGCGAAGAGCGACGCAAACAGGATGCAGTCGGTCATCAGGTACAGCCAGAAACCGAGTACGGTCATCTGGCCCGAGTCGTGGTGGTGGTCATCGTGCGCATGGTCATGACCATGCGCACCACCGTGGATTACTTGACTGGACATTGATTACACCCGTTCAAACGATTCGACACGTGCGCCGCCGGCAGGCAGTGCACCAGCGTTGGCCAGCGCTTTCATGCGCTCGCCTTCGATGCGCGCCACTTCTTCGGCCGGCACCATGTAGCCCTGGTCGTCACGCGCGGCGTGGCGAACGAAGACAGCGATGGTCGCAACCAGGCTCGCACCCACCAGCCACCAGATGTGCCAGATGAAGGCGAAGCCGAACACGGTCAACAGCAGGCCCATGAACAGACCGGTGGAGGTGTTGCTCGGCATGTGGATCGCTTCGTACTTGGCCGGAGCTTTGTACGCGGCGCCGGCTTGCTTGGCTTCGTGCCAGGCGTCCAGGCCAACGTGCTCAGGCATGTGAGCGAAGTTGTAGAACGGAGGTGGCGACGAAGTCGACCATTCCAGGGTACGGCCGCCCCATGGGTCGCCGGTGACGTCCATGTTGTCCTTGCGATCGCGAACCGAGACGTAGATCTGGATCAGTTGGCAAGCGATACCGAACAGGATCAGTACGGCGCCGACCACGGCTACGTACAGGTAGGGTTCCCACAGTGGGTTGTCGGAGTGGTTCAGACGACGGGTCATGCCCATGAAGCCCAGGGCATACAGCGGCATGAACGCTACGTAGAAGCCGGAGATCCAGAACCAGAAGGCAGCCTTGCCCCACTTCTCGTTCAGGGTGAAACCGAAGGCTTTCGGGAACCAGAAGGCGAAGCCGGCGATGTAGCCGAAGACCGCGCCACCGATGATCACGTTGTGGAAGTGGGCGATCACGAACAGGCTGTTGTGCAGAACGAAGTCGGCACCTGGAACAGCCAGCAGAACGCCGGTCATGCCACCGATGGAGAAGGTGACCATGAAGCCCAGGGTCCACATGATCGGCGCGGTGAAGCGCAGACGGCCCTGGTAGATGGTGAACAGCCAGTTGAACAGCTTCACACCGGTCGGAATGGAGATCAGCATCGTCGCCAGGCCGAAGAAGGTGTTGACGCTGGCGCCGGCACCCATGGTGAAGAAGTGGTGCAGCCAGACCGCAAAGCCCAGGATGGCGATCGCGCCCGATGCGTAGATCATCGAGTGGTGACCGAACAGGCGCTTGCCTGCGAAGGTCGAGGTGACTTCCGAGAACACGCCGAAGGCCGGCAGGATCAGGATGTAGACCTCAGGGTGACCCCACGCCCAGAACAGGTTGACGTACATCATCGGGTTCCCACCAAGCTCGTTGGTGAAGATGTGGAAGTCCAGATAACGGTCAACAGTCAGCAGTGCGAGTGCGGCGGTCAGGATCGGGAACGAAGCGACGATCAGCACGTTGGCCCAGGTGCAGGTCCAGGTGAAGATCGGCATGTCCATCAGCTTCATGCCAGGGGCGCGCATCTTCATCACGGTGACGAGGAAGTTCACGCCGGTAAGCGTCGTACCCAATCCGGATAGCTGTAGCGCCCAGATGTAGTAGTCGACACCCACCCCAGGGCTGTACTGGATACCCGCAAGCGGCGGATAGGCAACCCAGCCGGTCTTGGCGAATTCACCAACACCCAGCGAGATGTTGACCAGCAGCACGCCTGCCAGCAGCAGGTAGAAGCTCAGGGAGTTCAGGAACGGGAAGGCAACGTCACGTGCACCGATCTGCAGCGGAACCGCGAGGTTCATCAGGCCGGTGAAGAACGGCATCGCCATGAAGATGATCATGATCACACCGTGGGCGGTGAAGATCTGGTCATAGTGTTCAGGCGGCAGGTAGCCTTCCGAGCCACCGGTGGCGGCGGCCAGCTGGGTACGCATCATGATGGCGTCGGCGAAGCCGCGCAGCAGCATGACCATAGCGACGATGATGTACATCACGCCGATTTTCTTGTGGTCGACCGTGGTCAGCCACTCGGTCCACAAGTAGGTCCACTTGCGGAAATAGGTGATGGCACCAACGACAGCGAGACCACCGAGCGCGATCATGGCAAGCGTCACCATGACTATCGGCTCGTGATACGGTATCGCCTCCAGAGTTAATTTACCGAACATCTCTTACTCCTCTGCACCGGCAGCTGGTTGCATACTCGATTCCACACCCTTGGTAGTGGCCAGGTCTTTGCTGCCTGCTTCTTCGTGGTTCGGACGACCGCGGTTCATGCCTTCGTACTTGTCGACGATGCGCTGGAACTGGTCAGCCTGAGCCTCGCTGTACAGCGCGACTGGATTGTTTTCGCTTGCTTTGGCCAAGGCGTCATATTCGGCCTGGTCCAGTTTCTTCGGCGAAGCCTTCACCTCGGCGACCCATGCATCGAAGTCGGCCTGGGAGGTGGCAACAGCCTTGAATTTCATACCGGTGAAGCCGGCGCCGCTGTAGTTGGCGGAGATACCGTCGAACTCACCGTTCTCGTTGGCGATCAGGTGCAGTTTGGTGGTCATGCCAGCCATGGCGTAGATCTGGCCACCCAGGCCCGGGATGAAGAAGGAGTTCATCACGGCGTCGGAGGTGACACGGAAGTTGACCGGGGTGTTGGCCGGGAAGACGATCTTGTTGACCGTGGCGATACCCTGTTCCGGGTAGATGAACAGCCATTTCCAGTCCAGCGCGACCACGTCGATCTGCACCGGCTTCACATCGGAATCCAGTGGACGGTACGGGTCCAGCTTGTGGGTGGAGTGGTAGGTGAAGTAACCCAGGGCGATGATGATCAGGATCGGGATGATCCACACCGCGGCCTCGATCTTGGTCGAGTGCGACCAGTCGGGGGTGTAGGTGGCGGCCTTGTTGGAAGCGCGATACTTCCAGGCGAACGCCAGGGTCATGATGATCACGGGCACGACCACCAGCAGCATCAGGCCGGTGGCGATCAGGATCAGGTTCTTCTGCTCAATGCCGACCTGGCCCTTCGGATCGAGCAGGGTCCAGTTGCACCCACTGAGTAAAAGCATGCCTAAAAAGGGCAATATGCCAAACAGTCTGGGGTAACGCTTTTTACTCATCTCACGACCTCTAGATCAGCTTGCTTCAATGCAATTTGTGTTTTGGTAGCCAACACTTCGTCCTGCCAAGTGCGGCAATTGGCGCCCGTACTCGCCCCTGCCAGGGATCCGACTGCTGGATCTTGGCGTCAAGCGGGTTGGCGGTGCTTATGGTTTCGTAGGCAACAGGCCTGTACTTCAGACCAAGTCCATTTGGTGCGGGAAAACGCGGAGGGGTGTCCGCCCGGTATCGCCGTTGGGCGAAACTTGTCGAAGTCAGCAAATGGAAAGCGCTGCGGCTCCCATCAATCCTGCGACTCGCAAGCAGTGCCGAACGGAAATTGGGGGCGATTGTAGATAGGTCGCCACACGATGACTATGACTTATTGAGCAACAGTCTTTTACAGAATGCGTAACAATACTGGTCAAAAAATCAACTTCGCGACAGTTTGTCGCACCCTGCGCAGTAGCCCTGAAACCCTTGCCGCGCAAGGGCTGGTGGCTGACCTGGATCAATCATCGGGGGCCATTTGCAGCTTATCTCGCCGCGCAATAGACCCAGGTCAATTCGGGACTTTGGTCTAAGCGCGGCGACGGTTACGGTAGATGCCCAGGGGCACCAGGACCGCCGTCAGCACGAACGCCACCAGCGCCCATTGCGCAAGAGACAGGCCGAGGATCGGTGGGTAGGGCGTGGCGCAGAACCCATCGACCTGGAACGCCAGCGGCCAGAGCTTGGCCAGCGGCAGGTCGTCGACGATGGGCTGCAAGGTGTCGATACCACAGCTGACCATGGGGTTGGCGAGTATATACACATGGTTGCCGGCGGCAACGATGCCACCGATGGCGCTGAGCACCACCAGCGCCTCGAAGAAGGTCAGGCTACGGCGCCCGGGCATGGCGGCGGCGATGAAGGCGAAGATCGCGATGAACAGCAGGGCATAGCGCTGCAGGATGCACAGCGGGCAGGGTGCCTCGCCCAGCACCACCTGCATGTACAGGGCGCCGCCGATCAGCGCCAGGCAGATCACGCCGAGGAGCACCAGAAAGCGCCGTTCCCGATTCAGGCGCGATGAGAGTTCGTTCATTGCCGATTCCTTCGATGGAGAGTGACAGCGCGGGCTGCCCGAGGGGCGCCCAGTCTACACGCTGGAGATGACCTTTGAATGCATCGAGGAGGGGCGTGCGCGGCTATCCACTGATGACCTAGGACCGAGCGGGTCGATTTCGGTTCACTGACGCGCGTGAAAAATGCGCCAGCCCAGGTGCCGGGCAGGAGCAGGCCCCTCGACACCTGGGAGTGAAGGATACAGTGATTAAAGGAGGATTAAAGATGAAAGCGGGTGTAACCGCGTTCACCTCTTCCTTATATAGAAGATTGGTTAGGCCCAATCGCTGCGGTTCGGCGCTCGGCCAGGCCGACAGCGCCGAATGTCATCGTCCGCTTCGTTCTCGATTACCCACGGCCGGGAGCATCCGTGTGCTGGTGGCCCGACAGAACGCCGAACCGCAGCGATTGGGATGAAGTCCATCGCGGGGCAAGCCCGCTCCCACGCCGCCATCCTCGGCTTCGTGGGAGCGGGCTTGCCCCGCGATGGGTTCAGCACTTCACTCCAAAGCCGCAGCCGGCCCGAAGAACTCGTAGCGGCTCTGCCCTTCCGGCACACCCAGGCCCTTGAGCTGGCGCTTGATCGCCGCCATGAAGCCCTTGGGCCCGAGGAAGTAGGCGTCGATATCGCGCTCACGCGGCAGCCATTCGGCCAGCAGGTCCTGGTCCAGCAGGCCCACTGCGTCGGCAGCCTGGCTGCCATCTTCTTCTGCGTAGCAGTAGAAGCGCTTGAGTTGCGGATGACGCGCCGCCAGGCCATCGATCCAGTCGCGGAAGGCATGCACCGCGCCGTTGCGCGCGCAATGGATGAAATGCACCGGGCGTTCGGTCTCGAGGGCCGCCTCAAGCATGGCCAGGGTCGGGGTGATGCCCACACCGCCGCTGATCAGCACCAGCGGCTTGTCGCTGGCGACCAGGGTGAAATCACCGGAAGGCGGGAACAGTTGCAGGGTATCGCCGACCATCAAGCCATCATGCAGGTAGTTGGAGACCTTGCCGCCCGCCTCGCGCTTGACGCTGATGCGGTACTGCTCACCGTCGCACAGGGCCGACAGCGAATAGTTGCGGCGCTGCTCCTGGCCATCGATTTCCAGCTTCAGGCCGATGTACTGGCCCGGCTCGGCCTTGAGCACCGGTTTGCCATCGACCGGCGCGAAGTAGAACGAGACGATCTCGCGGCTTTCCTGCTCGCGGCGCACCAGGCGGAATTCGCGGGTGCCGCGCCAGCCGCCGGCGGCCTCTTCCTTCTGCTTGTACAGGTTTTCCTCGGCACCGATGAGGATGTCGGCAAGCTGGCCGTAGGCCGCCGCCCAGGCAGCGATCACCTCGGCGGTGGCGATCTCCTTGCCCAGCACTTCCTCGATGGCGCGCAGCAGGCAGCTGCCGACGATGGGGTAGTGTTCAGGGAGAATCTGCAGGGCGACGTGCTTGTTGATGATCTGGCCTACCAGACCGCCCAGCTGCTCGAGCTGGTCGATATGCCGGGCGTACATCAGCACGCCGTTGGCCAGGGCACGCGGCTGGTCGCCGCTGGCCTGGTGGGCCTGGTTGAACAGCGGGCGTACCTCGGGGTACTCGCTGAGCATCATCTTGTAGAAGTGGGTGGTCAGGGCCTCGCCACCGCTTTCCAGCAGGGGCACGGTGGCTTTGATGATTGCACGTTGTTCGGCATTGAGCATTACGACAACTCCTGAGCCTGTGGCTTCGAATGGTTGCGTAGACCACTTCAGCAATCGTGCCAACTTTGATCGTCAGTAAAACCGGGGGTTTTCATTGATCGATGTCAAAAGGACACACTCAGGCGTATAGTCATTCCGACCAACAGGAGTCCATATGACTGCAAAGCCCCTGCTCACCGCCCTCCTCCCCCTGGTGAGCGACTTGTCCCGCGACCTCCCCGACCAGGAACGCTACCGCCGGCTGCTGCAGGCCATGCGCGGTCTGCTGCCGTGCGATGCCGCGGCGCTGCTGCGCCTGGACGGTGAATGGCTGGTGCCGCTGGCGGTGGATGGCTTGTCGGCGGACACCCTCGGCCGACGCTTCCGGGTCAGCGAGCACCCGCGCTTCCAGGCCCTGCTCAGCCGCCCCGAGCCCACCCGCTTCCCTAGCGACAGCCCGCTGCCCGACCCTTACGACGGCCTGGTCGACGCCGCCCATGTGGATCTCGAGGTGCACGACTGCATGGGTTGCCCGCTGATGGTCGACGAACGCCCGTGGGGCCTGCTGACCCTCGACGCGCTCACCGCCGGCCAGTTCCAGAGCCTCGAACTCGACGCCCTGCAGGCCTTCGCCAGCCTGGCCGCCGCCACGGTGACCGTGGCCGAGCGCATCGAGCACCTGGCCCTGCGCGCCGAGGATGAACACCAGCGCGCCGAAGTGTATCGCCAGGCCAGCGGCCAGGACCGCGAACTGATCGGCCAGAGCAAGGCGCACAAGCGCCTGGTCGAGGAAATCCGCCTGGTCGGCGGCAGCGACCTGACCGTGCTGATCACCGGCGAGACCGGCGTCGGCAAGGAACTGGTGGCCCAGGCCCTGCACCATGCCAGTCAGCGTGCCGGCAAGCCGATGGTCAGCCTCAACTGCGCCGCCCTGCCCGACACCTTGGTGGAGAGCGAACTGTTCGGCCATGTGCGCGGCGCCTTTACCGGCGCCCATGGCGAACGCCGCGGCAAGTTCGAGCTGGCCAACGGCGGTACATTGTTCCTCGACGAGGTCGGCGAACTGCCGCTGGCGGTACAGGCCAAGTTGCTGCGGGTGTTGCAGAGCGGGCAGTTGCAACGCCTGGGTTCGGACCGCGACCATCAGGTCGATGTGCGCCTGATCGCCGCGACCAACCGCGACCTGGCCGAAGAGGTGCGCAACGGCAACTTCCGCGCCGACTTCTACCACCGGCTGAGCGTGTATCCATTGCACGTCCCGCCGCTGCGCGAGCGCGGCCGCGACGTGCTGTTGCTGGCGGGCTTTTTCCTCGAACAGAACCGCGCGCGCCTGGGGCTGGGGAGCCTGCGGCTGTCCACCGACGCCCAGGCCGCCTTGCTGGCGTACGGCTGGCCGGGCAACGTCCGCGAACTGGAACATCTGATCGGCCGCTCGGCGCTCAAGGCATTGGGGCAGCACGGGCAGCGGCCGAAGATCCTCACCCTGGAAGCGGCTGACCTCGATCTGCGCAACGTGGCGCCGAGCATGCAGGTAGTAGCCGAGGCGCCGTCGGCCGACCTGCCGTTGCCCGAGGGTGGGCTGCGCGAAGCGGTGGATGATTATCAACGGCAGATCGTCGAAGCATGCCTGGATCGTCACCAGGACAACTGGGCAGCCGCAGCCCGGGAGCTGGGGCTGGATCGGGCCAACCTGAACCGGCTGGCCAAGCGCTTGGGGCTGCGCTGATGGGGCCGCTTCGCAGCCCCCCCTACAGAGCGAATAGCAAACTAAGCTAAAGCCTGGCGCCAGAAAGCCGATAACCCGGCATCCTCCCCCTCATTCATAGCGAAGGTTGTCCATGGCCACGCAAAAAGCCCGCGCGGACTCGCTGTCCCTGCTGCTGTTCACCCTGCGCAGCGGCAAGCTGATGGCTATCAACCTGCTCAAGGTCAGCGAGATCATCCCCTGCCCGCCACTGACCAAGCTGCCGGAGTCCCACCCGCACGTCAAAGGCGTCGCCACCCTGCGCGGCAACTCGCTGTCGGTGATCGACCTGTCCCGCGCCATCGGCGAAATGCCCCTGGCCGACCCCGACGGCGGCTGCCTGATCGTCACCGAGATCAGCCGCTCGCGCCAGGGCCTGCATGTGCAGGCGGTGAGCCGCATCGTCCATTGCCTGAGCACCGACATCAAGCCGCCGCCGTTCGGTTCGGGCAACCGTTCATTCATCACCGGCGTCACCCGGGTCGACAACACCCTGGTGCAGGTACTGGATATCGAGAAGGTCATCCACGGCATCGCCCCGCCGCCCCACGAACCACACCCTGGGGAGGTCAGCGAAGAAGATGCAAGCCTGCTGGCCGCCGCCAACATCCTGGTGGTGGACGACAGCCAGGTCGCGTTGCAGCAGTCGGTGCACACCCTGCGCAACCTTGGCATCGAGTGCCACACCGCGCGCAGCGCCAAGGATGCGATCAACGTGCTGCTGGAGCTGCAAGGCACCGAGCGGGAAATCAACATCATCGTCTCCGACATCGAGATGTCCGAGATGGATGGCTTCGCTTTCACCCGCACCCTGCGCGAAACCCCGGACTTCCAGCACCTGTACATCCTGCTGCACACCTCGCTGGACAGCGCCATGAGCGGTGACAAGGCCAAGCTGGCGGGGGCCAATGCGATCCTTACCAAGTTCTCCTCGCCGGAGCTGACCAACTGCCTGGTGACGGCGGCGCGGGCGGTGGTGTTCGAGGAGCGCTGACACATCAAGTCAGGATTTTCCTGACTTGATGAAGGAAAACGTTCGGGCATAATTCGCGCCCTTCGCAGGTTCATTGCCGGTGTCGCGTATGAAATTTCTCAATTCGTTCCTGATTCTCTGCGCCCTCGCCAGCGGCGCAGTCCACGCTTCGAGCAACCAGGCCTGGAGCGACCAGCGCCAGCACATGCTCAAGGCCTGCCTGGCCGCCAGCCAGTTCAAGGATGCCCACGCCCTGGGCAAGCCCGCCGAGTTCGACGACCAGGTCGGTTACAGCGCGCTGCTGATCGAGGGCACCTACCCGCAGAAGCACATGCAGAACCGCACCGGTACCGAGCTGTGCCTCTACGACCGCCAACGCCAGCAAGCCTTCACCAGCGAATGGGAAGCCGGCAAGCGATGAGCGACAGTATTCGCTTCGCCTGCACCGGCTGCGGCAAATGCTGCACGGGCCATCATGTGCCGCTGACGCTTGCCGAAGCCCACCAGTGGGCGATCTCTGGCGGTCAGGTGGTGGTGCTGATCGAAGGTTTTCTCGTCGATGGCCCTGGCATGCCGGCAGACCAGCGCGAGCATGTGCTGCGCCGTTCGCACCCGGTGCCATGCGGTGACGCGCAGTTGCAGGTCTCGGTGACCTTCGCCGCCTTCAATCCGGGGCGCTGCCGCAACCTCGATGACAATGACCTGTGCGGCATCTATGAAAGCCGCCCGCTGGTCTGTCGCATCTACCCGGCGGAGATCAACCCGCACCTGCCGCTGCGCCCGGAAAACAAGGACTGCCCGCCCGAGGCCTGGACCCAAGGGCCGGAACTGATTCACGGCAGCCTGCCGGTGGATGAGGCGCTGCGTGCCCTGATCGAGGCCTCACGCCAGGCCGACCGCGACGATATCGCGGCCAAGGTGGCGATCTGTCAGGCACTGGGGATGACCACCAGTGCGCTGAAGGGTAACGGGTTTACCGCGTGGTTGCCGGACATGGCGGCGTTTGCCTCGGTGCTGGAGCAGGCGCCACAGGCGGTCGATGGACCGTGGGCGGTGCATGTGCAGGACGAGGCGCTTGCGGCAGAGCTACAGGAACATCGCCTGCAGGTGACGGGCGAAGCGCCGGTCTACTATGCGTTCATCGGTTTCTAGATAGATCCAATCGCGGGGCAAGCCCGCTCCCACGCCCTGTCCCTTCGAAGCCTGGATGCCAACATTGTGGGAGCGGGCTTGCCCCGCGATAAGGCCGGCACAGACAATCCAGTCAATCACTGACACCGCCGCCAGAACTCATCCGCCAGCCGCCGCAGGTCCTTGGCCAGGTCCGCCACGTCACTGGCACTGCTGTGGCTGCGCTGCCCGACGCTGACCGTCGCCTCGCTGGCCTGGCGGATGCTGGTGATGTTGCGGTTGATGTTCTCGCTGACCTGGCTCTGCTGCTCCACCGCCGCGGCGATCTGCAGGCTCATCTCGTTGATCTGGTTGACCCGCACGCTGATGCTGTCCAGCGCGTCGCTGGCCAACTGTGCCTGCTCGACACTGTGCCCGGCATGGGCGCTGCTCTGCTGCATCACCTGCACCGCCGCGCGGGCACCGTCCTGCAGGGCACCGATCATGCGCTGGATATCGTGGGTCGACTGCGCGGTGCGCTGGGCCAGGCCGCGCACCTCGTCGGCGACCACCGCGAAACCGCGCCCCTGGTCGCCCGCTCGCGCCGCCTCGATGGCGGCATTAAGCGCCAGCAGGTTGGTCTGCTCGGCGATGCCACGAATCACGTCGAGCACCCCGGAAATCTCCCTGCTATGGTTCTCCAGTTGCTGGATCACCTCGCTGGCTTCCACCAGCGAGCCGGCCAGGTCCTGGATCGCGCAGCGGTTGCGATCGACCAACTGGTGGCCGGACTGGGTCTCGTCCTCGGCCTGGTCGGCCGCCATCGCCGCCATCTGCGCGCTGCTGGCCACCTGGGCGACGCTGGCGCTCATCTGGTGGATCGCCGTGGCCACCTGATCGGCTTCGCTCTGCTGCTCCAGGCTGTTGGCGTGGCTGCTGTGCAAGGCCTCGGCCAGCGAGCCCGAGTGACCGGCCAGGCGCGAGGAGGTGTCGCCGATGCGCCCGACCACCGCCCCCAGCTGCGCCTTGAGCATGCGCATGGCGAACTCGATCTGCCCCAGGCCATCACGCCGGCCGGTGTACAGCTGCTGGCTCAGCGGATTGTCGGCAATTACCTGGGCCTGTTGACGCAGCCGCTCATAGGGGCGCAGCAGCAACAGGATTGCCAGGCTGCTCAAGCCGGCAGCCGCCAACACCTCCAGCAATGATTCCAGCAGCGGTGCCCCCAGCCACCATTGACCCGCGCCTATCACCAGCGCCAGCACCACACCGACCGCCAACGACAAGCGCGTGCCCAGCTGCAGCACCGGCAAGCGCTCGCGCCAGCCACGCCGGCCTTCGCGCAACCTTGCATAGCAGCGCTCGGCCGCCGCGACCTGCTCCACCCCAGGCTTGGTCCGCACCGACTGGTACTCCAGCACCTGCCCGCCGCTGCTGATCGGCGAGACGAAGGCACTCACCCAGTAGTGATCGCCGTTCTTGCAGCGGTTCTTCACCAGCCCCATCCACGAACGCCCGGCCTTGAGCGCCTGCCACATCTGGGCGAAGGCCTGGGGCGGCATGTCGGGATGGCGGACGATGTGGTGAGGATTGCCCAGCAGCTCCTCGCGCGGGAACCCGCTGACCCGCAGGAAATCTTCATTGGCATAGGTGATGCGGCTGTCCAGGTCGGTAGTGGACAGGATGTTGGCGTCGCCGGGGTAATCCACTTCGCGACCGGTAACAGGCATATTGCACTTCATCGGAGGCACTCGTTGTTGTACGGGAAATCGGCAGGGCGTACGACTCTAGGGGCAAACGCCGGCGTAACATTGATCCATGGCAGGGTATTGGCACTTGGCCATCAACGCGCCGAAACTGACAGCCGTGACAGCCTGGCGTCACGCTGCCGACCCGGTCGGCGCGCTATAACCCTGCAATAGCCGAATCCATTTCCCAGCCCCTTGGCCAAGGTGCCCGCCCCGATGCGACGTCCGTCCCGCTCCCTCGTACTCGCCGCCCTGGCCCTCGCTCTGCTGGTCGCCATCGGCGCCTGGCAGGGATTGCGCCGCGAAGCCCCGGTCAACCGCGCCGCCAGCGCGATACCGGTGCGAGTGATCGCCGTGGCCCAGCAGGACGTGCCGCGCTACCTGAGCGCCATCGGCTCGGTGCTGTCGCTGCACAGCGTCGAGGTGCGCCCGCAGGTCGAGGGCGTGCTGACCCAGGTGCTGGTCAAGGAAGGCCAATGGGTCAAGCAGGGCGACCTGCTGGCCACCCTCGATGACCGGGCGATCCGCGCCAATCTCGACCAGGCCCGCGCCCAGCTCGGCCAGACCCAGGCGCAGTTGCAGGTGGGCAACGTCAACCTCAAGCGCTACCAGTTGCTCAGCAGCGACGACGGCGTATCGAAGCAGACCCTCGACCAGCAGCAGGCGCTGGTGAACCAGTTGCAGGCGACGATCAAGGGCAACCAGGCGGCCATCGACAATGCCGCGGTGCAGCTCAGCTACACGCAGATCCGCTCGCCGGTGAGCGGTCGCGTCGGCATTCGCAACGTCGACCCTGGCAACCTGGTGCGCACCAGCGACACCCAGAGCCTGTTCAGCGTCACCCAGATCGACCCGATCGCCGTGGAGTTCGCCCTGCCCCAACAGCAGCTCCCAATCCTGCAGGGCCTGCTCAATTCAGCCACGCCCGCCGAAGTGGAGACCTACCTGGACGCCGACGGCGAACGCAGCCTGCTCGCCAAGGGGCACTTGATGCTGATCGACAACCAGGTCTCGGCCACCACCGGCACGGTGCGAGTCAAGGCCGAGTTCGACAACCGGGACGGACGCCTGTGGCCGGGCCAGCTGGTTACCGTGCGCCTGCGCACGGCAGTGGACGAGGACGCCCTGGTAGTGCCGCCGCCGGTGGTGCAGCGCAGCATCGACGGCCACTTCGTCTACCGGCTGGACGGCGACAAGGTCAGCGCCGTGCCGGTCAAGGTGGTGTACCAGGACAGCACGCTGAACGTCATTGCCGGGGTCAAGGCTGGCGATCGCCTGGTGCTGGACGGTCAGTCGCGGCTCAAGCCCGGCAGCACTGTCGAGGTCACGCCCGATGCCCCCGCCCCAGCGGAAATGGCCGACCGCAGGAGCCAGCCATGAACACCCGCAACGGCGTCTCGGCCTGGTGCATCGACCACCCCATCGCCACCCTGCTGCTGACCTTCGCCCTGGTGCTGCTCGGTGCCATCGCCTTCCCGCGCCTGCCGGTGGCGCCACTGCCCGAGGCTGACTTTCCGACCATCCAGGTCACCGCCCAGTTGCCCGGCGCCAGCCCGGAAACCATGGCCTCGTCGGTCGCCACGCCCCTGGAGGTGCAGTTCAGCGCCATCCCCGGCATGACCCAGATGACCAGCAGCAGCGCCCTGGGCTCGACCAACCTGATCCTGCAGTTCACCCTCGACAAGAACATCGACACCGCCGCCCAGGAGGTCCAGGCGGCGATCAACACCGCCACCGCGCGCCTGCCCCAGGACCTGCCCAGCCCGCCCACCTGGCGCAAGGTCAACCCGGCCGACAGCCCGGTGCTGATCCTCACCGTCAGTTCGGCGCAGATGCCCGGCAACCAACTGAGCGACTACACCGAGACCCTGCTGGCCCGCCAGCTCAGCCAGATCGACGGGGTCGGCCTGATCAACATCACCGGGCAACTGCGCCCGGCCATCCGCGTGCAGGCCCAGCCCGAAAAGCTCGCCGCCATCGGCCTGACCCTGGCCGACATCCGCCTGGCCATCCAGCAGACCAGCCTCAACCTGGCCAAGGGCGCGCTGTACGGCGAGCACAGCGTGTCGACCCTCGCCGCCAACGACCAGCTGTTCCACCCCGAGGACTACGCGAAGCTGATCGTCAGCTACCGCAATGGCGCCCCGGTGCACCTGGCCGACGTCGCCAAGGTGATCGACGGCGCCGAGAACGCCTACGTCAGGGCCTGGTCCGGCGAACAGCCGGGGTTGAACCTGGTGATCTTCCGCCAACCCGGGGCGAACATCGTCGACACCGTGGACCGGGTGATGGCCGCCCTGCCCCGCCTGCAGGAGATGCTGCCGGCAGCGGTCGAGGTATCGGTGCTGCAGGACCGCACGCAGACCATCCGCGCCTCGCTGCACGAGGTCGAGCTGACCCTGCTGATCGCCGTGGCCCTGGTGATCGGGGTGATGGCGTTGTTCCTGCGCCAGTGGTCGGCGACCTTCATCGTTTCCAGCGTGCTCGGCGTGTCGCTGATCGCCAGTTGCGCATTGATGTACGTGTTCGGCTTCAGCCTGAACAACCTGACCCTGGTGGCCATCGTCATCGCCGTGGGCTTCGTGGTGGACGATGCCATCGTCGTGGTGGAGAACATCCACCGCCACCTGGAGGCCGGCGACGACAGCCGCACCGCCGCGCTCAAGGGCGCCGGCGAGATCGGCTTCACCGTGGTGTCGATCAGCTTCTCGCTGATTGCCGCGTTCATTCCGCTGCTGTTCATGGGCGGCGTGGTCGGCCGGCTGTTCAAGGAGTTCGCCCTGACCGCCACCGCGACCATCCTGATCTCGGTAGTAGTCTCGCTGACCCTGGCGCCGACCCTCGCCGCGCTGTGCATGCGCCGCCCGCCCGAGACGCAGCATGATGGTTTCGGCCAGCGCCTGGTGCGCTGGTACGAGAAGGGCCTGGACCGGGCCCTGGCGCACCAGCGCGTCACCCTCGGCGTGTTCGGCCTGACCCTGGCACTGGCGGTGGTCGGCTACGTGGCCATCCCCAAGGGCTTCTTCCCGTTGCAGGACACCGGCTTCATCCTCGGCACAAGCGAGGCGGCGGCCGATGTGTCCTATCCCGCGATGATCGAGAAGCACAAGGCCCTGGCGAAGATCATCGAAGCCGACCCGGCGGTGCGCGCCTTCTCCCATTCGGTCGGTGTCACCGGCAGCAACCAGACCATCGCCAACGGGCGCTTCTGGATCTCCCTCAAGCCCCGTGGCGAACGCGACGTGTCGGCCAGCGAATGGATCGACCGCATGCGCGCGAAACTGGCGCAGGTTCCCGGCATCGTCCTGTACCTGCGCGCAGGGCAAGACATCAACCTCAGTTCCGGGCCGTCGCGCACCCAGTACCAATATGTGCTCAAGAGCAACGACGGCGTCGCGCTGAACCTGTGGACCCAGCGCCTGACCGAACGCCTGCGCGAGAATCCGGCGTTCCGCGACCTGTCCAACGACCTGCAACTGGGCGCCAGCGTCACCCGCATCGACATCGACCGCCAGGCCGCCGCGCGCTTCGGCCTGACCACCACCGACGTCGACCAGGCGCTGTACGATGCCTTCGGCCAGCGGCAGATCAGCGAGTTCCAGACCGAGACCAACCAGTACAAGGTCATCCTCGAACTGGACGCCCGCCAGCGCGGCAAGGCCGAGAGCCTCAACTATTTCTACCTGCGCTCGCCGCTGTCCGGCGAGATGGTGCCGCTGTCGGCCCTGGCCCATGTCGCACCGCCCAGCACCGGGCCGCTGTCGATCAGCCACGACGGCTTGTTCCCGGCGGCCAACCTGTCGTTCAACCTGGCCCCCGGCGTGGCCCTGGGCGATGCGGTGCAGATCCTCGAACGCACCCAGCGCGAACTGGGCATGCCCGACTCCATCGCCGGCAACTTCCAGGGCGCCGCCCAGGCGTTCCAGAGTTCACTGTCGAGCCAGCCCTACCTGATCCTCGCCGCGCTGGTGGCGGTGTACATCATCCTCGGCGTGCTCTACGAGAGCTTCGTGCACCCGCTGACCATCATCTCCACCCTGCCCTCGGCGGGCCTGGGCGCGCTGATCCTGCTCTGGGCCATGGGCCAGGACTTCACCATCATGGGCCTGATCGGCGTGGTGCTGCTGATCGGCATCGTCAAGAAGAACGGCATCCTGCTCATCGACTTCGCCCTCGAAGCCCAGCGCAACCACGGCATGACGCCCGAGCAGGCGATCCACCAGGCGTGCCTGGTGCGCTTCCGCCCGATCATCATGACCACCCTGGCCGCATTGCTCGGCGCGCTGCCGCTGATGTTCGGCTTCGGCGCCGGCGCCGAGCTGCGCCAGCCACTGGGCATCGCCGTGGTCGGCGGCCTGCTGGTGAGCCAGGCCCTGACGCTGTTCACCACCCCGGTCATATACTTGGCCCTGGAGCGCCTGTTCCACCGCCGCCGGGCCACCGTCGCCCCCGCGCCGACCGCCAGTTGAGGCAAGACCATGCGTGTACTGATCATCGAAGACGAAGAAAAAACCGCCGACTACCTGCATCGCGGCCTCACCGAGCAGGGCTTCACCGTCGACCTGGCGCGCGACGGCATCGACGGCCTGCACCTGGCCCTCGAAGGCGACTACGCGGTGATCGTGCTCGACGTGATGCTGCCTGGCCTCGATGGTTACGGCGTGCTGCGCGCGCTGCGGGCGCGCAAGCAGACGCCGGTGATCATGCTCACCGCCCGCGAACGGGTCGAGGACCGCATCCACGGCCTGCGCGAAGGCGCCGACGACTACCTGGGCAAGCCGTTCTCGTTCCTCGAACTGGTGGCCAGGCTGCAGGCCCTGACCCGGCGCAGCGCGATCCACGAGCCACTGCAGATCCAGGTGGCGGACCTGTGGATCGACCTGATGGCGCGCAAGGCCAGCCGGGCCGGCCAGCGCCTGGACCTGACCGCCAAGGAGTTCTCGCTGCTCAGCGTGCTGGCGCGCCGCCAAGGCGAAATCCTGTCCAAGACCGCCATCGCCGAGCTGGTCTGGGACATCAATTTCGACAGTGATGCCAACGTGGTCGAGGTAGCGATCAAGCGCCTGCGCGCCAAGCTCGACGGGCCGTTCGACAACAAGCTGCTGCATACCATCCGAGGCATGGGCTATGTCCTGGAAAATCGTGGGTAGCCTCAGGGGCGCTGCGCGCATTTCGTTGATAGCGTGGGAGCGGGCTTGCCCCGCGATGCAGGCGGCGCCGTGGATGGCACCGGCTTGGCCGGTGTTCGCGGGGCAAGCCCGCTCCCACGCAATCCCCAAGAGCACACGGGCATGAAGCGCTTGCACACAAAACCGAGCAACTCCATCGCCCTGCGCCTGTCGGCGCTGTTCGCAATGGTTGCCCTGGCCGTGTTCGTGCTGATCGGCAGCGCCCTGTACCGCCAGGTCGATCGCAGCCTCGACCTGTTGCCTGAAGCCGAACTGGATGCGCGCTTCAGCGTGCTCGAATCCACCCTCAACCGCTACGGCACCCCCGAGCACTGGGCCAAGATCAACAACAAGCTCAACCTGCTCGGCGAAGAAGACCGGCGCATCCGCTTCTGGGTGGTGAGCGGCACTCCGGCCTTCGAGTATGGCCAGCCCAGCGAACAGGTCCGCGCTTTCGCCGACGGCCCGGTGGGCATGCGCGACCTGCGCCTGAGCGACAGCCCCTATCCCTACAAGGTGCTGGTCAGCGCCCTGCCCGCGCTGGGCGAGCGCCCGCCGCTGCGTTTTCTGATCGGCATCGACACCGAGACGTTCTGGCAGGCCCAGCACAGCCTGCTGGTGGCCATCGTCGGCCTGGCGGCCTTCGGCGTGGTGCTGGCCTCGCTGCTGGGCTACTGGGTCGCGCGCATTGGCCTGCGCCCACTGCTGGCCCTCTCCGACGAAGCCCAGGCCCTGGCCCCGCCACGCCTGGATGGCCGCCTGCAGACCCGCGACCTGCCGCCGGAACTGGCGCGCTTCGCCGGCACCTTCAATGCCGCCCTCGACCGCGTCAGCCAGGCCTATTCGCAACTGGAAGCCTTCAACGCCGACGTCGCCCACGAACTGCGCTCGCCGCTGACCAACCTGATCGGCCAGACCCAGGTCGCACTGACCCGCGGGCGCAGCGCCGAGCACTACTTCGAGGTGCTGCAATCGAACCTCGAAGAACTCGAGCGCCTGCGCAGCATCATCAACGACATGCTGTTCCTGGCCAGCGCCGACCAGGGCAGCAAGGCCACCGCCCTCACCCAGGCCTCGCTGGCCGAGGAAGTGGCCACCACCCTCGACTACCTCGACTACATCCTCGAAGACGCCCACGTCAGCGTCACCGTCAGCGGCGATGCCCAGGCGTGCATCGAGAAGGCCCAGTTGCGCCGGGCACTGATCAACCTGTTGAACAACGCCGTGCAGCACACCGCGCCGCACCAGGCGATCCAGGTGCGCATCGAAGCGGATGACGAGCAGGTCAGCATCGCCGTGAGCAACCCGGGGCCTGCGATAGACGACGAACACCTGCCGATGCTGTTCGAGCGCTTCTATCGGGTGGATGCAGCCCGCGCCAACAGCGGCGGCGGCAACCACGGGCTGGGCCTGGCCATCGTCAAGGCAATCGCACTGATGCACGGCGGCAGTGTTTTCGTGCACAGCGAGGCCGGGGCCAACACCTTCGGTATCAACTTGCCGAGCGCTCAACTACGCGGGTTTGCGGTAAAAGTCTGAGTGTTTTTGCCGTGATCATTACTTTTTGCGCAACAGTGCTTATCTGAACAGCCTCTGTTTCCCCGCTGTTTACAGGACTAACTTTAGCCCTGTCTCCATTAGCACTTGCCCCGCAAGAAGGTTGTTCCAAATGTCCAACAGTATGGGTATTGCCAGCGTCTTCGTCCTGTCTTCCCTGTTGTTGTCGCCCCTGGCCATGGCGGAAGAATCCCCGGCCTTCGTCGCCCGCAACGCCGAACTCGCCGCGGTTCACCAGGAGGCGCGTGACGCCTACGCCGCGCAGCAATCCGCTGCGGCTAAAGACGCACAGCAGACAGCTTCCAAGGTATCTGTCGATACCGATGCCGATAGTTGACCGGCTACGTCGACTGTTTCCAGTTTTCCCTGGGCTACACCATGGGCACTGCCTGTGACGATATGTTAGCCTTTCAAAGCCGCTGCCTTTCAGCGGCTTTTTTTATGCGTCGAAAATCTCAGCCTGGCTGTTACGTCTCTAATAAGAACTTGCAGACACGACAATAAAAAACTGCCCCATCGCTTGACCAAAGGAGTTTGTACCGGTGTCTTTCGCGTTTCGTTTCACCCCGTTGTTCGTTGCATTGGCCGCAACGATGCCCGTGGCCGCACAGGCCGATGAAGACAAGGCTGATGGCTTCATCGAGGGTTCCACGCTGAACCTGCATTTCCGAAATGCCTACTTCAACCGCAACGAGAAGAATGCCTCGATCAAGGACAAGCGCGAGTGGGGCCAGGGCGCCGTGGCGCGCTTCGAGTCCGGCTACACGCCGGGCGTGATCGGCTTCGGCCTCGACGCCCACGCCATGGTCGGCCTGAAGCTCGACGGTGGTGATGGCCGCGCCGGCACCTCGATCCTGCCGAGCGCGCCGGAGGACAAGGCACGCCATGCCTTCTCCACCGCCGGCGGCGCGATCAAACTCAAGGGCTTCGATACCGAGTTCAAGGCCGGTGACCTGTTCCTCACCAACCCGGTGATCGCCGGTGGCGAAAGCCGCATGCTGCCGCAGACCTTCCGCGGCGTCGCGCTGACCAACAACAGCATCGACGGGCTGATGCTCGAAGGTGGCAAGGTCAGCTTCACCAAGCCGTACAACCAGAGCGGCCACCGCCGCATCAACACCTACTACAGCAACCAGACGCCCGAGCAGGACAGCCAGAACCTGAGCTGGGCCGGCGCGTCGTGGAGCGGTACCGAGGGCGTCACCGCCAACCTCTACGCCGCCGAGCTGAAGGACATCTGGAACCAGTACTACGCCGACTTCGACTACACCTACGCGGTCAACGACCTGGTCAGCCTGAACCCAGGCGTGCACTTCTATCACACCCAGGACACCGGCCAGTCGAAGCTGGGCAGCATCGACAACAACACCTGGAGCGTGCACTTCACCGTCGCCGCCGGGTACCACAGCGTCACCGCCGCCTACCAGCGGGTCAATGGCGACACGCCGTTCGACTACATCAACCTGGGCGACAGCATCTTCCTCGACAACTCGCGCATGTACTCGGACTTCAACGCACCGAACGAGCGCTCGTGGAAGCTGCAGTACGACTACGACTTCGCCGGCCTCGGCATGCCGGGCCTGAGCACCTCGCTGTCGTACTCGCGCGGCAAGGCCGACCTGACCAAGGCCAGCCAGGACACCCAGTACTACGCCTTCTACAACGCCGACGGCGAAAATGCCCGGCACTGGGAGCGCGACTTCGACGTGAAGTATGTGTTCCAGGAAGGCCAGTTGAAGGACCTGTCGGTGCTGCTGCGCTATGCCACGCACCGGGCCAACGCGGCGTACTCGACCATTCAGGACAACAACGAATTCCGTATGATCGTGGATTATCCGCTGAACGTGTTCTGATCTGAAACCGATCGCGGGGCAAGCCAATCTCCAGGTCATTGATCAGCGCCTTGGCCATGGCGCTGAGCATCCGCGCCGCACTCCCCGCTTTCAGGTCACCTTCCATTTCCGCCTCGGTGGTCAGGTGCAGGATGCAATCCTGCAATACCGACAGTTCATCGAATGCCCGGCTCAAGGGCACACCCGGCAGCACGCGATAACATTCCAGGAAGGTCTCGTCGCCCGCGGTGACGGGCATATCGAGCTGCTCGCTCATGGCTGCACCTCCAGTGAGCTGGCGTGGGCCATCAGGCAGCTCAGCAGCCGGCTGAGGATGGAAATGTTATCCACCAGGATCTCGGGACGCTCATCCACGGGAAAGGCCATGTAGACATCGCAGGTGCGGGTCATCATGGTCATCAGGACAGCGGCATGCTCCCAGACTTCGGCGAGGGGCAGATGGTCGATGATGGAGATGTAGGGGATGGGGGGATCAGGTACCAGCTTTTTCATAAGCAATTTCCAATGTCATTAAAGGAAACCGCCAGCTCATCCTTTCTCACCAGATAAGGGTGGCAGCCGTACATGGGGTGAGAAAACCGAGGACATTGGAACCCGGTCAGACCTAAGTCTGCCCATGCACGGCTGCCGTAACAGAATGCGGAACCAACATCGTTCGGGTTTCTCACGCCCGGTCACCAAATTTGGCGACCCGACGACGTTAGCCCTGATGCATTTCCCAGCCTATCCAGACCCTTCCGGCAAGCGCGTAGGATAGGTCCCAAGCACAGCCCGACTGAAGCATTTGGTTTCAGATTCGGAAATGTCGTACATCCCATCGCGGGGCTACTGAATCAATTCCGTCGGGCAAAACACCTTTGATCTTGTCCGACAATCCCGCCTTGCCTAAAATACCGCCGCCGCTTTCCGGCCCACTCCCCATGGATCCCGGGGCTTATGCAGTTGCGAGCATGACGTTGCCCACCCGATCACCACGATCCGCCCTGTACAAGTCACACCCCGAGCTGGTCCTCAACCTGGGCAGCTGCCTTGCCGTGCTCGCCATCGTGGCCATCGTCGGCTACCTGCTGGCCCGCGAGCGCGACAGCGTCGAGCAATCGGAAATGCGCTCGTCGAGCAACATCGTGCAACTGATCGAAAGCGACATCCTGCGCAACGTCGAGCTCTACGACCAGTCGCTCAAGGGCCTGATCTGGGCCGTGCAGCACCCCGAGCTGCTCAACGTGCCGACCAAGCTGCGCCAGCAGATCCTGTTCAACCAGGCCTTCTCCGCCCCGGTGCGCGGTGACATTCTCTGGCTCGATGCCAAGGGCGACGTGCTCGGCGACTCCACCAGCGCGGTGCCGCGCCAGGCCAACTTCGCCGACACCGTGGCCTTCCAGGCGCACCGCGACCGCCCGGGCCTGGGCCTGCTGATCAGCCCACCGTTCAAGGCGCGGCTGGGCGACCTGGACTGGTGCATCAGCTTCAGCCGGCGCATCTCCGGCGCCAACGGCGAATTCCAGGGCCTGGCCGCCGGGGCCCTGCGCCTGTCCTATTTCAATGAGCTGTTCCAGCGCCTGGACATCGGCGTGGACAGCAGCATCAACCTGCTCAACACCGATGGCCAGCTGCTGGCGCGCCAGCCGACCCGGCCGCAAGACCCACTGATCGGCACCAGCTTCAGCGAGCGCCCCAACTTCAAGCGCATCCTCGGCGAGCGCAGCGGCAGTTTCACCGCCCGCTCGACGGCCTATGAAGGCCAGCGCCTCTACACCTTCGCCCGGGTCGCCGACCTGCCGCTGATCGTGCTGGTGGCCCACTCGGCCGATGAAGTGTTCCAGTCGTGGCGGCGTACCGCGATCGTGGTCAGCGTGGCCACCGGCGTGTTGTGCATCGGCATCCTTTGGCTGACCTTGCTGCTGGGCCGCGAACTGCGTCGGCGCCACGATGCCGAACTGGGTCTGGCCACCCTCGCCGCCACCGACAGCCTCACCGGCCTTGCCAACCGCCGCCGCCTGGACCAAGTGCTGCGCCAGGAATGGGCGCGCGCCCAGCGCAACCGCAAGCCGCTGGCAGTGCTGATGGTGGATGTGGATCACTTCAAAGCCTTCAACCAGCGCCATGGCCATGCCGGTGGCGACCATGTGCTGCGCGAGGTGGCCACCACCATCGAGCTGTGCATCCGTCGCCCGGCGGACCTGGCGGCGCGTTACGGCGGCGAGGAGTTCCAGGTGGTGCTGCCGGAAACCGAACTGGCCGGCGCCCGGTTGCTGGCCGAGCGCATTCGCGCCAGTGTCGAGGCGATGCCGCCATTTGGCGATGACGAGCGGTCGGTGACCGTCAGTGTGGGGATTGGTCTGCACACCCCAGGCAACCATCAGGATCTGGCGGCACTGCTGGGTGATGCGGACGAGGCGTTGTACCGGGCCAAGGCCAATGGCCGGAATCGGGTTGAGGGGGCATTAGACGAAATCTCGTAAATTAGAGGTTTTTCAACTGGATCTTTATGCCTACCCGATTCCTTTCGGGACGATGCCCGAGAAGGGTATTTTTCAGCAGAATCAATGAGTAGGTGAGCTGGAACGAGCTTGCTCTCCTAGACGATTGTTTTCTATACCGGAACCCGCTACGATAACAACATGTCAGTGACTAGGAGTATCTCCAGTCGCAACGCTGACCTCTACAGGCCTTGACTCATGTTACTTTTGTATGACTTTTCTCCTGCGTTTTGGAGAAAAGTCATACAGATAGTAAATTCGAATACAAGGCCATCAGTTTATCCCTCCCTCTTTCTCCTGCCTTCTTCAGTCTTTCTTAGCATGCGCACTTTGTTAGTTTGGCGCTCAACCTAAGATTTATTCACATACATCTTAGACTCTCGTGCCAAATAGGCTATGCTACCTTATTTGCTACAAGATCGTCCGAGAACCAGCATGGCAAATATTACATTCGAATCTGCTTTTGAAGCAATGTATCATGAAAAATATGATTTTTCAGACTTCATATCCGGCGACATATCAAAAAGAGTAAAAAAACGAACCAAAATCGCTGAGAAAATTATATATGAAGCCGACCCAACGCTAAAAACCTATCATAAATTTCTTAATCTTTTTGTACTCCAATGGTTAAAGTACAATGAATCCTGCGTTTATTCGTACCGCAAGGGCTTTAACGTTTCGGACGCGGTAAAAAAACACTCTGCAGGCAAGTATTTCTTTCAGACCGACTTGAATAATTTTTTCGGCAGCCTAAGTACGGAACTAGTGAGAAAATGCATTATTCAAAGCATCGAAAGTATTCCTATTAGCGATACATTGCAGTACGTTGATCGCATTCTGGATATGATTACCATAGACGGATGGTTGCCAGTTGGATACTCAACATCGCCACTAATTAGCAACGCTTGTCTTTTGGAGTTTGACGACCTACTTGAAAGCTTTTGCAGAGACCACGGCTTTACCTATACTAGGTACTCTGACGACATAATAATTTCAGGAGGCAACAAAGAGCTATACAATATCAAACCAGCAGTAGAGGCGATACTAAAGCAGTGTTTCGGCGATACGCTATCGCTGAATAGTGCAAAAACAAAATTCAACTCCATAGGTAACAGGGTGATCATTCTTGGCATGATGATTTTACCCAACGGCTCGATCACTATTGACTCGAAATTAAAAAATGAAATCGAAGTACTCCTTCACTTTTACACAAAAGATAGAGAAAAGTTCCTAGACAAAATAAATACTGAAAGCAACGCAGCCCTTACAAAAATATCTGGATACCTTAACTACATAAACACAACAGATAAAATATACTTAGACAAGCTCAGAAGGAAGTACGGAGCCTCAGTTGTCGACATGTTCGTTCGCGGATCGGTAAAATCACTATGAAGATACATCTCGAAATTTGTAACATCCAACACGTTTCGAGCCTAAGCTTTAGCATCGACTTAAACGACCCGAAACTTACATGTCTAATAGGCAAAAACGGAGTTGGAAAAACAACACTAATAAAATCGATTCAAAACTTGAAATTTGCTGACACTTTCACGCAAACATCCCAACCTGGCATATTCAGCAATGAAAGCTTCATAAAATACAAAGTCAACGATTCGGAATACACTTTCACTTACGACCATAACATCCGCACGCTGAATACAAAGACCCTCATACCAGATCATATAAAGGCCAACATAGACGTAGAGCTCCCTATACCACACGGGCAACGCTTCAGTTTTTTTCAAACGCTGACGAAAGCCGACCCTGATATTCGAAGCAACATTGTCTTGCGCACATTTGACCGCCCAACGGAGCTCATCAACTTCCTAAATTACATATACTCCACGACCAAGTTTGATTCACTGATACGCATAAAGGTTAAACGCACAGATTACTTCTGCATACTCTTAGACAACAGCCGATACATCAGGGAAGACTACCTCAGCTCTGGCGAGTATTTATTAATTAGCGTCTACAGAAAAATAAAAAACCACTGCAAGTTAATTGTAATAGATGAAATTGATATATCACTCGACGCAGCAGCGCAGACGAGACTAGCTTTTAAGCTTCGTGAATTTTGCCATCTATACAACGTAAATATTGTATTTACCACACACTCCCTCGCCCTTATAAAAACCCTTTCAGACAACGAGATATTTTACCTACTAGAAGACAACGGAAACGTCTCAGCAGCACCAGCGTCCTATGGGTATGTGAAGAGCCTGCTCTTTGGCTTTAGGGGGTGGGACCGTTACATCCTTACAGAAGATGAGTTACTTCAAAAACTTTTAGAGCACATACTTACTAAACATCACCCTGCGACTCACTTCCAGTACAAAATAATTTACATAGGTGGCGGAAGCGGTGTTGTAGATTTAATGACCAGAAATGCTAAAGAAGAATTTTTTTCTGAGCAAAAAAATGTAATTTCCATATTAGATGGAGATCAAGCCGAGCTCAAGCACGCCAAAAACTTCAAAAATGTTTACTGCATTCCATTTGACAGTGTAGAAAAGCAATTACACTCAGATTATCACAATGGCGCACCTGACTTAGTAAAAACTCTTGGCGCTATACCAACAGATCTAGACAATAAAAAATTTTATAAACATGTCATAAAAAACAAACTAATGTCTGAATCTCAAATAATCGAGCACCTCTGCTTAACCCACCATGAAAAAACCCTAGAATTCTCAAAAATATTCAATGAATTTCTTTACCTAAGCGATCAAAAGAAACAAGCATAGCATTCAATAATCACAGCATGTCTCTCGTTAATTTTTACACTATCTATATTTACATACTCCGCCACTGAACTATCTCAATATAAGCTGATAGCCCAGTGGCGGCATTAACTAATTAAATCTATGAACGGGCGCGGGCTGCGTTACGCAGCGCCTTCACCTGATCATGGTTACGCTGCACACCCTGCAGCTGTTTCTCTACCAAGGCATAGGAAGTGTCGTTGGCTGACCGGCCCAGCTTGACCAGCTTCTCACGGGCCTCTTTGTAGGCCTTCAGCGCATGGTCTTCACCACGCTCCACTTCGTTGAGCACCGCCTCTTCGTCCTTGCCGGTGACCATCGACTTGAGGTTGACCCAGCCACGGTGCAGGTCGCCGCTGATGCTGGTGCTGGTTTCCGGGTCGCCGCCCAGGCGCCGCACTTCGCCCTGCAACTCGGCGGCGGCACTGGCGCATTCGCCTGCCCGCTGCACAAAGAATGCTTTCAGTTCAGGGTTCTTCACATCCTCGGCGGAGGTCTTGAAGCCTTTCTCACCATCCTTGCTGTACTCGATCAGGTCGTTGAGTACGTCGATCGTGTCTTTGTTGGGATTACTCATGGCAACAACTCCTTGGCAGGTGATAGTCACCTTGATCGGAGCAGGCTTCGTGCCAGGCCCATGAAATAAAAATAATTCATATAAATCAGCGACTTGAATAACTCATAAACAGGCCGTTCAACGGCGTTCTGCATGATCGCCGCTTGGGTCGTCGTGCAGTTTGCAGTATGGTCCGCGCTTCACCCGCAACAGGCTGCCCCCGATGAAACCCGAAACCCTGCAACTGCTGGTCACCCGCACCATGCCCTTCGGCAAGTACCAGGGGCGGATCATCGCCGACCTGCCGGGGGATTACCTGGCGTGGTTTGCCCGTAAAGGCTTTCCGCCCGGTGAGCTGGGCGGGTTGCTGGCGTTGATGCACGAGATCGACCACAACGGTCTGGGCGACCTGCTCAAACCGCTGCGGGGCAAGACCAGGGGTTGAGGCGTTTGATGGCCCTATCGCGGGGCAAGCCCGCTCCCACGTCTTGTCAGCTGCCAGACGTGGGAGCGGGCTTGCCCCGCGACAGGGCCCTGCTGGGTTACCCCTTGGCCGGCGCCACGACCATCTCCACCTGCTCGCTCTTCTTGATCAGCGCGTACACCACCGCCGTCAGCAGGCTGCCGGCGACGATGGCCAGCAGGTACAACAGCGCATGGTTGATTGCGTTGGGGATCAGCAGCACGAACAGCCCGCCATGGGGCGCCATCAGCTTGCAGCCGAAGTACATCGACAAGGCCCCGGTCAGCGCGCCCCCGGCGATGCTCGCCGGAATCACCCGCAACGGGTCCTTGGCGGCGAACGGGATCGCGCCCTCGGAGATGAAGCACAGGCCCAGCGCCAGCGCCGCCTTGCCGGCCTCGCGCTCACTCTGGGCGAACTTGCGCCGGGCGAGGAAGGTGGCGATGCCCAGACCGATCGGCGGCACCATGCCGGCGGCCATGGTCGCGGCCATCGGCGCGTAGCTCGAGGACGCCAGCAGTCCCACCGAGAACGCGTAGGCGGCCTTGTTGATCGGCCCGCCGAGGTCCACGCACATCATGCCGCCGAGCAGCAGCCCGAGCAGGATGGCGTTGGTGGTGCCCATGCTGTCGAGGAAGTGGGTCAACCCTTCGAGCATGGCGGCCACGGGCTGGCCGACTACATAGATCATCACCAGGCCGGTGAACAGACTGGCCAGCAGCGGGATGATGAGGATCGGCTTGAGCGCGTCGAGGCTACTGGGCAGGCGCACCCAGCGGGCGATGGCCTTGGCGCTGTAGCCGGCCAGGAAGCCGGCGACGATGCCGCCGATGAACCCCGCCCCAAGGGTGCTCGCCAGCAGGCCGCCGATCATCCCGGGCGCCAGGCCCGGGCGGTCGGCAATGGACCAGGCGATATAGCCGGCAAGCAACGGCACCATCAGCTTGAACGCCGCCTCGCCGCCGATCTGCATCAAGGCGGCGGGCAGCGTGCCGGGTTCCTTGTAGGCCTCGATGCCGAACACGAACGACAGCGCGATCAGCAAACCGCCGGCCACCACCATCGGCAGCATGAACGACACCCCGGTCAGCAGGTGCTTGTAGACGCCAGTCTTCTCGGCCGGCGGCACTGCGCCGGTCGTCCCCGTCGCCTCTACCTTGCCCTCGGCCAGTGCCTTGTCCAGCGTGGCGCGGGCCTGCTTGAGGGCGATACCGGTGCCGCAGCGGTAGATACGCTTGCCGGCGAAGCGCGCAGCCGGTACTTCGATATCGGCGGCCAGCAACACCACATCGGCTGCGGCGATGGCCTCGGCCGGCAGCGGGTTGCGCGCGCCGACCGAGCCCTGGGTTTCCACGGTGAGCTGGTAGCCCATGGCCTGCGCCGCCTGTTGCAGGGCTTCGGCGGCCATGAAGGTGTGGGCCACGCCGGTCGGGCAGGCGGTTACCGCGACAATCTTCGGCGCGCCACGCACCGGGGTTTGCGCCACCTGCACCTGGGCGCCGGCAGCGGCCTCGTCGAGGAAGCCTTCACGGTCGGCCAGGGCCTGGGCCGGCGTACTCTGGTACAGGCGCTTGCCGGCGAAACGCGCCAGGTCCACCGGCCCGGTGCTGACCACCAGCACCCAGTCGGCCTCGGCGATCTGCGTTGGCGTCAGGCGCAGCTCCGGGTGTTCGGCGTCGTGCACCTCGACGCAGGTTTTCCAGCCCCGACGCTGGGCGGCGGCGGCCAACAGGCGGGCGCTGAGCACGCTGGACACCTGGCCGTTGGGGCAGGCGGTGACAATGGCAATGTTCATCAGCAGCCCTCTTCTTGTTGTTCTGTAACGCGCACGGCGGCTTCCAGGCGCTGCAGTTGTTCACGGTCGTGAATGCCGAAGCCGACCTGAGTGACTGCCTGGGCGGCGATGGCGGTGGCGCGGCGCAAGGTGGCGGCGGGCGCTTCGGCCTGGAGCAGGCCATGGACCATGCCGGCGACCAGCGAATCACCGGCGCCGACGGTACTGGCGATGCGCACTTTCGACGGTTGCGCATGCAACGCCAGGCCAGCGGCGAACCAGCTCACACCCTGCTCGCCCTGGGACACCACAACATGCTCGACGCCAGTGGCGAGCAGCCGCCGTGCGGCCGCGCGTTGCTCGTCCGCGGCCTGCACCGGCAGCCCAAGGACTTCACCCAGTTCCTCGGTATTGGGCTTGACCAGCCAGGGTGCGGCCTGCAGGCCGGCGCGCAAGGCTTCGCCGCTGCTGTCCAGGGCCACCTTCAGGCCCTGCGCCTTGAGTATCAGCAGCAGCTCGCGCAACCACTCGGGGCTGATCCCCCGTGGCAGGCTCCCGGCCACCACCACGGCGTCATGCCCCGGGGCTACGTGCGCCAGACGTTGCAGCAAGGCATCGCGGGCGGCCTGGTCGACTTCAGGCCCGGGTCCGTTGATATCGGTGACCTGGCCATCGGCCTCGACCAGCTTGATGTTGCTGCGGGTCTCACCGGGCACGCGGACGAAGCAATCGGCAAACCCGCGCCAGGCAATCAGCGCCTCGAACGGCGCCAGGTTGTCCTGCCCCAGGAAACCGCCGACGGTCACGCTGTGGCCCAGGTCGGCCAGCACCTGGGCGACGTTCAGCCCCTTGCCGGCTGCATGGCTGTGCTGGGCCTGGCTGCGGTTGACCGCACCGGGTCGCAGGCGATCGAGGCTGATGGTGATATCCAGCGCCGGGTTGAGGGTGAGGGTGAGGATCTTGGCCATCAGTAACGCTCCACCAGCGCCCGGACTGCTTCGGCGCTGTCTTGTTGCAGGGCCTCGCGCGCCAGGGCGCGGGCCGTCGAAAGGTCGGCCTGGCGCACCAGTGCCTTGACTTCAGGGATGCTGCGGGCAGCGACGCTCAGTTCGTCCACCTCCAGGCCCAGCAGCACGGCGACCGCCTGCGGATCGGCCGCCAGTTCGCCGCATACGCCCACCCACTTGCCCTGGGCATGGGCGGCGCGCACGGTCATGTCGATCAGGCTGAGCACCGCCGGGTGCAGGCCGTCGGCCTGGGCCGAGAGGCTCGGGTGGCCACGGTCGATGGCCAGGGTGTACTGGGTCAGGTCGTTGGTGCCGATGCTGAAGAAGTCCACTTCGCGGGCCAACTGCGGGGCCAGCAAGGCGGCCGACGGTACTTCGACCATGATACCCACCTGCAGGTCGGCCACCGGGATCTCCTGGCGCAGGCGCTCGACCATGGCCTTGGCGGCGCGCCATTCATGGAACTGGCCGACCATGGGGAACATGATGCGCAGCGGGCGCTCATCCGCGGCACGCAGCAGGGCCCGCAGCTGGTCTTCCATCACCTGCGGGCGTTGCAGGGTCAGGCGCACGCCGCGCACGCCGAGAAACGGGTTTTCCTCAGCCGCGATCGGCCAGTACGGCAAGGGCTTGTCGCCGCCGACGTCGAGCGTGCGCACCACCAGTGGCCGTCCGTCCAGGCCATCGAGCACCTGACGGTACTCGGCTTCCTGAGTCGCCACATCGGGCAACTGCGGGTGGGCCATGAAGATCAGTTCGGTGCGCAACAGGCCGATGCCTTCGGCACCTTGCTCCACCACCTTGTCGATGCCGTTGCTCTGGCCGATGTTGGCGAACACTTCGACGGCATGGCCGTCGCGCGTCCGCGCGGGCTCATGGCGGTTGGCCCAGGCGATCTGCAGCCGACGCTCGCGGGCATCACGCTCTGCCAGGGCTCGTTGCAACTCGGCCTCGGCTGGCGAAACCACGACCCGCCCGCGCTGACCATCGAGCAGCATCGGCGTGCCGGTCTCCAGCAACAGCACGGCCGCCCCGGCCCCGACCACCGCCGGGATGCCCAGTGCCCGGGCGACGATGGCGCTGTGCGCGGTGGCGCCACCCTGGGCGGTGACGATACCGGCAACCCGTGCCGGGTCCAGGCGCGCCACGTCCGAAGGGCCGACTTCGGCCATCACCAGCACATAGGGCTGCTCTGGCTCGGCGCTGTCCTTCACGCCGCACAGTTGCGCCAGCACCCGACGACCGATATCGCGCAGATCGGCGGCCCGCTCGGCCAGCAGCGCATCGTGCAGGGCCTCCTGCTGACGGGCGGCGGCTTCGATCACTGCCATCCACGCAGCGGCGGCGCTTTCGCCCTGGGCCAGGCGCACCTCGACGTCGTCGGTCAGGGCCGGGTCGGCGAGCATTTCCTGATGGGTGACGAAAATTTCGCCGATGGCCTTGTCGCTGCGTTGCACCAGGGCCTGAAGATCGGCGTGCACCGTGTCGATGGCCTGGCGCAGCCTGGCCCGCTCCTGGGCGGGCGACTCGCCGCGCAGCGGGTAGTCGATATCGCGCTCGACCTGGACATGGGCCGGACCGCTGGCGATGCCCGGCGCCGCAGCAACACCTTGCAGCGTGCTGCCTGGCAACGGAGCCTGCAGGGCCGGCACCGCTGCCTCGTCCTGCATCGCTGTGGGCGGCAGTGCCTCCACCTCCTCGCCCAGGCCCTGCTCGATGGCCGCCAGCAACGCCGGCAAGGCATCGGCGGCGATGTCGGGTTCGGCGATCAACTCCAGCACCTGGCCACGACGGGCGCCGAGGCTCAGCAGCTTGCTCAGGCTCTTCACCGAGACGGCAGGCTGGGCACTGTCTTGCAGCCGGATGCGGATCTCACCCTCGAACCCCTTGGCCAGTTGCGCCAGCACCTTGGCCGGGCGCGCGTGCAGGCCATGGGCGTTGGCCAGCGCCACACGGGCGCTAGGCCAGTCGGCGGGCGCCTCGCCGCCGAGCACTTCGAGCACGGCGCGGCTGCTGGTGGCCTGGTAGAGCATCTGCCCGCGCCCCTCGATCAGCACCTCGCACAGGCGCTCGAGCAGGGCCTGGTGGGCGGCACCGAGGCTGGCCAGGCAGAACAGGCCATTGAGTGGCTGGTCGCGGTAGCGCAGGGGGTGTTGCGGGGTAACGAACGCCAGGCCTGGCTGGCGCACCTGGCGTTCGCTGTGCAGCCACCACAGGCCTTCGCCCAACGGCAGCGGCTCGGTCTGCTGCAGCACGGCGGCAAAGCCGCTGTCGGCGCAACCGGCGCGTTGCAGCAGGCGAGCACCGCGCCAGGCCAGCTCGTCGAAGTCTTCCGCCGCCAGGTTGAGGCCGACCAGTTGGGCATCCAGCGCCAGCTCGCGTGGCGCTCCTTGCAATAACTTGAGCAGTGCCTCGGCACTGCCGGAGCGACGCAGCGCCTCGGCCAGGTCGGTTTCACCCAGGGCACGGGTCAGCAGTTGCAGCAGACGCAAATGTTCATCGGAGCGCGCGGCGATGCCGATGGCCAGGTAGACGATCTGGCCGTCGCCCCAGTCCACGCCGTCGGGAAACTGCAGCAAGCGTACGCCAGTGGCGAACACCAGGTCGCGGGTCTGCGGCGTGCCGTGGGGGATGGCGATGCCCTGGCCGAGGAAGGTCGAACCCTGTGCCTCCCTGGCCTGCAGCCCGGCCAGGTAACCCTCGGCGACCAGACCATCGGCAACCAGTCGATCGGCCAGCAGCGCCAGTGCCTCGCCCTTGTCGGCGGCACGCTGGCCCATGGCAATCTGCTCAACGGCAAGCTCGAGCATGACCCTCTCCTTTTGCGGCAGCCCCATCGGCTACCGAGGTATTGTTGTGGAATTCGGCGGTAAAAGCCGCCAAAACGATCAGCGCAACGGGCAAGTGCGCATTTCCAGGCAGGAAATTTCGTCTTGCTGAAACGTTTAATCTGACCAAGCGGCCACGTTACTCGATAATCTGCCAACGAAAAAGCCCCATCCTGTCGGACAATTGCGACAATGGTCGTCTGCGCGCGGGCTCGTCGATGGGTGAAACTAGCCGGTCAAGCCCCGCAGGCAGTCCCGGAAACAACAAGGAAAATTCGGTGAAACTCAGCGATATCGCCCGTCTGGCCGGTGTGTCCGTGACCACCGCCAGCTACGTCATCAATGGCAAGGCCGAACAGCAGCGCATCAGCAGCAGCACCGTCGAGCGGGTGCGTGCGGTGGTCGAGGCCCACGGCTTCACCCCGAACCCCCAGGCTGCCGGCCTGCGCAGCCGCCACACCCGCACCCTGGGCTTCATTCTCCCGGATCTGGAGAACCCCAGCTACGCCCGCATCGCCAAGCAGTTGGAGCAAGGCGCCCGCGCCCGTGGCTACCAGCTGCTGATCGCCAGCAGCGACGACCAGCCCGACAGCGAACGCCAGTTGCAGCAGCTATTCCGTGCCCGGCGCTGCGACGCGCTGTTCGTCGCCAGTTGCCTGCCTGCGGAAGACGACAGCTACCGCGAGCTGCAGGCCAAGGGCCTGCCGGTGATCGCCATCGACCGGCGCCTGGACCCCGCCCACTTCTGCTCGGTGATCAGCGATGACCGCGACGCCAGCCGCCAGTTGGCCCAGAGCCTGTTGAAAACCCGCCCGCGCAGCATCGCCCTGATCGGCGCGCGCCCCGAACTGTCGGTCAGCCAGGCCCGTGCCGGGGGCTTCGACGAAGCCCTGCAAGGTTTCGACGGCGAAGTGCGCCGCTGCCAAGGCGAAGCCTTCAGCCGCGAGTGCGGCCAACGCCTGATGCAACAACTGATCGATGAACTGGGTGGCCTGCCGGATGCATTGGTGACCACTTCGTACGTGCTGCTGCAAGGCGTGTTCGACACCCTGCAGGCGCGCCCCGAGGACTCACGCCAACTGCAGTTGGGCACCTTCGGCGACAACCAGTTGCTCGACTTCCTGCCGCTGCCGGTCAACGCCATGGCCCAACAGCACGGCCTGATCGCCGCCACCGCGCTGGAGCTGGCCCTGGCCGCCATCGAGGACAAGCGCTACGAGCCCGGCGTGCACGCCATCGGCCGCACCTTCAAGCAGCGGATCGCCAAGGCCTGAGCATGCGCCTGATCGACACCCACACCCACCTCGACTTCCCTGATTTCGACGCCGACCGCCCGCGCCTGCTAGCCAACGCGGCGGCGCGCGGGGTGGAGCGCATGGTGGTGCTGGGGGTGTACCAGGACAACTTCCAGCGGGTCTGGGACCTGGCCTGCGCCAACGAAGGCGTGTACGCGGCGTTGGGGCTGCACCCGATCTACCTCGAGCAGCACCGTCCCGAGCACCTGGCGCAGTTGCGCGACTGGCTCGAACGCCTGCGCGGCAATCCACGGCTGTGCGCGGTGGGTGAGTTCGGCCTGGACTTCTACCTGCCCGAACTGGACCCGACGCGCCAGCAGGCGTTGTTCGAAGCCCAACTGCAACTGGCCTGCGACTTCGAGTTGCCGTCGCTGCTGCACGTGCGTCGCAGCCACGCCCAGGTGATCGCCACGCTCAAGCGCTACAAGCCAGCGCGGGCGGGGATCATCCATGCCTTTGCCGGCAGCTACGAGGAGGCGCGGGAGTACATCAAGCTCGGCTTCAAGCTGGGACTCGGCGGCGCCGGCACCTGGCCCCAGGCGTTGCGCCTGCGCAAGACCTTGCCACGCCTGCCGCTGGACAGCGTGGTGCTGGAAACCGACGCGCCGGACATGGCGCCGGCGATGTTCCCCGGGCAGCGCAACAGCCCGGAATATTTACCAGAAATTGCACAGGCACTGGCTGAAGTTATCGGCGTTGATGTCGAGCAATTGGCCAAGGCCAGTAGCCACAACGCCTGCGCACTATTTGGCTGGTAAATCACCACTGTTCCAGCCTGCCCTTTGGCAACACCCAGAAGCTACTTTCCTATTTCCGACACCTCGACCGTCCAACTAGATTGATGCCCCGAACGCGCCTGAGTGAACCTTGTTCAAGTACGCCTACGAGCTAGTCACAAGGACATCGAGGTTGGCAATGGACAGTCTGAATGTAACGCCTCCACACCCGAACACCCACAGCGATCTGGGACAAGCCCTGATTCTCTTCACATCCGCCTTGAACAAACTTGCCAGGCTCCCCCTGAGTCAAGCGGATGACTCGACGCTTGTCCGTGTGGCACAGGCTGTCTGGTATTCGGATGTCGACCTGGTCGGCGCTGCCCGAGTATTTCTTAGCCGCCACCCTGATGAGCTTCAGGTCCGTCGAGTGGGTTACTTGTTGGAAAAGCTGACGCGTTTCTCCTGTGTGTCAGTCCACCGCGTCATGGATACCCGCCATGCACTTGAGCTGTTTCCCCACGCCATGCCAATTGCCCTGCCACCGAGCGCTGTACGCAAGCGCCGTGATGAGTTGGCAGCATACTGGGGGCTTGATGAAGGGCTCGGTTTGAAAGCGCAAGCCCTGCTGCCTTACCAGACACGCCATTACGAAGCCCGCCAATCCTCCCCCTGAGACACCCCAAACGAAAAACCGACTTGCGTCGGTTTTTCAATGCCACTGCTTAGACCCGAAACGCCCCGATCAACCGCTTGAGCTCCACCACCTGCGCCGACAACGCGCGGCTGGCATCTTCGGTCTGACAAGCGCCTTCGGTAGTGTCCTGCGCCGCACGGTTGATCGCCACGATGTTCTGGTCGATGTCATGGGCCACGGCGGTCTGCTGCTCGACGGCGGCGGCGATCTGCTGGTTCTGCTCGACAATCCCGCCGACCGCGCCAAGGATATTGCCCAGCGCCTGTTGCACCTGGCGCGCTTCGTCCACGGTGCCGGCGGCCATCTGGTGGCTGCTGCCCATCACCCGCACCGCCGCGCCCACGCCTTCGCGCAGGCGCTGGATCATCTGCGCAATCTCCTCGGTGGAGTCCTGGGTGCGCCTGGCCAGGGTGCGCACCTCGTCGGCGACCACGGCAAACCCCCTGCCCTGCTCGCCGGCGCGGGCCGCTTCGATGGCGGCGTTGAGGGCCAGCAAGTTGGTCTGCTCGGCGATGCTGCGGATCACCTCCAATACCCGGCCGATGGCCTGGCTGTCGCCCGCCAGCTGGTTCACAGCCGCCACGCTCTGGTCGATCTCGCCGGCCAGGCGGGCGATGCTGCCCTGCTGGCTCGCCACCAGGTCGCGGCCCGAGGCGCTCTCATGGTTGACCCGCTGCGCGCCTTCGGCGGCCAGGGCCGCGCTGCGGGCGACCTCCAGCGCGGTGGCGCTCATCTGGTTCATGGCCGTGGCCACCTGCTCGATCTGCTCGCGCTGGCCACTGACTGCCTGGTTGCTGCGGCTCGACACCGACAACACCTGGCCGGCCTGCTCCTCGACCGTGGTCACGGTCTCGCCGACCTGCTCGATCAGCCCGCGAATGCGCCGCACCGTCTCATTGAAACCGCGCCCCAGTTCGCCCAGTTCGTCCCGGCTGCTGGCCTGGAAGCTGATGGTCATGTCGCCTGCGGCCACCTTGTCCATGGCGTTGCCGAGATTGCCGAGGGTTTCCCGGGTGGACACGTAGAAGCCGCTGTAGAGGTAGATGATCAATGCGAAGACGCTGGCCAAAGCCGCCACCAGCGCGGCCGTGCGCAGGCGATGCTGGCCGAGGCGCTCTTCCAGTTGCCCGTGCAGATGGGCCAGCACGGCATCGTTCAAGCGGTAGGTTTGCGCCATCAGGTCGCTGGTCTGCTGGTAGAAACCGGCCCACGGCGCGTCCAGGCTCTCGGCCACCACCACCTGGTCCTCGAACAGGGTCGCCGCCTGCTTGACGGTGGCCTGGCTGGCCTGGGCGCTGCCGGCGAGCGCGAGCTTGAGCCCGGCATCGGTTGCCAGGGCGTCATCCAGGCGAATGGCGTAATCGGCGGACAAGCGCTCCAGGCGCTGCAGCAGGTCTTCGAAACGCGCGCTGCCCGAGGAGTCCATGAAGCCACGGCCCAGGGCCACCGCGCCCATTGCCCGGCCCTCACCGATGGCCTGGGTCACCTGGGCGGTGGCATTGCCGAGCAGCTCGCTCAACTGACGCACCGAGGCCTGGCTGTCCTGGCTGAGGCCAGACTGGCTGGCCACCAGCTTGCCCAGCACCTGGGCCTGAGCCAGCAACTTGTCGAACAGCGCCGCCTTGTTCTGCAGCGAGCTTTCGTCACGGGCACTGGCAAAGGCCTCGGCCAGCTCGGCACGCTTGGCCTCGAACGCAGGGTCGCTACCCTTGAGGCCATCGAGCCGGGACTGGACCTTGTCCTGCAGCGCCGCGATGCGGCTTTCCACATCGCCGGCCTGGCCCGACTGGCCCAACACGGCATTGATTTGCAGCAGATTGCCCAGGGTCTCCAGGTCGCCGCGCAACGTCAGGCTCTCCGACAACGGCGCCAGCCCCTGCAATTCACCACGGGTTGCCTGGAGCTGGCTGTAGGCGTCGCGTACCAGATAAAAGCTGGTGACCAGCATGGGCAGGAAGAACAGGACGCTGATCAGGCTGAACTTCATGCCGAAGCTCAGCCGGTTCATCAGTGCGATGGCCGGATAGAGCAGACGCTTCACAGGTCACCTCCTTGAATTCTTGTTGTTCTGCGGGGTAGCACTAGGCCATCTAGGGCCAGTGGCTTTGTATAGCGCAGATTGGAATCAAGGTTTGTAACTTATGGTTAAGCGATCAACTCGGTAGCGAACGGTTCAGATCAGTACCGTCCACAGCGCGAAGCAGGCATACCACAGCACCGCGCAGCGCAGCAGCAGCTCCCACAGGCTGTCCAGCCGCTCCAGGCCGCGCTGGCGGTCCTCTTCCTCGGGGATATCGTCGGCCACCCGGCCAACCTTGGCCACCAGGTGTCCGGCGCTGACGTGCCAATCGAGCAGCTCGTGCAGCATCACGCGGGTCACCGCGACGAAGTTGCCGACCAGGGCGAAACTCACCGTCATCACCCGTACCGGCAGCCAGTCCATGGCGTGGCGCAGTTGCCCGGCCAGGCTCTGCAAGGCCGGCTGGCGGCTGTTGTCCATGGTCAGCGCCAGCAGGCGGTAGGCCAGTGCCGCCGCCGGGCCAAGCAGGAAATACCAGAAGATCACCGCGAAGAAGCTCTGGTAGGCCTGCCACAGCAGGTGGCCCTGAACCTGCCTGATCAAGCTCTGTGCATCGTCGGCGGCCAGCCCCAGGTCGCGCTCGGCCACATGCAGCGCGGCCTGTTCATCACCCCGGCGCCAAGCATCGCGAAACGGCCCGAGCGCCGCTTTCACATCGCCGCGCCCCAGGCTGTAGATCAAAACCAGCAAATGCAGCGGCAGCGCCAGCAAGCCGTAGGCCACCGGCTCCAGCACATGCAAAAGCAGCACGAGCAGCACCACCGGCGCCAGGATCAGGATACCCAGCGTCCACCAGGGGTGGACCTTGCCGCTGCGCTCCAGGCGCACCAGCTCACCCAGGTAGAAGCCGTCGCGCTGCAACCGCTGGCGCAGGGCCGAGAACTTCTCGACCCACAGCGCCAGCACCAACACCAGAAAACTCATGCCTTGTCCTCGTTGCGTTGCAGCGCGGCCCGGTAGCGCGGCCAGTCGAAGGCCGGGCCCGGGTCGGTCTTGCGCTGCGGGGCGATATCGTTGTGGCCACAGATGCGCTGGGCGTCGATCACCGGCCAAGCCGCGCGGATCTCGCGGGTCAACTGCTCCAGGGTGGCGTACTGGGCATCGGTGTAGGGCAGCTCGTCAGTGCCCTCCAGCTCGATGCCGATGGAAAAATCGTTGCAGCCCTCGCGCTCGCCGAAGCGTGACACGCCGGCATGCCAGGCGCGATCGAGCAGCGAGACGAACTGGGTCACCGCGCCATCGCGCTCGACGAACAGGTGCGCCGAGACGGTCAGGTGGTTGATGGTGGCGAAATACGGGTGCTCGTCCGGGTCCAGGCGGTTCTGGAAGAACTGTTGCACCTTGCCGGTGCCGAAGCAGGCCGGAGGCAGGCTGATGTTGTGGATGACCAGCAGCGCAATGGCCTCGCCATCGGGGCGGGCGTTGAAGTTCGGCGAGGGGCAGTGGCTGACGCCGGTGAACCAGCCGGTCGCGCGGTCCAATTGCATGGTGCAGATCCTGAAATGACGCCCGAGACAGATGGTCAGTATGCCGTGGGCGGCCAGTGCTTGCATGTAAATGATTGTGCAGGAAGACTCGGCTTTACTGCGCCTGCTGCCCACGCAACTGCTCCAGCACCGCCTCCAGCGCCCGCTCGAACAGCAGGCCATCGTCCAGCAAGCGTACCTCGCCACGGCGCAGGGCCATGGCCAGGCCCATGCGGTTCCACTCGCGCACTTTCATACCGGTGCGGTTGCTGAAGACCAGCCGGTCGTTGCTGTCGATACGCGCCACCAGCTTGCAGCGCAGCGGCTCGTCGTCGTCCATCACCTCGACCCAGGTGCCGACCTGCAACCGCTGTACCTGATTAACGGCAGGGTCATGCTCATCGAGCGTCAAGCCGGCGTCCAACTCGGACTCATCGCTGACGACCAGCACGATATCGTCCTCCACCCACACGTCGTCCAGCGCGGCATCCGGCTCCGGCGTGCCGCCACAGGCACGCTGGTGCAGCTTCTCCAGTTGCAGGAAGAAATCACGGGTGGCGGCGGAGTCCAGCGCCACCCCGGCCAAACCGTCGCGCAGCGCCTTGAGCAGGCCCGGCACCTGCTCCAGCAGGCGTTGCGGCTCACGGTACGGGGCAATGCTGACCAGCAGGTCGTCCACCGTCGCCAGGGCCTCGGCCCAGACAGGCGAAGCCTCACCCTGCTTCAGCCAGGCCAGCAGCAGTACCTGGCTCCAGGATTGCACCAACATCTGCACCACCACCTGCGGCAGCACCCGGCCATGCAGGCGGTCGTTCAGCTCCTGCTGCACACGCTGACGAGCTAGCAGCGTACGGGCACGGCCCTCCTCGGCGTCACGGGTGCGCTGCTCAAGCAGTTCGTTGCGCCGACGTTCATCCTGGCTGAAAGCGAGGAACTCATCGAGGAGCTCGTCGAACAGGGCGCAATCGTCAGAAAAATCATTGAGCAGGCGCTGCACGATACGCTCTACACGCAGGTGCAGGCTGTCGCGCAGCCCCTCGGCCTCGGTCTCCCAGCCAATGGCCGCGGCGGCGATTTCGTTGAGCAGGCGGCGCGCCGGGTGGCTGCCACGGCTGAACATGCCCTTGTCGATCAGCGCCACCTTGAGTACCGGAATATGCAGGCGCACGATCAACGCGCGCAGGCTGGCCGGCAGGTTGTGGTCACCCTGGATGAAGGCGAACAGCATATCGACCAGGTTGATCGTGTCTTCGTCGTCGGTGGCAATGCGCCGCCGCGTGCCGCTGCGCACACTCACCCGCAACAGCAGTTGCTCCAGCTGCTGGCCGAGGTTGAAGTCATCCGGCTCGCCAGGGGCCGGCACATAGTGCTGCAAGTGGGTGAGCAGGCGCAGCAGGTCGCCGGTACTGGTCGGCTGGGCCGCGCCGGCCGCCTGCAAACGCGGCGTGACCCGCCCGCGCACCGGCGCCAGCAGCGCCTGCACCGAGGCGAAGAACGCCTGGCCGGCGGAGTCGGGCAGCCCGCCCGGCATGATGCTGGCCGGCACGCGCCTGGCGATGCCGCGCCGGTCCTCGGCACGGCGCCGTGGCGCGGGCAGCAGGTCCGGCAGCACGCCGGCACTGGCGAGCAACTGGCTGGCCTCGCCGTAGAGCAGGTCGAGGTCGCGCAGCACATAACGCTCGTACAGCTTGAGCAGCACCATCTTGACGTTGGCGCCGACCCCCAGGTTGCGCCCGGCATCCAGGAAGTAACCGCAGAGGTTGCCAGGCCCGAGTGGGTTGTGCGCGGTCTCCAGCGGCACTTCCAGCAACGTGGTGAAGCGCAGGTTCAGTTGATCGAGCAGAAACCCGTCACGCGACAGCACCCGATCGACCATGGCCTGCACGGCCACGCTGCGCTCCAGCGCCGACCTGTCCTGGGTCTGTGACCTGACCAGGGCCTCGAGCCCGCCGCCCTGGCCGATCCGGGCAAAGGCGTCGTAGAAGGTGTCGAGGAACCCGCGCTCGATGCTCTTGCGCTTCAGGCGCAGGTCACGCATGGCTTCGAAGTACAGGTTCTGGTCGAGGCGACCACTGGCCTTGTCGGCCATTTCGAAGAGGGTGTCGTCGGCATTGTCGAACAGCGCCTGCAAGCCCTGGCGCAGTTGCAGCGCGGCCTTGTCGCGCACCTGCAGGAGCAAGACCGGAAGGCATGGCGAGGGCGCGCGCGCACCCCGGTCGATGGCAGCCGCCAAGGGCACCACCTTGCCTTCATCATGCATCCCGGACTCCTTGCTGGATGTTGCGTTGTTCGACTGGAAGGGGAATCGTCAAAGCTATGACGCCAATTACAAGGCGCTATTATCGGTGAAAATTCTGGCAGCTGCTAGCACGCCTTTCGCACGCCTCAACGGACAATGCTTTTGCAGAATTGCTCAAACCGCCTGACCAAAGGTCATAACCCCGGCAGCTGTACACGCCGCCCCCCTGCCCTATAATCGCCGGCATCTAGCTTGTGGAGCCGACCATGCCGAACCTACGCCTCGCCGACCTGACCGCCGAAATCGAAGCCAACGTGCGCCGCGCGCTGCTCGAGGACATCGGCAGCGGCGACATCACCGCCCAGCTGATCCCGGCCGAGCGCCTGGCCAAGGCGACCATCATCACCCGCGAGGACTGTGTGATCGCCGGCACCGCCTGGGTCGATGCGGTGTTCCGCCAGCTCGACCCGCGGGTGGCGGTGCACTGGCAGGTGGCCGATGGCGAGCGGGCTACCGCCAACCAGGCGCTGTTCCACCTCGAAGGCCCGGCACGCTCGCTGCTCAGTGGTGAGCGCTCGGCGCTGAACTTCCTGCAACTGCTCTCGGGGGTGGCAACCCGCGCACGCTTCCTGGCCGACCTGGTAGAAGGCACCCAGGTGCACCTGCTCGATACCCGCAAGACCCTGCCGGGCCTGCGCCTGGCGCAGAAGTACGCGGTTACCTGCGGCGGCTGCCACAACCACCGCATCGGCCTGTACGACGCGTTCCTGATCAAGGAAAACCACATCGCCGCCAGTGGTGGCGTGGCCGAGGCCGTGGCGGCGGCGCACCGCATCGCCCCGGGCAAGCCGGTGGAGATCGAGGTGGAAAGCCTGGACGAACTGCGCCAGGCGCTGGCGGCGGGCGCCGATATCGTCATGCTCGACGAACTGAGCCTGGATGAAATGCGCGAAGCGGTACGTATCACCGCGGGCAAGGCCAAACTCGAGGCCAGCGGCGGGGTCAACGAGACCACCTTGCGGGTGATCGCCGACACCGGTGTGGACTACATCTCGATCGGCGCGATGACCAAGGATGTGAAGGCGGTGGACCTGTCGATGCGCCTGAGCCTCTGAGGTTTTCGCAAGGCATGAAAAAACCGGCCAGATGGCCGGTTTTTTTATCGCGGGGCCAACCCGCTCCCACGCTCAGTGCAGGAGCGGGCTGGCCCGCAAAGGCTGGATCAGTGCGCGGCGTTGGCCAGGCCGTCCAGGTAACGCTCGACGTCCAGGGCCGCCATGCAGCCGGCACCGGCCGAGGTGATGGCCTGGCGGTAGACGTGGTCGGCCACGTCGCCGGCGGCGAACACACCCTCGACGTTGGTGGCAGTGGCGTTGCCTTCACGGCCGCCGTGGACCACCAGATAGCCGTCCTTCAGGGTCAGCTGGCCTTCGAACAGCGAAGTGTTCGGGGTGTGGCCGATGGCGATGAACACGCCGTCGACCTTGAGTTCGTCGAAGCTGCCGTCGTTGTTCTTCAGGCGCGCACCGGTCACGCCCATGTTGTCACCCAGCACTTCGTCCAGGGTGGCGTTGAGCTTGAGCTCGATCTTGCCTTCGGCGACACGGGCGTGCAGCTTGTCGATCAGGATCTTCTCGGCGCGGAAAGTGTCGCGACGGTGTACCAGGGTCACCTTGCTGGCGATGTTGGCCAGGTACAGCGCCTCTTCGACGGCGGTGTTGCCGCCGCCGACGACCGCTACCGGCTTGTTGCGGTAGAAGAAGCCGTCGCAGGTGGCGCAGGCCGACACGCCCTTGCCCATGAAGGTTTCTTCCGACGGCAGGCCCAGGTAGCGGGCGCTGGCGCCAGTGGCAATGATCAGCGCGTCGCAGGTGTAGGTGCCGCTGTCACCGCGCAGGGTGAACGGCTTGTTGGCCAGATCGACGGCGTTGATGTGGTCGAAGACGATCTCGGTCTCGAAGCGCTCGGCGTGTTCCTGCATGCGCTGCATCAGGGCCGGGCCGGTCAGGCCGTGGGGGTCGCCCGGCCAGTTGTCGACTTCGGTGGTGGTGGTCAGCTGGCCACCCGCCTGCATGCCGGTGATCAGCAGCGGCTTGAGGTTGGCGCGGGCGGCATACACCGCGGCGCTGTAACCGGCAGGGCCGGAACCGAGAATGATGACGCGCGAATGACGTACTTCGGACATGTCGAACTCCTGTCGAGCGGGCCGCACGGGGCCGGCGTCGGTGCGCCGGTTGCGCCAGCTGGAATTAAAAGGGACCCACGCAGCACTTGGGGAAGGCTACAACGCGTTGGTCCAAAACCAAAAAAGTTGAGCGCACTGTAGCGAGGCCGCAGAGATTAAGGAAATATCCTTCGACAATCCACCTTATAGACAGTCTCTATCCGGCAGCCATTGTCCCAATGCTTTGTTACACGCCGTTTCCCAGAGGCGCGGTGCCTTTCGTCGGCGCGCCAAACTCGGTAAGGTCAGCGCGTTTTCCTCAAGCGGAGCATTCCGATGCAAGCCCCCGTCCTTTCCGGCCCCCAGTACCTGCGCGAGGGCCTGAAACTGGTCCTGAGCCCGAGCCTGCGCCTGTTCGTGCTGCTGCCCCTGGCGGTCAACCTGCTGCTGTTCGGCGGCCTGATCTACTTCGCCGGCCACCAGTTCAGCCTGTGGGTCGATGCGCTGATGCCCACCCTGCCCGACTGGCTGAGCTTTCTCACCTACATCCTGTGGCCGCTGTTCGTCGCCCTGGTGCTGTTGATGGTGTTCTTCAGCTTCACCCTGCTGGCCAACATCATCGCCGCGCCGTTCAACGGCTTTCTGGCGGAAAAGGTCGAGGTGGTGGTGCGCGGTCAGGACAACTTCCCACCTTTCAGCTGGGCCGAGCTGATGGCCATGGTGCCACGCACCCTCAGCCGCGAGATGCGCAAGCTGGGCTACTTCCTGCCACGGGCCATCGGCCTGTTCATTCTCTCGTTCATCCCGGTGGTGAACGTGATCGCCGCGCCGCTGTGGCTGGTGTTCGGCGTCTGGATGATGGCCATCCAGTACATCGACTACCCGGCGGACAACAACAAGATGAGCTGGCAGGACATGCTCGCCTGGTTGCGGCAGAAACGCTGGCAGTCGATGGGCTTTGGCGGGATCACCTACCTGGCGTTGATGATTCCGGGGGTCAACGTGCTGATGATGCCGGCGGCGGTGGCCGGGGCAACGTTGTTCTGGGTGCGTGAGCGCGCCTGAATGAGCGCCATCGGGGCAAGCCCGCTCCCACTGGATCCGTGGGAGCGGGCTTGCCCCGCGATGACTTGAGTTCGGTCAGTGGCTCAGCTGGCTGGAAAACTGCCCCACCGCATCCACCACCTTCTTCGCCCCTTCCTGGATTTCGACGATCACCCCGCCGGTATCGGCGGCCAGGGCCAGGCCTTGCTCGGCCTGGCGCTTGCTGGTGTCGATGATGTCCACCGCAGCCTGGGCCAACTGTTCGTTCTGCTGCACCACCTTGGCGATTTCCTCGGTGGCGCTGCTGGTGCGCGAGGCCAGTTGACGCACTTCGTCGGCGACCACGGCGAAACCACGCCCCTGCTCGCCGGCGCGGGCCGCCTCGATGGCGGCGTTGAGCGCCAGCAGGTTGGTCTGCCCGGCAATGTCGCTGATGGTCTTGATGATCGCGCCGATCACCTTCGACTGCTTGTCCAGCGCCTGGATGCCCTCGGCGGCGTCCTGCATCGAGCCCTCCAGCCCACGCATCACCTCGACGGTCTGGGTCACCACGTCGGTGGCCTTGCGCGCGCTGTCGTCGGTCTCCAGCGAGGTGGTGTAGGCGATGTCGGCGGCCTGGGCCACGGCCAGTTCCTGGTTGACCTGGTCGGTGATCACGGTGGCGAACTTGACCACCTTGTAGAGCACGTCATGGGCGTCGATGATCGGGTTGTACGAGGCCTCCAGCCAGACCACGCGGCCATGGGCGTCGATGCGCTTGAAGCGCTCGGCGACGAACTCTCCGCGGCGCAGGCGGTTCCAGAACTCCTGGTAGGCCGCCGAGTTGGCCTCCTCCGGCTCGCAGAAAATGCGGTGGTACTTGCCGCGAACCTGATCCAGGCTGTAGCCCATGGTCTGCAGGAAGCGGTCGTTGGCGGTCAGCACCTGGCCTTCGAGGTTGAACTCGATCACCGCGGTTGAGCGCATCAGGGCCTTGATCAGGCTTTCATGCTCGCGGGAGGTCTCGATGGTGCGGGTCAGGTCGCTGGAATGCAGGGAGAAGTACTTGATACGCCCTTCGCTGTCCTTGACCGGCTGCAGGATCGAGCGCAGCCAGGCTTCCTCACCGTTGCCGCGCAGCAGGCGGAAGGCGCCGTTGAGGTGTTCGCCGCGGGTGATGGCGTGTCTCATGCGCTGATAGAAATCGAGCTTCTTCACATGGGCCGGGACGATCTCCTCGATGTTGCGCCCGATCAGTTGCTCGGCGCGGTAGCCCATCTCGGCCTCGAAGTTGCCGTTGACCGACTCGATGCGCCCCTGAGGGTCGAGCTGGAGCACCAGCATCTCGCTGTCGAGGCTGTTCTTGACCTGCTCGATGGACATCAGTTCTTCGCGCAGTTGCTGGATTTCTTTCTTCAGTTTGCTGTTGAACATGGCCGCTCTCCCGGAGCGAATTCCTGTAGTCGAATGCCTCTGCATCGGCTGCGTCCCGAGAGTTCTTGAGTGCGTTGCAAGGAAATATTCATACGGATGAAACTGCCGAAAATCAGGCGTCATCGGCACGTCACAAAGGCGTCATATGGCCGCAACGGGGGCGTCGGACACTTTTTGTCATGAACACACCGTCCTTGCGCATCACCCTGGTCAGCGAAACCTTCCCACCCGAGATCAATGGCGTGGCCAACACCCTTGGCCGCCTCAGCGAGGGGTTGCGCCAGCGCGGGCATCAGGTAGAGCTGATCCGCCCGCGTCAGGCCGCCGACAGCGCAACGGGCAACGATGACGAACTGCTGCTGTGCCGTGGCTGGCCACTGCCCGGCTACCCCGGCCTGCAGTGGGGCGAAGTGTCGATGCACAAGCTTTGGCGCCGCTGGCGCCGGCAACGTCCGGACGTGCTGTACATCGCCACCGAAGGCCCCTTGGGCCTGAGCGCCCTGCGCGCCGCCCGGCGCCTGGGCGTGGCGGTGGTCAGTGGTTTTCACACCAACTTTGCGCAATATTCGGGGCAGTATGGCCTGGGACTGCTGTCGCGGCTGCTCACCCACTACCTGCGCTGGTTCCATCGGCGTACCGCCATCACCCTGGTGCCCAGCATCAGCCAGCGCCTGGAACTGGAACGCCGCGGCTTCGAACGCCTTGGCCTGATGGCCCGCGGGGTCGATGCCAGCCTGTTCACCCCGGCACGGCGCAGCCAGGGCCTGCGCGAACAGTGGGGGCTGGGCGTGGATGACATTGCCGTGCTGCACGTCGGGCGCCTGGCCGCGGAGAAGAACCTGGCCTTGCTGCACCCTTGCATGGAAGCCCTGCACAGGGCCTACCCACACCGGCGGCTGCGCCTGGTGATCGTCGGCGATGGCCCGCTGCGCGGCCAGCTCGAACAGCAGCTGCCCGATGCGGTGTTCTGCGGTGCGCAGCGCGGTGAAGTGCTGGCCGAGCACTACGCCAGTGGCGACCTGTTCCTGTTCCCGAGCCTGACCGAGACCTTTGGCAACGTTGTGCTCGAGGCGCTTGCCTCGGGCCTTGCCGTGGTCGCCTACGATGAAGCCGCCGCCGCCCAGCACATCCGCCACGGCCACAGCGGCGCGCTGGCCATGCCGGGGGACCAGGCGGCGTTCATCGACGCCGCCTGCTGGTTGCTGGAGGAAAGCGAAACCCTGCGCCGGGTGCGCCTCAATGCCCGCCAGCACGCCAGCCGCCAGGGCTGGCCGGCGATCATCGAGCAGTTCGAGGGGTATCTCTATAGTGCATACATCAGCGAGAAAGCTGAGATCAATAAAACGTGTTCTTCAGACAACTCGCCCTCCAGCTCTGTTCAGCTGTGAGTTTCTAAGTTCTTCATTCTTCTTGGCAAGATCACGGCTCTCAGCCGACTTCTTGACATCACCTACCGCTTGATAGAGCTTCGGTTTTTGCTCCATTATCTGGATTGTAAGAATATCTGAAATGTAGTCCTTGCTCTCATCGTAAATAATCTTTCCACCCTCATGGCCCTGCTCGGCGCTTGTCTTGGCATTGAGAAGATAGCTCAAGTTTTCGCCAGTAAACGTCAATGCCTTGCGCGCCTTTATCTCGGCGAAAGTAGCGTCAAACAGACTCAGTTTTTTTCCTGTACGCATATTTTCCATAATGGAATTGCCCTTTACCGCGTCCACCGCATGGAAAATCAGGTCGTTCATAAAGGCTGCAGCTAAGCGCTTAACTTTAATGTGACCGGACGGGTCGACTCGATTGACCGGGTTATTTTCACAGTAGGCAAACGCATTCAATCCGCCTTCACCAAACGGACTCCAACTGTCCGGCGCGCAAAACCGCATCAGCGTCGGGTTGTATAATCGATAGCCATTGCCGAGCAAATAACCCACCGTAATTTCCGGAATCTGCCCGGCAAACCCCAAACGTCCTGGCTGAGGGCGCAGATAACCATAAGGCGTATAACCTCTGAATTGCTGGGTCTGTCGCTCGACCCTCGCCATTACGGAAGCCTGAACATCATTCGCCAGTAGGCTTATGCCCATTGAAAACCTCGCTATCCCGTCAACGTCCAGGCCCGAGCCATGAGTTGATGACGCCTAGATTGAACGTGACTGACAGACCTTAAGCTACTGGCAGATTTGTCAGGTCCTGCGATCAAGCAAGGCTCGTCAGCGCCTCACGGCTGAACGGCAGCACATCGTCTTCACGCCCGTCCCGCACTTTGCGCGCCCATTCGGCATCCACCAGCAGGGCGCGGCCCACGGCCACCAGGTCGAACTCCTGGTCCTGCAAGCGTTGCAGTAAGCCTTCGAGGCTGGCCGGCTTGGCCACCTTGTCGGTGGCGACCATGAACTGCAGGAACTCGCCGTCCAGGCCGACACTGCCCACGGTAATGGTCGGCTTGCCGGTGAGCTGCCGTGTCCAGCCGGCGAGGTTCAGCTCGCTGCCCTCGAACTCCGGCTCCCAGAAGCGCCGGGTGGAGCAGTGGAAGATGTCCACACCCGCGTCGGACAGGGGTTTGAGGAACGCTGCCAGGGCCTCAGGGGTTTCCACCAGGCGCGCGCTGTAATCCTGCTGCTTCCATTGCGAGAAACGCAGGATGATCGGGAAGTCCGGCCCGACGGCTGTGCGCACGGCCTGGATCAGTTCGATGGCGAAACGCGAGCGTCCGGCCAGGTCGCCGCCGTATTCGTCGTCGCGACGGTTGCTGGCTTCCCAGAAGAACTGGTCGATCAGGTAGCCGTGGGCGCCGTGGATTTCCACACCGTCCATGCCGATGGCCTGGGCATCGCGCGCGGCCTGGGCGAAGGCGGCGATCACCTCGCGGATGTCGTCGCGGCTCATCTCCTGGACCAGTACCTGGCCATCCTTCTCCTTGCCGCTCGGGCCATAGCCCGGCACCTCGGCATCCGGCTCGGTGCCCAGGCGGCGCACACTGCCCACGTGCCACAGTTGCGGCACGATGCGCCCGCCTTCGGCATGTACCGCGTCGACTACACGCTTCCAACCGGCCAAGGCATCTTCGCCATGGAAGCGCGGCACATTGGGGTAGCCATTGGCCGCCTTGTGCCCGACAGTGGTGCCCTCGGTGATGATCAACCCGACACCGGCGGCGGCACGACGGCGGTAATAGTCGACCACGCCATCATGGGGCACGCCGCCCGGACAGAAGGTACGGGTCATCGGCGCCATGACCACGCGGGTCGGCAAGTCGAGGGAGCCGAGGGTGAAGGGCTGGAACAGAGGGTTGCTGGACATGCTGCGCTCCCGAGGGATCAGATGGATGCGCCCGAGCTTAGGGCCGGCCAGGTGCGTGTCACAGCATCATTGATTGCAGTGATCGGCAGCTATCGCTGCGAACGGACCAATTTGCAACAGAAAATTTATTTTGCAAAGGGGCTTGAATTCATCCGGTGCTTGCCTGACTTTAGAGTCAAGAGGCGCAGAAAACCCAACGCCCTCAGTGGCCTAGGCACGCCTCTCGCGAGCAAGCTGAATAAGGATTGAATCATGCAAATCCAGGTCAACAGCAGCAACCACATCGAAGGCAACATCCGTCTCGACCAATGGGTCCGCAGTACCCTGCAAAGCAGCCTCGAACGTTACGAGGACGACCTCACCCGCATTGAAGTCCACCTGCGTGACGAAAACGGCGCCAAGCCCGGTCCCCATGACAAACGCTGCCAGATGGAGGCTCGCCCGAAGGGTCACCAACCGATTTCCGTGACCCACACCGCCACTTCGCTGGAACATGCCGTCGATGGCGCCGCCAGCAAGCTGAACCACGCGCTGGAACACTTCTACGGCAAGTTGCGCAGCAAGCGCGGCGCCCTGGAACTGAGCGATCCAGACGCCTGATCGGCAATGGTTCAGACAACAACGCCCGGCCTTGCGCCGGGCGTTTTCGTTGTTCACCGATCAGCGGGCCTGAACCAACCTCGGCCGAGCCCGGTCAACTTCTGCAATCATTCAGTGCAGAACCCGACCATGAACAATCCCTTCGATCAGATCAGCGCCGCCTTCGCCCCGGAGTACCGGGTCAACCTGAGTATCGAACGCCTGGATGGCAGCATCATGCTGACCCTCTCCGACGACAGCGGCGTGGTTGCCAAGCGCCTGATCAGCCAGGCCCAGCGCAATGACCCGGTGCGTCTGCAGCGGGTCATCGACAGCATCCGCCTGGGCCTGGCCATCGAGCTGGGGCAGAACCCGCTGGAAGTGCTGGCCGCCCTGACCCGCCCCGCGCAGGGCGAGCGCCGCTTCCCTGCCGCCGGCCTGGCCAACTGAGGGCTATTTGCCCTCGTCCACTTCCTTGCCGCTGGCATCCAGCGCCTTGGTCGACGGGTAGCGGTACGACGCATAGCGCACCACCAGGATGGCGAAGGCCAGCAGCAGGATACCGCCGCACACGTACAGCAAGCCGACATCCGGCGCCTTGTGGTGCGAGACATCGCCGATCAGCAAACGCGTGAGCGCGGTGATCGCCACGTAGAGCAGGAAGCGGATCGGCATGTGGTTGGTCTTGAAGTAGATCCCCACCATCGCCCCCAGCTCCAGGTAGATGAACAGCAGCAGGATGTCATCGACGCTGACCCCGCCCTTGCCCAACATGTCCAGGAAGGTCACCACTGCCGCATAGGCGGTGATCGCGCCGATACCGAACAGCGCCAGGTAGTGGAAGGCCTCCACACACAGGTTGCCCAGCGAGTCGGCGGAGCCGTGCAGGCCCTTGCGCAGCTTTTCTGCCCATTTGATGTTCACGATTGTTCGATTCCTGATACTGAAGGTCTAGTGCCATGCAGTTAAAGGGCCATGGCCCCTGTCTTGGAAGGCGGTCGATTGCCGCAGGGCACCTGTGGGCTACGCTGATTTTCAGTTTGCCTGGCCATCATTGCGGTTGCACGGTGATGGCCTGGCGATGTACTGTATAAAAATACAGTTGTCCGCAACCCAATCAGCAAAAAGGCACAGAGGTGATGAATGGCCGTCGAAGTGGTGTACCGCAGCAGCCGCGACCCGGAGCGCTTGTTCATGGATAAGGCCGAAGCAGACCGTCACGACAAGATGCTCGAACTGGCCGAACGCCTGGCCGAGGTACTGCACAAGGCCGTGCCTTCGATGAGCGAGCAGCAGGTCGAGGAAGCCGGGATCTACATGGCCAAGAACCGCGATGTGTTCGCCCGGGCGTTCAAGAGTCAGCCCGATGCGCTGGCGGAGCTGCTCGAAGGCGGCGCGGCCGAATAAACAGCATCGCGGGGCAAGCCAGCTCCCACGCTCCCCCTCCTACTCAAGGCGGCCAACGTGGGAGCGGGCTTGCCCCGCGATTGGGCCATCAGCCATACAACAATCTTTCCGCCAGCATCTGCGCCACCCTGGCCGGCGAACGCTTCTCCGCCTGGGCATGGGCAAATACTTCGGTCAGCCGCGAAGGTATCCGCGCCAGGTGCGCGGTAATGGTCCCCAGCCCCTCGCCCCGATGGGTCAGCGCCACATAGATCAGCCCACCGGCATTGATCACGTAGTCCGGCGCATACAGGATGCCCCGGTTCTCCAACTGGTCGGCCACCTGCAGCGTGGTCAACTGGTTGTTTGCCGAACCCGCCACTGCCGCGCAACGCAGTTGCATCACGCTCTGTCCGTTCAACACCGGCCCAACGCCACATGGCGCAAAGATATCGCACGGCGTGCTGAGCAAGGCTTCATGGGCCACCGGGTGGGCATTGAGCTGCTCCACGGCCAGGCGCACCTTGCCTGAATCCAGGTCACTGACCAGCAATTCGGCACCCGCCGCATGCAGTTGCTCGGCCAGCGCATAGCCGACGTTGCCCAACCCTTGCACCGCCACTCTCAGCCCTTCCAGGTTGTCACTGCCCAGCCTGGCCATGGAGGTGGCGCGGATGCCGGCGAACACGCCCATCGCCGCATGGGGCGAAGGATCGCCCGAGGCGGTGGTGCTGGTGACGTAAGGGGTGGCCTGGGCAATGCAGTCCATGTCGAGGGTCGAGGTGCCGCTGTCCACCGCCGTGATGAAACGCCCCTGAAGCGTGTCGACGAAGCGCCCGAACGCCTCGAACAGCGCGGCACGGTTCTCCACATGCGGATTGCGCACGATCACCGCCTTGCCACCGCCCATCGGCAGGCCGGCCAGGGCCGCCTTGTAGCTCATGCCCTGGGCCAGGCGGATGGCATCGGTCATGGCGCTCTCGTCGTCGGCATAGGGCAGGTAACGACAACCGCCCATGGCCGGGCCCAGTTGTTCGCTGTGAATCGCCACCACGGCCTTCAAACCCGTGGGCGGGTCGATGAACAGGTGCAGTGACTGGGTGCGGGTGCTTTGCATGAGCGCGAACATCGACGGGCTCCCCCGAGAGGTGCTCCTACCAGTATAAACAGGTCAAGGCCGCATACCGCGCGGGCGGACCACTGGACGAAAAGCCGCGTCAGGGCTACAAGTTAAGCGTGATGGAGAAGCCCCATGAACCCACGCCAAGCCTGCCTGGCCTGCCTGGAACGCGAGCCGGTCGCCCTGCTGGAAGCCGCCCTGTGGATCGCCGCGGAGCATGATCGCACTGTCGAGCCCGCGGCCAGCCTGGCCAGGCTGCAGGAGCTGCAGCGCGAAGTCAGCACCAGCCTGCCGATGCTGCCGGTCAACGAACTGGCCCAGCCCTTGCTGCGTCAGCTCAACGCCCTGGGCTACCAGCAGGACGAGTACCACCCGTTGCGTCCGCACGTGGCCTTGATGGACAAAGTGCTGCAACGCCGACGTGGCCAACCTCTGCTGCTGGCGATCCTTGCCCTGGAGCTGGCCCACCGCCTGTCGATCCCTTTGGAGGGCGTGAACTTTCCCGGCCACTTTCTGCTGCGCGTGCCCGGTGCCGATCACCTGCTCGACCCTTGCGGCGGCCGACGCCTGTACCCCAACGACTGCCGCGAGCTGCTCGCCCGCCAGTTCGGCCCACAGCTGCCGCTGACCGCCGAGCACCTGCGCAGCGCCTCGCCGATGCAGATGCTCCAGCGCCTGTCGCGTAACCTTCGCCAGTTGCATATCAGCAACGACAACGACCTCGCGGCGCTGATCGATGCCGAACGGGTCATGCAACTGGGCCCGGTGCAGGTCGGCGACTACCTGGCGCGGGCCACGCTGTACCAGCACCTGGACTGCCCCCAGGCAGAGCGCTTCGACCTGGAGCACGCCCTGCTGCTGACCGACGACCCGGTGCAGCGCCTGAAACTCACGGAACGCCTCGGCCAGTTGCCCAGCGGCAAACGCTCAATCCACTAATGCCTCGCCCTTGACCGTCGCTTCGCGCGGCTGCGGTGCGCGTACCCGGCTGATCAGCAGCGCGCCGAGCAGCGCCGGCACGGCGCAGAAGAAGAAGATCTGCTCCACCGGCATGTGCAACGTCAGCAGCAGACTGCCAAGCAAAGGCCCGAGGATTGAGCCGAAGCGCCCGACGCCCAGGGCCCAGCCGGTACCGGTGGCGCGCACCTGGGCCGGGTAGAAGTTGCTGACGAAGGCATTGAGCGTCAACTGCCCGCCAATGATGCAGAACCCGGCGGCGAACACACTGGGCACCAGCCAGCGCGGGTCGTCATGGTTGAGGCCGACCAGCACGCTGAACAGCGCCGCCCCCAGCAGCACGCCGGCCAGCAGGTGGGCCTTGTTGGCCATGCGGTCGGCGCACCAGGCCAGGCACACCGCGCCGAAGGTGCCGGCAAACAGGAACAGCGAGGTGACCAGGTTGGCCCGGTTCAGCGCCAGGCCGCTTTCCTGCAGCAGCGACGGCAGCCAGCTGATCATGAAGTACAACAGGATCAGGCTGACAAAGAAGGTGCTCCACAGCAGCAGCGTGGGCCGGGCGAACCCCTCGCGAAACAGCGCCACCACGGTGAGCTTGCTGTCCGTCGGCTCGTCGGTGGCGATGCGCGCCGCCGGTACCTGCCAGCCCGGCAGCAGGCGAGCGGTGATCCGCTGCAGCCGCGTATAGGGCGGGGCGTCGCGCAGCAGGCGCGGCAGCGACTCTGGCAGGAACAGTGCCAGGAACGGGAACAGCAGCAAGGGCGCCACGCCGCCAGCGAGGAACACCGCCTGCCAGCCGTGATAGTCGATGAAGCCCGCGGCGACGAAGCCCCCCGCAGCACCACCCAGGGAGAAACCGCAGGCCGCCAGGGTGACCATCAGGGTGCGCAGTCGAGGCGGTGCGTAGTCGGCCATCAGCGCCATGGCGCTGGGCATCGCGCCGCCCATGCCGATACCGCAGAGAAAGCGCGCCAGCATCAAGCTGTCGAGCGAAGAGGCGAACACCATCAGCAGCGTCAGGCTGGCGTACAGCAGTACGCAGCACAGCAACACCCGGCGCACGCCGAAGCGGTCGGCCAGTGGCGTCACCGCCAGCGAACCGACCGTCAGCCCCAACAAGTTGGCGCTGAACACCGGCCCGAAGGCGGCCTTTTCCAACCCCCAGTCCTGAGCCAGCGCGGGGATCACATAGCCCAGCACCTGGGCGTCATAACCATCGGTGACCAACAGCAGGATCAACAGCAGCAGCAGGCGCCACTGATAGGGTGACACCGGGCGCGCGTCGAGCGCCGCGCGAAAGCTGGCTATCTGGTTGTGCATCGCAAGGTCCCTGTCTTTTGTTGTTATGAGTGCAGGTGCGGGCGGTGGCGATCAGTCGGGCGTGTCGGGCTGCCTCGCCGGGTGGGCCTGGTGGAAGGCCGGATGCTGCTCGGCCAGGGCGGCCACCCGGCGAATGCGCGGGTAGCCACCGAGGTCGATATTGAAACGCTCAGCCGCATACAACTGCGGAATCAGGTAGACGTCGGCGAGGCCCGGCGTCGCCCCGAAGCAGAAACCCTCATCGCCGATCAGTTGCTCGACCGCCGCCAGCCCCTGGCCGATCCAGTGGCCGATCCACCGGTTGACCTGGGCCTCGTCATGCCCCAGCTGACGCAGCTGGTTGAGCACACTGACGTTGTGCAACGGGTGGATATCGCAACCGATGATCGCCGCCACGCCGCGCACCTTGGCCCGGGCTTCGGGCGCACGGGGCAGCAGGGGCGTTTCGGGGAAGGCTTCCTCCAGGTATTCGATGATCGCCGGCGACTGCACCAGCAGCTCGCCAGCGTCAGTACGCAGGGCCGGCACCCGCCCTTGCGGATTGAGCGCCAGGTAGTCCGCGCCGCGCTGCTCGCCCTTGAGCAGGTTCACAGGCAGGGCCTGGTAATCCAGGCCCTTGAGCGCCAGGGCGATGCGCACCCGATACGAAGAGGTGGAGCGGTAGTAAGTGAACAGTTCCATCGCCCTGCCCTCCTCAGCCGGCCGCGACGATGGTGCCACGGCATTCGCCGAAGCCGATGCTGGCCACGCCATCGCGCACGCAACGGGCGCGCAGGATGATCTCGTCGCCGTCCTCGAGGAACTTGCGCACTTCACCGCTGGCCAGTTCCACCGGGTGCTTGCCGCCTTCGGTGATCTCCAGCAGGCTGCCGAACGAGCCTGGCGCCGCGCCCGACAGGGTGCCTGAGCCAAACAGGTCGCCCGGTTGCAGCTGGCAGCCGTTGACGCTGTGGTGGGCAACCATCTGTGCCACGGTCCAGTACATGCTGCGGGTGCTGCTCAGGGTCAAGCGATGCGCCGGCAGGTTCTGCTCGCGCATGCGCTCGGTCAGCAGCAGCACTTCCAGCTCGATGTCGAAGGCGCCGGCGGCCTGGTCGCGCTTGTCGAGCAGGTACGACAGCGGCTGCGGGTCACCCTCCGGACGGGCCGGCTGGGCGCAGCGGAACGGCTCCAGGGCTTCGGCGGTGACCACCCACGGCGACACCGTGGTGATGAAGCTCTTGGACAGGAACGGGCCCAGCGGCTGGTACTCCCAGGCCTGGATATCGCGTGCCGACCAGTCGTTGAGCAGGCAGAAGCCAGCCACGTGTTCGGCGGCGTCACCGACCGGGATCGGCCGGCCCATGTCGTTGCCCTGGCCAATCCAGATGCCCAGTTCCAGTTCGTAGTCCAAGCGCGCGCAAGGGCCGAAGCTTGGCTCGGTCTGGCCCGCCGGCAGGGTCTGGCCCTTGGGGCGGCGCACGTCGGTGCCGGACGGGCGGATGGTCGAGGCGCGGCCGTGGTAGCCGATCGGCACGTGCTTGTAGTTGGGCAGCAGCGGATTGTCCGGGCGGAACAGCTTGCCGACGTTCTTGGCGTGCTCGATGCCGACGTAGAAGTCGGTGTAGTCACCGATCTTCGCCGGCAGGTGCAGTTGGCATTCGCTGGCCGGGTACAGGGCGGCCTTGAGGGCAGCCTGGTGCTCGCTGCCTTCGCCCAGCAGCATCAGCAGGCGCTCGCGCAAGGCGACACGGGCCTCGCGGCCAAGGGCGAAGAAGCCATTCAGCGCACCACCGACGGTGGCTTCGACGGCAGCCTTGGCCGCCCCCTCGAACAACCCGGCGGCCAGCACGGCCTCGAGATCGAGGATCGCGTCGCCGATGGCCACGCCGCAACGTGGCGCCTGCCCCGGGCGGCTGAAGATGCCTAGCGGCAGGTTCTGCAACGGGAAGTCGCGGTGCCCGTTGGCGTGCTCGACCCAGCTACGGGCAATGGCGGTGTGGTTCATCGGTTATCTCCGGTTCGGGTTGAAGGTGCTCGGCAAAGTGGCCCAGCAACTATCGTAGTCGGCCTGCAACTGTGGGCTTTCGAGGGCCTGGCGGCTCGGGCGCAGCACCTGGCTGGTCTCGAACATGAAGGCCATGGTGTTGTCGATCTTGTGCGGCGCCAGGTCCACCGAAATGGCCTTGTCGCAAGTCTCGGCGTCGGGGCCGTGGGCGCTCATCACCCCGTGCAGCGAAGCGCCGCCAGGCAGGAAGCCTTCGGCCTTGGCGTCGTAGGCACCGTGGATCAGGCCCATGAACTCGTTCATCAGGTTGCGGTGGAACCATGGTGGACGGAAGGTGTTCTCGGCCACCATCCAGCGCGGCGGGAAGATCACGAAGTCCATGTTGGCCATGCCGTGCACGCTGGTGGGCGAGGTCAGCACGGTGAAGATCGACGGGTCGGGGTGGTCGAAGCTGACCGTGCCGATGGTGTTGAAGCGGCGCAGGTCGTACTTGTAGGGCACGTTGCTGCCGTGCCAGGCGACCACGTCCAGGGGCGAGTGCTGCAGCTCGCAGGCCCAGTGTTCGCCGAGGAACTTTTGCACCAGCTGCACTGGGCCGATGCTCTCTTCGTAATGGGCGACCGGGGTGAGGAAGTCACGCGGATTGGCCAGGCCATTGCTACCGATCGGGCCAAGGTCCGGGATGCGCAGCGGCGCGCCGTGGTTCTCGGCAATGTAGCCCCGGGCCTGGGCATCGAGCAGTTCAACCCGGAACTTCATGCCCCGCGGGATCACCGCAATTTCCAGCGGCCCGACCTCGAGCACGCCCAGCTCGGTGGCGATGCGCAGGCGGCCTTGCTCGGGCACCAGCAGCAACTCGCCGTCGGCGTTGAAGAACACCCGCTCCATGGAACGGTTGGCGCGGTAGATGTAGATACTCACGCCGGCCGGTTTCTCCGGTGCCGAGTTGGCCACCATCGGCACCCAGCCGTCGATGAAGTCAGTCGGTTCGGACGGGATCGGTTGCGGGCTCCAACGCAAGCGGTTGGGATTGACGCCTCCCAACGGCCCGATCAGCGGCTGGCGCTCCAGGCGCTCGAAGCGCGGGTGCAGGGCCGAGGGGCGAATACGGTACAACCAGGTGCGACGCAGTTCGCTGCGGGTCATGGTGAAGGCGGTGCCCGACAGCAGCTCGGCGTACAGACCGTAAGGGGCCTTCTGCGGCGAGTTCTGCCCGACCGGCAGGGCGCCGGGCAAGGCTTCGCTGGCGAATTCGTTGCCGAAGCCGCTCAGGTACTCGAGTTCAGGGGAAGTGTCGCGGGTCATCGGTGCCTCCGGGCTGCTGGGAGCCGTTGCGGGCAGCTGGCTGCGGGCCCGATCCTGAAACCGGCACCAAGGGCGGCAGCGCGTCTGCATTGTTTTTATCGTAATCAGATTACGAATAACGTAATTTGCCCGCGCGCAGGCGTCAAGCTATAAAGGCGCCACCCCATGAAATCTGCATAGAAGTCCCCCATGGCCAAAGCCAGCAGCACCGACAACGGCAAACAGAAGGTCCGCTCGGCGGAAGTCGGCACCGACATCCTCAAGGCCCTGGCCGAGCTTTCTCCCTCCACCTCGCTGTCGCGCCTCGCCGAACACGTCGACATGCCGGCGAGCAAGGTACACCGCTACCTGCAGGCGCTGATCGCCAGCGGCTTCGCCGAGCAGGACCCGGCCACCAACCACTACGGCCTGGGCCGCGAGGCATTGCGGGTAGGCATGGCGGCACTGGGCAGCATCGATGTGCTGAAGGTGGCGGCGCTGCCATTGTCGCAATTGCGCGACGAGCTCAACGAAAGCTGCTTCATCGCCGTGTGGGGCAACCAGGGCGCAACCGTGGTGAGCATCGAGCCGGCCGTTCGGGCGGTGACGGTGGTGACCCAGATCGGCTCGGTGCTGCCGTTGCTCAGCTCGTCCACCGGGCTGGTGTTCGCCGCGCACCTGCCCGAGCGCGAGACCGTGGAGCTGCGCGACCGGGAACTGACAGCACTCGGCCAGTCGGCGGACGACTATGCCGCCCTGCTCGAACAGATCCGCCAGCGCGGCCTGCACCATGTGCACGGTTTGCTGATGCCGGGGGTGGACGCGCTGTCCGCGCCGGTGTTCAACGCCATGGGCCAGGTCGCCGCAGTGATGACCGTGGTCGGTCCTACCTCGATCTTCCACGCCGACGAGCACGGCCCGGCCGCCCGGCGCCTGCTCGCCGCCACCCAGGCCACCAGCTGGCGAATGGGCTACGGCGCAGATCAGTGAAAGGGCTTACAAAGCATTACGGACTTTTCCCGCGAGAGCTGCCTATAGTCCGCCTCGCACTTTTACTCGAAACGTAAAGGTGAATGTCATAAGCGGCTATTTTTCCCACGGGATCATGCGCTTATTCTGATCTCACTGGCCGGCACGAAGGGCTCTCCCCCCTGCTTTTCGCGCCCGCCCAGGTTCACCGACGTTGATTTTGAAGCTCCTTGATCTAACGTCTCGATTGGCCGCTGCGATTGCAGCGGCCTTTTTTATTTGTGCAAGAATCGCCTGGCGAAACCTTGTGGGAATGGGAGCGGGCTTGGTGCGGGCTGCGTGGGAGCGGGCTTGCCCCGCGATCACGGGCGAAGCCCGTGCCATGTGGCGCCGTTGCCTGGACTGGCCTCATCGCGGGGCAAGCCCGCTCCCACGCATGCCCCGCTCGCCTGCCCGCTCCCAAGCAAATCCAACCAAACCGTGACTCTCGCGCCTCAACCCAACGGATACTTCTGCAGGTTCGCCATCATCTGCTGCAACGCCTGCAGGCTGTCCTGCGGGTGCTGCGCGCCCTCGAAATCACCGATCCGCGCCCAGTTGTCCGCCACCTGCTCGGGGGTGAACCCTTCACGCGGGTCGAAGCCCACGCCCTGGCTGCGCTCCCAGCGCACCTTGCCGACCCAGCCGCCGCCCACCTCGAACAGTTCGCCGCTGTCCTGGCACTGTTCGCTGCCCAGATACACCACCAACGGGCTGATCAGCTCGGGCTGCAGCCGTTCGAACACCTGTGGCGGGATCAGCCCCTCGGTCATGCGCGTGCCGCCGGTCGGGGCGATGGCGTTGACCAGGATGCCGTGCTTGCGGCCCTCGATGGCCAGGGTGCGGGTCAGCCCGTAGAGCCCGAGCTTGGCCATGCCGTAGTTGGCCTGGCCGAAATTGCCGTAGATGCCCGAAGTGGATGAAGTGAAGATCACCCGCCCCCAGTTCTGCGCCCGCAGGTGCGGCCAGGCGGCGTGGGTGACCTTGTAGGCGCCCTCGACGTGCACGCGGTAGACCAGCTCCCAGTCGCTGTCTTCCATCTTGTGGAAGGTCTTGTCGCGCAGGATGCCGGCGTTGTTGACCAGCACATCGACCCGGCCGAATGTGTCAAGGGCCTGCTCGACGATGCGCGCGCCATCGGTGACCGAGTCATGGTTGGCGATCGCCGAGCCGCCCGCGGCGCGGATCTCCTCCACCACGCGGTCGGCCGCCGAGGCGTTGGCGCCTTCGCCATGTGTAGACCCACCCAGGTCGTTGACTACCACGTGGGCGCCGCGCGCAGCGAACAGCAGCGCATGGGCCCGGCCCAGGCCGCCGCCGGCCCCCGTGACGATCACCACTCGATCCTGCAGACGTACCGGTTCGCTCATGCTCAAGGCTCCTGGCAATGAAGGGATGCAACGCAGTCTCCGCCAGCCGCCGGGGCCGGGCAATCAAGCGCACCGTGGCGAATGCCGCTTGATAACGCCCGGCGATGATCGCCCGGTCAGGACCAGGCGACCTTCATCGGTACATAGCTCATCGGTTGTTCACGAAAGGCCAGGTAGTGGCGCAGCACCTGTACCGGCGCCTCGGTGTGCGGGTAATGGCCGATGCCCTGCAGCACCACGGTGTCGGGGTCCGGGACGATTTCCCGGTAGCGCTCGACCATGTGCGCTCCGGACAACGGATCGACCGCACCATTGATGAAGCGCAGCGGCACGCCCGGGCGTTGCAGCGCGGCGACCCAGCGCTCGCGCTGGGCCCGGCGCTCCGGCAGGAAGCTGACCAGTTTATGCAGGATCCGGGGGCCACGGTTGGAGGCGATCAGGCTCCAGTAGTCATCCAGGGCGCTCTCGCTGGGATGGGTGCACGGGCCATAGACCTGGGTGACGTTGCGCACCAGGTCGTCGCGCCCGAACGAGCGCCCGACCAGCCAGCCCAGGCGGCTGAGCAGCAGCTTCTGCACCAGCAGCACCCGGCAGCTCTCGGGGAACAGCCCGCTGTTGAGGAATACGCAACTGGCCACCTCGAGCCGCTGTTCGTGGTGCCGGGCCAGCAGCTCCTGGGCAACGCTGCCGCCGTAGTCGTGGGCCAGCAGGTGCACCGGCTGGTCGATATGCAGGTGCGCCAGCAAGGCCTGCTGCAGGTCGGCCTGTTCGAGCAGGCTGTAGTCGTGGTCCGCAGGCTTGGCCGAATCGCCGAAGCCAAGCATGTCGCAGGCCACCACGCGAAAACGCTGGGTAAGGGGTGCCCACAGGTAGTGCCAATCCCAGCTGGCCGTGGGGAAACCGTGAAGCAATAGCAGGGGCTCTCCTTGCCCTGCCGTCCAGTAGCGGATGCTCTGGCCCCGGAAAGTGAAACCCTGGCTCCGGGTGCGCCAGACGCACAATGGAATTTCGGCCAGTGGCATCACGGTCGTCCCGGTGGATAAGTGTCGGAAGAGGGCAAGGCTGCGTTCATTGCATGTCACCTCGGCACATACATGTGCTCTCTATGTCGAGGCTCAGTCTAGAGGCCTATACGAAGGTGATAAGTCGCCTTGGCAGCCAGCCTGATGACCGTGCGAGTCAGTGGCACGAACGGTCAGACCAGCATCACCAGCAACGGCGCGGCCAACAGGTTGAGCAGCCCGGTCAGAACCATGACCAGGCCGGCCACCGAGCCCTCCTCGCGCCCGACTTCCTGGGCGCGGCTGACCCCCGCGCCATGGGCACCGACACCGAACAGAGCGCCCCGTGCCAGGGGTGTGCGCAAGGGCAGCCAACGCAGGAGAATGCCGCCGAACATCGCCCCGAGCACCCCGGTAAACATCACGAACACCGCCGTCAGCTCCGGCACGCCGCCCAGGTCTTGGGCCACGGGCATGGCGAACGGCGTGGTGATCGAGCGCGGCAGCAACGACAGGCTGACCGCGTCGTCCAGCGCGAGCAGGTGCGCCAGCGCCCAGGAGCTGCCGATAGAAGCCACGCTGCCGGCGAGCATGCCGACCAGCAGCGCCGGCCAGTGCCGTGCCAGCAGTGCCCGCTGCTGCCAGATCGGCACCGCGAAGGCGACGGTGACCGGGCCCAGCACGCCCATCAGCCAATGCGTGTTGCGGGCGTACTCGGCGTAGGCGGTATGCAGCGGCACGGCCACCGCCAGCAGCAAGGCCGGCACCAGGATCAGCGGCGACAGCAGGTAGCGTCCGCTGCGCCGGTACAGCCAGCGGCTGCCCAGGTAGGCGCCCAGGGTCAGGGCCAGCCAGAACAGCGGCATGGGTTCAAGGCTCATGGCGCAACCTCCAACGGCACACCAGCTCGACGGTGACCGCGGTGACCACCATCACCAACAGGGTGCTCAGCGCGATCACCAGCAAGATGCGCCAGCCCTCGCTGCGCAGCAGGCTGCCGTAGTCCAGCAGGCTCATCAGCGCCGGAATGAAGAACAGCAGCATCTCTGCCATCAGCCAGCCGGCACCCAATTGCAGCGTGGCGGGTTTGAGCAGGCCGGTGGCGAACAGTGCCAGCAGTAGCGCCAGGCCCATTACGCCACCGGGAATCGGCCAGCCGAGCCAGGTGGCCAGCTGGCCACCGATCAGGAACAGCGCCAGCAACACCGTCAGCTCGACGAGCAGGCGCAAGGTCTTTTTCAATAATGCAGGATTCATGGGCGGGGGTTCCTCGACAACGGGCCCATTGTAAAAGTCGACCCCCTAGGCCAGAAGCGAATTGTTAGACTGGCAGCCATTCCAAAACGGAATCCGGCATACATGGAATTCAAACAGCTGCGCAGTTTCATCGAAGTCGTCCACAAGGGCGGCTTCACCCAGGCGGCGGCCACCTTGCACATCAGCCAATCGGCGGTGAGCAAGCAGGTCGCCCAACTGGAGCAGGACATCGGCCAGCCGCTGCTGGAACGCCAGGGCTCACAGTTGCTGCTGACTGCCGCCGGGCGCATCGTTCTGGAGCGTGGCGAGGCGCTGCTGCGCCAGCGCCAGGAACTGCTGAGCGAACTGGACGACCTCAGCCAGATGGCCCGCGGCGAATTGCGCCTGGGCCTGCCGCTGTTGGGCAGCGATGCACTGTTCGCCGGGTTGTTCGCCGAGTACCGGCGACGCCATCCGAATATCTCGATCCAGCTGCTCGAAGGTGGCAGCCGTATGGTCGAACAAGCCGTCAAGAGTGGCGAGTTGGAGTTGGGCGGCAGCCTGACGCCGAACGATCCGGCGTTCGATTACCAGCCGTTCTGCAATGAACCACTGGAAGCCTTGCTGCCCGCCGGCCACCCGCTGGCCGGGCAGGTCGACGTCGCCCTGGCACAGCTGGCCGACACGCCGTTTCTGCTGTACCAACGCAGTTTCGTGCTCAACGATCGATTGCTCAGCGCCTGCCAGCAGGAAGGCTTCACGCCCAGGGAAGGTGGACGCAGCGGCCAGGCAGACTTCCTTGCCGCGCTGGTGGCGGCCGGGCAAGGCGTGGTGTTGCTGCCGGCGATCGTCGCACGGGCACTGGAACGGCCCGGGGTGGTGCGCTTGCCGTTGCGGGCGCCGGAGTACCTGAGGTGGGATATAGCTTTCATCTGGCGGCGCGGGGCGTATCTGTCACGGGCGGCACAGGCGTGGCTGGCGTTGTTGCGTGAGCACTCAGCCATGCATTGAGGCGACCGGCCCTATCGCGGGGCAAGCCCGCCCACGATGGCTGCATGATGCTCGTGGGAGCGAGCTTGCCCCGCGATAGAGCCGGTCCAGGTAACATCAGCCTTTAAGGACAGCCGCAAACTCCGCCAGCCACGGCTCGGCATCGGTCTCCGGTGTCACGGTCTCACTGGCATCGAGTCGCAGCATCGGCAGCACTTCGTTCACCCCCAGCTCGGCAAACAACTCGCGCATCTGCTCGCCACCGCCGCAGTAGGTGTCGCCGTAGCTGGAATCGCCGAGGCCGATCACCGCCCCCGGCAAGCCGCGCCAGGCCGCCGGCAGCACGTCGCGGATCGTGCTGTACAGCGGCATCAGGCTGTCGGGCAGCTCGCCCATGCCGGTGGTCGAGGTCACCGCCAGCAACGCATCGGGGCCAAAGCCCTCGATGTCCTGCAGGGTGGCGCGTGCCGCGTGCCAGGCTTCAAGGCCGGCGGCCTTGAGCAGCGACTCGGCGTGGCGGGCGACTTCGTCGGCGGTGCCGTACACCGAACCGGAAATAATGGCGACTTTCATCGGGTGAGGATTCCGAAACTGAGTGAAAACGTAGGATACTAGCACTCGACAGTGGCAAAAGGCCGCCTCCGGCTAAAGTCACAGGCTTCAGGATTATCCGACGAATGACCGGAACGAAGCGGATTGACCACTGTCCACCGCCGTGAAGAAATCGCCGTTACCGATCGCCCCTTCGAGTCAGACCATGCAAGCAGACGCCCTACTCTCCCAGGACGAACTGGATTTCATCCAGGACATGCAGCATTCGCCCCAACTGAACCTGGCCGACCCCATGTCGAGCCTGCTGGTCAATGGCGACCGTCGTCTCAAGGACCTGCTCACCCGCCTGGTGGCCAACGAGCAGGTGACGCTGCAGGCCAGCTTCAACAACCAGCAGCTGAGCTTCCCCCTGCAACTGGTCGAGGATGAATTCCACGCCCTGCACCTGCAACTGGGCTCGCCGGACATCTACGAGGACGGCCCCATGCTGCGGCCCTGGCGCCTTTCGCTGCAGCAGCCGACCGCGTTGCTGGACGATCACGGTCAGGCCAGCGACCTGTGGGTACGCGACATTTCCTTCAAAGGTGTGCTGCTGGAAGTACGCGGTGGGGCTGAAGCCCCTGCGCAATTCAACCTGCGCTTCGCCGCCGAGGACATCCCGCCGATCGGCCTGCACGGCGCGCTGCGCCGGCGCATCGGCCCGCGCCTCGCCGCCTACGACCTGACCCACACGCCGGCCGAAGAGGTCGAGCGCCTGCGCGAGTACATCCTCCAGGCCCACCGCAAGGCCCACCCCGAGCTGCACGCCCAGGCCCCCAGCACCTTCTGACGACCGTCCAGCCATTGAAACTGACCGGTCATGATTGATCGGCGATAATCCGTGCCCGATTCTTGCAAGCCCGCCTGCGCCGCCCATCACCCCGGGCCGCAAGCCAGGGGCCGGCTACCCGCCAGCCCCGTCGCCAGGAGATACACGATGTCTACCCCACCCGTCACCTTGATGGTGTCGCGCCGCGCCGCCTGCGGCCGTTACCAGGACCTGCTGGCCTGGCTGCACGAAGGCGAGCAGTTGGCCACCGACTTTCCCGGCTACCTGGGCTCGGGCATCCTCGCCCCGCCGAGCGAGGGCGACGAATTCCAGATCATCTTCCGCTTCGCCAGCGAACAGGCCATGCACGCCTGGGAGCATTCCGCTTCGCGCAGGGCCTGGCTGGAGCGCGGCAACGGCCTGTTCGAGCGCCCCAAAGAGAGGCGCGTGAGCGGCATCGACGACTGGTTCGGCACCAATACAGTGCAAAAACCACCGCGCTGGAAGCAGGCAACGGCCATCTGGCTGGCGTTCTTTCCGGTTTCACTGCTGTTCAACCTGCTGTTCGGCCATTGGCTGGCGCCACTCGACCTGCTGCCTCGAGTGCTGCTCAGTACCCTGGCCCTGACGCCATTGATGGTGTACCTGTTCATCCCGCTGTCCACCCGGCTGCTGGCCGGCTGGCTCAACGCCACGCCACGCGCTGCCACCGAGCGCTCCCAGGGGCTGCGCAGCCGCTGAGGCACGGGCTCGCAAGGCCGCGCAGTTCGGGTATGCTGGGGCATCACGCACGGACAGACGAACAGACCGCCCGAACATGAACAGCCCAATCCTCATCACCGGCGCCAGCCAGCGCGTCGGCCTGGCCCTGGCCCTCGAGCTGGCCCAGGCCGGCCATACGGTGGTCAGCGCCAGCCGTACCTTGCAGGGGCAGGCTGCCCACCCGAACATCCGGCAGTTCCAGGCCGACCTGACCCGCAGCGAAGACCGCCAGGCCCTGATCGAGTACCTGCAACGTGAGTACGACGGCCTGCGTGCGATCATCCATAACGCCTCGCTGTGGCTCGACGACGGCCTGGACAACCTCGACACCATGTTCCGCCTGCACGTCGAGGCGCCCTACCACCTCAACCTCGGCCTCGGCGAGCTGCTGAACAAGGTGGACAAGGCCGACATCATCCACATCTGCGACGAGACTTCCTCGCGCGGCAGCAAGAGCCACATCGGCTATGCCGCGACCAAGGCCGCGCTGCAGAACATGGTCCTGTCGTTCGCCGAAAAGTACGCGCCCAAGGTGCGCGTCAACGGTATCCTGCCGGGCCTGCTGATCCTCAAGGAAGGCGGCGACGAGCAGTACCGCGAGCAGACCCTGAAAAAGGCCCTGCTCGAATTCGAACCCGGCGCCCGTCCGCTGATCGACGCCGTGCTGTTCCTGCTGCAAAGCCAGTACAGCACCGGCAGCCAGGTGGTCATCAACGGTGGCCGCCATCTGAAGAACCGCATGACCTGAAGAGACTGCCCATGACCCCGCAACAACAGCTCGAACTAGAAGCCGCCGCGTTCCGGCGCCTGGTCGACCACCTGCAAAAACGTACCGACGTGCAGAACATCGACCTGATGAACCTCTCCGGCTTCTGCCGCAACTGCCTGTCCAAGTGGCTCAAGGCCGCCGCCGACGATCGCCAGATCGAGCTGAGCCTGGACGATGCCCGCGAGCAGGTGTACGGCATGCCCTATGCCGAATGGAAAGCCCAATACCAGAACGAAGCCAGCGCCGAGCAGAAAGCGGCGTTCGAACAAGGAAAACCGCGTGACTGACCTGAATACCCTGCGCAGCAGCCTCGCCAGCGGCGAACACGTTTTTGCCGACACCCTGGCTTTTATCGCCGCGAACTACAGCTTTCAGCCCCAGGCCTTCGACAATGGCGACGTGCACAACGCCGCCGGGCAGAACGAAGGCTCGTGCAAAACCCTGGGCCTGGCGCTGCTCGAAGGGTTGAGCGACCAGGAGGCGCTGCTGGCCTTCGGTGAGCACTACCGTAGCGTGGTCGCCACGCCCGAGGGCAGCGACCATGGCAATATCCGGGCGCTGATCAAGCATGGGCTGGCCGGGGTGAGGTTCACCGCCCAGCCACTTGCACGCCTGGCCTGATAGCAGATGGGGCCGCTGTGCGGCCCCAAGTCCCACAGGCCTTTGCGGGCCCCGGACATCAACTGATGAGCTGGCCTGGTGTTCCAGCCTCAAGACGCCCCTTGTGCAACCACTCCAGCGCAATCGGCCACAGACTTTCACGAAACCGATCGTGAAAAAACGCGAAGTGCCCGATCTCCCCGACCGAGATATCCACAGGCGCCACCCGCAGATGCCGCCGCTCGCCCGTTTGCAGGTACCCCAACAATCGCTCAGTGGCCGCCACCGTGCCAAATGGATCGTCAGTCAGGCTGATGGCCAGGGTCGCCGCCTGTACCTGGGCAAATGGCGTCGCCGACAGTAAACGACCACTGGGGCGCTGCTCGTAACGCGGTGTACGGGCAACCCAATCGCGCACCACGCCGGCCGGGGTGTCTTCCAGCCAGCCCAGGCGCTTGCCGGGAAAGTAGCCGAACATCCGGGTCAACAGTGGCATCACCACGTGCCATTTGCCGAACAGCTGCCAACGCTGCTCCGGCGCATAGTCGCGCCAGTAGGCGAACTGCGCGCCCACCAGCAGCGCATGGCGCACCTGCCCCGCCGACGGCGCCAGCCCGAGCGCCCAGCCGCCGAAACTGTGGCCGACCACATGTATCGGCTGGCCCGGATGCTCGGCGGCGGCCAGTTGCAACATCGCTTCGAAGTCCAGCCGGCCCCAGTCGCTCCAGGACGCCTGGAAACCGCGCAGCGTGGCCGGGCGCGACTCGCCGATGCCGCGATAATCGTAGGTGAGCACGTCAAAGCCCTGGGCGAACAGGTAGTCGGCGAAACGCGAGTAGTAGCGACAACGCACCGAGGTGGCGGCGTTGATGATCACCAGTGGACGCAGGGGGTCGGGTTCGGCGTGGCGCCAGCGAAATCCGCCGAGGCCATAGCCGTCGGCGGCGACATGACGAAAGGCACAGGCGGGTTGGGTAAGGCTGCTCATGGCGCGCTCCCTGCGGCGTCGCGCCATGCTGGCGGACGGGCTGTTGTCGTGCGCCAACGCTAGCAAAAAAATGCCCGAACAGCTCAAGTTCCTTGTAGGAGCGGCTTCAGCCGCGATCACCAGCGAAGCTGGTGCCATACACCACGTTGGCTTCATCGCGGCTGAAGCCGCTCCTACAGGTCCCTGTGCCCTCAGGTGGTCGGCAGTGCCCGCGCCACGCCCGGCTTGCGCAGCACCGCCAGGCGCGAACCGTGGTAGCGGGTTTCGCGGAACAGCTTCCAGCGACCGAACAGGCCGTACACATGCATCACCCGGCCCTGCTCGTGGTAGCCCATGCGCAGGTGCAGTTTCATGGCTGGCACGTTGTGGGTCTCCACCACGTCCACCACCTTGTGGCAGCCCTTCTCACGCATGGCGTTCCACAGCTCGACCTGGGCCGTCACCGACAGCTCGCTGCCGAAGTACGGCCGGGTCATCTCGCCGCCGAACTCGAAGAATTCGCCGGGTTTCACCGGGAAGGTGCAACCGTAGTAGTGCTTGTCGTGATAGTCGACCACGCTGGCCCAGATGAAGGCCACGGCATCGCCCTGCTCATCCAGGTACATGTGCCCGGTATGGCCCTCGGCGGCCAGCTCGCGCATGGTCTCGACACGGTCGCCGAAATGCCGGGCGAAGGCATCGGCATTGGCCGTGGTGATCTGCACCAGGGTGACCGGTGCATGCGCTTTGAGGCTGTGCGGCGGTACCGGACTGATCAGGTCGCGCTCCATCCACAGCAGTTCCCAATGGAAAAACACGTAGCGTTCGAAAAAAGTCTTGAAGGTGCGCTTGAGGCCCTTCTGGCGGATGCGTTCTTGTAGTTTTTGCAGTACGCCCATTGCTCCCTCCTCGGCGCCAGCGAAATTGCCAGGCCAATAGCTGGGGTATAGATCAGGCGGAGGGTGGCCATGGCAAAGGGCCAGCGAGGGATTTGTTTCAGAATATTAACAAGTCGTCGGCGGGAACCGCGCAGCCACCATCAACGGCTGCGCGGTCAAGGACTTGCTTACAGCTCGACGCAGTCGAACCGTACGTCGGTGGCCACGTCTTCGTCGTAGTTGACGTCAGCGCGCTCGAAGCCGAACAGGTTGAGGAACTGCTTCTTGTAACCGGCGTAGTCGGTCAGCTCGAACAGGTTCTCGGTGGTCACCTTCGGCCACATGGCACGGCAGGCGTCCTGCACATCATCACGTAGTTCCCAGTCGTCCAGACGCAGACGGCCTTGGTCGTCCAATGCAGCCGGCGCACCGTCCTCACGGTACATGCGGTCACGGAACATGCGGTCCAGCTGGTGCTGGGTACCTTCGTGGATACCCTTCTCCTGCATGATCTTGAAGACCATCGACAGATACAGCGGCATCACCGGGATCGCCGAGCTGGCCTGGGTGACCACCGATTTCAGCACCGCAACGTTGGCAGTGCCACCGACTTTCTTGCCCAGGCGCTGGGCGGTTTCGTCCAGGTCCTGCTTGGCCTTGCCCAGCGCACCGTCCCAGTAGATCGGCCAGGTGATGTCGGAGCCGATGTAGCTGAAGGCCACGGTGCGGGCTTGCGGTGCCAGCACGCCAGCGGCGTTCAGGGCGTCGATCCACAGTTCCCAGTCCTGGCCGCCCATGACGGTGACGGTGTCGGCGATTTCCTGCTCGGTGGCCGGCTCGATGCTGGCCTCGATGATGGTGTCCTTGTTGGTGTCGATGGCGGTCGACTTGTACGGCTGGCCGATCGGCTTCAGGGCCGAGCGGATCACTTCACCGGTCTGCGGCAGCTTGCGCACCGGCGAAGCCAGGGAGTAGATCACCAGGTCGACCTGGCCGCCCATTTCGTTCTTGATCAGCTCAATGACCTTGGCGCGGGCTTCGTCGGAGAAGGCGTCACCGTTGATCGACTTGCTGTACAGGCCTTCGGCCTTGGCGAACTTGTCGAAGGCGGCGGCGTTGTACCAGCCGGCGGTACCGGCCTTGGTCTCGGTGCCCGGTTTTTCGAAGAACACGCCCAGGGTGTCGGCCTTGAAGCCAAACGCCGCGGTGATGCGGGCGGCCAGGCCGTAGCCGCTGGAGGCACCGATCACCAGGACTTTCTTCGGACCATCCTCGCGCACGCCCAGTTTGCGGGTGGCTTCGATCTGGTCACGGACGTTGAGCTCGCAGCCCTTGGGGTGAGTCGTGGTGCAGATGAAACCGCGAACCTTGGGATGAATGATGGCCAATGTCTGTACCTCGTCAGGTTTAGGCTGGGGCAGCGCCCGGATTCGGGGTGCTGCCGTTTGATCTAGAGGGTGAGACTACCCTCGCGGGATATCCGACACATATTACGGGGTGATCGGATCGATGCAAAACACCAACTGCCCCCACTACTCCTGTGCCAGCGCCGCCTTCAACCACCCCAGGAACTGCCGCGCCAATGGATCCTCCTGGCTTTCCCAATGCACCAGGCAGCTCCACACCGGCCCGCGCACGCGCTGTAGCGACAAGGGCCGCAGGCGCCCTTGGTCGACCATCCGCCGTGCCAGCAACTGGCTGACCAGGGCGATCCCCAGGGCCTCACCCGCCGCCTCCAGCAGCAACCCTGGGTCAGAGAAGTTCAGCCCCTTGCCTTGCTGCCCCACATCCTCCCCGCCCTCCAATTGCCAATGGCTCCAATCCATCTCCCGCTCGCCATGCAGGGTGGTGCGCCCCTGCTCGGGCAGGTCTGGGTGGCACGCCGGATACAGCTGATCCTGGTGCAGCACGGTGAAGCTGCATTCGGCCTGGGCGCCAATATCGTCGCGGATCGCCAGGTCGATGGTCTCACTGGCCATGTCCGGCACCTCGAAGCTGGTGAACAGCCACAGGTCCACTTCCGGGCAGCGCTGGTGGAAGTCCGCCAGACGCGGCAGCAACCAGTGCCGGGCGAAAGCCGGGGTGGTGTTGACCACCAATTGGTTGGGCTTGCGGTACTGCTCCAGCCGGCGGATGCCCACCGCCAGTTGCTGCAACAAGGCCTGCGTAGTGCTGAGCAGATCGTGCCCGGCGTCGGTCAGGCTGACGCTGCGCCCGCTGCGGTGGAACAGCGGCTGTTCCAGGTAGCCCTCCAGGCTGCGGATCTGCTGGCTGATCGCCGACTGGGTGAGGTTGAGGGCCTCGGCGGCCTTGTGGAAACTGCCCAGCCGGGCAGCGGCTTCGAAACCGCGCAGGGCGTTGAGCGGGGGCCAATGCTTGAGCATGCTGATAAGCCTGACTGATCAGAAATACGCTAAATCTATCGTTTGTCGCTGCGGATTCCCAGCCATAACATGGACGACAACACCCGCGACGGCGGGCTTCGTTGATAACAATCCCTAATAGATCGGAGTTCACTATGACCCTGTCCCGCGACAGCGGCTGGCGCATGCCCGCCGAATGGGCCCGCCACGCCGCCACCTGGATGATCTGGCCACACAACAAGCCGCTGTGGGAGTCGGGCTGGGGCGTGACCCTGGCCGACGTGCAGCGCGACTATGCCCGGGTGGCCGCCGCCATCGCCCGCTTCGAGCCGGTGAAGATGGTGGTCGATCCATCGGCCATGGCCATTGCCCGCGAACTGTGCGGCGCCGGTATCGAGCTGGTCGAGTTGGCCGTGGACGACAGCTGGTGCCGCGACAGCGGCCCGACCTTCCTGACCCACCCGCAACACGGCGTGGCGGGTTTGAGCTGGCGTTTCAATGCCTGGGGCGGCAAGTCCGAGCACGGCAAGGACCGCAGCCTGGCCCGGCGCATCCTCGACCACCTAGGCCTGGAAGGCCTGAGCACTCCGCTGTGCAACGAAGGCGGCGCCATCCATGTGGACGGCGAAGGCACCCTGATCACCACCGAATCGGTGCTGCTCAACCCCAACCGCAACCCGGGCCTGAGCAAGGCTGACTTCGAGGATTGCTTCGCCCGCCTGCTGGGCATCCGCAAGACCATCTGGCTGCCGGGCGACCCGCAGTACGTCACCGGGGACATGACCGACGGTCACGTCGATGGCGTGTGCGCCTTCGCCCGCCCCGGCGTGCTGCTGGTGGACGCCACCCACGATCAGGGTTCGGTGTACGCCGAGGTAGCCCGCGAGAATCGCCGCGCGCTGGAACTGGCCACGGACGCCCAGGGCCGTTCGTTCGAACTGCTTGACCTGTTCGAGGCCTCCGCAGCCGTGGACACCGAAGCCGAAGTGTTCTGCGCCTCGTACACCAACTTTTATCTGGCCAACGGCGCGGTGATCATGCCGGCCTATGGCATCGACGCCGACCAGGCCGCGGCGCAGCAACTGGCCCTGGCCTTCCCCGGCCGCGAAGTGGTGCCGGTGCGCATCGACCATATCGCCCACGGCGGTGGCGGCATCCACTGCATCACCCAGCAGCAGCCGGCCTGGCAGGGAGCGCGCCCATGAGCACGCTGCGCATCGCCACCACGCAGATGGCCTGCAGCTGGGACCTGGCCGCCAACCTCGACCGCGCCGAGCAGCTGGTGCGCCAGGCCGCTGCCAAGGGTGCCCAGGTGATCCTGTTGCAGGAGCTGTTCGCCACCCCGTACTTCTGCATCGAGCAGTGTCACAGCCACCAGGCCCTGGCCCAGGACTATCACCACAGCCCGCTGCTCAAGCGCTTCGCCGCGCTGGCCAAGGAGCTGGGCGTGGTCCTGCCGCTGAGCTGGTATGAACGGGCCGGCAACGCCTTCTTCAACTCGCTGACCGTGGCCGATGCCGACGGGCGCCTGCTGGGGGTGTACCGCAAGACTCACATCCCCAACGCCATCGGCTATCAGGAGAAGGAGTACTTCAGCCCCGGCGACACCGGTTTCAAGGTCTGGGACACCGCCTTCGGCCGCCTGGGCATCGGCATCTGCTGGGACCAGTGGTTCCCCGAGACCGCCCGCTGCCTGGCACTGATGGGCGCCGAAGTGCTGCTGTTCCCCACTGCCATCGGCTCGGAGCCTGGCGCCGCCGAACTGGATTCACGCGACCATTGGCAGATGGCCATGCGCGGCCACGCCGCCGCTAACCTGCTGCCAGTGGTGGCCGCCAACCGCGTCGGCCATGAAGTGGCGCGCAGCGACGACAGCCTGAGCATGCGCTTCTACGGCTCGTCGTTCATCTGCGACCACAAGGGCGCGATGCTGCAAGAGGCCGACCGCGACAGCAGCGGCGTCTGGCTGCACGACCTGAACCTGGAACGCATGCGCGAGGATCGCCTGACCTGGGGCATCTACCGCGACCGCCGCCCCGACATGTATGCGCCGCTGCTGACCCTTGACGGCCGTACCCCACAGACCGCGAGGGCCTGAACCATGCCAAGCCGTCCATCGAAACTGCTCGCCATCGCCACCCTGCTGGCCTGCGCCGGTGTTGCCCAGGCCGAACAGGACGCCCTGCGCCTGTACAACTGGGCCGACTATTTTGCCGAGGACACCCTCAAGCGCTTTACCGCCGAAACCGGCATCCCGGTGATCTACGACGTCATGGACGGCAGCGAGGTGCTCGAGGCCAAGCTGATGTCCGGGCGCAGCGGCTACGACCTGGTCTTCCCAGGCGACACCGTGGCCGAACGGCTGATGCGCGCCGGCAGCCTGCGGACACTGGATCGCAAGCAGCTGACCGCGCTCGACGATATCGAGCCCGGCCTGCGCCAATTGCACGACCGCTACCCCAAGGCCAGCCAGGCCACCGTGCCCTACACCTGGGGAACCATCGGCCTGACCATGGATGCGCAGAAGATCCGCGAGCGCATGCCCGACGCCCCGCTCGACAGCCTCGACCTGCTGTTCAAGCCGGAGCTGGCGGCCAAGTTCGCCGACTGCGGCATCTCGATGATCGACTCGCCCGACGAAGTGCTGGCCGTGGTGCTCCACTACCTGGGCCGCGAACCGCGCAGCGCCAAACGCGAGGACCTGGCCGCCGCCAGCGAGCTGCTCAAGGGCATCCGCCCGTACGTGCGCAAGCTGCAGTCGCAACCGGTCACCGAACTGGTCAATGGCAACACCTGCCTGTCGCTGGGCTACAGCGGCGACGTGATCCAGGCCCAGCGCACCGCCGAGGCCGCAGGCAAGGCCATCGACTTCCAGTACCGCGTGCCCCGTGAAGGCACCACGGTGTGGATGGACACCATGGCCATCCCCGCCGACGCCAAGCACCCGGAATACGCCTATCGTTTCATCAACTTCGTCATGCGCCCGGAGAACATGGCCGCGATCAGCAACTTCACCGGCTACCCCACTGCCAGTGCCAAGGCCCGGTCGCAGGTGGACGCGCGCCTGCGTGACAACCCAGACATCTACCTCAGCGATGCCACCTTCACCCGCTTGATCCCGGGCAAGGACATCCCCCAGGCCGACATGCGCGCGCGCATGCGTGTCTGGACCCGTTTCAAGACCGCACAGGACTGACCCCATGCCCACTCGCCGCACTTTCCTCCAACAGATGAGCGTCGTCGCCGGCCTCGGTGCCGCCGCCAGCTTCGGCCTGCCGTTCGGCGGCAGCAATGCCCGCGCCGCCGAGTCGGGCCGCTGGTTCATGCCCGACGAGGGTGAAAAGCACCAGCGCGCCTACATCGCCTTCGGCGCCCAGGACGCCATCTGGGAAGACTTCACCGAAGACGTCCAGGCCGCGCTCGGGCGCATCGCCCGCGCCATTGCCGCCTTCCAGCCGGTAACGGTGTTCTGCCGCGCCAGCGAGCGCGACATCGCCGAGGAGGAATGCGGCAGCCACAACATCACCTATGTCGAGACCGAACTGGACGACATCTGGATGCGTGACATCGGCGCCAACTTCGTGGTCGACGACGACGGCGCGCTGGGCGCCGTGGACTTCAACTTCAATGGCTGGGGCGGCAAGCAGCAGCACCGCTACGACGCCAAGCTCGCGGCCCGCGTCGCCAAATTGGCCGGTGCCCAGTACCAGCGCAGCGAGCTGGTGGGCGAAGGCGGCGGTATCGAGGTGGACGGCCACGGCACCGGGATCATGACCGAGAGCAGCTGGATCAACGGCAATCGAAACCCAGGCTGGAGCAAGGCCCAGGTCGAGGCGGAGCTGAAAGAGCGCCTGGGGCTGCGCAAGATCATCTGGCTGCCGGGCATCAAGGGCAAGGACATCACCGACGCCCACGTCGACTTCTATGCGCGCTTCGCGGCGCCCGGCGTGGTGGTGGCGAACCTGGACAACGATCCGGACTCCTACGACCACGAGGTGACCCTCGAGCACCTGGAGATCCTGCGCAACGCCACCGATGCCGATGGGCGCACGTTGCAGGTGCACACGATGTCGCCGCCATTGAAGCCGCGGCGCAGCAAGTTCAGTGAGGACAATCCGGACTTCGCGGCGGGATATATCAATTACTTCGTGATCAACGGCGCGGTCATCGCCCCGCAGTTCGGTGATCGCAGTGCTGATGAGAAGGCGCGGGCGTTGCTGGTGAAGCTGTATCCGGGGCGCAAGGTGGTGCAGTTGGACATCGACGCCATTGCGGCAGGAGGGGGCGGGATCCACTGCGTGACCAACCAGTGCCCGGCGGCGTAGCGCGATTGCCGGGGCTGGCGCGTAGCCCCGGCATCTTCAATGGCGCTTATGGGTACTGCTGCACGGTCCCTTGCTGGTCATACTGCTGACCCGGGATCGGCTTCAGGTTGACCTCGACCCGACGGTTCTGCGCACGGCCGTTGGTGTCAGCGTTGCTGGCGATCGGCTGGTCCGGGCCCATGCCACGCACACTGACCCGCGACGCGTCCACGCCCTGGGAGGTCAGGTAGGTGCTGACCGCCTGGGCGCGGCGCTGCGACAGGTCCATGTTGTGCTGGCGGCTGCCGGTGCTGTCGGTGAAACCGACCACTTCGATGGTGTTCTGGTTGAACTGCTTGAACGAGTTGGCCAGGTTGTTCAACGGTGAGTAGAAGCTTGGGGCAATGTTCGCCGAGTCGGTGGCGAAGGTGATGTTGCCCGGCATGATCAGTTTGATCTGGTCACCCTGGCGCTGTACTTCGACGCCGGTATTGGCCATCTGCGCCCGCAGTTCGGCTTCCTGCTTGTCGGCGTAGTAGCCGTAACCGGCAGCGGCGGCACCGACCGCGGCGGCGCCGATCAACGCCCCCTTGCCACGGTTGTTGTGGTCGATGGCGGCACCGGCGATGGCGCCGGCCAGCGCGCCCAGGCCACCATATTTGGCGGTCTTGCTCATCCCTGTGGAACCCTGCGCCTGGCCCTGGCTGTCATACGGGTTGGGGCTGGCACAACCAGACATCAGCGCGGCGGCGGTAGCGACGATAATCAGACGACGCATGGTGAACATGGACAAGCTCCTACTGAAATTCGAAAGTGCAGCGGATCGACTACGGATCTGTGCCAGCCTTGGATTGCAGCGCAGCGGAAAAATTCCATGAAACCTCAGGCGCGCACGAAGGGGTTCTCGCGCATCTCGTCGCCGAGGCGGGTGTCCGGGCCGTGGCCGGTCACCACGATGGCGTCCTCATCCAGGCGGTACAGCCGTTCCTTGATGGAACGAACGATAGCCCGCTGATCGCCGCCCCACAAATCGGTGCGCCCGACGCCACGGCGGAACAAGGTATCGCCGGCGATCAGCAACTTGTGCTCGGCGAACCAGAAACTCATCGAGCCTGGCGTATGCCCGGGGGTGTGCAACGCCACGCCGCAGCCGCAGGCCAGCTCTTCGTCGTCGCCCAGCCAGCGGTCCGGCGACGGTACCGGCGTATAGGGCACGCCGAACATCTGGCACTGCATTTCCAGGTTTTCCCACAGCGGCTGGTCGGCCTTGTGCAGGTGCAGGGTGGCACCGGTCAGCTCCTTGAGCTTGCCCGAGGCGAGGAAATGGTCGAAGTGGGCATGGGTGTGGATGATGCTCACCAGGGTCAGGCCATGGTGCTGCAGGCGGGCGAGGATCTTCTGCTCGTCCCCGCCCGGATCGACGACGATGGCCTTCTTGCTGAGCGGATCGCCGATCAAGGTGCAGTTGCACTGCAACGGGCCGACGGGGAAGGTTTCGCGGATGAGGGTTACCGCAGAATTTGCCATGAAAGAACGGCCCATTACTCGAATAGTGTTTGAACGCGCGCCAAGGCATCCAGGATTACTTCCTCAGGCACAGACTCGATGCGCTTGGCTTGCCTTGCCTCCAGATCAACGATTCGGATCTGATTACAGAGCAATACGCCTTGCGTCTGGGTACCGGCGCCGCTAAGCGTAACCGCGAATCCTGCATGTCGGGCAAAATCCCCGCCCTGCGATATCGGCGCGATCACTGCAAGCCCGGAAATGTTGAACGTGCTCGGGGTAAGGACCAGTGCTGGTCGTGCCGCACCTTGCTGCTCTCGACCAACGGTAGGGTCCAGGTTAACCCTGACGATATCTCCCCTCGCGAACTTGGCGCGCCTCACACTTCACGCCCGGCCGGACGCATCGTGTTCCAAGCAGCCATGTCCTCCGGCTCCGGAGCATTCAGATCACACTGCGCCATCAGCTCTTCAAGCGTGTATCTGGGCTTCGACCTGACAGGCTTAAGCACCATGCTCTCGCCAGCCGTATCCAGACTCAGGGTTGATCCCACTTCAAGACGCATCTGCTTGAGGACGGTGGAGGGAATTCGAATAGCGGCGCTGTTTCCCCACTGCTGAATCTTGATCTGCATAAGTATCTCCCACGGTAGATACATAGTAGAAACCCTCCCGGCTATAGCAAGTGAAATGTAGAAACCAAGTATCTACATTGCCACTCGTCCAGCGCAGAAAAAAGACCACCTACCGCGAGAAGGAAATGCCTCACTGTATCTTGGGAAACGAGCCCATGCAGGCAACAATTTCTACCGTCTTCAGGGCAGATACAACCGGAACAACCCGCCCCCCAGCGTCCCGCCATTGGCGATCTCGATTCGCCCGCGCACGCCATTGCGCTCGTGCAACGCGGCAATCCGCGCCGCGAAATACAGCCCCAATCCGGTACTGCCGCTCTGCGAATCGATGCCCTGCACGTAGTCATGCTGGCGTTCGAGCATGCGCTGTGGATAACCGGCGCCGTCGTCGTTGACGCTGATCACCAGCTGCTCGCCCTCTTCCTCGATGCTGATCAGCAGCGCGTGGCCGGCATAGCGGATGGCGTTGGTGAGAACGTTGGCCACCACCGAGGCGACCAGCTCACGGTCGAAGAAGCCCAACGGGCTTTCGGTCTCGATACGCCAGGTAGCGAGGATGTCGCGGTGCTTGATCACGTCTTCCTGGGCCGCCAGCTGGGCCTCGATGAAGTCGTCCAGCTCGTGGTAGTCCGGGCAGATGGGCAACTGGTTGACACCCAGCTTGTACAGCCCCAGCAATTGCACGAGCATGCCGTTCAGGTGGCTGAGTTCGTGCTCCACCACGCCCTGCTCGGTACCGCCACGCAGCTCCTCGGGCAGGCGCGCCAGCCATTGGCTGTGGGCATGGGTCAGCGCCGAGAGGGAGTTCTTCAGGTCGTGCACGGTGGAGGCGATCACCGTGGAAAAATCCAGCCCCTGATTGTCCTGGTTCATGCGCCAAAGACCCGGATGTGCAGTTTACGGTAACGGTCATAGCGGCTGTCGCTGGCGGGAATGCCGGCCACGCTGGTGAGGCAGTCGCGGCACTCCTGCATCAACGCCGGCGGTGGCGTCTCGCCGCCGATGCGCAGCAGCGCCTGGGCGGTGTTCAGGGCAATGCTGATGTTCTTCGGCTGCAGCGACAGCGCCTTGCGGAACATGCCCAGCGCCTCGTTGAGCTGGCCTCCCTGGTAGCTGCGCACGCCCTGGCGGTTGAGGTCCACGGCTTCGGTCACCGCCCCCAGCACCAGCGGGTCGTCGGTGAGCTTGGCGACGCTCTGCATGACCTTGGGATCGTCCCCGTAGGTTTCCACGCAGCCCTTGAGGATAGAGGTGCCCGCCGCGTCCTGACCGAGTTGCTGCAACTGCTTGGCCACCGTCAGTGCCGCCTCGACGGAGAAGAACTGATCCATCTTTTCCAGGCGCAGCATCGCCTGCTCGGTGAGCTTGGCGGCGGTATCCGGGTCACCGGCCTGCTGCAGGCTGGCAGCCTTCATCAAGCGGGCGCGCACCTGCAGGCCCTGGTCCTCGACGTTTTCCTTGGCCACCTCACTGAGCACGGTGTTGATTTCCACCCGGGTGCGCGCATCAAGACCGTTGCCGGTGTTCTTGCTCATCAGCGCCTGGACCAGGCCCAGATTGCTTTCGGCGTCCTTGTAGCGCGAACTCTGGCCCTGGTTGACCGCATGGCGATAGGCCTTGGACGCGCTTTCGAAGTCGGCGTTGTCCAGCGCCAGCTTGCCCAGCGCGGCCTGGCGGCGCACGGCGAGCGGCGACAGGCGTACAGCCTCCTCGAGCATGTGCTGGGCGCGCTTGGTTTCGCCTTGAGCCACCAGCACATCGGCCATGCCATCGTACAGGTTGGGCATGATCGGGAAGGCCTTGAGCGCCTGCTCGTAGACGCCCTGGGCCTGGGCGTTCTGGCCGCGCTTGTGCAACAGGCTGCCGAGCGCCGCGTAGGCCCACGGCTGCGGGCGGCTGGCCAGGATGTTCTTGAGGAACTTCTCCAGCTCGTCGAAACGATTGAGGTCACGCAGGGCATCGGCGCGATAGCGCAGGCACAACGGGGCAAACCGCGGGTCTTTCTTGCACAGTTCGGCGCAGGCGGCGAGTACCTCGGCCGGGCGGCTGCGATCCAGGGCCTGGAGGATGGGCTTGAGCAAGGTCTTGCGCTGGGTCAGCTTCTCCAGACGCTGGGCCAGGCCTACGCGGTTGAAGGGCTTGGTCAGGTAGGCGTCGGGTTCGTGCTCGATGGCACTGAGCACGATGGACTGGCTGCTCTCGGCGGTGACCATGATGAACACGCATTCATGGCTGATGAGCTTGTCGAGAATCAGGTCCTCGAGCACCTGCTGGCCATTCTTCTTGCCATCGCCCAGGTGGAAATCCTGAAGGATGAAGTCGTAGCGCTTCTGCCCACACATGCGTAGGGCCTGTTCGCCACTGTCGGCGGTGTCCACGTCGCGTACGCCCAGCTCGCGAAGCATCGAGCGGGTCGAAGTGCGGAAGTCGGTAAAGTCGTCGACGATCAGAAAGCTTTTTTGCCCGTACTGCAGCATCAACACGACCTGTATTGAAAGAAGTGGGGAAGTGGCGATGCGTACCGCCGAAATGTGTATCGGCAGCGGATCAGGAAAGATGAGCCACTAGGGTCTGTACGAAAAGTGTCTGCGCGAAGGCCAGACAAGGCGAAACGGGGGGAGGAAGCGGAGTGTACTGGAGTACATGAGCATTCCGAGCCCCGTTTCAACGCAGTATGGGCGAGTGCAGATACATTTCGTACAGAGCCTAGACCAGCAACCCGAGGGACTTGGCCCTGGCCACCGCCTGGGTACGCCGCTCCACGCCCAGCTTGCTGTTGATGTGGCTGGCGTGGGTCTTGACGGTATGCAGGGAAATGAACAGCCGCTCGCTGATCTGCTGGTTCGAGCAACCCTGGGCGATAAGTTCCAGCACGGCGAACTCGCGGCTGCTCAGGGCCTCGGTGCTACAGGTGCTGGCGACGAGGGTTTGCGGCAGGTGCGCCAGCAGATCGCGCTGCACGGGGCAGGCGGCACGGCCGGCCAACTGCTCACGCAGCCATTGCGGCTGCTCCTCGATCAAGCGCTGGAATGCCTGCAAGGCGCCTCCCTGCGCAGCCTCCAGTGCCTGCGCAAGCAGCTTGGCCGCCTCGGGCTCACGCCCCTGGGCCAACAGCAACGCGATCAACTGGCATTGCGCGCTGACCATCAACGTCATGCCACCGCTGGCCTGCCCGCGGTCGAGCAGCTTGCGCAGCCTTGCTTCGGCATCGTCGACACGGGCCAGCACCCGCTCCAGCAACGCTTGCTGCAACTCGATGTGCAGCGGCAACAAGGGGTGGAACTCCGGCGCGGCGGCAGGCTGCTCGCCACCGTAGGTCTGCCCCAGGCGCAACAGCCACGACTCCGCCAGGTCCGTACGGCCCTGGGCCAGCCAGAGCTCGCACTTCACCAGGGTAATCATGGCCAGGTAGAAGATCGGCGGCACATCCCAGATATGCATCAACCGCTCGGCCTCGGCCAGCTCGGAGAACGCTTCGGCGAATCGCCCTTCGCGTCCATCGAGCGAAGCGATCACGCAGTGCCCGATCAGGACACTGATATCGCGACAGCTGCGCGCCTCGCTGAGCCCGGCGCGCAAACGCGCACGGCCTGGGGCGCAGTGCAGGCGGGTGGCCAACAGGTAGCCCTCGTACAAGGTGAGGCGGGCGCGCACCGCATACAGGCGTTGGCCCGACAGGCCCTGTAACCGTTGCAGCCCCTGGCGCACTTCATCCAGCGCCCGCAGTATCTCGCCTCGGGCGTGCAGCACCCGCGCCCGGTCGTAATGGGCCAGTGCCTCGAACAGCGGATTGCCGACCCGTTGCGCCAACTCGAGCGCCTCTCGGTTCCACCCGCGCGCGCGCCAGAAATCGCCATCGGCGATGGCCAGGTTCGACAAGGTCGACAGGCACACCAGGCGCTGCCCATAACGTTTGCTCGGCAGGCTCTGCAGCGCCTCGCCACAATAGGTGAGGGTACGCTCGCGATCACCACGGCCGCGGGCGATCACCCCGCTCAAGGCCAGCCATTGGGCGAGCATCGATTTTTGCGCCGTGGCCGAAGGCGCGGGCAGGAAACGGCTCAGGTAGGCCGCCAGCTCTTCGGCGGCGTCCAACTGGCAGGCAAGCCCCAGGGCCCAGCTGTACAGGACAATCAACCTCGGCGTGCTGATCAGCAGGCTGTCGGGCAAATCCATTTTCCAGCGCAGCAGCATGCCGACATTCTGCTCGGCGAGCAGTTGCTCCTCCGACAGGCTTTGTACCAGGTCCGCCGCCACATCCAGATGGCCGGCCCGCAGGGCCTGCTCCACCGCCTCGTCCAGCAGGCCCTGCCCTTCGAACCAACGGCAGGCACGCAAGTGCAACCCCGCCTGGGGGCCACTGGCCTGCCGGCTGCGCAACAGGTCGGAAAACAGGTGGTGATAGCGGAACCATAGCCCATGCTCATCCAGCGGCACCAGGAACACCTGGTGGGCCTGCAGGAAGCGCAGGATCTCGGCACTGTCGTGCCGCTCGCGCAGGGCATCGCACAGTTCGGCGCAGAAACGCTCCTGGCAGGCGGTGTCGTAGAGAAACGCCTGCACGGGCGCCGGCAGGATTTCGATCACTTCCTCGAGCAAGTAGTCGCGAATCAATCCCTCGCCGCCATGCAGTGCCTGGGGCAAGGCGTTGTCATCGCCGGATTCGCTGGCCGCCAGCTGCCAGAAGCGCAGCCCGGCCACCCAGCCGTCGCTGCGCTGGATCAGGTTGTCCAGGGCCTGGCCGCGCAGACCGGTGGGCTGACGACCAATCACCGCCAACGCTTCATCGGCAGTCAGGCGCAAGTCCTGCTCGTTGAGCTCGACCAGCTGGCGCGACAGACGCAGGCGTGCCAGATGCCAGTCGGGCCGCTGACGGCTGGTGACCAGCAGGACCAGCCCGGCAGGCAGGTGATTGAGGAAGAACTGCAGGCATCGATCGAGCACCGGGCCCTGGGCCAGATGGTAGTCATCCAGGACCAGCAGCAGGGGGGTATCCGGCTGCAGGTAGAGCGCGAGCTCATCGAGCAGCCCATCGAGCCATTCCTCGAAAGCGAAGGGCTGATGACGCTGGCGCATCTTCAACAGGCCCATGGCCTGCCCGCCGAGCGCCGGACAAAACTGCTGCAGCCCTTCGAGCAGGCGCTCGAGAAAGCGACCCGGGTCGGCATCGCGCAGGCTCAACCCTAGCCAGAGGCTGCGCCAATGGCTGGGCAGCTCCTGACAGAACTCGATGGCGAGCGAGCTCTTGCCGAACCCGGCCGGGGCGTTCACCAACAGCAGACGCCCGCCCAGCCCGCCTTGCAAGCGCTGGCACAAGCGTGCCCGGGGGACGTGAGCCTCCGGCAGGGGTGGACGGAAGAAACGCCCGTCCAGCAGGCCCAGGGCCTGGCTGGCGACTCCATGCGTACGGGACAAATCTGTCATGGCCGGCTCGTTCTGATTGGAGTAATGCGGCAGTACGGATGGTTGCGAGACTAGCGGCAAACGCGGCGCATTTGAAGATGATGGAAACGCATCGAGAGAAAAAGACTACAACAAAAAGAAACAATGCTGACTGGCGGACACATCTGGAACAGAAACGCCCCGGTAAGCCGGGGCGTTCTGGGAGATCAAACGGAGTTTGCGTTTAACGGTTCAGCGGACACCTGACTGACGCAGCGCTGCCGGCTGGAATTCAGCCTTGCTGGCGCTAAATCCGAAGTTGTAGGCACTTTTCTCTTCGTTCTTCATGCCCAGCGCCAGGTAACGGCCCGACTGCAGGTCGTAGATGGCTTCCAGGGTGTACCACGGCACCTGCACGTTGTAGTACGGCTGGGCGTGAGCCTCGGAAATACGCCACAGCTGGTTGCGACCGTCGTACTGGTCAATCACTGCGGCCTGCCAGGTGTCCTCGTCGATATAGAAGTCACGCTTGGCGTAGATATGACGCTGGCCCGGCTTGAGCGTGGCGACCACGTGCCAGACGCGACGCAGCTCGTAACGCGACAGGTCCTGGTTGATATGCCCGGCCTTGATGATGTCACTGTACTTGAGCTTCGGATCGTCCAGCTTGTAGGCGTTGGAGGCGATGTACATCTCCTTCTTGCCCTCGAGCTTCCAGTCGTAACGGTCTGGCGCGCCGTTGTACATGTCGAGGTTGTCGGAGGTGCGCAGACCGTCGGCGGCGGTACCCGGGCCGTCGTACGACACTTGCGGCGCCTGGCGCACACGGCGCTGGCCAGCGTTGTAGATCCACGCCTTGCGCGGTTCCTTGACTTGGTCGAGGGTTTCGTGAACCAGCAGCACGGTCCCGGCCAGACGTGCCGGAGCGGTCACTTCCTGCTTGAAGTAGAACAGGATGTTGCCCGGGTTGGCCGGATCGTAGTCCTTCATCTTGTCGCGGAAGACGAACTGGTCCTGGAAGTACACCAGGCTGTACGAGCCGTTCTGCTGCGGAGTGGCCTGGGTGACCAGACGGGTCACACTGCCACCACGGTAGCGGGTGATGTGGTTCCAGATCACCTCCAGGCCGTCCTTGGGAATCGGGAACGGCACGGCGGTCTTGAAGTTCTCCAGGCCGTTGCCACCGGCGACCAGGGTGGTCTTGGTGGCGTTTTCCTTGATGGCGGCGAAGACATCGTCCGGCACCGTGGAGCCGCGATGGGTCTTGTACACCGGAATCTTGTAGCTATCCGGGTAACGCTTGAACATCGCGACCTGGCCAGGCGAAAGCTTGTCCTTGTACTGGTCGACGTTTTGCGCGGTGATGGTGAACAGCGGTTTTTCGCTGGCGTAAGGGTCGGAGAGGAAGCCCTTGGCGTCGGCACTGCCGGCCGTCTTGGATAGCGGCTCCCACGGGCCGATGGAACCATCGGCGTTACCGGCCTTCTCGGCCCCCATCGGGGTGAGCGACGCGCCCAGCTTGGCGGCCTCGTCAGCGGAAACCGCAGCCATGACGCTGGTTGCCAGCAGGGACATGCCCAGTACACCGGCTTGCAGCAGACGTGTGGTCATTTTCATTCTTTGTCGTCCTGGATCAATGTTCTTAGAAGTTCACGCCGAAGCTGAGGGCGACGAAGTCGCGGTCATCCACGGTGGTGTACTTGCCATCGAAGAAGTTGGTGTACGACAGGCTCGCCGTGTAGGTGTTCTGGTACTCGGCGTCCAGGCCCAGGCTGACCGCCTTGCGCCCTTCCTCGAAGTTGCCGCCGGGGCCCGGGGAGTAGCCGTCGACGTCGTGGGACCAGGCCACGCTGGGGCGCAGGTTCACACCGGCGAAGACGTTGTTGTAGTCCCAGATGGCGCGGACGCGATAACCCCAGGAGTCGGAGGTGGTGAAACCGTCGTTCTCGCAGTAGCGCGACAGGTTGTTCTGCTCGACACCGGCCAGCGTGGTGGCGTTAAGGCTCTGGCAGCGACCATTGGGCAGCGGGCCTGGGCCGTAGACCGGGTCGCGGCCATAGCGGGCCTTGGAGGTGCTTTCCAGACCACCGACGTGAGTCCAGCCTACCTCGCCGACCATGGTCAGACGCTCGGCGCCCATCACCTGATCGAAGAAGTGGGTGAAGGTGGTTTGCAGCTGGGTGATTTCCTTGCGGCGATAACCTGCCTGGTCGGCGTCCGGCGTGCCCTTGAGAACGGATGCGTTGGGGTCCAGCGGCGTCAGCCCCGAGTACAGGATGTCGGTGGTGTTCAGCTGCACCGGCGCATTTGGCCGGTAACTGATTTCACCACTCCAGGCCGTGCCGGTGGGCAAGGTGGTGGAGAAGCTCAGGCCGTAGAGGCGGATATCTTCCGGGTACTCGACGTAGTAGCTGGAGTTACCCGCCACGTACAGCGGCATCAATGCCTGGAGCAGGGCCGGGTTGGTGGCGGCGGCCCCTGGTACACCTGCCCGGACCAATGCCCCAGCCAGGTTGGCCGGGTTGTAGAAGCCGGCAGCTGCACCGCGGCCGCTGAAGATTGGCGCCCGGCTGTGGTAGTTCATGAAGTAGCCACCGAACTCGGTATTCAGTGGCTCGTACATGTAGCGCAGGGCCACACCGAACTGGCCGCTGTCACGGGCATCACGGTCAGGGCCGCGGCGCACGATCACGCCTTCGTCCGGCGAGCCCCAGGACACGCCTTGCCCGGTCAATGCGTTCATCGCAGGCCCGGCAAACGGGCCGATCTGCGCGGCAAGGCTCCTCGACACGTTGGCCTGCTTGGCCAACACCGCCAGGTTGTTGTTGCAACCGTCAGCGATCACGTCAGGCTGAGAGAAGAAGGTACCGCAGTTGTCGACGACGGTCTGGTCCCACTCGATCTGGTAGAAACCCTCGGCGGTGAGGTTGTCGGTCACGCTCTGCGACACATAGAACATGTTGACGGGGATCAGGCCTTCCTTGATCTCCGCGCCAGGACGGCGAAACGCCGAGACATCGATGGGGTTGATGGCGTTGATGCCACCGCCGATGAAGGTACTCTCACCCCAGCTCACCACCTGCTTGCCCAAGCGCACGTTGCCCGGCAGGTCGCCGATGCTGTAGTTGTGGTAGACGAAGGCGTCGAGCAGTTCCGCGCCCGAGGACTTGGCGCCCTCCTTGCGGTTCGAATCGCTGATGTCCTTGAACTGGCGGTTTTCATCCTTGAGCTCGAAGTCGTACCAGTACTTGCCGCGGACGAACACGCCCGTGTCGCCGTACTTGAGCTCCAGGTCGTGGATACCCTTGAAGATCTTCGAGAAGGTCTCGCCTTTCTTGAAGTTGAGGTGGCCATCGTCGGAGGTCTGCGACAGCCCCCTGCCGCCGTTGTTGGCCCCGATGAGGTTCTTGTTGGGATTGGCCGTCGACCAACTGGCGCCAACGGAGAGCGACGAGTCGAACTGGCCTTCGATTTCACCGATGTTGAAGCTGACCGCGAAAGCAGGACTTGCGAGCGTAGAAGCGAGGCTGACGGCCAGGGGCAGTTTCGCCCTGCGCCAGAACGGGTTTGCAGATGTCATCGACGCTACTCCATGTACTTTTTTGTTATGGCAGTGAGTCCTTTCAGAAACGGCTCGAGCGCCTGGTGAAGCAGGCTCCTGCCCGTGACGCCGCGCGTTGCCGTGCGGCGCCCTCCCCCATTCCTGAAAATCCCCTGACCCGACTATAGCCAGCGGTCACAGGTGCTTGATCCCTCTAAAGTGTGATTTGCGCGTCCTGCTTGCGGCCCACCCCGATCGGCCGGCCTGCGCGCTGGCAGTGCTCAAGCATGGCTCAATTCTGCTGTTTGACAAGGCGGCATCCTGTCTAGTCTGCGGGGTCGCGCTGAAAAAGCGCGACCCGCGCCTGGGTTACAGGGTGGAAAGGAAAGCGCTGTTACTGGCCTGCCACTGGCTGATGTCCACGCGGATGCGCTTCTTGTCGAGCTTGCCGACGCTGGTCTTGGGAATTTCAGTAACAAGGGCGATCTGGCTGGGAATCGCCCACTTGTTGATGTGCCCCTGCTCGACGAAAGGCTTGAGGTGCTCCTTGAGCGCACGTGCATCGATAGTCTGCCCCTCGCGCACCACCAGCAACGCGAACGGGCGCTCGCCCCACTGCGGATCGGGCACCCCGACCACCGCGACCTCGCGCACCGCCGGGTGGCGGCTGACCAGGTCTTCGAGATCGAGCGAGGAGATCCATTCGCCACCGGTCTTGATCACATCCTTGATGCGGTCACGGATATCGATGAAACCCATGCCATCGAGCGTGGCGACATCGCCAGTGTGCAGCCAGCCACCCTGCCAGAGTTCCTCGCCCTTCTCCGGCTCGCGGAAGTAGCCCATGGTCAGCCAGGGCGCGCGCAGCACCAGTTCGCCCTGGGTTTCACCATCGGCAGGCAGGAAATTGCCATTGCCATCGACGATGGCGGCTTCGACCAAGGGCACCGGCACGCCAGCCTTGATCCGGTAGCTGGTGCGCTCATCTTCGCTGCCGGCCTGCAACTCGTCGTTCAGGTGCGCGGCGCTGATCAGCGGGCAGGTTTCGGACATGCCGTAGGCGGCAGTGAGCTGGATACCCCGGGCCAGTGCGGCCTGGTAGAGGGCGCGGTTGAGCGCGCTGCCGCCGATGATGATCTTCCAGCCACCAAAATCCTGGCCGGCTGCCGACGGGCAGTTGAGCAGCATCTGCAGGATGGTCGGCACGCAGTGGGAGAAGGTCACCTTCTCCTCACGCCACAGCTTGATCAGCATGTCAGGCTCGTAGCGCCCCGGGTAGACCTGCTTGATCCCCATCATGGTCGCCGCGTAGGGGATGCCCCAGGCATGCACATGGAACATCGGCGTGATCGGCATGTAGACATCGTTGCTGCTCAGCAGCCTCACGCTGTCCAGGCTGCCGAGCACCGAGGTTTCGGCCAGCGTGTGCAACACCAGCTGGCGATGGGTGAAGTAGACGCCTTTGGGGTTGCCCGTGGTGCCGGTGGTGTAGAAGGTGGTGGCCACCGAGTTTTCATCGAAATCGGGGAAGTCATAATGCGGGTTGGCGGCGGCCAGCAGTTGTTCGTACTCACCCACCAGGTTCGGCAGGTCGGCGCTCTTGTCGGGGCCGTCGGTCAGCAGCAAGGTCTTGTCGACTGTGGTCAGCTGGCCGGCTATGGCCTGGTAAAGGCCGATGAAATCACTGTTGACCAGCACGAAGCGGTCTTCGGCGTGGTTCATGGTGTAGAGGATCTGCTCAGGCGACAGACGCACGTTGATGGTATGCACCACCGCGCCGATCATCGGGATGGCGAACATGCATTCCAGGTAACGGTGGCTGTCCCAGTCCATCACCGCCACGGTGTCACCGGCCTTCACCCCAGCCGCGGTCAATACGTTGGCCAGGCGGGCGATACGCTCGTTGATCTGCGGGTAAGTCAGGCGGATCTGGTCGCGGTAGACGATCTCGCGGGTCTTCTCGTAGCGGCTGCCGGACATCAGCAGGCGCTTGATCAGCAGCGGGTATTCGTAGGCGCCCTCGGCGGGCTTGATGATGCGCGTCTGCAACATGGGTATCCCTTTTCTTCAAAGCGGGCAGGACAGTTCAGGCAACAACTGTAGTTCGGTGACGCAGCGGTCAAATCAGCCGAAGGAATGATTTGTGCCGTGCAGGTATGAGCGCAGGCGCTACCGTTGACGAGCGGCGGCGCCGGGCCGGACACTGCGCCGACCCCATCCTGCCCTGCCACCGGAGCCCCTGATGTCCAGCCCACGTCGCGCCGTGTTTCTCGATCACCAGTCACTGGACCTGGGTGACCTCGACCTTTCGCCCCTGCATGCCCAGTTCGACGCGTTGCAACTGCATGCCACGACCCGCCCGGAGCAGGTCGCCGAACGCCTGCAAGGTGCCGTGGCCGTCATCAGCAACAAAGTGATGCTCGATGCCGCCACGCTCGCCGCCAACCCGCAACTCAAGCTAATCCTGGTGGCCGCCACCGGCACCAACAATGTCGACCTGGCCGCCGCCCGGGCCCAAGGCATCACCGTGAGCAACTGCCAGGGCTACGGCACGCCGTCCGTGGCCCAGCACACCTTGGCCCTGCTGCTGGCCCTGGCTACGCGCCTGTGCGACTACGACCAGGCGGTGAAGGCCGGGCAATGGGCCAAGGCCAGCCAGTTCTGCCTGCTGGATTTCCCCATCGTCGAGTTGGAGGGCAAGACCCTCGGCCTGCTCGGCCACGGCGAACTGGGCGGCGCAGTGGCGCGCCTGGCCGAGGCCTTCGGCATGCGCGTGCTGAGCGGGCAGATCCCCGGTCGGCCACCCCGGGCCGATCGCCTGCCACTGCACGAACTGCTGCCACAGGTCGATGCCCTGACCCTGCACTGCCCGCTCAACGAGCAGACCCGGCACATGATCGGCGCCCACGAGCTGGCGCTGCTCAAACCCGGTGCGCTGGTGGTCAACACCGCCCGCGGCGGGCTGATCGACGAGCAGGCCCTGGCCGATACCCTGCGCGCGGGCCATCTGGGCGGCGCGGCCACCGATGTGCTCAGCGTCGAGCCGCCGGTCAACGGCAACCCGCTGCTGGCGGCGGATATCCCGCGTCTGATCATCACCCCGCACAGTGCCTGGGGCGCGGTGGAGTCGCGCCAGCGCATCGTCGGCCAGCTGGCCGAGAACGCCCAGGCCTACTTCGCCGGGCAGCCGCGGCGCGTGGTCGGCTGACCCGCCTCTGGTACACTGCGCCACTTTTTCAGGAGGCGTCGTCCATGGACCCGCGCAGTGAAGTGTTGCTCCGCCAGGCAGAGCTGTTCCAAGGCCCGCTGCTGGTCGCCGGCGCCCAGGCCGATGGCCTGCTCGGCCAGTTGCCTGGGGCCCACGGCTGGACCTGGCATGCCGGCGACCAGGCCGTGCTCGAGAGCCGCTTCGCCGGGCGCAGCCACTACGGTGTCGAGGTGCCCGAGGTAGCCTTCGACGCCGCCGTGCTGTTCCTGCCCAAGTCACGCGAGCTGGCGGCCTACCTGCTCAACGCCCTGGCCTCGCGCCTTGCCGGTCGCACGCTGTACCTGGTGGGGGAGAAACGCGGCGGCATCGAGGGCGCGGCCAAGCAATTGCAGGCCTTCGGCCGGCCGCGCAAGCTCGACAGCGCCCGCCACTGCCAGCTATGGCAGGTGACCGTGGACAACGCACCCGAGGCCAAGCCGCTGGAAAGCCTGGCCGAACGCTTCGAACTGCCACTCGAAGATGGCCCGCTGCAGGTGATCAGCCTCCCCGGTGTGTTCAGCCACGGGCGCCTGGACAAGGGCACCGCCCTGCTTCTGGAACACCTCGACGGCCTGCCGAGCGGCCATGTCCTGGACTTCGGCTGTGGCGCCGGGGTGCTCGGCGCCACGATCAAGCGTCGCTATCCGCAAAGCCAGGTCACCTTGCTCGATGTCGACGCCTTTGCGGTAGCGGCCAGTCGCCTGACCCTGGCCGCCAATGGTCTGGAAGGCGAGGTGATCAGCGGTGACGGGATCGATGCGGCCCCCACCGGTCTGGGCGTAATCCTGAGCAATCCGCCGTTCCATACCGGTGTACACACCGACTATCACGCCTCGGAAAACCTGCTGAAAAAATCCAGGGAACATCTGCGAAAAGACGGTGAAATCCGCTTGGTAGCCAACAGCTTCCTACGTTACCAGCCACTCATCGAAGGCGCCCTGGGCAACTGTGAGATCCGTGCCGAAGCACAAGGTTTTCGCATCTACCGCGCAACACGCGGATAAAAACAGGGCTTGCCGAAAGCGATTCGCCTAGGCAGAATCCGCTCCGTCCTAGGGGAGTAGTCTCCCGCGAGCACCAAGCTCGCCCGGTACGCGTCAACACACTTGGCCCACAGGCCATGGCGCGTGCGACCCACGATCTGCGCAGACAGGTCCAGGGTTTGACAAGACCTATGACACGCACACCTTACCCGGGGCGGGGAGGTCGTACGTGTCATAGCCGTGTCGACCCGCCCCCGTAGGAATCCTGATGCTGGAATCATTGCTCGTCCCCACCGCGATCGTCGCGCTCGCCGAAATCGGCGACAAGACGCAGTTGCTCGCGCTCATCCTCGCCGCCCGCTTCCGCAAGCCCTGGCCGATCATTGCCGGCATCGTCGCCGCGACACTGGCCAACCATGCCGCCGCAGGCGCGGTCGGCGCCTGGGTCAGCAGCTTCTTCACCGAGTCGGTACTGCACTGGATCCTCGCCGCGAGCTTCACCGCCACCGCGTTGTGGACCCTGGTACCGGACAAGATGGACGATGAGGAAACCAGCAATGCCCGACGGTTCGGGCCATTCGTGACCACGCTGATTGCGTTCTTCCTGGCGGAAATCGGCGATAAGACCCAAGTGGCCACAGTGATGCTGGCCGCCCAGTATCCGCACCTGATCATGGTGATCATCGGCACCACCCTGGGCATGCTGATCGCCAACGTGCCGGTGGTGCTGGCGGGCAACTTCGCGGCGGAGAAACTGCCGCTGACGCTGATCCGTCGCCTGGCGGCGACCGCGTTCATCGTGCTGGCCATCGTCGCGGTGTATTCGGCGATGAAGACCAGTGGCTGGATAGGCTGACCGTAGATGCGGGCTTGCTTTCGCTCTGAAGGTGCCGGGCTTTACACCTTCATCGCGGGGCAAGCCCGCTCCCACGCCTTAGATATCCCCGAAGGATTACTTCTTCGCCCCTTGATACAACGGCATCACCTTCGGAATCGCCGCCTGCAGCGAGGCGATTCGGCTGGTCGAGGCCGGGTGGGTACTCATGAACTCAGGCGGCGCGCCTTCGGATGCCTTGCTCATCTTGTTCCACAGGGTGATCGCGGCGTTCGGGTCATAGCCGGCACGGGCCGACAGTTCGAGGCCGATCAGGTCGGCTTCGTTCTCGTTGGCACGGCTGTTGGGGAGGGTCATGGCGTAGTTCACCACGGTGTCGGCCATGGCCATGCTGTCCTGCCCCAGGCCGAAGATCGCACCCGCGCCCTGGCGGGCCATTTCCACGCCGTAGGCCTTGGACATCGCTTCACGGCTGTGCTCGCGCAGGGCGTGGGCGATTTCATGGCCCACTACCGCGGCGATCTCGGCGTCGGTCAGTTGCAGCTGATCGATCAGCCCGGTGTAGACGATGATCTTGCCGCCCGGGCCGCAGTTGGCATTGAGCTCGTCACTCTTGATCACGTTGACTTCCCAGTTCCACTGCGCGGCATCCGGCCGGAACTGTGGCGCCTGGGCGATCAGGCGCTTGGCGATGGCCTGCACGCGCTTGGCATCATTGCTGCTCTTGTCCAGCACGCCCTTGCTCGACGCCTCGCCGAGGGTCTGCTGGTAGGACTGGGCATACATCTTGTTGACCTCATCGGTCGAAAGCATGCTGAACATGTATTGCTGGCGCTGGACGCCCACGGCACCACCACTGGTGGTATTGACCGCCTGGCAGCCGCCAAGCAGGACGCCGACCGTCAGCATGCTGACAACGAATGACTTACGCATGAAAACACTCCCTTTTTACGTGCCGCGTATCCTAGGCCCAGACGCCCGCCCCTGCCAGAGCCGCAGGTAAGATTTCTGACAAGGTCCTCATGCTTTGGTATTAGCCCGCCGATAACACTCGGTAACGACCTCCTTGCGCGCGGAGCTTTGCCATGAAGTTCAAGTCGATCCAGTTTTCCGTGGCCGCCCTGGCCGGTGCCATCGTGCTGAGCATTGTCGCGGCCCTGGTGCTGTACGCCGTCTACTCCGGGCAACGCACCCAGGCCCTGGTGCAACAGCGCACCCAGCAACAGTTCGAAAACGTCATCGAGCAGCGCCTCACCGCCCTGGCGCGCACCCAGGTCAGCGAGATCCAGCGCGGCCTCGAAGCCCCGCTGGCGATCGCCCGCAGCCTGGCCACCGGCAACGCCATGCTTGGCATGCAGGCTGCCGACGGCCAGCCGCTGATGCGGGTCGACCGCGAGCACCTGATCAACCAGCTCAAGCGCACCGTGGAGGTCAACCCGAGCGTGCTCGGCGCTTACCTTGGCTGGGAGCCGAACGCCCTCGACCACGCCGATGCCCGCTACGTCGGCAGCAGCCTGGTGGGTATCGACAGCGCCAACGGCCGCTTCCTGCCCTGGTGGTTCCGCAATGGCGATGGCAGCCTTGGCCAGGACAAGCTGGCCGATGTCGACGACCGCACGGTACTCGCCACTGGCGTGCGCGCCAGCGAGTACTACCTGTGCCCCAAGGAGTCGAAGAAGGCCTGCGTGATCGACCCCGCGCCTTATAAAGTGGGCGACAAGATGGTCATGCTGGCGTCGTTCGTCGAACCGATCATGGTCGATGGCCAGTTCCAGGGCATGGCCGGTGCCGACCTGTCGGTGAACTTCATCCAGGACCTGCTCAACGCCGCCGATCACCAGCTGTACGACGGCGCCGGCGAGCTGGCGCTGGTTTCCAGCAACGGCCGCCTGGTGGCCTATACCCGTGACCCGGCGAAATTCGGCGAGAAGGCCAGCGACGTGCTGGACAGCGACGAAGCCGGCACCCTCAGCAACCTGAGCGGCGAAACCCTGCACTACGAAGTGGACGCCGGCAAGGATCGCATCGAGCTGTACCTGCCGTTCAAGGTCGCCAACACCGATGCGCGCTGGACACTGCTGCTGGAGCTGCCGTTGAGCGCCGTGATGGCGGAGGTCAACCAGTTGCAGCAGGACCTGGGCGAGCAACGTCGTACCGATATCACTGGCATGACCCTTGTAGGCCTCGGCATCGCCGCCCTTGGCCTGCTGGTGATCTGGCTGCTGGCCCTGGGCATCGCCCGTCCGCTCAAGCAGATGGTGGCGATGCTCGACGACATCGCCCAGGGCGAAGGCGACCTGACCCGTCGCCTGCACAGCGACCGCGCCGACGAACTGGGTGCCATCGCCAAGGGCTTCAATACCTTCCTGGCCAAGTTGCAGGCCATGATCAGCCAGGTGGTGGGTTCGGTGCAGAAGGTCAGCGACTCGTCCGAGCACACCGCCGACATCGCCATCCGCACCAACCAGGGCGTGCACAAACAGATGGCCGAGATCGACCAGGTGGCCACCGCGGTACATGAAATGACCGCGACCGCCCAGGACGTGGCGCGCAACGCCACGCAAGCGGCCCAGGCCGCCAGCGCGGCCGACCGCGCCGCCAACCAGGGCCTGGAGATCGTGCGCGACACCTCCAGCGCCATCAGCGCCCTGGCCAGCGAGATCGGCCGCGCAGTCACCGTGGTCCAGGACCTGGCCCGCGACAGCGAAAACATCAATGCCATCCTCGTGGCCATCCGCGCCATTGCCGAGCAGACCAACCTGCTGGCGCTCAACGCCGCCATCGAGGCCGCCCGCGCCGGCGAGCAGGGCCGTGGCTTCGCCGTGGTCGCCGACGAGGTGCGCAACCTGGCGCAGAAGACCCAGCAGGCCACCGAAGAAATCCAGCAGATGATCCAGCAGTTGCAGCAAGGCACCCGCGAAGTGGTCAAGGTGATGGAAGACAGCCAGGGCAAGACCGACGACAGCGTGCTGCAGGCCAGCCGTGCCGCCGAGGCGCTGGAAAGCATCACCCAGGCGGTGTCGGTGATCAACGACATGAACACTCAGATCGCCAGCGCCGCCGAGGAACAGAGTGCCGTGGCCGAGGACATCAACCGCAACGTGATCAACATTGGTCAGGTGGCCGGCGAAGTGGCCGGCGGTGCCGACGAGTCGAGCCAGGCCAGCGCCGAGCTGACCAAGCTGGCGGAGCAGCAGCGCCGCCTGATCAACCAATTCAGGGTGTAGGTATCAAAAGGGGCGGGGGTGTGGGAGCGGGCTTGCCCCGCGATACGATCCTCGCCCCACCACCGCCATCGCGGGGCAAGCCCGCTCCCACCAGAAAAGCTGTTTGCTCACGCCGGTGTCAGGCACTCCGGCCCATCGAGCTTCGGGTCGTTGACGAAATGCGCCAGCGCTCGCTCACGCAGTGCCGTCGGCGGCTTGGCCAGCAGCTCGTGCAGTTTTGCCATCGGCGTGTCGGGGTCCAGCCACAGCGCCTGCTCGGCCTCGTCCAGAATCAGCGGCCGACGCTGGTTCATCGCCGCTTGCGTAACCACCGCACAACTCAGCCATTGTTGTTCCTGCACCGGGTAGACCTCCCACACCGCGGCGAAGAACAGCGACGCGCCCTCCCCCGGCGTTACCCAGTACGGGCGCTTGCGCGCCGTGCCGCGCCATTCGTAGAAACCGTTGGCGGGCATCAGGCAACGCCGCTGGCGCAGGGGCTCGCGGAACATCGGCTGCTCGGCGAGGGTTTCGGCACGGGCCTGTGCCGGTGTGCGGGAGAGGTCGGTGAGCCAGGCCGGGGTCAGCCCCCAGCGAGCGCTGGCCAGCTGCAAATGGCCGTCGAGCTGGCGCTGGATCAGCACCGTGGCACCGGGCGAGATGTTCCATTGGGCCCGCTGGCCCGGGGGGAAGCCCGGCAGGCCGGCGAAGCTCTGGGACCAACGAAACAGGGCATAGCGTCCACACATGGGCGAAATCAAAACCTAGCAGATCAGGGTTCCGGGATAACTCTCCGGTTCGTCGCCGACAAGCGGCTGGGCGGCATTGTACTCATCGATCAGCTGCCGTGCGTACCCGGCCTGCTCGTCGGGCACCGCCAGGCCGAGCAAGCCGTGCATCGGCAACTCGCCCACAGCGCCCATCAGGTCGCGCCCGACCAGGTGCACCTCGATGCCTTCACTGGCCAGCATGCCCACCAGCACCTGGGCTTCCAGCAGGCTTTCCGGTTCATAGATTCGCCGCATCAGTCGTTCTCACCGTAGACATCCAGCATCCACTCCTCACCATGGACCTGCAGCACGAAGCGAATGGGCTTGCAGCACACCTGGCAGTCCTCGATGTACTGCTGGTCGCCGCCGGACAAGTCCACCGTGGTTTCGACTTCCTCGCCACAATAAGGGCAATCGTAGAGCGCAGTTTCCAGCATCGCGGCCTCCGGAGTGACTTGTGCGTATAATTGCCGGTCTGTTTACAGGGCCTGTGTGCGTCCGAGCCGTTTTTCGGAGCCCGCCCCTACCTAATTACCCTAGCCGTTTCCAACAAGAGAGCATGATGGGCGAATTCGATGCCATCCGACCGTACGACGACGCTGAGGTCCCTGCCGTTCTGGCACGCCTGCTCAGCGACCCGGCATTCCTCGATATCCTCACCCACTTCCGCTTTCCGCGCGCGGCGGGTGCCTTCGGCTGGCTGCTCAAACCGCTGATCGCCCGGCGCCTGCGCAAGGAATTTGCCGGCGTGACCTGCGTGTCCACGCTGCAGGACAAGGTCGAGTACTACGTCGACCGCACCATCGACCGCGCCACCGACGGCGTCACCTACAGCGGCGTCGAACAGCTCAAGTCCGGTACCGCCTACCTGTTCCTGGCCAACCACCGCGACATCGTGATGGACCCGGCCTTCGTCAACTACGCGGTGTACCACGCCGGCCTGCCGACACCGCGCATCGCCATCGGCGACAACCTGCTGCAAAAGCCGTTCGTCAGCGACATGATGCGCCTGAACAAGAGCTTCATCGTGCACCGTTCGATCAGCGGCCGCCGCGAAAAACTGGCCGCCTATCAACTGCTCTCGGCCTACATCAACCACTCGATCCGCAACGATGGCGCGTCGATCTGGATTGCCCAGGCCGAAGGCCGCGCCAAGGACGGTGACGACCGCACCGATTCGGCGATCCTGAAAATGTTTCACATGAGCCGCAAGGACGAACCGTTCGGCGCGGTGATCCAGAGCCTGAACCTGATCCCCGTGTCGATCAGCTACGAGTACGACCCCTGCGACCAGGCCAAGGCCCGCGAGCTGTACATCCGCGCCACCACCGGCACCTACAAGAAGGCGCCAGGCGAGGACGACAACAGCATCGCCCAGGGCATCACCGGCTACAAAGGGCGGGTACACATCAACTTCGCCCCCCCGGTGACCGAGTACCACGAGGACACCAAGCAGCTGGCGCAGGCCATCGACCGGCAGATCCTCGGCGGCTACCGGCTGTTCCCGGTGCATTACCTGGCCTATGCGATGTGGGCGGAGAAGGATGCGGCACTCGAAGTGCCGAGCGCGGAAAAACTGTTCCCCGCCGATGAACTGGCCAAGGCCAAGGAAGAGTGGCAGCGCCGGCTGGACGCCTGCCCGGTCGAGCAGCAGCCGTACCTGGTGCAGCAATACGCGACGCCAGTGCGCAATCAGTATCAGGTGAAGCGTCAGCCCGCTTCAGCCTGACAATACGTTTCGTGGGAGCGGGCTTGCCCCGCGATGGTGTCAGCTCGACCGACAGCGTCGCCCAGAAGGATGCAATCGCGGGTCAAGCCCGCTCCCACGCAGCAGGCGAAACGTTTTCAGATCCAGGTACTGAACCAGGACAGCAGCAACGCCATCGCCAGGCAGCAGAAGCCTAGGATGTAGTAATAGCGCGGCACCCGCTGCTCAAGCGCATCCACCACGCCTTCATCCACTGCCAGGCTTTCCCGCGCAAGCGCCTCGCGGCGTCGGGCGCCGTGCAGCAGCAGCCCGCCGGGGCAGGTGATGAGCAACGCCAGCAGATTGATCAGCTTGGCCGGATGAGCGGCCAGGAAGCCCCAGAGCACTTGCAACGACATTACGCGACCTCGGTATCACGTGTGGCAAAGCCCGGCATTCTACCCAAGCCCACTTCAACCACCGCCACTTTGCGACCAGCTGTCATCTAATTTCATCTGTCACACGCTCGTCATCAAGACAGGCCACCCTGTCGGCCTTCAACTGACCGGAGCTTGTCATGCTGCACGCCGAAAACCAGGACCGCCTCTACCTCGTGGCCCAGAGCGACGAACAACAGGCGCTGATCGACGGCTTCGCGATCAACGTCCAGGACCGTCAGTGGCTGGTGTATTGCGCCCTGGGCGGGCATGCCCATGACGATCTGCCGGAGATCGACCCGCACACTGGCATCAGCCTGCTGGACTTTCACGTCCAGGCCGCTTGATCGGGCGCTCGAGACAGCCATGAAAAAGCCCGCTGCCTGTTTCGCAGGCAGCGGGCTTTTTTGCGCGGTAGCGGCTTGCTTACTCGCCCAGCACCTGACCGACGGTCGGGTCCTTGAACAGGCGGGTCAGGGCATCGCTGAGCACGTCACTCACCAGCTTGGTGTTGGTTTCCTGGTTCGGCGCCATGCCGAAGCGCTGGTCCAGCGACGCACCGTAACGGCCGCTGTAGCGACGGTTGGCGTTCGACACATCAGCGCGGAAGGTGGCACCGATGGTCGCCTCGGTCACGTACATCTTGTCCTTGGGCGACTGGTACTTGAGCTCGGCCAGGGTCACGGTCAACTGCGGGGCATTGCCGGCATTCGGCGTCGGGGTGAAGCCCAGCAGGCGCACCGCCGCCTCGGCCTGGGCCTGCAGCTTGGGCACCACGTCATTGCCATTGACGGTGATGGTGCTGGTCTCGGGGTACATGCCACCACGGGTGCCGAGCGACTGCGAGGCGCGCCCGTCGACGACCCTGACCACCACCGGCTGGCCGTGGCCGACCGGGGCCAACTGCTGGGTGAGCTTGGGTTGCGGGCTGAGTTGCTGCGGGCTGTGGGCACAACCGGCCAGGCTCAGGCTGGCCACCGCGAACAAACCGACCAACAGACGTTGCAACATGCGCATTTCTCCAGAAAAAGCGGCAAAGGCCCACAGTATACCTAGCGCGCCACACGCCAGCCATCGCCCGGCCCGCTTGTCACAATCGTTTCATGCCCCTGCGTTTATCCTTGCGCCAGCCCTCACACACAGGACGCCACGTCATGGCCTCGCTCTGGACCCTGCTCTTCCACCGCCCGCGCCACGCCACCTACGCCCGCCTCGACAGTGAGGGCACCTGCCTGGCCTTCAAGCACTGCACCACGCCGCCGGGCAACGGCACCTGGGTGCAGGTCAGCGAAGCGCGACTGGCCTGGCTGGGCCGCCCGCTACCGGCCAGCGCCCGGGTTTGCAACGGTGCAACGCGCCGCTGGCAGCATCGCACCCTCGCGGCCTGACAAACGCTGCAATAAAAACCCAACAAGTACGCCCTTTCCGCCCGCGACATCGTTATAATCTCCCCCCGATTATAAGGACGTCTCCTGATCGGGCCCCGCATTCGCCGCTTCAACCCGGCACCCTCGACGCTTCGCCCACAGAGAGCCTTCCACTCAGGTCTTGCATTGGCTGTCGTGCCTGCTGTTTCCGGCCGTCCGCTGCGCATGAACCTGCGGGTTGCCATCGCGCAGTCCACTTTTGAGGTTCACGACTCCAAAAGAGCGTGAAAAAACGGTTTTTCACAACTTCACGAGAGTGTGGCGAGCAAATGAACAGTCTGGCATGTGCAAGAGCGGCAGATGTGTACCGAACAGCCCTGAACAGACGGCAAAAGCGCTCATCCCTAATGAACGCCTGAGGCCGGTCCATAACGCACGACGGACCACTTGACCATAAGTCGAATTGCCGCACCCGTGGCAATGGGCGTTCAATAGCCGAACACCCAAGACTGATTGGCGGTGTCCGCGGAAGTTGCAAGAACTGCGAAGAGTCGGACATGGCGATCCTGGCCAACCCAGGGATCCTATGCTGTCAATTAGGTGCTGTAGATTGTGGAGACGCGTTAATGGCGCAGAACGAATCGGTTGATGTGGTACTGGTAGGCGCGGGCATCATGAGTGCCACCCTGGCCGTACTGCTCAAGGAGCTCGACCCGACCCTGAAGCTCGAGGTCGTCGAGGCGATGGACTCCGGAGCCGCGGAGAGTTCCAACCCCTGGAACAACGCCGGTACCGGCCATGCCGGCCTGTGCGAGCTCAATTACACCCCGCAGGCCGCCGATGGCAGCATCGACATCAAGAAGGCCGTGCACATCAACACCCAGTTCGAGGTTTCGCGCCAGTTCTGGGCCTACCTGAGCCGCAAGGGCAGCTTCGGCTCGCCGCGCGCCTTCATCAACCCGGTGCCGCACCTGAGCTACGTCGAAGGTGACAAGGGCGTCTCGTTCCTCAAGAAGCGTTTCGAGCAGCTCAAGCAGCACCACGCCTTCGCCGAGATGGAATACACCGAAGACAAGGCCGTGATGAAGGACTGGATGCCGCTGATGATGCCCGGCCGCCCGGCCGACCAGCACATCGCCGCCACCCGCGTGATGAAAGGCACCGACGTCAACTTCGGCGCCCTCACCAACAAGCTGCTCAAGCTGCTTGGCGACTCGCCGGATGCTCAGGTCAAGTACAGCAAGAAGGTCGTCGGCCTGCGCCGCAACGGCAGCGGCTGGACCGTGAGCATCAAGGACGTCAACAGCGGCGGCAGCCGTGAAGTGGACGCCCGCTTCGTCTTCCTCGGTGCCGGCGGCGCCGCCCTGCCATTGCTGCAGATTTCCGGCATCCCGGAGAGCAAAGGTTTCGGTGGTTTCCCGGTCAGCGGCCAGTGGCTGCGCTGCGACAACCCGGAAATCGTCAAGCAGCACCAGGCCAAGGTCTACAGCCAGGCCGCGGTCGGCGCCCCGCCGATGTCGGTGCCACACCTGGACACCCGGGTAGTCGATGGCAAGAAATCGCTGTTGTTCGGCCCGTACGCCGGCTTCACCACCAAGTTCCTCAAGCACGGCTCGCTCATGGACCTGCCGCTGTCGGTGCGCATGGGCAACATCGGCCCGATGCTGGCCGTGGCCCGCGACAACATGGACCTGACCAAATACCTGGTCAGCGAAGTGATGCAGTCGATGGAGCAGCGCCTGGAATCGCTGCGCCGCTTCTACCCCGAGGCGAAAGCCGAGGACTGGCGCCTGGAAGTGGCCGGCCAGCGCGTGCAGATCATCAAGAAGGATCCGAAAAAAGGCGGCATCCTGCAGTTCGGCACCGAGCTGGTTTCCGCCGAAGACGGCAGCCTGGCCGCACTGCTGGGCGCATCGCCGGGCGCCTCGGTGACCGTGTCGATCATGCTCGAGCTGATCGAGCGCTGCTTCCCAGAGCAGGCCAAGGGCGCCTGGGCCGCCAAGCTCAAGGAAATCTTCCCCGCCCGTGAGAAGACCCTGGCCACCGACGCGGCCCTGTACCACAAGATCAGCGCTGAAAACGATGTGGCGCTGGAGCTGGTTGAAAGCAGCCCGGCCAAGCATTACGCCTGATCCGGCTAAAACGAAAAAACGCCCTTCGGGGCGTTTTTTTTGTGCCTGGGCCGCGCCCGCAAAGCGGGCCAGCCAGATCAGCCGCGAGCTTTTCCGATGATCTCGATGTACTCCGGCGCATTGCGCTGGTCGGCGATGGCCTCGACGAAGGTCTTGCCATGTTCGTCCTTGCCGTCCAGGTCGTAACCGGCCGCCACGAAGAAACCGACGTAACGCTCGAAGTCGTCGATGCGCAGACCACGGTAACCTTTGATCAACTTGTGATGCGAAGGCGAGGTCAGGCCATCGGCCGGCTCGAATTGCAGGAACGTCTTGATGTACTCGTCACTGATCTCGTCACCAATCACTTGTTTCTTGTCTTTACGCATCGCCGACTCCAACTGGACCATCACGGACATTTTCGAAGGCCGGCAGTTTACCCCCCGGCGACGGCGAGCCTCAACGCGTACGTACGGTGCCGGTGTGCAGGTCGGCCCAGATATGGCCGTTGGCATAGGTGAGGAACTGCACATAGAGCGTCTCGTTACGCAGCAGGTCGATGATCACCCGGTAATCGGCCAGCGGGTAGTTGAGCGTCAGCGTGCGGGTCTTGTCGTCGTAAACCGGTTTCTTCAGGCTCTTGCCGCCTTCACCATCAAAATTGAGCAGGACCTGGCCGATGGTCGAGCCTTTGCTCAGCGGCTTGCCCTTCAGGCGCATCTGCAAGGAGGAAGTGATCGGGATCGGCTGCTGGTCGGACTGGCGCTGGGTGCCGACCACCACCGTGTAGTCGGTGACCTGCAGCAATTGCTGGCTGGCCGGTGCTTCCTGGCGCAGGGAAAGGTCGTCGGGAGGCAGGAACTGGCTGTGCAGGGGGGCAGCAGAGAGCGGCAGGCTCACCGCCAGCAGGAGGGGGACGATCGCACGCATGTGGGGCTCCTTGGCATGAGCAGGCACTCTACGCACAGGCCCTGGCGCGGGGCAAGCCCACTCCCCCGATAAGGGAGCGGGCTCACGGTTGGCGCAAGTTCAATCGAACTGCGCGCGCATCCAGGCGTGATAATCGGCGACGCCCGCTTCGCCGTCGCGAGGCGCCCATTCAGCCAGCTCACCCTCGCCTACCGGACGATACGGCCCTGCCTTGCATTCGAACATGATGCTGTCATCTTCCAGGACAACCAGGCCATGGAAAACCCCCGGGACCAGGTCGACCCCCAGGCACTCCCCTCCCGCCTCAAGTACACGCTTGCCAATCACCGCGCCCTGGTCATCGAAAATCAGCAAGCCCAGACGCCCTCTCAGCACGATCAGCGTCTCGGCCTTGTCGTCGCTCAAGTGGCGATGGGGCTGGATATAGGTGCGCGGCTGCAGGCCAACGGCCATGCGGTGGCACGGTTCCTCCATCGCATGGAAGTTATGGTTCTGCCGTCCACGTGGGCTGGAGATGGCTTGTTGCGCCAGCCCGACGAACAACGACTGATCGAGGAACGCAGGCTGGCGCATGCTCACATCCCCTTGACGGCGAAGAGGCCGTTGGCGTTGCGCCAGTAACCCTTGTAGTCCATGCCGTAGCCGAAGACGTAGCGATCGACGCACGACAAGCCGGTGTAGGTGGCCTTCAGGTCCGGGCTGGCCTTGCGGTCGTGGTCCTTGTCGATCAGCACTGCGGTGTGCACGGCGCGGGCGCCGGCGTGCTTGCAGAACTCGATGATGGCGCTGAGGGTGTGCCCTTCGTCGAGGATATCGTCGACAATCAGCACGTCACGGTCGATGAACGACACTTCCGGCTTGGCCTTCCAGAACAGCTCGCCACCGCTGGTGGTGTTGCGGTAGCGGGTGGCGTGCAGGTACGAGGCTTCAAGCGGGAACTGCAGGTGGGTCAGCAGCTTGCCGGAGAAGATCAGGCCACCGTTCATCACGCAGAAGACCACCGGGTTCTTGTCGTGCAGGTCCTTGCAGATCTGTTTGCCGACCTCGGCGATGGCGGCCTCGACCTCGGCTTCGTTGTACAGGCAATCAGCCTCGCGCATCACTTGACGGATATGCTCGAGATCGGCGGACATGGCGCTCTCCAGGGGGTGCGTTTTGGAAAAGCGGGCAAAGGTACGCATCCGCTCGTCTCAGATCAAGCCTTTATGGACTAACGTGCACAATGACTGCACGACATCAAAGACTGAATAGATTAATCTAGCGCGGTTTTTTTGCCCGCCTCCCGGAGCCCTCCCCCTATGCCTACTCGTGAGATCCGCCATCCGCTGATCCGCCACAAGCTCGGCCTGATGCGCCGTGCCGATATCAGCACCAAGAATTTTCGCGAACTCGCCCAGGAAGTCGGTGCACTGCTGACCTATGAAGCCACCCAGGACCTGCCGCTCGAAACCTACGAGATCGACGGCTGGTGCGGCAAGGTGCAAGTCGAGAAAATCGCCGGCAAGAAGATCACCGTGGTGCCGATCCTGCGCGCCGGCATCGGCATGCTCGACGGTGTGCTCAGCCTGATCCCCGGCGCCAAAGTCAGCGCCGTGGGCGTGGCCCGCAACGAAGAAACCCTCGAGGCCCATACCTACCTCGAGAAGCTCGCGCCGGACATCAACCAGCGCCTGGCCCTGATCATCGACCCGATGCTGGCCACCGGCAACTCGATGGTCGCCACCATCGACCTGCTGAAAAAAGCCGGCTGCAAGGAAATCCGCGCCATGGTCCTGGTCGCGGCGCCCGAAGGCATCGAAGTGGTGGAAAAAGCCCACCCGGACGTGCAGATCTACACCGCCTCGATCGACCAGCGCCTCAACGAGCACGGCTACATCGTGCCGGGCCTGGGTGATGCCGGCGACAAGATCTTCGGCACCAAGCAGAAGGACGCCTGACCATGCAGGACGGCTTCAACGACCCGCTCTGGCGCCAGGTCGTTTCGGGCGCGCAGATGCTCTTCGTGGCATTCGGCGCGCTGGTGCTGATGCCGCTGATCACCGGCCTCGACCCCAACGTGGCGCTGTTCACCGCCGGCATCGGCACCCTGCTGTTCCAGCTGGTCACGGGCCGTCAGGTCCCGGTGTTCCTGGCGTCGAGCTTTGCCTTCATCACCCCGATCATCCTCGCCAAGGGCCAGTTCGGCCTAGCCGAGACCATGGGCGGCGTGATGGCTGCAGGCTTCGTGTACACCTTCATGGGCCTGATGGTGAAGATCAAGGGCACCGGCTTCATCGACCGCATGCTGCCGCCGGTGGTCATCGGCCCGGTGATCATTTCCATCGGCCTGGCCATGGCGCCGATTGCCGCCAACATGGCAATGGGCAAGGGTGGTGACGGTGCTGCGCTGATGCCGTACCAGACCGCCATGCTGATCTCCATGCCGGCACTGCTGACCACGCTGATCGTGGCCGTGTTCGGCAAAGGCATCTTCCGCCTGGTGCCGATCATTGCCGGTGTGCTGGTGGGCTTCGGTCTGTCGTTCGCCTTCGGCGTGGTCGACACTGCCAAGATCGCCGCGGCCCCATGGCTGGAAATACCCAACTTCACCGCGCCGGCCTTCAACTGGCAGGCCATTCTGTTCATCGTGCCCGTGGCCCTGGCTCCGGCGATCGAACACATCGGCGGGGTGATTGCGGTGGGCAGCGTGACCGGCCGCGACTACCTGAAAAAACCCGGCCTGCACCGCACGCTGCTGGGTGACGGCCTGGCCACCACGGCAGCCGGCCTGTTCGGCGGCCCGCCCAACACCACCTACGCCGAAGTGACCGGCGCGGTGATGCTGACCAAGAACTACAACCCGAAGATCATGACCTGGGCGGCGGTATTCGCCATCACCCTGGCCTTCATCGGCAAGTTCGGCGCATTGCTGCAGAGCATTCCGGTGCCGGTGATGGGCGGCATTCTCTGCCTGTTGTTCGGCTCGATCGCCGCGGTGGGCATGAACACCATGATCCGCCACAAGATCGACCTGGCCGAAGCCCGCAACCTGGTGATCGTCTCGGTGACCCTGGTGTTCGGTATCGGTGGCGTGCTGATCGGCAGCGGTGACGGCCCGGACGACTGGGGCCTGAAGGGCATTGCCCTGTGCGCCGTGGTGGCCATTGCCCTGAACCTGATCCTGCCGGGCAATGATGGCTGGAAGAACAAGACGCTGGATGATCAGTTGCCTTGAATGAGTAGGTAGAAGCACCCTTGTGGGGAGCGGGCTTGCCCCGCGATGGCGTCAGCCCAGACTATCGCCATCGCGGGGCAAGCCCGCTCCCACGAAGCATCACGAACCCACGCTCAGGCCTTCTCGCACATCCCCGCCAGCACCCTCACCCACTCCGGGTGATCGTTCAGGCACGGCACCAGCACCAGCTCCTTGCCGCCGGCCTCGATGAATTGCTCACTGCCGCGCATGCCGATCTCTTCCAGCGTCTCGATGCAGTCGGCAACAAAGGCCGGGCACATCACCAGCAACTTCTTCACCCCCGCCTTGCCCAGCTCGTCCAGACGCGTCTCGGTGTAGGGCTCGATCCACTTGGCCCGGCCCAGGCGCGATTGGAAGGACACTGACCACTTGCCGTCCGGGATGCCCATCTTCTGGGCGAACGCCCTGGCCGTGGCCAGGCACTGGCCGCGATAACACACCGCGCGCATCTCGGCGCTGGCGTCCTTGCAGCAGTCGGCAGCCTGGAAATCATGTTGGCCGGTGGGGTCAAGCTTCTTCAGGTGCCGCTCGGGCAAACCATGGAAGCTCAGCAGCAGGTGATCGTAATCCTGCTCCAGGTATGGGCGCGCACTGGCCACCAGGGCATCGATGTACTCAGGGTGGTCGTAGAACGGCTGCAGAATGCGGGTCTGCAGGGGCAGCTTGCGCTCGGCAATGGTCTGCTTCGCCAGTTCCACGACCGTGGTCACGGTGCTGTCGGCGAACTGAGGATAAAGCGGCGCCAGCGTCACCTTGCGCACGCCTTGTGCGGCCAGGCGCTCAAGGACCTCCGGCAGCGCCGGTTGCCCATAGCGCATGGCGATCTCCACCGGCCCATGGGGCCAATGGGCGGTCATCGCCTGCTGCAGACGGCGGGTCAGCACCACCAGCGGCGAGCCTTCGTCCCACCAGATCGACCCGTAGGCATGGGCCGACTGCTCCGGCCGCTTGATCAGGATCAGCGACACCAGTAAGCGCCGCACCGGCCAGGGCAGATCGATCACGTACGGGTCCATCAGGAACTGGTTGAGGTAACGGCGCACGTCGGCCACCGAGGTGGAAGCCGGCGAACCCAGGTTGACCAGCAGCAGGGCATGATCGGTCATGCAGCGTCCTATGTCAGAGGCGGCTGGACAGGTTGTCCAACGCCGATTGCAGATCGTTGAAGCGGAACGTGAAGCCCGCCGCCAGCAGGCGTACAGGGCGGGCGCGCTGGCCACCGAGCAGTAGCGTCGACATCTCGCCGAGCCCGGCCTTGAGCAGCAGCGCCGGCATCGGCATGAATGCCGGACGATGCAAGGTGCGCCCCAGGCGCTTGGCGAATTCGCGATTGCGCACCGGCTCCGGTGCGCAGGCATTATAGGGACCGCTGGCTTCCTTGTGCTGCATGAGAAAATCAATCACGGCGATTTGATCATCGATATGCACCCAAGGCATCCACTGCCGGCCATCGCCCAGCGGCCCGCCCAGACCCAGTTTGTAGGGCAGGCGCAGGCGCGACAAAAAGCCGCCATCAGCGGCAAGCACCAGGCCGGTGCGCACCAGCACCACGCGGATCCCCAATGCCTGGGCACGCAGGGCAGTCTCCTCCCAGGCGATGCACAGCTGGCTGGCGAAGTCCTCCTTCACCGGAGCCGAGGTCTCCGTGAGCTCGCGCTCACCGCCGTCGCCGTACCAGCCTACCGCAGAGCCGGAGATCAGCACCGACGGGCGCTGTTCGCGGCGCTCCAACCAGGCCAGCAACTGCTCGGTGAGCGCCACCCGGCTGGCCCAGAGCAGGGTGCGGCGCGCCGCAGTCCAGGGCCGATCGGCGATGGGCGCGCCGGCCAGGTTGATCACCGCATCCACTGGGTCGTCCGCGGCGATATCGTCCAGCCGCGCGACGCCCCGCACTCCAGTGCCACAGATTTTCGCCACCTGTTCCGGCCTGCGACTCCAGACCGTCAGCCGATGGCCCTCGCCCTGCCACCGTTGGCACAGGTGTTGGCCGATAAGGCCGGTACCGCCGGTCAGCAATATATGCATGGCTGTGTCCTCACACTTGGCGGCCGTGGTCTATTTTTAAGATCAAGGCACTTTTTTGACCGATCGCTCTCGGATAAACATAGGCCACCTGCCTATCGAGCGGAATAACCTTATACAAACATTGTGCATTGTACAGGTTTGCCGGGCAGCGTACGCTGCGCAAAGCTAGGTTCGAAGAGGCCATCATGACAGTACCCATCGCCATCATCGGAGCCGGTATCGCCGGCCTGTCCGCAGCCCAGGCCCTGCAGAAGGCCGGGCAGACCGTCCACCTGTTCGACAAGGGCCATGGCAGCGGCGGCCGCATGGCCAGCAAGCGCAGCGAGGCGGGGGCCCTCGACCTGGGCGCGCAGTACTTCACTGCCCGTGACCGGCGCTTCGTCGAGCAGGTCCAGCACTGGGTCGCCTCAGGCTGGGCCGAGCAGTGGAAACCGCAGCTGTACAACTACCGCGATGGCGAACTGACGCCCTCCCCCGACGAACAGGTCCGCTGGGTCGGCGTGCCGCGCATGAGCGCCATCACCCGTGGCCTGCTCAAGGATGTCACGGTCAACTTCGGCTGCCGCATCGCCGAGGTATTCCGCGGCAAGCAGTACTGGCACCTGCAAGATACCGAAGGCTGCAGCCATGGGCCGTTCAGCCGCGTGGTGATCGCCGTGCCGGCCCCCCAGGCCACACCGTTGCTGGCGGCCGTACCGAAACTCGCGGCGGTTGCCGCTGGTGTGCAGATGGAGCCGACCTGGGCCATCGCCCTGGGCTTCGAGACACCACTCGACACCCCCATGCAGGGCTGCTTCGTCCAGGACAGTCCGCTCGACTGGCTGGCACGTAACCGCAGCAAGCCAGGCCGCGACGAGCAACTCGATACCTGGGTGCTGCATGCCACCTCCAGCTGGAGCAGGCAGCATATCGACCTGGCCAAGGAGGAAGTGATCGAGCAGCTGCGGGGTGAGTTCGCCGAACTGGTCGGCTGCGTGGTACCCGCGCCAACCTTTGCCCTCGCCCACCGCTGGCTCTACGCTCGCCCCACCAGCAACCATGAGTGGGGCACGCTGGCCGATGCCGACCTGGGCCTGTACGCCTGTGGCGACTGGTGCCTGTCCGGGCGCGTCGAGGGCGCCTGGCTCAGCGGCCAGGAAGCCGCCAGGCGCTTGCTGGAGCATCTGGATTAGTCGCTCATAAAACTTATACAAAAAATTTGTTTGTATAAGTTTTCATCTGTGCTGAAATTGTCTTGTACAAATTGTGCTGCCTGTACAAGTCATTCGGAGACAGTGATGAACGCTCCCTCGCCCACCGGCAAGCCGCGCCTGGCCATCAGCGCCTGCCTGACCGGCCTCAACGTGCGCTACAACGCCGGCCACAAGGCCTCCAGCCTGTGTCTCGACCTGCTCGACAAGCACTTTGACTGGGTGCCGTTGTGTCCCGAAGTCGCCATCGGCCTGGGCACCCCGCGCGAACCTGTCCGCCTGGTGGGGGACCCTGAACATCCTGCGGTCACCGGCACGCGCAACAGCACCACCGACCTTGCCGGCCCACTGCGGGCCTACGGTGAGCAGATGGCCGGCGAACTGGACGATATCTGCGGCTACATCTTCATGCAGAAGTCACCGTCCTGTGGCCTCGAACGGGTCAAGGTGTACCAGGAAGACGGCCACCCGGCTCATCATGGTCGCGGTGTCTATGCCGCAGCCTTCTGCGCCCTGCGCCCGGACCTGCCGGTCGAGGAAGAAGGTCGCCTGCACGACCCGGTACTACGGGAAAACTTCATCACCCGTGTGTACGCCTACGCCGACTGGCAGCAGCAACTGCGCCAGGGCCTGAGCCGCGGCGCCCTGATTCGCTTCCATGCCCGCTACAAGTACCTGCTCATGGCCCACAACCCCCAGGCGTACCGCACCCTTGGCCGCCTGCTCGGCATCATGCGCCGGGACGACGATCCGCAGCAGCTCGGCCCGCGCTACTTCAGCCAGTTGATGCAGGCCCTGCGCCGATGCGCCAGCCGCGGCACCCATGGCAATGTGCTGCAGCACCTGAGCGGCTACCTGCGCAACGACCTGGGCCAGAGCGACAAGGCCGAGCTGCAGCAGGTCATTGGCCAGTACCAGAGAGGCGTGGTGCCGCTGGTGGTCCCACTGACCCTGCTCAAGCACCATTTGCGCTGCCATCCAGACCCTTACCTGTTGCAACAGGCCTACCTGCAACCCCACCCGGAAGACCTTGGACTACGCAATGCCATCTGACGAGTTGCTCCCTATCGGCGAGGTAGCGCGGCTCACCGGCGTCAACCCGGTCACCTTGCGCGCCTGGGAGCGGCGCTACGGCCTGATCAAGCCTCAGCGCACACCCAAGGGCCATCGCCTCTATCCACAAGACCAGGTGCAACGGGTCCAGGCCGCGCTGCGCTGGCTGGAGCGCGGCGCAGCAATCAGCCAAGTGCGCGGGCTGCTGGACAACACGGAGAACACTCCGCCGCCCCTCCAGGGCGAATGGGGCGAGCGTATCGAGCAACTGATCACGGCAATCGCTCGCCTTGCCCAGCGCCCTCTCGACCAACTATTGAACCAGGTGATGGCCCTCTACCCCGCCGTGACCGTGTGCGAGCGCCTGCTGCTCCCCCTACTGGAGGCCCTCACCCTGCGCTGGCAAACCCATTTCGACGCCTGCCTGGAGCAGGTGTTCTTTCACAGCTGGCTGCGCAGCAAGCTGGGGGCGCGGGTCTATCACGACGGCCACTCGCTCACCGGCCCCTGCCTGCTGCTTGCCCGCACCGACGATACCCCCTTCGACCCGGAGTTCTGGCTCTGCGCCTGGCTGCTGAGCAGCAATGGCCACCCTCTGGAGATACTCGAGTGGTCGGTCGAGCCTCGTCAGTTGCGCCAAGCCGTGGAGCGCTTGCAGCCACAAGCGCTGGTGCTCTTCCTCGGACGCCGCCCCGACCTTGCCGCACTGGGCCGCATGCTGCAGGAAGTCGCCGTGAAGAAACTCCTGGGTGGCGGTACAGTCACTCTCCATGAGGCCGAGCTACGCGCATTGTCGCTTACCGACCTGTACCTGTTCGATAGCCCGCAAGCCGCCTTGCGCGGCCTGCAACAACCCTGACCAACCTTGGGCTCGTATTCCATGCAATTGATATGGCTACGCAGTGACCTGCGTGTGGACGATAACACCGCGCTCGCGGCCGCCTGCCAGCGCGGTCCAACCGTGGCCCTCTGGATCGCCAGCCCTGGCCAGTGGCTGACCCATGATGACGCCCCCTGCAAGGTCGACTTCTGGCTGCGCAACCTGCGGCTGCTGCGCCAGTCACTTGCGACGCTGAACATTCCCCTGTTGATTCGCCAAGTCGATACGTGGGAAGACGCCCCGCAATGCGTGCTCGAAGTCTGCCGCCAGCACGGCATCGAGGCCGTGCACTGGAACGAGGAATACGGCATCAACGAGACCCGGCGCGACGAAGCGACCCGCGACCTCTTGCAACAAGCTGGAATCGGCGCTACCGCTCACCTCGACCAGTTGCTGTTCAAGCCCGGCAGCGTACTGACCCGCGGTGGCCAGTATTTCCAAGTCTTCAGCCAGTTTAAACGGGTCTGCCTGGAACATCTGCACCGCGGCCTCCCCGCTCTCGCCGCGCCTGTACGTCGTCAAGAGGCGCTGGGTATTCACGGCGACGCCATCCCCGAGCATATCGACGGCTTCGAGGCACCTTCCGACGCCCTGCGCCAACACTGGCCCGCCGGTGAAGATGAAGCACGGCAGCGGTTGCAGCGCTTCGTCGACGAAACCGTCGAGGATTACGCGCAACTGCGCGACTTGCCCGCCAAGGCCGGTACCAGCCAGCTTTCGCCTTACCTGGCGGCAGGTGTGCTCTCGCCACGTCAGTGCCTGCATGCGGCCCTAGGTAGCAACCAGGGCGAATTCGACAGCGGCAGCGTCGGCGTACAGACCTGGGTCAACGAGCTGCTGTGGCGCGAGTTCTACAAGCACACCCTGGTGGGCTATCCCCGCGTCTCGCGGCATCGCGCCTTCCGCCCGCACACCGAAGCGCTGCCCTGGCGCGACGCGCCGGCCGACCTGCAGGCCTGGAAAGAAGGCCGCACCGGCTTCCCTATCATCGATGCCGCCATGCACCAGTTGCTGCACACCGGCTGGATGCACAACCGGCTGCGCATGGTCGTCGCCATGTTCCTCAGCAAGAACCTGCTGATCGACTGGCGGCATGGCGAGCGCCACTTCATGCGCCACTTGATAGACGGCGATCTGGCCGCCAACAACGGCGGCTGGCAGTGGAGTGCCTCTACAGGCACTGACGCAGTGCCCTACTTCCGCATTTTCAATCCTGTTACCCAGTCACAGCGCTTCGACCCGAAGGGTGTGTTCATTCGTCGATGGCTGCCAGAATTGAAGGACAGGGACGATAAATCGATTCACTACCCGGTGAAATCTGCCGATCTATTTGCTACTAATAATTACTCGGGCCCGATAGTCGATCTCGATAGCAGTCGCCAACGCGCATTGGAAGCCTTCAAAAGCTTGTCCAGCTGGCAGGATCAGGGGGCATAGAGCATGACACGTCGCTTCTGGATTACAGGAGCCAGCCACGGACTTGGCCTGGCCTTGGTAGAACAGTTGCTCGCGAGCGGGCAAGAGGTTGCCGCCAGTGGCAGGGATAGCCAGCAACTCGACAGCCTGGGCCAACGCTACGGTGGGCACCTGATGCGCCTGGGAGAGCACTTGCCGGACGCCGCCCAGCGCCTCTCTAGTCGCTGGAGCACGCTGGATTGCCTGATCATCAATGCCGGAACCTGCGATTACCTGCCCGCCGATGTGGCGGATGCGCAACTGTTCGAACAGATCGTCAGCAGCAACCTACGCGCCACCGAACAGTGTCTGGTTGGCGCACTGCCGCACCTGGCCAAAGGTGACCAACCCCAGGTCATGGCCGTTCTCAGCCGTTACTCGGCATTGCAGTTGTACGAGCCGAACCAGCCAGCCAGTGGCAGCAACAGCCTGCCACAGTGGCTTCGCCTGCAGCGTCCTGCCCTGAAGGCGCTAGGTATCGACCTGACCGTGGCGGCGCCACAGTCGCTGAAAGGCCCGGTGACTTCGGCACAGGCCATTCCGGAACCCTGGACGGCGCAAAGTGCCGCGCAGGAGTTGCTGGCACGCCTGGGTCAGCGGCAACCCGAACTGGTGCTCGAGGTTCTCGAGCCAGGCGAGTTGTGGCCGCTGCCGGAGAAAATCTGACTCATGCAGGTACGGGCGCACCCGCTCCTGCATGTATCCGCTCAAGACAGGAAGCGTTGCACGCTGCCGGACTGACTCCATAAAAGCGGCAGGACTTTCTGCAGGCGTTCTGGCTCCCCACTGCTCCAGAATGCGGTCGTCTGCGCCGGGCCCTCGCCGAGCAGCCCGCGCGCCTCCAGCAATCTTTGAAGTTGCCGCGCCACGGCAGCCCCGGTGTCGATGATCGCCACCTCAGCCGGCACCATTTCGGCCAGCATCGGCCGCAGGAACGGGTAGTGAGTACAGCCCAGGATCAAAGTGTCACAGCCGGCCGCCAGTAACGGCTCCACATAGCCCGACAGCAATTGGCGCAATTGCTCGCTGAACAGGTCGCCCGCCTCGATACGCTCCACCAGCCCGGGGCAAGGCTGGGTTACCACCCGCACATCATTGGCGAAACGGTCGAGCAAGGCGGCGAACTTGGCGCTCTGCAGGGTACCGGTGGTCGCCAGCACGCCGACCACGCCGGAGCGGGTCGCCACCGCCGCCGGCTTGACGGCCGGCTCCATGCCCACCAGTGGCCAGTCCGGATACCGCTCGCGCAGGTCGGCCACCGCGGCCACGGTGGCGGTGTTGCACGCCAGCACCATGGCCTTGGCGCCCTGTTCGTGGAAAAACCGGGCGATATGCCGCAGGCGCTGACGAATGTAGTCAGGCGATTTCTCGCCATACGGCACATGACCACTGTCGGCCACGTACAACAAGGACTCCCTGGGCAGCAGGCGCTGGATTTCGGCCAGAACCGACAAGCCGCCGACGCCGGAGTCCATCACGCCCACCGGCGCCGTGCGCTCAGCCATGGCGCGTGGCGCACACGGCGCAGGCCGGATCGCGCTTGACCCGCAGCTCACGCATGCGGGTGCTCAGGGCATCAATCAGCAGCAGGCGGCCGATCAACGGCTCGCCGAAACCGGCCAGCAACTTCAGCGCTTCCAGAGCCTGCAGGCTGCCGACCAGCCCCACCAACGGGCCGATCACCCCGGCCTCGCTGCAAGTCAGTTCGGCTTCGCTGCCATGGCCATACAGGCAGTGATAGCAGGGGCTGGTATCGCGCCGGGTGTCGAACACCGACAACTGGCCCTCGAGACGGATCGCCGCACCGCTGACCAGCGGCTTGCCCGCACCAACACAGGCGGCGTTGACCGCCTCGCGGGTGCTGAAGTTGTCGGAGCAGTCGAGCACCACATCGACCGCCGCCACTGCGGCGGCCAGCGAATCCTCGTCCAGCGCCCGGCGATGGGCAACCAGGCTGATTTGCGGGTTGATCGCCTGCAGACGCTTGATGGCCGAATCGACCTTGCTCATGCCGACGCTGTCGCTGTCGTGGATCACCTGGCGCTGCAGGTTGGTCAGGTCAACGGTGTCGAAATCAGCCAGGTGCAGCTCACCGACACCCGCCGCTGCAAGGTACAGCGCCACCGGGGAACCCAGCCCGCCAAGACCGATGATCAGGGCCTTGCCGTATTTCAGGCGCAACTGGCCGTCGATATCCACCTGCGACAGCAGGATCTGCCGGCTGTAGCGCAACAGCTCCTGGTCGCTCAGCATGGCAGGCGCCCCAGGCTGATACGTTCGTGTCCGCCCAGGTCGACGCGGCTGGCAACGTCGATGAAGCCGGCAGCCGCCAGCAGGTCGCGTACGGCGGGCGCCTGGTCATAGCCGTGCTCGAGCAGTAGCCAACCGCCAGGCAGCAGGTGAGCCGGGGCCTGGTCGACGATCACACGTAGATCGTCCAGGCCGTCTTCGCCGGCCACCAGGGCACTGCTGGGTTCGAAACGCACGTCCCCGGCCACCAGGTGCGGATCGGCGGCGCGGATATAGGGCGGATTGCTGAGAATCAGGTTGAAACGCTCACCCGCGAGGGCGTCGAACCAATGGCTGGTACGCACCTGGACATTGCCCAGGCCCAGGCGCTGGCGGTTGCGCTCGGCCAGGGCGACAGCCTCCTCGATGCGGTCCACCGCCGTGACCTGCCATCCCCGGCACTCATTGGCCAGGGCCAGGGCGATAGCCCCGGTGCCGGTGCCCAGGTCGAGCACCCGGGCAGGCGTGGGCGGCACGAGTTCGAGGGCGGTTTCCACCAGCAGCTCGGTATCCGGGCGCGGAATCAGCGTGTGTGGCGCGACTTCCAGGTCCAGTTTCCAGAAACCCTGCTGGCCAAGGATGTAAGCCACCGGCTCACCGGCGCGACGCCGGTCGAGGTAGCCGGCGAACACCTGCGCCGCCTCGCTGCTGACGATGCGCTCGGGCCAGGTGTGCAGGTAACTGCGCGACTTACCCAGGGCCGCGGCCAGGAGCAACTCGGCGTCCAGCCGTTCGGTCGGCGAGTCGGGTAGCTGGGCATTGCGCAGCAAGCTGGCGATGATGGTCATCTCAGTCCCCCAGGGCAGCCAGCTGGTCGGCCTGGTACTCGGCCAGCAACGGTTCGATCACCGCGTCCACGCCACCAGCGAGAATATCGTCGAGCGAGTAAAGGGTGAGGTTGATGCGGTGATCGGTAACCCGGCCCTGCGGGTAATTGTAGGTACGGATGCGCTCGGAGCGGTCGCCCGAGCCGACCAGCAGCTTGCGCTCGCTGGCGATGGCGTTCTGCGCGGCGCTGGTCTGCATGTCGTTGAGCTTGGCCGAGAGCCAGGACATGGCGCGGGCACGGTTCTTGTGCTGCGAACGTTCTTCCTGGCACTCGACCACGATGCCGGTGGGCAAGTGGGTGATGCGGATCGCCGAATCGGTCTTGTTGACGTGCTGGCCGCCGGCACCGGATGCGCGGTAGGTGTCCACGCGCAGGTCGGCCGGGTTGATCTCGATCGCCACCTGCTCGTCGGGCTCGGGCAACACCGCCACGGTGCAAGCGGAGGTATGGATACGGCCTTGCGACTCGGTTTCCGGCACACGCTGCACACGGTGCGCGCCGGACTCGAACTTCAGCTTGCCGTAGACGCTGTCCCCTTCGACCCGGGCAATGATCTCCTTGTAGCCACCGTGCTCGCCTTCGTTCTCGGAGAGGATCTCCAGGCGCCAGCCGCGCTTCTCGGCATAGCGTGAATACATGCGGAACAGGTCGCCGGAGAAGATCGCCGCCTCGTCGCCCCCGGTGCCGGCACGGATTTCCAGGAACACGTTGCGCCCGTCGTTAGGGTCCTTGGGCAGCAGCATGCGCTGCAGCTGCGACTCCAGGCCAACCAACAGCTCCTTGGCCTCGCGCACTTCCTCTACCGCCATCTCGCGCAGATCGGGGTCGGCGTCCTTGAGCAGTGCCTGGGCACCTTCGAGATCGTCCTGGACCTTGCGCCACTCTTTATAGGACCCGATGACCGGTTCCACTTCGGCATATTCGCGTGAGTAGGCGCGAAAGCGCGTCTGGTCGGAAATGACTTCGGCATCACCGAGCAGCGCGGTGAGTTCCTCGAAGCGGTCCTGGAGCGTGTCCAGTTTGTTCAGCAGCGACGCTTTCATTGCGGGGATTTGTCCGTCGAGCCCTCATCGAGGGCGAAGAGTTCCTGGGCCATGGCCAGCGCATCGAGGCGGCCTTCGGCGGAGAGCTTTTTCAGTTGCACGCTGGGAGCATGCAACAGCTTGTTGGTCAGGCCCCGGGCCAGCTGCATGAGCACGTCCTCGGGGTTGCCGCCGTTGGCCAGCAGGCGCTGGGCCTTTTGCAGTTCCTCGTCGCGCAGGCGCTCGCTCTGCTGGCGGTAGGCCTTGAGCACGTCCACCGCCGCCAGCTCGCGCAGGCGCACCATGAAATCGTCCGCGCCCGCCGATACCAGTTCCTCGGCGGCCTGGGCCGCGCCCTGGCGGCTCTTGAGGTTTTCCGCGACCACTTCATGCAAGTCGTCGACGGTATAGAGGTAGACGTCGTCCAGCTCGCCGACCTGCGGCTCGATATCACGCGGCACGGCGATGTCGACCATGAAGATCGGTTTGTGCCGGCGCTGTTTCAGCGCACTCTCCACCGCGCCCTTGCCCAGGATCGGCAACTGGCTGGCGGTGGAACTGATGACGATGTCGCTGTTGACCAGCTCCTGCGGGATGTCCGCCAGCAGTACCGCATGGGCGCCGAACTGTTCGGCGAGGATGCTGGCGCGCTCCAGGGTGCGGTTGGCCACGACGATACGTCGCACACCCTGTTCGTGCAGGTGGCGGGCGACCAGGGTGATGGTCTCGCCGGCGCCGATCAGCAGCGCCTGGCTGCGCCCCAGGTCGGAGAAGATCTGCTTGGCCAGGCTGACCGCGGCAAATGCCACCGACACGGGGTTCTCGCCGATGGCGGTGTCGGTGCGCACCTGCTTGGCGGCACTGAAGGTGGCCTGGAACAGGCGCCCAAGCAGCGGGCCAACAGTGCCGGCCTCGCGGGCCACGGCGTAGGCCGATTTCATCTGGCCGAGGATCTGCGGCTCGCCAAGCACGAGCGAATCGAGGCCGGAGGCCACGCGCATCATGTGCCGGACCGCGTCGTGCTCCTCGTGGACATAGGCGCTGGCGCGCAGCTCGTCGAGGCTCAGCTGGTGATAGTCTGCCAGCCATTGCAGCACGGCATCGGCGGCAAGGTGGTCCTGTTCTATATAGAGTTCGCTACGGTTGCAGGTCGACAGGATCGCCGCTTCGCGGCTGGCGGTCAGTCGGCACAGCTGCTGCAGGGCGTCGACCAGCTGCTCGGGCGTAAACGCCACGCGCTCGCGTACGTCTACCGAGGCAGTCTTATGGTTGATACCAAGGGCAAGAAAGGCCATGCAAGATCGCTGGTTGGGACGTGAAGCCGATAATTGTCCTACTTCGCAGGTTTTAGAACAACCACCGTTCGCTATTGTGCTAATGCGGCGAGCCTATCGCCCGTACCTACACTCTCCCCTGCCGTTGCCGTTGCCGTTGCCGTTGCCGTTGCCGTTGCCGTTGCCGATCGAGAGTTTATCCCTTGGTCCACTAGCGACAGCTGCGTCAGCCCAGGCGCCGCCCGTAACTTCGCGACTTCAGGAGGCCGAACGCAGGTCTTGCGAAGGGAGGTGACGGGCATGGATGCCCGTCAAGCGCTGCGCCCCAGGATGGGGCGTTCAGCGCGGTCCTCCCGGGAGCAAGGCCGGAGTGAGGGAACCCGGAGCGCAGCGGAGGGCCGGATGAATGGAGCGAGGATTTTTTGCTTACTTTTTGATCCTTCAAAAAGTGAGCCGCCGTAAGGGCGGAAAGGTGATTGAGCGTCGACATAGCAAATGAATGCGCTTGCACCTGTAGAAACCCACGCCGACCGACTTTGACTTTCAGAGCGTGGGTTTTGAAAGTTATACGCTCATTCATTGGCGATGGCGACGCACAGTCACCTTTCCGCCCTTACGGCGGGTTACCTACGCTTCGCTCCGGGGTCCCCTCACTCCGGCCTTGCTCCCGGGAGGACCGCGCTGAACGCCCCATCCTGGGGCGCAGCGCTTGACGGGCATCCATGCCCGTCACCTCCCTCCGCAAGACCTGCGTTCGGCCTCCTGAAGTCGCAATTGGCGTTGCCTGAACTACCGAGCGCTTAGAAGCAAAAGCAAAAACAACAGCAAGGGCAAGGGCAAGGGCAAGGGCAAGGGCAAGGGCAAGGGCAAGGGCAAGGGCAGGATGCCGTGGACGGGTTGCGAACCACCGCCCCGGCGCATTGTCCCTATACTCCGAAGCGCCGCTTCACACCACGACCTTCGCAGGTGGGTTTGCCATCGCGCTTGTGTCATCATGCTCTGACCGCCGGTTTAGCCTCTTTATAAGCCTCTATGAACAAATCCTACGCATTGCTGCTTGCCCTCGCCCTGCTTCAAGGCTGCCAGAGCCTGGCCCCGAAGACGGACGTCCAGACGCCCGCCGCCGACGCCGGCAAGAGCGCGGAAAAGCCCGTGGTGTACGGATCGTTCAAGCAGGACACCCTTTACAGCCTGCTGGTGGCGGAGCTGGCTGGCCAGCGCAACCGTTTCGACATCGCCCTGGCCAACTACGTCGATCAGGCCGAGAAGACCCAGGACTCGGCAGTCTCGGAGCGAGCCTATCGCATCGCCGAGTACCTGGGCGCCGATGAACCGGCTCTGGACACCGCGCTGATCTGGGCCCGTAACGACCCGCAGAACCTCGACGCCCAGCGCGCTGCCGCCATCCAGCTGGCCCGCGCCGGGCGTTACGACGACTCCATGACCTACATGGAGAAGGTGTTGCAAGGCCAGGGTGACACCCACTTCGACTTCCTCGCCCTGTCGGCCGCCGAGACTGACCAGCATACCCGCGACGGCTTGATGCAAAGCTTCGACCGCCTGCTGGTGAAGTACCCCGAGAACAGCCAGCTGGTGTTTGGCAAGGCTTTGCTGCTGAACCAGGATGACAAGCCGCAACAGGCACTCGACCTGCTCGAGGCCCACCCGCCACAGAATGGCGAGATCGCCCCGGTGCTGCTGCGCGCTCGCCTGCTTCAGTCCCTGGACCGCGGTCCAGAGGCCCTGCCGCTGCTGCGCGGGGCGATCCGCGACAACCCTGAAGACAAGCGCCTGCGCCTGACACTCGCGCGCACCCTGGTCGAGCAGGACCGCATCGACGACGCCAAGGCCGAGTTCGAGAGCCTGCTGCAGCAGTATCCGGAAGACGACGAGATCCGCTACTCGCTGGCCCTGGTGTGCCTGGAAACCAAGCACTGGGATGAGGCCGAAGGCTACCTGCAGGAACTGGTCGAGCGTGACGCCAATGTCGATGCCGCCCACCTCAACCTCGGCCGCATCCGTGAGGAACGCAGCCAGCCGGCTGCCGCCCTGCGCGAGTACGCACTGGTCGGCCCCGGCCCGGACTACCTGCCGGCGCAACTGCGCCAGGCCGATATCCTGATTGCCAACGGCCGCAGCGCCGAAGCCTCGAAACTGCTCGCCGAGGCCCGCGAGGCGCAGCCGGACTACGCCATCCAGCTGTACCTGATCGAGGCCGAAAGCCTGGGCAACAACGGCAAGGAAACCCAGGCCGCCCAGGTGCTGGAGCAGGCGATCAAGCGCTATCCGGACGACCTCAACCTGCTCTACACCCGCGCCATGCTCGCAGAGAAGCGCAACGACCTGGCGCAGATGGAAAAAGACCTGCGCGCCATCATCGCCCGCGAGCCGGAAAATGCCATGGCCCTGAACGCCCTGGGCTACACACTGGCCGACCGCACCACCCGCTATGGCGAAGCCAAGGCGCTGATCGAAAAAGCCCACCAGCTCACCCCGGACGACCCGGCCGTGCTCGACAGCCTGGGCTGGATCGCCTATCGCACGGGCAACCTCGAGGAAGCCGAGCGCCAACTGCGCCTGGCCTTCGAACGCTTCCCCGATCATGAGGTCGCCGCCCACCTGGGCGAAGTCCTCTGGGCCAACGGCAAGCGCCGCGAAGCCCGCCAAGTCTGGGCCAAGGGTTTCGAAGCCCAGGCCGACAGCCCCATCCTGCGCAAGACCCTGCTGCGCCTGACCGGATCCGAGAGCCTGTAAACCATGTTCCTGCGTCATTGCATTACCTTTACCCTCATCGCCCTGCTCGCCGGCTGCGCCGGCTTCGGCAGCAAGGAAGCCGTGCAAGGTCAGGGCAACCCGCAGCTGTGGCGCGAGCACAAACAGCAGCTGGGCAGCCTCGACGGCTGGCAGATCAACGGCAAGGTCGGCATCCGCGCCCCGCGTGATTCGGGCAGCGGCACGCTGTTCTGGCTGCAGCGCCAGGACTACTACGACATTCGCCTGGCCGGCCCCCTGGGCCGCGGCGCGGCACGCCTGACCGGGCGACCCGGCGGTGTGGTGCTGGAAGTCGCCAACCAGGGCCGCTACGAGGCTGCCAACCCCGAGGCCCTGCTGGAAGAACAACTGGGCTGGCGCCTGCCAGTGTCGCACCTGGTCTGGTGGGTGCGCGGCCTGCCCGCCCCGGACAGCAAGAGCCAGCTGACCCTCGACGGCGACAGCCGCCTGGCCAGCCTCGCCCAGGACGGCTGGAAGGTCGAATACCTGAGTTACGTGGAGCAGAACGGTTACTGGCTGCCCGAGCGCCTGAAGCTACACGGCGAGAACATCGACGTGACCCTGGTGGTCAAGGACTGGCAGCCACGCCAGCTGGGGCACTGATTCGATGCAAACGCTGACACTGCCCGCGCCGGCCAAGCTCAACCTGTGGCTGCACATCACCGGGCGCCGCGCCGATGGCTATCACGAGCTGGAAACCGTGTTCCAGTTTCTCGAGCATGGCGACGAGCTGAGCTTCGCCCTGCGCGACGATGGCCAGATCTGCCTGCAAACGGAAATTGCCGGCGTGCCCCACGACAGCAACCTGATCGTCCGCGCGGCGCGCATGCTGCAGACCCAGTCCGGCACAGCACTCGGTGCCGACATCTGGCTGCGCAAGGTGCTGCCCATGGGCGGCGGCATCGGTGGCGGCAGCTCTGACGCGGCGACCACCCTGCTGGCACTTGCGCACTTGTGGCAGCTGGACTGGGACGAAGACCGCCTGGCGACCCTGGGCCTTTCGCTTGGCGCCGATGTGCCGGTGTTCGTCCGCGGCCATGCTGCCTTTGCCCAGGGTGTCGGCGAGCAACTGACCCCGGTCGACCCCGCCGAACCCTGGTACGTCGTGCTGGTACCGCAAGTGTCTGTCAGCACAGCGGAAATTTTTTCGCATCCAGAGTTGACACGTGATTCCCTCCCCCTTAAGATGCGCCCCGTTCCCGAGGGAAACAGTCGAAATGACTGCCAACCGGTAGTAGAGCAACGGTATCCTGAAGTTCGCAATGCGCTGATTTCACTGGGTAAATTCACCGAATCTCGAATGACCGGCACTGGAAGTTGTGTGTTTGGGGCCTTCCCAAGCAAAGCCGAAGCTGATAGAGTTCTGGCCCTTCTTTCAGAGACCCAAACAGGGTTTGTGGCGAAAGGAAGCAATGTTTCGATGTTGCATCGCAAGCTGCAAAGTCTGATCAAGAAGTCGAGTTCATAAGAATTCGCAGCAACAGATACAGGGGCGTCGCCAAGCGGTAAGGCAGCAGGTTTTGATCCTGCCATGCGTTGGTTCGAATCCAGCCGCCCCTGCCATTTCTTATACTCATCCAGGTTACCCTCAGCCTTCAGGTACTGCGCGTGTCCAAGATGATGGTCTTCACGGGGAATGCTAACCCCGATCTGGCTCGGCGTGTCGTACGTCAGCTGCATATTCCACTGGGTGATGTTTCTGTCGGCAAGTTCTCCGACGGCGAAATCAGTGCTGAAATCAACGAAAATGTCCGCGGTAAAGACGTCTTCATCATTCAGCCCACCTGTGCCCCAACCAACGACAATCTGATGGAACTGGTAGTGATGGCCGACGCCTTCCGCCGCTCCTCAGCGTCGCGAATCACCGCCGTGATTCCTTACTTCGGATACGCCCGCCAGGACCGCCGTCCGCGTTCGGCACGTGTAGCCATCAGCGCCAAAGTCGTCGCTGACATGCTCACTGTCGTGGGTATCGACCGTGTTCTCACCGTCGACCTGCACGCTGACCAGATCCAGGGTTTCTTCGATATCCCCGTCGACAACATCTACGGCTCGCCCGTACTGGTCGACGACATCGAAGACCAGCGTTTCGAGAACCTGATGATCGTTTCCCCGGACATCGGTGGTGTGGTGCGAGCTCGCGCCGTCGCCAAGTCCCTGGGCGTCGATCTCGGGATCATCGACAAGCGCCGCGAAAAGGCTAACCACTCCGAGGTTATGCACATCATCGGCGACGTCGAAGGACGCACCTGCATCCTGGTAGACGACATGGTCGACACCGCCGGCACCCTGTGCCACGCGGCCAAGGCCCTGAAAGAACACGGCGCTGCCAAGGTTTACGCCTACTGCACGCACCCTGTCCTGTCGGGCCGCGCGATCGAGAACATCGAGAAGTCGGTACTGGACGAGCTGGTGGTGACCAACACCGTTCCGCTGTCCGCCGCTGCTCAAGCCTGTGACCGTATCCGCCAGCTGGATATCGCACCGGTTGTCGCTGAAGCGGTACGCCGCATCAGCAACGAAGAATCGATCAGCGCGATGTTCCGCTAAGCGGAACACGTGTTGATATGAAGCGCCCCGCCCCAGCATTCGTTGGGGCGGGGCTTTTTTGCCATCCCCGTTGGCGCTGGTCGCAAACGCCCTCGGGGGGCTATTTTGGAGAAGCAAAATGACTGATTTCATCCTGAACGCCCAAGCGCGTACTGACCTGGGGAAAGGTGCGAGCCGCCGCCTGCGTCACTCCGCCAACATCCCTGCCGTTGTCTACGGTGGCGATAAAGAAGCCCAATCCCTGACCATCGTGGCCAAGGAAATCGCCAAGCTGTTCGAAAACGAAGCTGCCTTCAGCCACGTTATCGAACTGAATGTCGACGGTGCCAAGCAGAACGTCGTGGTCAAGGCCATGCAGCGTCACCCGGCCAAAGGCTTCATCATGCACGCCGACTTCGTTCGCGTCGTTGCTGGCCAGAAGCTGACCGCCAAGGTTCCAGTTCACTTCGTCGGCGAAGAAGCCCCGATCAAGAAAGGCGGCGAGATCTCGCACGTCGTTTCCGAGATCGAAGTTTCCTGCGAAGCCAAAGACCTGCCTGAGTTCATCGAAGTCGACCTGGCCAACGCCGAAGTCGGCACCATCATCCACCTGTCGGACCTGAAAGCTCCGAAAGGCGTAGAGTTCGTCGCTCTGGCCCACGGTGATGACAAAGCTGTTGCCAACGTCCACGCCCCGCGCGTTGCCGCTGAAGCTGCTGAAGGCGCTGCCGAGTAATCCACTCGCACGCCGGCGTTGATCGGGTTACAGTGCCGCGCGCACCGTAACCCACCAACTCCAAGGAAGAGCCCCTGACGTGACCGCCATCCAGTTGATCGTCGGCCTGGGTAACCCCGGCCCCGAATACGAACAGACCCGGCATAACGCAGGGGCTCTTTTCGTTGAACGCCTCGCCAGCGCCCAGCGCGTCTCGCTGTCCGCTGACAAAAAGTATTTCGGCCTGACGGCTAAGTTCAGCCATCAGGGCAACGATGTTCGTTTGCTGATCCCCACCACCTACATGAACCGTAGCGGCCAGTCCGTGGCGGCTCTGGCCAATTTCTTCCGCATCAAGCCGGAAGCGATCCTGGTGGCGCACGACGAACTCGACCTGCCCCCAGGCGTCGCCAAACTCAAGCGAGGCGGCGGCCACGGTGGGCATAACGGCCTGCGCGACATCATCGCGCAGCTCGGCAACCAGAACGACTTCCACCGCCTGCGGCTTGGCATCGGCCACCCGGGTGACGCCAAACTGGTCTCCAACTTCGTCCTGGGCCGCGCGCCGCGCGCCGAGCAGGAGAAGCTCGACGCCAGCATCGATTTTGCCCTCGGCGTGATGCCCGACGTGCTTGCCGGCGACTTCGCCAAGGCGATGCGCGAACTGCACAGCCAGAAGGCCTGACACTTTTAGAAAGGGGAATACCCATGGGTTTCAATTGCGGCATCGTCGGCCTGCCCAACGTCGGCAAGTCCACCCTGTTCAACGCCCTGACCAAGTCTGGCATCGCGGCGGAGAACTTCCCCTTCTGCACCATCGAGCCGAACAGCGGCATCGTGCCGATGCCCGACGCACGCCTGGCCGCGCTGGCCGAGATCGTCAAGCCGAACCGCATCCTGCCGACCACCATGGAATTCGTCGACATCGCCGGCCTGGTTGCTGGCGCCTCCAAAGGTGAAGGCCTGGGCAACAAGTTCCTCGCCAACATCCGCGAGACCGACGCCATCGCCCACGTGGTGCGCTGCTTCGAAGACGAGAACGTGATCCACGTTTCCAACAGCGTCGACCCCAAGCGCGACATCGAGATCATCGACCTCGAACTGATCTTCGCCGACCTCGACAGCTGCGAGAAGCAACTGCAAAAGGTCGCGCGCAACGCCAAGGGCGGTGACAAGGAAGCCCTGGCGCAGAAAGCCATCCTCGAAAAACTGATCCCGCACTTCACCGAAGGCAAGCCGGCACGCAGCCTGATGAAGCACATGGCTGACGACGAGAAAGCCGTCATCCGTGGTTTCCACCTGCTGACCAGCAAGCCGGTGATGTACATCGCCAACGTTGCCGAAGACGGCTTCGACAACAACCCGCACCTGGACGTGGTCAAGGCCATCGCCGAGGAAGAAGGCGCGGTGGTGGTACCGGTGTGCAACAAGATCGAAGCCGAGATCGCCGAGCTCGACGACGGTGAGGAGAAGGACATGTTCCTCGAGGCCCTGGGCCTGGAAGAGCCTGGCCTGAACCGCGTGATCCGCGCCGGCTACGAGCTGCTGAACCTGCAAACCTACTTCACTGCCGGCGTGCAGGAAGTGCGTGCCTGGACCGTACGCGTGGGTGCCACCGCACCGCAGGCGGCCGGCGTGATCCACACCGACTTCGAGAAAGGCTTCATCCGCGCCGAAGTGGTGGCCTACGACGACTTCATCCAGTTCAAGGGTGAGAGCGGCGCCAAGGAAGCCGGCAAATGGCGCCTTGAGGGCAAGGACTACATCGTCAAGGACGGTGACGTGATGCACTTCCGCTTCAACGTCTGATGCAGCGCCCCTGAAAAAACCCGCTTCGGCGGGTTTTTTTTCGCCCAAAGAAAAGCCCTACACCCCCGCCCGCAAAGACCGACATGCATATCGGCAATTCTTTATGCATAAATATTTCCATTTTCGCATTGACTGCATATGCATTGCTGCATAACCTGTGTCTCGAACCGGACAGCAACCGGTTGTTACACAGGCAGCGATGAACAGGCCTCGACTGTTCAGAGGGTTGGCAACTGGCCCGGGTGTGCAGCGTAAAGCACCACGATCAGTTATCCGGCGGGCACACGGCCGCGGTCGGAGTCACCAATTCGAAGCGCAACCGCATGGCGTCACCAGTCGTGGCCAGCGGTGACGACGCGCATTACTGAAAAGCCTGCACGGCGGGCTTTTTGGAATGCCGCTCCCTAGGGCTAACCACTCTCACACGAGCACTCAACGATGATTTACTCAGGCAACCCCACCCCAAGGTCAGCCCCATGAACCAGTTGAAAGCACTGACCGCCTACCTGCTCGAACGCAAGCTGGTGCCCGCTGAGCAACTGCATGCCCGGGCGCAGCAACTCGACCTGCACCTGGCCTGGACACAGACCGAGCTGGGTCTGCACATGGGCAACCTGCGCTACCGCGCTCTGTTCGACTTCGACGACTTCAGCGGCCATCCCGGGCGCCTGATGGCGCTCGCCGGCAGCTGGCTGGAGGGCAACGACCCCGGGCGTCACCTGTTCGCCCTTCCGGCACCGACGCTCACCGTCAAGCAGAAGGTCCCAGGCAGCGACTTGCTGGATGTGTCGCTGGCCCTGGAGTTCGTCGAGCCCCTTTACCTGACCGAGGACGCGGCCGGAGAAATCGAGGTCTTCGGCAAGACCTGGTCATTCCAGCACCACGACCTGTGGGTCGCCGAACAAGGCGATGTGGTCGTGCAGGGCAGCCCCCTCCCCTGACCTGTTACCCGGGCCCAGCGCCCGTCCCGCCGGCGACCTGATTGGCAGGCTCCGGCACAACCCTTCAATTACCCCGCTAACGAGGCAACCTATGGCACTCGGTAAAATCAGCGTGAACAATCTCAACCTCGGCCAGGGTGCCGTGACCGAGATCGAGCGCTACTTCCTTTTCATCGGCCCCGCCGCCAAGAACGTCGGCAAGCTGTTGGCCCTGAACACTGACAGCGACCTGGACAACGAGCTGGGCGTGGCCGCCAGCGACCTGAAGACCCAACTGACCGCCGCCCGCGCCAACGGCGGCGACCGCTGGGCCTGCCTGGCCGCGCCGATCGGCGCCGAAGGCGACTGGGCGACCGCCCTGGAGTACGCCCAGCAACACGGCTACTCGGTCGAAGGCATCGTCATCACCAAGCCGGCGACCGCCGGCGCGGAGCTGCTGGCCATGCACACCGCCGCCGAACAGCTGAACGCACGCTATGGCCGGCGCTCGTTCGTCCTGGCCGCGTCCGCCGGCATCCTGCCGACGGTGACCTGGTCGGATTACCTGCTCGAACAGAAGGCGCTCACCGGCGGTATCGCCGCGCCGCGTGTCGTGGTGGTGCCGCAGCTGCACGGCAACGACCTGGGCGTGCTCGCCGGGCGCCTGGCCAATGCCGCCTGGAGCATCGCCGATACCCCGATGCGTGTCGCCAGTGGCCCTGTCCTGGGCCTGGGCGCGGTACCCGCGGACAAGGACGGCGTGCCACTGCCATCGGCAGTGCGCAGCGAGCTGGACAAGGCGCGCTACTCCGTTTCGCAGACCTACCCGGACTACGAGGGTGTGTACTGGGGCGATGCCAACATGCTCGACACCGCCGCCAGCGACTTCCAGGTCCTGGAATACCTGCGCCTGGCCGACAAGGCCGCCCGCCAGGTCCGCCCGCTGCTAGTCCGTCGTATCGGCGACCGCCGCCTGAACAACAGCCCCGCCAGCATGGCCGCCAACACCAGCGCGCTGATGGCGCCGCTGCGCCGAATGGCCAAGGCGGTGAAATTCGCCGGCGAAGTGTTCCCGGGCGACATCCAGCCACCCCGTGACGGCGACCTGGTCATCGTCTGGAAAAGCCACACCCAGGTGGAAGTGTTCATCCGCATCCGCCCGCACAACTGCCCCAAGGACATCACCGCGAACATCGCGCTGGACCTTTCCCAGGACAATCAGGAGTAACCCATGGCCAAGATCAGTGGCTTGAACTTCGACATCAACGTGGGCGACCTGAAGATCCACGTTGAAAGCGCAACCCTCGACATCACCGACAACAGCGCCGTGGCCCACACCAAGGGCGTGCCTGACGGCTGGGTCGCCGGCGACGTGGCCGCCAGCGGCGAGCTGGAGGTGGATACCAGCAACTTCAACCTGATCATCGAAGCCGCCGCCAAGGCCGGCAGTTTCCGCCAGCTGAGCACCTTCGACCAGCTGTTCTACGCCAAAACCCCCACCGACGAGATCCGCGTCGAGGCCTTCGGCTGCCGCTTCAAGATCTCCAGCCTGCTCAACATCGACGCCAAGGGCGGCGAGAAGACCAAGCACAAGCTGCCGTTCGACGTCACCAGCCCGGACTTCATCCATGTCAACGGCGTGCCGTACCTGTCCTTTGCCGAGGTTGAGGGCCTGAGCTGATGGTGTGCCCATTCGACCGCGCCCAGGCCCTGGAACAGCTCAGGCGTGATCTGGCGATCGCCGCTGTGCGCGACCGACGGGCGGCGACTGGGCCGAGCCTCACCGATTGCGCGGACTGCGGCGACGAGATCCCCGAGGCGCGCCGCGCCTTGGGTGGCATGCGCCGCTGCGTTCCCTGCCAGCACCGCCACGAGCGCAACGCAGCGCTCACCCCTTTGTTTTGATTCCCGTATTTCATTGGAGTAGTACCCCCATGACCCAACGCACCGAAATTACCCTGGAAGTCGGCGAGCTGTCCCTGGACTTCGCCGTCGATCCGGCCCTGATGACCAAGTACATCAACGCCCTGACCCCGTCCAACAAGGTCGCCCCGGCCAACAACCTGCTGGTCACCGCCGTGAAGCCCGAGCACAAGGACCAGCTCAAGCCGCTGCTGGCCAACCCGATGACCGTTATCCAGCTGGCCGGTGCCCTGGTCGAGGAATACGCGCCGACCGTCGAGGTCACCGTAAAAAAGCGCTCGGCCACGCAGAGCGACTGACCGAGGACGGCCTGGGCCAGCTGCTGGCCCTGACCGAACGCTGGCTGCCCGGTGCTGCGACTACGCCCGAGAACCTGGGCACGGCCAAATGGCTGGAAGACGAGCATTGGCGGCGAATGGAAATCGCCATCGCCAACGGCATCGCACGTGCATTCAATGGAGGCTGACATCCCATGAGCGCGAACAACGCAATCAGCCGGCTGGATTTCATCCTGTCGCTGACCGACAAGGTCACCGCGCCGCTCGCGAGGGTGACCCAAGGCTTCAACAAGCTGACCGAGAAGAGCCAGTCCGCCATCAAGCAGATCAGCGAGGGTACGCAGAAGCTGCAAAGCTCCGCCAGCGGCTTCGGCACCTTCCTTGAGCCCGCCCTGGAAATGAATCGTGCCCTGGGGGATCTGCGCTCGCTTGGCGTGGCCGAAAACGCCCTGGAGGCCTTGAACAAGAAAGCCCTGATGTTCTCCATCGCCTATGGCGAGAACGCCCGTGACTTCGTCGCCTCGGCGTACAAGATCGAAGGCGCGATCAAAGGTCTGTCCGGCTCCCAGCTGGCCACATTCACCTACACCAGCAGCGTGCTGGCCAAGGCCACCAAGTCTGACCAGGGCGTGATGGCCGAGTATGTCGGCACGATGTACAACCTGCAGAAGCAGCAGGCCGACACCATGGGCAAGGGCCAGTGGGTCAAGATCCTGGGCGGGCAGACCGCCCTGGCAGTCCAGCTGTTCCGCACCAGCGGCGAACAGATGAAGGATGGCTTCAAGGAGGCTGGCGCGCAGGCCTCCGCCGCTGGCATCGGCCTGGCCGAGCAGATGGCCGTGATCGGCAGCCTCTCCGGCAGTATGGACGGCAGCGCGGCCGGCGGGCTCTACAAGGCATTCTTCGAAAAGATCGAGGACGCCTCGGACAAGCTCGGCATGAAGTTCACCGACACCAATGGCAAGGTCCTGCCAATGCTGGACATCCTGGCCAAGCTGCAGGGTAAGTTCGGCGACCTGCGCGGCGCAGCGGCCAACACCAAGATCAACGAGGCCTTCGGCGGTGAGGCAGCCCAGCTCATCGGCGCCCTCGCCCAGGACACCGACCGTCTCAAGAACGGCATCGACAAGCTGGGCCAGGTGCGTGGCCTGGAACAGGCCGAGCAGATGGCCAAGGCCATGGTCGACCCCTGGCAGCAGTTCAGCGCTGCGGTGAAAGGGCTGCGCATCGCCTTTGGCCAGGCGCTGATTCCCATCTTGCAACCGCTGATGACACGCCTGGTCGAGATCGCCCAGACCCTGGTCCGCTGGATCAAGCTGTTTCCCAACATCACCCGGGTGATCGCCATCGCCACCCTGGCGATCCTTGGCACCAGCGCCGCGCTAACCGCGCTTGCAGTGCTGAGCGGGCTGGCCCGGATAGCCATGCTGGGGGCACAGGCCGCCTGGGCCCTGCTCAACATGACCGGTTTGAAGAGCATCTTCATGTTCCTCCGGCACGCCTTGGTGCTGTCGATCTTCCTGACAAGCCTGATCGCCATGTACGCCTGGATGGGAATCGTGAGGCTCGCCACCCTTGCCTGGCAAGGCGCACTCTGGCTGGTGAACGCCGCACTCCTGGCCAATCCGATCATCCTCATCATTGCAGGCATCATCGCGCTGGTCGCTGCCGTGGTCCTGGTCATTGCCTACTGGGACGAGCTCAAGGCCGCGTTCCTGGACAGTGCCGCCTTCCAGTGGGTCAGCGCACAGCTGGACGCACTGAGCAAGTGGTTCACCGACATGGGGGGCTGGACAGGCATGGCCAAGGCGGCCTGGGACGGCATCGTCAAGGTCTTCCGCAGTTCGCTCGACCTGGTGATCGAGTGGTTGAACAAGATCCCGGGCGTCAACATCGAGACCTCGTTCGCCGATCTGCCGGAAGCACCCAATGTGCCAGGGCTTGCCAGCCAGGTCGCGCCAATCGGCGTACTGCCCATGAGCAACACAACGCCACTGCTCAAGACCCTGATGCAGGTGCCATCACCGGCCCCGATCACGGCTTCGGTGGCACCCGCAGCCGTCGCGGCCACCATGGCCAGCGCACCGGTCGACCAACTCGATCAGCAGCGCCAGCGCATGACCCAGACCGCACTCAACCTCTCGCCGGCCAGCCCGACGAGTGTTCCCCAGGGGGGGCTGATGACCCAGATCCAGAGCAGCACCCAGACCCAGGATCGGCGCATGCACGTCGAGAGGATCGAGATCAACACCAGCAAGGCCATGAACCCGCTGGAGCTCGAACAGATGATGGCAATGGCGGTGGGCTGATGAGCGACTACATCGACCTGCTGATCCACGACAACGACCTGGTCCTCGACCCTTCCCACCAACCGCTGCTGATCGAGGACCGGGCCAGCATCGCCCAGGACATCGCTCACATGATCCGCGACAGCGGCCTGCTGGTGACCCTGGTGGCCGAGCGCAGCCGCCAGCGCCAGGCCGACTGCATCCTGCAACTGGAGCTGCTGGTGGAGGACGACGAACGCCTGCTGCCGGGTACCGCCCGCATCCTGCAGGAGCGGCCGGGCGTGTACCGGGTCACGGCGAAAACCCTGAAATTCGGTGATATCGAGGTATACCTGTGAGCGACTTGGACTTTCGCAAGGTGCTGGCCGACGCCGGCATTCCCACCACTGAGGCGGCCCTGCACAAGGCCTGGGAGGCCGAAGTGGCCGCCCAGGGCAGCAAGCTCAGCAACACCAGCGCCTATTCGCCGTTCTGGCGCGTGGTGACGGCGTTGGTGACCAAGCCGGTGCTCTGGCTGGTCGGTTTCATCAGCGACACCGTGCTGCCCAACTTCTTCGTCAAGACGGCCAGCGGCGCCTGGCTGGACAGCCTGGCCTGGGCGGTGAACGTCGAGCGCAAAGGCGCGACCAAGGCCCAGGGCCTGCTGCTGTTCACCCGCGAGAACAGCGCCGGCGAACTGCTGATGCGTGCTGGCGTGGTGGTGCAGTCCGCCGCGATCAACGGGCACGTCTACCAGCTGGTGACGGTCGAGGACACGCTGTTCCCGGACGGGCGCCTGCAACAGTCGGTCAAAGTCCAGGCACAGCAGGTCGGCAGCGGCTACAACCTGGCGCCCGGCTACTACGCCATCCTGCCCGAGCCGGTGCCGGGGATCGTCCAGGTGGTCAACGACGACGGCTGGATGACCTCGCCCGGGGCCGACCCCGAGCCCGACGACCAGTTACGCCTGCGCACCCGCAACCAGTTCAGCGCAGTCAACCAGTGGCACACCGACGCGGTCTACCGCGCCATGATCGCCGCCTTCCCGGGGGTGCGCCCCGATGGGGTGTATTTCCTCCACGACGCACCGCGTGGTCCGGGCAGCGCCAACGCCTACGTGCTGTTCGACGCCGACGTGCCGGCGCAGGCGTACCTGGAGCAGGTCAACGCCCACGTGCGCGACGAAGGCAACCACGGCCACGGCGACGACCTGCTGGTCATGGTCATGCCCGAGACGCGGCACGACATCGCGCTGACGGTCTGGCCGCGGGCGAACCTGACAGCCAAGCGTCGCGAGGCGCTGCAGCAGGGCATTGCCCAGTTCATCCGCGCGGCGTTCCGCGAAAGCACGGCCGGCGACTACCGGCCGACGCTGACCCACCCACAGTCGCGGTTCTCCTTCAGCCGTCTCGCCGAGGAGCTGCACCAGGCGTTCGCCGACATCGAGTCGCTGCATTTCGCCAGCGAAGACATCGTCTCGCCGCTGAGCATCGCGCGCATCGCCAACCTGCGGGTGGACCTGGTATGAGCCCGTTGAAACTGCCGTTCTGGCTCGCCGGCAGCGAACTGACCAAGCTCAAGGACGCCGCCCAGGCCTGGTGGGCCAGGGTGACCGAGTGGCTGCGCTGGCCGCTGCTGCAGATGGACGCCGAGACCTGCCACCTCACTGTGCTGGACCTGCTCGCCTGGCAGCGGGACATCACCCGCTTCAAGGACGAACCGGAACGCCTGTACCGGCTGCGGGTGAAGTTCGCCTTCATCAACGCGGTCGATGCCGGCAGCACCGCTGGGCTCAAACGCATCCTGCGCCGGCTGGGCGTTGGCTATGTGGAGATCGACGAACGCCTGGCGGACCGCGACTGGGACGTGGTCCTGCTGCGCCTTTCCGACTCGCAACTCTCGGAAAACCCCGAGCTGCTGCGGGTACTGATCCAGCAGTACGGCCGGACCTGCCGCCGCTACGACTTCGTCAGCATCACTCCCGTGACCCTGCGCATTGCCGCAGTCCAATTCAACGACGACCAGCAGACACTGGTCGCCACGCTCTAGGAGCCCGCCGTGGCCAGAATCACTTTCGCCGGCGAAAGCCTGATCGCCCAGAAGCAGGGGGCCAAGGAAGTCCTGCAGATCACCCGCTTCATCTACGCCAATGTGCCCGGACTCGACCCGAACACGCCGGTCGACCGCACCGCGACCAAGCCGCTAGCCAGCCAGATCGTGCACACCTACGACATCCCGGCGGGCAACAGCGGCTACGTGAACCCCAACCAGGTCGTCTACAGCTCGATGCTGGGCAGCGACATCGGCGACTTCGACTGGAACTGGATGGGCCTGGAAAGCGCAGAGGGCGTGCTGTTCGCCGTGGCCTACCTGCCGCTGCAGCAAAAACGGCGCAACATCCCGCCGCTGCAGATCGGCAACAACATCACCCGCAACATCCTGGTGGAGTACACCGGCGCCCAGGAGCTTACCGGCATCACCATCGATGCCAGCACCTGGCAGCACGACTTCACCGTGCGCCTGAAAGGCATCGACGAGCGTGAGCGCCTGAGCAACCGCGACGTGTATGGGCGAGCGTGCTTCTTCGGCGACGCGTTGCGGTTCCAGAAGGTGGGCGACGACTACCAACTGGCCGCCGGCATTGCCTACGTGGAGGGCATGCGCCTGGAACTGCCCAAGGCCGTGCCGCTGAGCCCGCCGCAAGGGGCGACCCAGGTGTGGATGCACATCACCTGGCGCCGCGAGCAGAACGATGTGACCCCCAGCTGGAAGGTGGTGTACATGCCCGACCAGCAGGATTACGTCACGCCAGACGGCTGGGTCTACTGCATCCAGCTGGCGGACATCGCCAGCTCCGGGGTAATCACCGACAAGCGCAAGTACGCCCCCATTGCCGGCCCGCTGGTGGAGCACTTCGCCAGCCGCAAGTCGGTTTCGGACCTCGAGGAGGGTGTGACCTCCGCCGGCAAGGCGCGCCAGCTGGCCGAGTCGCGACAGATCGCATTGCAGGGCGATGTCGTCGGGCACGTGGACTTCGACGGCTCCAGGAACGTGGCGATCCAGTCCACGCTTGCAGACATCGGCGTGGTGCCCGGGACTTACTCCAAAGTCACAATCAACGGCAAAGGCCAGGTCATCGGCAGCGAGGCACTGCTGCAGATCGACATCCCCAGCCTGGACTGGAGCAAGATCACCAGCGGCAAACCGAACAGTTTGCAGGGGTATGGCATCACCGATGCCATCAAACGCGGCGACTATGGGTTGGCGTCCAACTTCGCCTCGGTCAGCCCGGTCGACACGATCGGGCTGGCCGGCGGCTTCCACACGATAGCCGACGGCCCAACCTCGCTGGCGAACTACTGCAGCGTGCTCAACATGCCGTACTACTCCGAGAAGTTCTCCGCTCAGATTGCAATGATCCAGGGAGCCCCGGGAGTGCGCATGTTTGCCCGCGCCACAACCAACCAGGGGCAGTGGACCCCAACCGTCGAGATGTTCCATACCGGAAACCTGACACCCGGAGCCATTGTCCCGCCAGGGACACTCGTCCAGACGTTCAGCCGTGCGGCACCGACGGGCACGCTTCGCTGCAATGGCGCGGCTGTCAGCCGGACGACCTTCGCAGCCTTGTTCGCGGCAATCGGCACCTCTTTCGGAGCAGGCGACGAGGCAACCACGTTCAACCTGCCAGATACCCGTGGTCTGTTCATTCGTGATGTCGATGACGGCAAAGGCCTGGATTTGGGGCGTTCACCAGGCACGTTCCAGCAAAACCAGAACCAGTACCACGCCCACAACACCTCTACCAGCCTGGCGGGTGCCCATGCGCATGCCGGTAGCACTACATCGGTCGCAGGCAGCCATACCCACGCCTTCAACTACGTGAATACACCGACAACCCAGGATATCCCGGGGATCGGGGCCGCCATGCACCAGGCTGGCGTGAACTGGGTGGCCAACAATCGTATCCAGGCTGCCGGAGACCACAGCCACACCGTGAACATCACAACCGATGGTGCGCATACCCACTCGGTATTTGTGGATCCCTCCGGCGGGGCCGAGGCACGACCGGTGAACATGGCCCTGTACTACTTCATCAAATATTGAGGTGCCCGATGGCAAAGACGAAAACGGTCTACCAGACATCCCCACTGGGCTTGTTCACTGGTACTGCCGAAGCGGACGAGTCGCCGCTGGAGCCCGGCGTGTTCCTGATCCCCGGCGGCTGCGTGGAGACGGCGCCGCCGTCGATCCCCGAGCACAAGGCCGCCCACTGGAACGGCCAGGCCTGGTCTCTGGTGGACTACTACGACGGTCTGGTGGTCTACAGCATCACCACCGCCGAAGCCCTGACCATAGCCGGCATGGGGCCGGTCCCCTCGGGTTACACGGTGAAAAAGCCTGGCCCTGACCAGGTATGGAAGAACGGCGAGTGGGTCGACGACACTACCGCCGTGCTGGCCAAGCTCCATCAGCAGAAGCTGGACGAGATCAACACCGGCTGCGCGCAGTACATCGAGGCCGGCTTCGATTCGACGGCCCTGGGCAAGGTGCATCGCTACAGCAGCTCGCTGGAAGACCAGGTCAACCTGACCGGCCTGGTGTTCAGCGGCCTGGACGGCGCCTACCCCTGCGTCGGCAGCAAGGGGGCGCGCCAGTTCCTGGCCCACACCCGCGACCAGCTGCTGCAGGTAAACAAGGACATGGTGCTGTTCAAGCAGGCAGCCCTGCAACACGCCGACCAGCTCAAGCGTGACACGGCAAAGGCGCTGCAGGACAAGAAGCTCGATGCGTTGCGCGCAATCAAATGGACGGTACCGGCATGAGCTGGGCGCCCGTCACCTTGCGCTGGCCTGCCGAGGCGACCCGCTGGATGGACCAATTGGACGCCGCCAAGGCCCTGGCCGGTAGCGAGCTGGCCAGTACCGCCCAGCGCCTGAGCGGCCTGCAGGGACTGGCCAGCACCAACCCCGGTCCGGTCGGCGCCGCGGCCAAGGGCGCGATCGAGGCCGGGCGCCAGGCCCTGGCAGAACAACTGGGCGAAGTGCCCAGGTGCCTGGTGGTGACGCCCTTCCAGAGCGGGATCGGCCAGGGGCGTGGCTATCAGCGTTTTCTGTCGGCGCCGAACCTGCTGCTGCAACTGGCCAACAAACTGACCGATGCCACCGACGACGGCAGCCCCAACGGTGAACAGCACGCGCTGTGCCTGCTGTTCCTGGGCACCCGCCACGATCAGCTGGCCGCCGGTCTTGGCCGCTTCAATGCCCTGATGCCAATCCCCGAGCTGGTGCGCGCACAACGCCGCGCGGAGCACCTGGCCCGGCTCGAAACCGAGAAGTGGCAGATTCCCCAGGCCACCGCCCTGCCGCGTTGGGAGGCCTTGCCGCTGGAGCGCTGCACGGTGCTCAAGGCCGCGCAGCAGTCGCTGGCCGGGCAGATCGCGGTGCTGGAAAGCTACGCCGCCGACAGTTCGCCCATGAGCGACCTGGCCGGGCTGGCGGCACGCAAGGCCAACCAGCAGCAGGTCCGCGACCAGCGCCTGGCCGACCTGCGCCAACTGCTGGAGGGCGGCCAGGCCGACAGCTCGGTGCGCACCCGCCTGCTTGGCCCAGGCAACAACGCGCAACTGCGGCGCATGCTGCTCGAAGGCGATGCCCCGGGACATGAGTGGGTGATGAGCGCCGGCGTGTTCCTGGTCGGCTCGGCAAAAGGCCTGAGCTTCGTTCGTGAAATGGTGGGTTTATGACACTGCTACTGTTGGACGGCCAGCCCGTCGAAGGCAAGACCCTGAAAGTCACCGGCAACCTGCGCATCGAAGCCGAGGACCTGTCCGGCCAGACCAGCAACACCGACACCGCGCACAAAGGCTTCAAACCCAAGACCCTCACCGTCACCCTGGCCATCCCCTACGTCAACAGCGTCTGGCTGCGCAACCTGATGCGCCTGGCCGAAGCCACCCAGAGTGGCGGCCAACTCAAGACCTACCGCATTGTCAACGACACCGCCGAGGCCTTCGGCATCCGCCAGGTACGCTTCGCCGATAGCGTCAGTGCCCGGGAGGACGACTCGCTGGCCTGCTGGCGGGTGCAGTTCGGCCTGGCCGAAAAGACCTCCAACCCGGAAAAGGTCGAGAAGCGTCGCGCCAAAAAACGCGTCAAGGCCCAGGCCGCTCCGGGGGCCGCGGTGGGCGCGAAAGAGGACGAAGAGGACAAGGACCCTGAGCTGACCAGCTTCGAGCACCTGCTGAAGAAAGTGGATGACTGGCTGGGAGAGACGTCATGAAGCTGCATCAGGTACTCACTGTCGGCGGCGAGCGTTATGACCTGGTCAGGGCAGATGTGCGCCTGGAGTTGCGCAACCCGGGGCGGGCCACCTTCATCGTCCAGGCCGACGCGCCCCTCAAGGGCCTGGTCACCTTGGACATCGGCTATAACGACAGCCCGCTGCAACGGCACTTCATTGGCTACGTCGAACGCTGTACCAGCGCCAACGCCAAGCAGCAATTGGTGTTCTGCCGGGAACTGGCGGCGATCCTGGCCAGGCCGCTGCCGATGAACCTGCGCCATGTCGACCTGCGCGGCGTGCTCGATCAGGTCAGCCAGCAGACCGGCCTGCGCTTTCGCGTGCCCGAGCAGCCCTACGCCTCAGTGCGCGCGCCGTTCTTCTACAGCCTGGCCGCCGGCTTCCAGGCCATGGAAAGCCTGGCCCAGGTGTTCGACATCCCCGACTTCATCTGGCAGCAGCAAGGCAACGGCGAGGTGTACGTGGGCAGTTGGGCCGACAGCTACTTCGGCGCGCGCCCCGCGCTGCAACTGCCCATTGAGCTGTTCGACCACTACCAGGGCAACCAGAGCGCCAGCATTGCAGCCCTGCCAGGGCTGCGTCCGGGCGCACCGATCAACCACGGCGAGCGCGTGACCCACGTCGCGCTCGCCGACAGCCAGATGGCCATACGATGGAAGACGCAATCCGCCGCGCCTTAGCGCGCCAGTTCCCCGAGATCACCGGCGGCTATCACCTGCCGCGCTTCGGCCGGGTGGTCGCGGTACCCGATGCGCCAGCGGCGCCCGGGCTGTGCGACGACTTCCGTCCGCGTTTCGGCGTCGATGTCCAGGTGCTGCTGCCGGACGGCGAGCCCGACCCGGCGTTGCCGGTGTTCACCAGCCTGCCGCTGCCGGCGCCCATGGGTGGCCAGGAACGCGGCATGTTCGGCTTCCCCGAAGAAGGCACCACCGTGGTGGTGTCGTTCGCCTACGGCCTACCCCACAAACCCTTCATCCAACAGATCCTGCCCCACGGGCTCAGCCTGCCCAGGGTGCCAAAGGGTGATCTGGTATGGCAACACAGCGAGGCCTGCCAGCAGCGTGCCGACGCCGATGGCAACTGGCTGCGCCAGACCGATGGCCGGATCCGCGACAAGGCGATCGAGCGCGAGGTCGAGGCGCTGGCCAATACCGAGCAGTTCCAGAGCCATGCGCGGACGGTGGACGACCACTCGACCGAGACGGTCGGCGGGGTGAAGAAGATCGAGGCCCTCGGCGCGCTCAAGCTGCTGTCCGGCGGCTCCGCCAGCCTGGCTGCCCTCGACGACCTGCACCAGGCCACCGGGCGCGACCTGAACCTGGCGGTGGGGCAAAAGCTAAATGCGGCGATCGGCGGCGACGTCCAGGAGCGCATCGAGGGGCTGCGCGACAGCGTGGTGAAAATCAGCCAGCGCCTGCAGGCGCCGAAGACCTGGTTGGGCTCGGAGGCGGTGAACGTGCTGCAGGTGCTCTGCGACCTGCTCGAGCTGGTCCAGGCGATGAACACCGAACTGGCCGGGCATGTGCACGGCCCCACGCCACCACCCAGCAATGCGGCGGCCTTCAGCGGCGCGGCAGTGCAGGCCCAGGCCATGGGGCTCAAGTTGAAGCCGATCACGCTGTAGTTTTCAGGGCATTTCGTATCGCGGGGCCAGCCCGCTCCCACAGGTTCAACCTTGAGCCTGTGGGAGCGGGCTGGCCCCGCGTTGCGTTTGCGCCGGAAAAAGTTGAGTGTGCACACGACTGACTGCCAGCAGACTTGGATTTAAACCACCGGGCAAGCGGTCCAGGCTGAACGCTTTTCCGTGAACAGGCCTATCCCATGACGCAGAAGCCCCAACGCCCCAAAGCCGTACCCACCGTTCAGGTGAACACCGACGAAGTGCTCGTCACCGAATGGCGCTTCGCCCCAGGTGCCGAGACTGGCCGGCACCTGCACGACCATGACTACGTGGTGGTGCCGATGACCGATGGCACGTTGCTGCTGGAAACCCCGGAGGGCGAGAAGCTCGCCCCTCTGGTGGCGGGCCAGAGCTACTTTCGCAAGGCCGGCGTGGAGCACAACGTGGTCAATGCCAGCGACCACGAAGTGGTGTTCATCGAAACCGAGCTGAAGTGATGAACCAGCGCGCGCCTGCGCAGGTTGCGCGTGTACCTCACCGGCCCTACACTCCCCCTGCTTGAACCGGGATAACCGAAGCACTGCCTCGAAACCCGATGGACCTGACCCTTGCCGGTCAACCGTCGGGACAAATGGGTCCGCACCTTGGCCGGCCTGTTTATCGGAGGCAACACAATGAGCCCGCGTATCTGGCTGCTGGCCCTGGCGACGTTCGTCACGGGCATGGCAGAAAACATCACGGTCGGCATCCTGCCGGCCCTGGCCGATGGCCTGCAGGTCCCGCTCGGTATCGCCGGGCAGCTGACCACGGTGTTCTCCCTGAGCTTCGCCCTCGCCGCGCCCTTCTCTCCCCTGCTGACCACACGCCTGCCATTGCGCCGCCTGCTGTGCGCCACCCTGGCGATCTTTGCCCTGTGCAACCTGGCAGCAGCCCTGGCGCCTGGCTATACCGCATTGCTGGTGGCGCGCATAGGCATGGCCGCGACCAGCGCCCTGACCTGCCTGACCTGCACCCTGATGGCCACGCGCATGGTGCCCGAGGCCCTGCGTGGCCGCGCCATCGGGGTGATCTTCATGGGCATCTGCAGCTCGCTGGTGCTGGGGGTGCCGGCCGGGATGCTGCTGTGCGACGTGCTGGGCTGGCGTGGCGTGTTCACCGGGCTGAGCGTGCTGGCGATGGCGGTGCAGCTGATGGCCTGGCAAGGGTTGCCGCAGCTGCAGAGCAGTGAACGCATCGCCCTGCGCAGCTATGTCCGCCATCTGCGCGACAGCCGCCTGATGGCAGCTCAGGGCGTGTCGTTGCTGATGATTGCCGGGCACTTCACGGTCTTCGCCTACCTGGCCCCCTATGCGCACCAGGTCGCCGACATTCCGCTGCAATGGCTGGCGGCAGTGTTCGCCGCCTTCGGCATCGCCGGTGTTTCGGGCGGCTATGTCGGCGGCTGGATGGCGGACCGGCTCAGCGCAAGCCGCTCCATCACGCTGGCGCCGCTGCTCTATCTCGCCAGCTTGCTGGTACTGCCCTTGAGCGTGGGCACGCCATGGTTGTTCCTGGCGACCATGATGCTCTGGGGCGGGCTGAGCTGGACCACCTCACCGGTGGTGCAGAGCTACCTGGCGACCCGTGGCCCGGACACGTTCCCGGCCGGCATGAGCCTGAACATGTCGGCCATGCACCTCGGTGTCGGGCTGGGTTCGGCCATCGGCGGCGTGGTGATCACCGGGGCGACACTCGCGGCCACCCCCTGGGCTGGCGCCGCGCTGACCGCATTGGCGGCGGGCCTGGCTTTCTGGTCGGCCCGCCCTCCTGCCGAACCAGGCTTCAGCGAGCGCGAACCGGCGTAGCGGCCTGCTGCTCCTGCTCGAAGGCATCAGCGAGGTAGTCGATCAGCTTGCGCACTGCGGGCATCAACCCGCGCCGGGAAGGGAACAGCGCCACCACCTCCCCTTCCCGTGGCGCCCAATCGTCGAGGACATGCACCAGCCGCCCGTCAGCCAGGTCGGCACGCACCGCCTCCTCGGGCAGCAGCACCGCGCCCACGCCGGCCAGGGCGGCCTCGCGCAATACCGCGAGGTCGTCCGACACCACACGGGGGCGATGGCGCACCGCAGCCTCGGCGCCAGCAGGCCCGACCAGCATCCAGGTGGCGTCCTGCACATTGGCGCCCCAGTTCAAGCTCGGCAGGACCTGGAGTCCTTCCGGCGACACCGGGCGCCCGTGTTCGGCCAACAGCCCCGGAGCAGCCACCAGGCACTGACGGCTCGGGGCCAGGCGACGCATGATCAGCTCGCTGCTCTCCAGTGGCTGGTGCTGAACGCTCAAGACCAGGTCGAAGCCCTCGCCGATCACATCCACCCGGCGGTTGTAGCTTTTGACCAGCAGCTCGACCACCGGGCATTGCGCCATGAAGCGCGCCAGCATCGGTGCCAGGCGCGAGTCGAGCAGCGCGGTGCTGCTGGCCAGGCGCACGATGCCACGGGGCTCGGCGCGGTTGCGCTCGACGGCATCCTCGGCGGCGACAGCCTGCTCGAGCATGCCCAGGCAATGGCGGTAATACTCCAGGCCCACCTCAGTCACCTGGAACTGCCGCGTGGAGCGCTGGATCAGGCGCACGCCCAGGCGCTCCTCAAGCTTGGCGACACGCCGGCTGAGGCGTGACTTGGGCAGGCCAAGGATGCGCCCAGCGGGCGCGAAGCCGCCGTGCTCCACCACCTTGGCGTAGAGATAAAGGTCGTTCAGGTCGAACATCGGCAACACTCGTCCACGGCTCACCGCTGCATCATCCGCCATTCTCAAGGGATCGTCACAGGGGCCGTGGGCGTCACCAGGCCCGGGCCCCGGCAACGGGGCCCGGGCTGGCGGTCACTTGGCCAGCTTGCTGTAGCTGGTCATCAGGTTGCGGTAGTCGGGGATGTGGTTGGAGAACAACGTGCCCAGCCCTTCGATGTCGTTGCGCCAGTCACGGTGCAACTCGCAGGCCACGCCGAACCAGGTCATCAGCTGGGCGCCGGCGGCTTCCATACGGCGCCAGGCCGAGTCGCGGGTCAGTTCGTTGAAGGTGCCGGAGGCGTCGGTGACCACGAACACCTCGAAGCCCTCCTCCAGCGCCGACAGCGCCGGGAAGGCCACGCACACTTCGGTGACCACGCCGGCGATGATCAGTTGCTTCTTGCCGGTGGCCTTCACCGCCTTGACGAAGTCCTCGTTGTCCCAGGCGTTGATGTTGCCGGGGCGGGCGACATAGGGCGCCTCGGGGAACTGCTCCTTGAGCTCGGGCACCAGCGGGCCATTGGGGCCGGTCTCGAAGCTGGTGGTGAGGATGGTCGGCAGCTTGAAGTACTTGGCCAGGTCGGCCAGCGCCAGCACGTTGTTCTTGAACCGGTCCGGGTCGATGTCGCGCACCAGCGACAACAGCCCGGTCTGGTGATCGACCAGCAGTACCGCGGCGTTGTTCTTGTCCAGACGCTTGTATTGGAATGCCATGGTGGATCTCCTTGCTTGGATGGGAAACAGCCAGGTTCAGTTGCGCTGCGAGTCCAGTTGCTCATGGCCGGTGACGACGGCCTGGGCCTTGGCGTAGCTCTCGATCAGCAGTTGATAGTGCGGGAACACCGCGCTGTAGGCCTCGGCCCACTGGGCGGCGTCCGGGCGGTTCCAGGTACGCTGTACCTCGGAGCACACGGCAGCGGTGTCCATCGGCACCACGCCGGCCTGGACCACCCGCGCCAGGGTGACTTCCTGGGCCATTTTGGAGTACGTGCCTGACGCGTCGATGACAGCGAACACCTGGTAGCCGGCGGCTACTGCGCTGATGCTGGGGAAGGCCATGCACACGCTGGTGATGGTGCCGGCGATGATCAGCTGCTTGCGCCCGGTGGCCTTCACCGCAGCGACGAACTCGGGGTTGTCCCAGGCGTTGATCTCACCTTTGCGGGCCACGTATTGCGCGTGTGGCGCGGCCTCGTGGATTTCCGGGATCAGCGGGCCGTTGGGGCCCTGGGGCACGGAGGCGGTGGTGATGACCGGGATCTTCGCCAGGCTGGCGACCTTGGCCAGGGTAATGGCATTGGCCCGCAGCTCGGTCATCGGCATGTCCTTGACCGTCTGGAACAGGCCGCTCTGGTGGTCGATCAACAGCATCGTGGCGTTGTCGGGGTCGATACGCGGCACCTGGCCTTCGAAGTTGGCTGCTTGCGAGAAATTGCTCATCGTTCTCTCCTCTTGGTGTGAGAACAGGCCATCCTGGCCGCTGCGGTCGGGCCGCGCCCCACACATCCACAGTGAGGACTATGAGAGTAGGCAACGCAGGCTGAACGAAGCGACCGTCAGTCGGCGGGCCGTGGCAAGTGCCCGTGCGGCCTGTGGCCAGACGGGCGACAGGGCTAACGGTAGTGAGGAGAGATGCTGGCCGGTAGGGCCATGGGTGAACCCTCAGCGTTGCGCTGGGGGAACGATGATGAAATGCCTGCCCCCTCACCGATCCGATGGATCGGCAATTTTTAGCAGCGCTACTTGGTCGATAACTTAGTCGGTTACTTGGTCGGTTACTTGGTCGGTCAGCCCATTGGTTCACAATTTCCTGAACTGATTATTTGTCCACAGCGATTTTTCCCCCCGCCCGCCCCCACCAGAATCGCTTCACCAACAATCACAATAAACCGTGAGGCCACTCCCGTGGACCAGACACTCCAGGTGCGGCAGGCCGTCGCCGACCTCGTCGCCGCCTTCGCCAGCAACGACACCGCCCGCTACTTCGCCTGCTTCAGCAAAGACGCCACCTTTCTCTTCCACACCGTGCCGCAACCGCTGATGTCACGCCGCGCCTATGAAGAACTCTGGGCCAGCTGGCAGGCAGACGGTTTCGCCGTGCTCGGCTGCGTGTCGAGCAACGCCCAGGTGAGCCTGCAGGGCGACGTGGCGATTTTCATGCACGACGTGGCCACGCGCCTGCGCGTCGCCGGTGAAACCCTCGACCTGAATGAGCGCGAGACCATCGTCTTGCGCCTGCACGGTGAGCGCTGGCTGGCCTGCCACGAGCACCTGTCGGTCGTCTCGCCGGCCTGATTCCCTTTCAAGCGGCCCTGCCGCACTGCCATCGCACCTACAACAAGGCCGCTCGACGGCCGACAACATTCGCGCTGGAGCATCACCATGAGCCACTCGACCGGTATCGAGACCAATGGCGTCGAACAGATCCCCGACGATCAACGCGACGCCGCCCCGCTGGACCTGTTCCGCCTGATCTTCGGCGGTGCCAACACCTTCGCCACCGCCGTGCTGGGCAGTTTCCCGGTACTGTTCGGGCTGTCGTTCCAGGCCGGGGTCTGGGCGATTTTGCTCGGCGTCGGCGTGGGTGCGCTGATCCTTGCGCCGATGGGCCTGTTCGGCGCGCTCAACGGCACCAACAACGCGGTATCGTCCGGCGCGCACTTCGGCGTGCACGGGCGCATCGTCGGCTCGTTCTTGTCGCTGCTGACCGCCGTTGCGTTCTTTTCGCTGTCGGTGTGGAGCTCCGGCGATGCCCTGGTCGGCGGCGCCAAGCGCCTGGTCGGCCTGCCGGAAACCGACCTGACCCTGGGCCTGGCCTACGGCCTGTTCGCGATACTGGTGCTGGTGGTGTGCATCTTCGGCTTCCGCTTCATGCTGTGGGTCAACAAGATCGCGGTATGGGCCTCGAGCCTGCTGTTCCTGCTGGGCATCTTCGCCTTCGCCGGGCCCTTCGACGCGGGCTACGCCGGCAGCGTCAACCTCGGCCAGGCCGGGTTCTGGGCGGCGTTCGTCGGCGCGGCGATCCTGGCCATGAGCAACCCGGTATCGTTCGGCGCCTTCCTCGGCGACTGGTCGCGCTATATCCCGCGCGAAACACCCAAGGCGCGCATCATGCTGGCGGTGATCCTCGCCCAGGCCGCCACGCTGATCCCGTTCCTGTTCGGCCTGTGCACCGCCACCCTGGTGGCCAGCCAGGCACCGGACTACATCGCCGCCAACAACTACGTCGGCGGCCTGCTGGCGATCTCGCCGGGCTGGTTCTTCCTGCCGGTGTGCCTGATCGCGGTGATTGGCGGCATGTCCACCGGCACCACGGCGCTGTATGGCACGGGCCTTGACATGTCCAGCGTGTTTCCGCGCCTGCTCAGCCGCGCCGCCGCCACATTGCTGATCGGCGTGCTGGCCATCGGCTTCATCTACGTCGGCCGCTTCACCTTCAACCTGGTGCAGAGCGTGTCGACCTTCGCCGTGCTGATCATCACCTGCACCAGCCCCTGGATGGTGATCATGATCCTCGGCCTGATCACCCGTCGCGGCTTCTACCATGCCGACGACCTGCAGGTGTTCACCCGCGGCCAGCAAGGCGGCCACTACTGGTTCGACCACGGCTGGAACTGGCGTGGCATGGGTGCGTGGCTCCCCAGTGCGGCGGTCGGTCTGTGCTTCGTCAACCTGCCCGGGCAGTTCGTCGGCCCGCTGGGTGAGCTCGCCGGCGGCATCGACCTGAGCCTGCCGGTGACCCTCGGCATCGCCTGCGTGCTGTACCTGATCCTGCTCAACCTGTTCCCTGAACCTGCTGGCGTGTATGGCCCCCGCGGCCCGCGCTGGGTGCGCTGCAAAAGCACGCCCGTAAAGCCCGTGACCACCGCCGAAATGGCCTGACTGGAATCCGACCATGACCACTCCTCACTACATCGACGGCCGCTGGGTCGAAGGCCAGGGCAGCGATTGCATCGTTGTCCACAACCCGTCCGATGGCCAGCCGTTTGCCGAACTGATGGCCGCCAGCAGCGCCCAGGTCGACCAGGCCGTGGCCGCTGCGCGCCGCGCCCTGGCGTCCTGGAAAACGGTCAGCGCCAGCGAGCGCGCCGCCTACCTGCGCGGCTTCGCCGAACAGCTGGGCCAGCGCCGCGACGAACTGATCGCCCTGCAGATACGCAACAACGGCAAGCCGCGCCACGAGGCCGAGATCGACCTGGACGACGCCATCGCCACCTTCGCCTACTACGCCGACCTGGCCGAACAGCTGCCGGCGAAGAACCGCGACGTGCCCCTGGCCGTACCGGGCTTCACCGCCCGCACCCACCTGGAGCCGGTGGGCGTGGTCGGCCTGATCGTGCCGTGGAACTTCCCGTTGGTGACCAGCGCCTGGAAGCTCGCCCCGGCCCTGGCCGCCGGCTGCACCGTGGTGCTCAAGCCTTCCGAAGTCACCCCGCTGATCGAGCAGGCCTACGGCCAGATCGCCGAGGTGCTGGGCCTGCCGGCCGGCGTGCTGAACATCGTCGGCGGCAAGGCCGAGACCGGCGCCGCCTTGAGTGGGCACAACGGCCTGGACAAGCTGTCGTTCACCGGCAGCAACGGCGTCGGCAGCCAGGTGATGCGCGCCGCCGCGGCCCAGTGCCGGCCGGTGACGCTGGAGCTGGGCGGCAAATCGGCCATCGTGGTGTTCGACGATTGCGATGTCGACCAGGCCGTGGAGTGGATCGTCGCCGGCATCACCTGGAACGCCGGACAGATGTGCTCGGCCACCTCGCGCCTGCTGGTGCAGGACGGCATCGCCGATGCCCTGCTGCCGCGCTTGCAAGCGGCGCTGGCGGCGTTGCGCGTGGGCAACCCGCTCACTGAAGAAGTGGACATGGGCCCGCTGACCAGTCAGGCGCAGTGGCTCAAGGTCGCCGGCTATTTCGCCACCGCCCGCGAGGAGGGCCTTGAATGCCTGGCCGGCGGCAAGGCGCTGGACCGCGACGGCTGGTTCGTCAGCCCGACGTTGTATGTGGACGTACCGGTTAGCAGTCGCCTGTGGGGCGAAGAAATCTTCGGCCCGGTGCTGTGCGCGCGGCGCTTCGGCAGCGAGGCCGAGGCCATCGCCCAGGCCAACGACAGCCGCTTCGGGCTAGTGGCCACTGTCTGTTCCGCCGACCTGGAACGCGCCGAGCGCGTAGCCGATGCGCTGGAGGTCGGACATGTATGGATCAATTCGGTGCAGGTGGTGTTCGTCGAGACCTCGTGGGGCGGAACCAAGGGCAGCGGCATTGGCCGAGAGCTCGGGCCTTGGGGGCTTTCGGGGTATCAGTCGGTGAAGCATGTGACGCGGTGTTTGGGCTGCCAGCTCCAATGACGAAAAGGCCCTTGCCAGCTCGAACGGCAAGGGCCTTTTGCTTTACGCTGATAGTGAGTCTGCAAGAGGAGTGTTTCCATGGAATATGACGATCAACTCATCGAGGATCCCGTACTGGCCCTGCTGGCGACATTCAGCATCAACAACGGCAATGCTTGGAAGGGCTTTGATTTTCAGGTGATGAACAAACTGCACGAGAAGGCGTTCATCACCAAGCCCTGGGGCAAAGCAAAGTCAGTCTGGCTTACTCCGGAAGGACTGGAGCGTGGCCGGATGATTGCCGATCAGCTATTCACGAAACCTGAAAAAAAAGTGATCGGACATACATCAGCCGCTGTCACCGTAGAGCAAGCATCATCGTCTTCGGTGACAGCTGTGGACAGGTTGTGAACCCCGCAGCGTTGGCATAGAAACGCTCCAGACGCGCATCAAGTGGGGGCACGATCATTGCCACACATCCGACGATCTCGGATGCCACCAGAGCTCTCTCGACAGCATCCTGCAAAAGGTCAGTGGCGACCCCTTGCCCAGTGGCTCTCAGGGTTACACCCATTCGCCCCAGCACCACCACCGGCAAGTCATTTGGAGCATTGCGTCGCACGCTTGCAGAAGAACCATGGGCACGCGCCACAGATCCCGTCGAAAGCGTGTAGTAACCGGCCACAACTGACGTGCCCTTGAAGCAGGTGACATACACCACTGCGTGCTTCGCTATCTGCGCCTTGTAAGCCTTTTCTCGAAGGTAGCCATTGATCGACGCCTCTCCACAGTCGAACTGACCTAGCTCATGAAACGCTTCGAGCTTCTGCGGAGCGCTCAGCTCCAGCGCTTCGGCCTTGCCAACAGCTTCTTCACGCATTCATTGCTCCTGATGGGGTTGTCTTCAAGCGCCTGGGTGAATTGATCGAAGGCTTCGTCATCAAGCAGGAACAACCGGCGCTCCATCAGTACTTCCTCAGCGCGTCGGCAAGCCGCATCGAGAACGAAGCTGGTGCGGTCACCGCCCACAATCTCCACGGCGGCATCGATGAGGTCTCTGCGATGCTCGGCCACCCGCATGTTCAGCGGTACGGCCTTGCTCCGATCCTTGATGTGTAAATCGCTCATTGGTGACTCCCAGCCCATCCCACGGGGCACTGAATCGACGAAGGATATCGACCAGACAAAGACTACTCTTGCGTAACGCAATTGTATAGCCAGATATCAATTTGCGTTACACCTAGACTGCTCATGTCACGCTTAGATTGACCTTGTTCCCTTTGGCATGCACGTCAGAACATTCCGAGATTGAAACCAGTTGCTTCAGCCCGAGCGGACTTGGGAACTATCCTACGCACGCTGCCGACGCGTCTGAATTGTCGAGGACCATCAGCAGGACTAACTTCCCCAGGTCGTCGTTCTGACGATCAGGTGTGAGAGCCTGCTACCGTCGAAATGAAGCACGCAGCGCTGCCATGGCGGCTGTGCGCGGGCAGGCCCAGGCCTGGCCGGCATTTGCTCATTTCGACCGGTCTCTCACCCCGCGTACGGCTGCCACCCTCATCCTGTGAGAGGGATCTGGAGGCGGCACCTTTCAATCGAAATGAGTGCTTCCCATGAAAAAGATCGTTCCTGATCCACCCCCTGCCAAACCGCTCAACCGCCCCTTCTTCACCATCAACGACGATATGCCCACCACCGAAGCGCTGCTTCATGCCATCCAGCTGATGCGCGGTATCGAAGACACCCTCGACGAATACTGCTGCGCCTTGGCCGGAGAACCCGGGCTGGGGATGCTGGTGAACGCCGCGCACAACGTGCAGATGGGGCGGGCGTTGGCGGAGCACGCGTTGAACCGCTGCACTTGCGGCTGACAGACTCCGAGCGCATCGCGGGGCCAGTCGCATCGGTGCGCCGATACGACTGGCCCCGCGATGGCTTCACGCCGGTTCGTCGGCCTGGCGCCCGTTCTCCTGCACCAGCACCATGCTCGCCGGCGACGACAGGGCGATGCCCTCTTCACGCAGGCGCCCGAGAATGGTGAACAGCAGGTCGCTGCGCGTGCCCGATACCTGTCGAGGCGAAGCGACATAGCCGCTTACCCCGATGACCATGCCACTGCTGGTCAGGTCCTTGAAGGTCACCGAGGTGGCCGGTGCATCGAGGATCGATTCGTGCTCCTTGTATGCCGCCAACAGCACTTCGCGCACTTTCGCAGGATCGGTCTCCAGCGGCAGCGTCAGGGTGATGCCCACTACGCCCAGGGCATTGGCCATGGTCACGTTGCGCACGTTCTGCGAGATGAACTGCGAGTTGGGCACGATCACCGTCGAGCGGTCGGACATCTGGATCTCGGTGGCGCGCACGTTGATCCGGCGAATATCACCCTCGACACCGGCCAGGCTCACCCAGTCGCCCACCTTCACCGGGCGCTCGGTGAGCAGGATCAGGCCGGAAATGAAGTTCTGCACGATCTGCTGCAGGCCGAAACCGATACCCACCGACAGCGCACTGACCACCCAGGTCAGGCTGGTCAGGTTGATGTGCAAGGTCGACATCACCAGCATGGCCAGGAACAGGAAGCCCAGGTAGCCGACCAGGGTCACCAGCGAGGCGCGCATGCCGGCGTCCATGTCGGTTTCCGGCAGCAGGCGCTCGCTCAGCCAGCGCTTGACCACGCGGATGGCGAACCAGCCACCGAGGAAGATCGCCACGGCCAGGAAGATGTCCTGGGGCACGATGTTCAGGTTGCCCAGCACCTTGCCACCGGTGCCGTCCCAGTCCGCCAGGCTCAGCAGCAGCTCGCCGGGGCTGGTGCCCGATGGCATGAATATCAGCAACGCGGCGGCGAACAGCAGCAGTGTGCGGCCGATGCCCGCCAGCACCGTGCTGGCCTGGGCCTGGTGGCGTTGCTGCAGGCCCAGCGCCGAGGCCAGCGCCAGACCACCAGGCTGGCGCGGTGACAGCAGGGTTTCGCACAGGTCGCCGAACACGGTTACCAGCAGGTAGGCACAGACCACCACCACACTGACCCACAGCAGCTTGGCGGTGAGGAAGTAGGCAAGCGTCAGGTAGCCGGCGAGCAGGGTCAGCAGGACAGCCGCCACCCACACCACGATCACGAACGGGATCAGCCCGGCCAGGCCCTTGGGACGCTCCAGGTCGTGCAGGCGGTGGGCGCGGCGATAGCGCAGCAGCGCCACGACGAACAGCAGCGACACCACCAGCGCGGTCACGCCGTTGGTAGCCAGGGTCAGCGCCAGGCTGGTGCCGATCACGCTGTTGATGCGCTCCTGGGTCAGCAGCACCATCAGCGCCAGGGCCAGGACCTTGGGGAACCAGCCCAGGGCACTGGCCACTTCGTCGGCGATCGGCGGGAGGCGCCAGGACGGACGCTGCAGCATCAGCATGGCGCGCCCCAGGCCAGAGATGAAGGCACTGAAGATCACCAGCGCAAGGATATGGTTGGTCAGACTGGCGACGTCGCTACCCAGTTCGGCGCTGCTCTCCAGCCCCCAACGCAGCAGCGACACGGAGCCTGAGATGGTGCCCAGCGTGGCCAGGCTGACGCTCAGCGCCAGGGCGCTGCGGCGCAGGCGGCCTTCGGGCAGCCAGCGGATCATCGCATCGGCCAGCAGGCGCTCGAGCAGCCGCCGTACCAAGGTCCAGACCAGCACCGCCGCCACCAGCGCGGTGATGAACAACCAGCGGTGCTCGGCGCTGAAGGCGCTGGCCATGGCGTCCGACACCTCGCCACGCAGGTCGCGCAGACGCGCCACATCATCGTCGGTAGGGCGGATCAAGCTCGACCAGAACGCCGGGCTCAACGGGCTGGCGGCGCGGCTGGTGATCTGCGAGTTGAACAGGCTGCGGCGCAGGTTGACGATCTGCGTCGACAGGTCACGGGCCGACTGGGTCAACGTGGTGGCGTCCTTCTGCTCGGCGACCACCTTGTTCTTCTCGTCGTTGAGCTGCTTGCGCTGTCGCGTCAGGCTCTCGGCCTCTTCCGCCATGGGCGGGCCGAGCACGTTGAGCTGGTCGTCCAGGCGCTGCACGTCGGCGGTGCGCTGGGTGGCCAGCACATCGGCCTGGCGTTGCACCTGCAGGGCCGACTGGCGCAACTGCGCAAGCAGGTCGTCGTTGGCGTTGCTGGTGACGCCCTGGCGGATCTGGTCGAGCCGCTCGCTCAACTCCTCCAGGCTGGCGTTCTCGTCCAGCACCTGCTGCTCGGCCACGGCCAGGCGCGATACCGGCGTGGCCGGGGCAGCCCAGGCCGGGACGGCCAGGCACAACAGCAGGGCGAAAATCCCCGCATAGAATCGGTCAAGGCTGACGCGCCTCATCGAATGTTCCTCTACACAACTCGACAGGGCGTGAATTCTACGCGGTCTGGAGGCTCAGGAGAGTGCCGTCTCTCGGTCCAGCAACTGACGTTTGCGTTCGATGCCCCAGCGGTAACCACTGAGGTCGCCGTCACGGCGCACCACCCGGTGGCAGGGAATGGCCACGGCGATCGCGTTGGCCGCGCAGGCCTGAGCCACCGCGCGCACGGCCTTGGGCGCGCCGATGCGTTCGGCGATGTCGGTGTAGCTGACCGTGGTGCCGGGCGGTACCTCGCGCAGCGCCTGCCAGACCCGCTCCTGGAACGCCGTGCCCTGCACATCCAGGGGCAACGCCAGGCCCAGCGCCGGCGCCTCGACAAAGCCGATCACCTCCGCCACCAGCCGTTCGAAGGCGTCATCGCCGCCGATCAGCTGGGCCTTGGGGAACTTGTCCTGCAGGTCCTTGAGCAAGGGTTCGGGCTCGTCACCGAGCAGGATCGCGCAGATGCCCCGCTCGCTCTGAGCCACCAGGATCGCCCCCAGCGAGCACTGGGCCACGGCAAAATGGATGGTGGCACCCTGACCGCCGGCACGGTACTCCCGCGGGCGCATGCCCAAGCGCTCGGCGGCGCTCTCGTAGAAACGGCTGTTGGAGTTGTAGCCAGCGTCGTAGATGGCCTCGGTGACGCTGTCGGAGGCATCCAGGCGCTCGCGCAGGCGCCGTGCGCGAAACGCCGAGGCATAGGCCTTGGGTGTAAGGCCGGTCTCGGCCTTGAACAACCGGTGCAGGTGGAAGGGGCTGACATTGAGTTCGCTGCCGAGCCGATCGAGATTAGGCGCCGTCTCGCCGGCCTCGATCAGGCGGCAGGCGCGGGCCACCAGCTCGGTGCGCCGGCTACCCTGCCCGGCCTTGCAGCGTTTGCAGGCGCGGTAGCCCGCTGCCTCGGCCTGGCCGGGGTCGGCAAAGAACTCGACATTCTCGCGCTTGGCCAGCCGCGACTTGCAGGCGGGCTGGCAGTAGACGCCGGTGGTGCGCACGGCGTAGACGAAGTGGCCGGTGGCGGCGGTGTCGCGGGACTGCACGGCATGCCAGCGTTCAGCGTCGGTGGTGTAGGTGGTCGGGGCGGGGGTCATGGCGCCTCTCCTTGGTTCGATGCGCTGAGCTTGGCGGCTTGGCCGAAAACGAACACTCCGAATCTTGCGTTATCTTCAATGGCCCTATTACGGGTCAAGCCCTCCACAGGTACCAGGCCGCCACGGTGCGATACGGGCTCCACGCCCCGCCCAAAACCCGCATCTGCGCGGGCGTCGGCGCCTTTTCCAGGCCCTTCATGCGCCGATACCCCTCGCGCACGCCGAAGTCGTCCACTGGCAGGATATCCGAACGCTCCAGGCTATAGATCAACAGCATCTCCACCGTCCAACGCCCGACTCCGCGCAGCGCCACCAGGCGTTCGATCAGCACCTGGTCATCCAGCGCCAGGGCTTCGGCGCGGCAAGGCACGATGCCCTCCAGGCTGGCCTGGGCGATGCCGTGCAACGTAGCCGTCTTGCTCGCGGAAAAACCACAACCGCGCATCACCTCCGGGGGTACCGCCAGCAACTGCGCAGGCGAGGGGAAGTCGGCCTGCGCAAACAGCGCCAGCAACCGCCCGAGGATTGCCTCGGCCGCCCGCGCATGCAACTGCTGGTAGGCAATGGCCCGCACCAGCGCCTCGTAGGGCTCGCGACCAGGCGTGGCCCGATGCAGGCAGGGCCCGACGGCGGCAATATGCCGCGCCCAGTCCGCATCCTGCCCGGCCAGCCAGGCAGCGGCATCGTCGAAGGCCTGCGGGGAAAGATCTGCAAGGATCATCGGTGGGGTTCGTATGGGCACAGTCTCCCAGACTAGCCCAACCGTTCATCGGTGAAACGCTCAATCTTGCGCATCTAATCGCTGGCATACCATTGATCCGCCAGTAACGCCGCGCATAGAATTGAGAACCATTAACAATCACATTATCCGGGCAGGCTCTCCAGACGATGCAGATCGAAGACACGCTCAAACCGGCCCAGGTCGATCTGCTCTATCAGGCCCATCACCACTGGCTGCGGTCCTGGCTCGGCGCCCGGGTAGGTTGCCGGGAGAACGCCGCCGACCTCGCCCAGGACACTTTCGTGCGCCTGCTCAAGGCGCGCCAGGCCTCGCCTCTGAAGGAGCCACGGGCCTACCTGAGCAGCATCGCCCGCGGCCTGATGATCGACCAGTTCCGCCGTCGCGCCCTGGAAAAAGCCTACCTCGAAAGCCTGGCCAGCCTGCCCGAACAGCATGCGCCCAGCGAGGAACAGCGCCTGGTCATCCTCGATACCCTCGAACGCCTCGACCTCGCCCTGCAACGCCTCAAGCCCCGCGCTCGCCAGGCCTTCCTGCTGGCCCAGCTCGACGGCCTCAGCCTGGCGCAGATCGCCCAGCGCCTGGACGTTTCCCGGGCCACCGTGGAACGCGACCTGGCCAAGGCCCTGGGTGCCTGCTACCGGATGCGCTATGCCGACACCTGACCAGACACCGACCCAAGCCCAGGTCGACCAGGCCATCGAATGGCTGGTCAAACTGCGCTACGACAGCCCCGGCCCACGCACCGAACAGCAGTTCCAGCGCTGGCTGGCCAGCCACTCGCAGCATGCCCAGGCGTGGCAGCGGGTCAGCAGCCTCGGTGACGAACTGGCCAGCCTGCCCGCCGAGTTGAGCCGGCAGACCCTGGCCGGCACCGAGCGCCAGCGCATGAGCCGGCGCGACCACCTCAAGCTGCTTTCAGTATTGGCGCTCGGCGGCGCCGCCGGCTGGGCCGCACGCGAACCCCTTGGCCTGACCGCCCTGATGGCCGACAGCCGCACCGCCACCGGCGAGCGCCGTGAACTGCTGGGCAGCGACGGCAGCCTGATCCACCTGAACACCGCCAGCGCCATCGACTTGCGCTACAGCGCCGACCAACGCCGGCTGACCCTGCTGCGTGGCGAAATCAGCCTGGACAGCAACGTCAACGACAACCGCCCGTTCAGCATCGACACCCCCGTCGGCGCGCTGAGCACCGAAGGTGGCCAGCTACTGTTGCGGGAGAACGCCCAGGGCCTGCTGCTGGCCGTGCGCCGCGGCGAGGTGACGTTGTTCCCCGCTTCCACCGCTGCCCATTCGGTCAAGCCTGGCGAGGTGCTGCAGGTGTTCGCCCAGGGCGACTACCAGCCCGCGAGCCTGCATGGCGACCCCTGGGGCTGGACCGACGGCGTGCTCAGCGTGCAGCAGATGCCCCTGGGCGAGTTCATTGACGAACTGTCGCGCTACCGCCCCGGCGTGCTGCGCTGCGCGCCGGAGGTGGCCGGGCTGCAGGTTTCCGGCACCTACCAGCTGGCCGACACCGACCAGGTCCTGCTGCTGGTCGCCCGTAGCCTGCCGGTGCGCGTCGACTACCGCACGCGCTTCTGGGTGAGCATCGGCGCCGCCTGAACAATTGATGAAAATAAATGAGGTGGAATCTCATTCTCGTCCGGCCTGAAGGAAAACAAGCCCGAACAGTGGTCTGACAACCTTCAGGAGCGCTTCATGATTCGCCCGTGTGCCCCTCGCAACGCCACCCTGCGCCATGCCATCCACGCTGCCGCCCTTGGCCTGGGCATGGCCTGCGCAGGCGTACTGCCGACAGCCGCCCTCGCCGCGCCCGCCAGCCAGAGCCAGCAGCGCGACTGGAACATCCCGGCTGGCCCGCTGGCCGCCGCACTGGACCAACTGGCGCGCCAGGGCGGGCTCAACCTGTCGTTCGACGCCGGCAGCCTGCAGGGCAAAACCACCCAAGGCGTGCAGGGCCGGCATGACAGTGCGCAGGCGTTGCAGATCCTGCTGCAGGGCAGCGATGTGCAGGTCCAGCAGGAAAGCGACAAAAGCTTCCTGCTGATACCCGCCCTGGATGTGGGCGATGCCCTGCAACTGGGCGCCACCAGCATCTCCAGCAACCGCTTGGGCGAGACCACCGAGCACAGCGGCTCCTACACCACCGGGGCGGTGACCATCGGCAAGACCCCGCAAAGCATCCGCCACACCCCGCAATCGGTGACCGTGGTCACCCGCCAGCGGATCGACGACCAGAACATCACCAACCTCACCAACCTGCTCGAGCAGACGCCCGGCGTGGTGGTCAACCTCACCGACAGCGAGCGGGTGCAGTACTACTCGCGCGGCTACCAGATCGACGCCATCCAGTACGACGGTGCCACCGTGGTGCAGAGCAGCGGCGGTGGTTCGTTCATCCAGAGCGATTCGGCGATCCTCGATCGCGCCGAGATCCTGCGCGGGGCCACTGGCATGCTGCGCGGCGCCGGCAACCCCTCGGGCACCGTCAACCTGGTGCGCAAGCGCCCTACCTATGAATTCCAGGGCGAAGGCAGCGTCACCCTCGGCACCTGGGACGCCCAGCGCTACGTCGCCGACCTCTCCGGGCCGTTGACCGAGACTGGCAACGTGCGTGGCCGGGTGATCGCGGTGCACGACGAGAAGGACCACTTCCAGCAGTCGCGCCAGGAGCGCAAGGACGTGCTGTACGGGGTGATGGCCTTCGATCTCGACGACAGCACCACCCTGACCACTGGCCTTGAGTGGACCCAGCTCGACGCCACCGGGGCCTGGGGCAACCTGCCGGCCGACTACGACGGCTCGCCATTGCCGTTCGGCCGCAGCACCTACCTGGGTGCCGACTGGAACCGCTGGAACCGCAGCAACCTGCAGACCTTCGCCGAGCTCGAGCACCGTTTCGACAACGACTGGACGCTCAAGCTGATGGCTCAGCGCACCCACTTCGAGCTGGACGACAACGGCTTCAAGCAGACCTTCTTCAGCCGTGCCACCGGCACCGCCAACCCGACCCGCAACCCTTACCTGATGAGCTACCAGGTGACCGAAGGCGATGGCGGCGAGAGCCTGCAGAACAACCTCAGCGCGACCCTCAACGGCCCGTTCGATTTGCTTGGCCGCACCCACGAGCTGATGCTGGGCGTCGAGCGCATCCGCAACGACTCCTACGCCTCGGCCACCAACAATGTGCAGTCGGGTGTGTTCGACATTCGCACCTGGGACCCGAAGACCAGCCTGGCCAACCCGAACATCGACATCACCGCCCACCCGGTGCGCACCCGCACCACCCAGGAAGGCGCCTACGCCACCTGGCGCATCTCCCTGGCCGACCCACTCACCGCGATCATCGGCGCCCGCGCCAACTGGTACGACTACGAGCAGGAGAACAACACCAAGGCCAACGGCAAGTTCAGCGTCGACAACGAGATCGTGCCGTACGCCGCGCTGATCTACGACCTCAACGAGAACTTCAGCACCTACGCCAGCTATACCGAGATCTTCAACCCGCAGACCAACACCGACGCTGCAGGCTCCGTGCTGGAACCTGTGACCGGCGAGGCGTATGAGACGGGGATCAAAGGTGAGTTCTACGAGGGCCGGCTGAACACCTCGCTGGCGTTCTTCCGCATCTACCAGGTCGGCAACGCGCTGGACGACCTCAGCGGCCCGAACCCGTGCCTGCCCAACTACACCAGTGGCTATTGCAAGGTCGCCGCGGGCAAGAACCGCAGCCAGGGCTTCGAGCTGGAGATTTCCGGTGAAGTGCTGCCGGGCTGGAACGTGACCGGCGGCTACACCTACAACACCACCGAATACCTCAAGGACACCACCGGCAACAACGGCAACCCGATCCGCACCACCGACCCCAAGCGCATGCTGCGCCTGTTCACCAGCTACCGCCTGCCGGGCGAGCTGCAGGCCTGGACCGTGGGCGGCGGCGTGCAGGCGCAGAGCGCCATCTACAACCGCAGTGGCAGCGCCGAAGCCTCGCAGTCGGGGTATGCGGTGTACAACGCGATGGTGAACTACCGCTTCAACGACAACTATTCGTTGCAGTTGAACGCCAACAACCTGTTCGACAAGAAGTACTACCGCCAGGTGGCGCCGACGCCGACCGGCTACTACTGGGGCGATCCGCGCAATGTGTCGGTGACCTTGCGCGGAACGTTCTAACCTGCCCCGCGATGGCTGGGGGTCAGTCCGCCACCGCCTGAAGCTTGCCCGCCCGGCGATAGGCCTGGCGGGCGAAGCACACGAACAGCCCCGCCATCAGCGCCAGCGCCATGGGCAGGCCATGGGGCGCCACGTCCATCGCCGCGCCGCTGACCAGCGGCCCGACCAGGCTGCCGACGCCCCACAGCAGGCCGACACTGGCATTGGCGGTCACCAGGTCCTGGCCCCTGAAACGCTGCCCGATCAGCACCAGCGCCAGCGTATAGATGCCGCCCGCCACCGCCCCGAGCACCACCAGCAGCGGCCACAGCAGCCAGGTCATCTGCAGCAGCCACGGCAAGGCGATGCCGATACTCATCGCCACCAGCCCGCACACCAGGTGCAGCCCGGTGCGCTCGACCCGGTCGGCGAGCCAGCCCAGCGGCAGCTGGAAGAGCATGTCGCCGGCGAACACCACCGTCACCATCAGCGCCGCCACACCCACGGCGAAACCATGGCTGGTGGCGTATACCGGCAGCAGCGACAGCACCACGGCATCGAAGAACGAGAAGAACAGCACCGCCACGCACAGCGCCGGGGCCACGCGGAAGAAGCCGGCCAGACCGAAGCTCTTCTCGCCCTCCTCATGCTCGACGTGGTCGTTGGGCACGGTGAACAGGATGCACAGCAAGGCCAGGCCATAACAGAGGGTGACCACGCCGGTCAGCCAGGGGCTGTTGGCGCCCAGCAGCGCCAGCAACGCCGGGCCGAGCACCTGGAAGCCGGTGAAGCTGGTGGCATACAGCGCCATGATCTTGCCGCGGTTGTGTTCCGGGCACAGCTCGTTGACCCACGACTCGCCGAGAATGATCGCGATGCCCATGCCGATGCCCAGCCCCAGGCGCAGCAGCGCCAGCCACAGCATCGAATCGAAGGCCCACTCCAGCAGGGCGATGCTCACGGTGCACAGGCTGAAGCTGAGCAGGTAGATGACTCGCCGGGTCAGGTGCCGGCAGCAGGCGTCGACCATGAACGCCGAGAGCATCATGCCCGCCGCCGGGATCGCCGAGATGATGCCGATCTCCAGCGTCCCTGCCCCCGCTTCGTGCAGGCGCAACGACACCAGCGGCAGGCTCGCCCCAAGGCTGAAACCGACCACCGACACGGCGAACAACAGGCCCGCCAGCAAACGCATGTTCATGTACCACTCCTTGCAAGCCGGCGCACAGGGGCTCTGGCCCTGGCCGACTGGAAAATCCGCTGAAAGATGTTCGAACGCAGGCGCCCGCGATCACACCGCAAAGGCGCGGGATGCGGGGGCGCGGATCAGTTCAGGGCAAGGTGTGGCGAGAAGGTGAAGGCGAACAAGACGCTGCGTCGACGCTTGAGCACCGTGTCGCTCGGCCACGCGCGGCGCGCTGTCGGGACGACAGGCTGGCGATGTGGGCTGAGGCTACGGGTACGGCGCATTGCATCGGCTACGCAGGTAGAGAGGAGGCGGCACTCTAGGCCAGGGGAGGTGGGATCGTCAATCGAGTCGAAGAGCGAATCACGACGACAAACCTGTAATTTTTACCAGTTGCTGGTGATGCCCTTGGAGCGCAAAGTCATGTAACAGCTGCTCTATATCAAAAGGGAATCGAATGAAACCTAAAGTCACAAGTAGCTTTACTACTGCGCTGCTGACAACTGATGCTCATGGATCAATTTTGCAGCACAGTTCAAAGCAAAAATCGACTGCGTTCATTTATACTCCTTTCGGCTATAACCTGACCATCAATCGGTTGACATCAACACTAGGATTCAATGCTCAGGCACGAGACTGTTCAGGATTTTATTTACTCGGCAATGGTTACCGTGCCTATAACCCAGCCTTGAGTATTTTCCTGAGCCCTGATAACCATTCGCCATTTGGTAAGGGAGGAGCCAATAGCTACGGATATTGCAAAGGAGACCCCATAAATTACCAGGATCCAACTGGTGAAGCTGAAGTTCACGCGAGAGTTTTAAAGGTCATGCGTATCTACAGTTCTTGGGATGCGTTTGAACAGGACAACCAGCCTAGGACAGCTCGGGAGTTGCTGCCAGCTCCTGCACAGCAGGCGTTTCCAGCACAACCTCAAGACAACCAGCCTCTGGCGCGTAACCACGACCCCTTGAGAACAGCCCAACCAGCACATGCCAGCCCTCCAATACCCTTGGAAAGCAACAGAGTTGCCGATACCGTCGGCGAGAATACTCACCGCGCGTCATCTCCAAGACAAGCATTTTCGGCAATGCTTCGCTCTCAGGTCAGAAGCATAGTTCGACGCATCCTTCCGAGATCAAGATCGTCATCACAACAATTAAACACCTCTCCTCCACCTGTGCCGAACTCAGCAGCCCGTATGCATCAGCTAATGCGAGCAGGCCGGGCAGCTGACAATCGCAACACTTCTTGGTCAGCATCAGGTAATAACGGGAGAGTACGCGCAAGCAGCTGATATTATGAAAAGTCCATTGGTTCGAAGTGCCTAAGTCAGGGTATCCCTCATAGAGGCCGCGCTGCCTGCAGCGCGGCACCTGTTGCCTCAGCGCTTGCCAGTAGACGGCAAAAACACCGCCAGCAACCCAAACAACGGCAGGAACGAGCAAACCCCATACACGTACTCGATCCCACGCAGATCGGCCACATACCCCAACAGCGCCGCGCCGATCCCGCCAAACCCGAACATCAGCCCGAAGAAGATCCCGGCGATCATCCCGACATTGCCCGGCACCAGTTCCTGGGCATACACCACGATCGCCGAGAACGCCGACGCCAGGACGAAGCCGATCACCACGCTGAGCACGGTGGTCCAGAACAGGTCGGCATAGGGCAGCGCCAGGGTGAACGGCGCCACCCCGAGGATCGAGAACCAGATCACCGCCTTGCGCCCGATGCGATCACCGATCGGCCCGCCGAAGAAGGTGCCCGCCGCCACCGCGCCAAGGAACAGGAACAGGTGCAGCTGCGAACTGGCCACCGACAGCTGGAACTTCTCGATCAGGTAGAAGGTGAAGTAGCTGGTGAAGCTGGCCATGTAGAAGTACTTGGAAAACACCAGCAGGCCCAGCACCACCAAGGCCATCATCACCCGCTGGCGCGAGATGCCATGGGTGGCCTGCACCGCCTTGCGCGCCTTGGCCTGGTTCAGGTGCTCCTTGTACCAGCGGCGCAGCATCAGGGTCACGGCAAAGAAGAACAGCCCGGCCACGCCGAACCAGGCCACGTGGGTCTGGCCGAAGGGAATGACTATCGCCGCCGCCAGCAGCGGGCCAAGGGCGGAGCCGGCGTTACCGCCGACCTGGAAGCTCGACTGGGCCAGGCCGAAGCGCCCACCCGAGGCCAGCCGAGCGATGCGCGAGGTCTCGGGGTGGAAGGTCGAAGAGCCGATGCCCACCAGCGCCGAGGCCAGCAGGATCATCGGGAAGCTGCCGACGAAGGCCAGCATCACGATACCCACCAAGGTGCACAGGGTGCCCAGCGGCAACAGGTTCGGCGTGGGCCGCTTGTCGGTGAAAAAGCCCACCCATGGCTGCAACAGCGACGCAGTGATCTGGAAGGTCAGGGTGATCAGGCCGATCTGGGCGAAGCTCAGGTCGTAGTTGGCCTTGAGCATCGGGTAGATCGCCGGCAGCACCGCCTGGATCAGATCGTTGATCAGGTGCGCCAGGGCGCAGAAACCGATGATGCGCATCACCAGTGGGGTGGCCTGGTTTGCCGGGCTGCTGGCGCTGGAAGTCGTGGTACTGCTGATGGCCATGGGCTGGATGTCCGTCCGCGGGTTGGGATCCGATTATCGTGAAACAAATAGATACGAAGCTACCTTTTTATTTGCGCAAGCCTTCCATCCGACACGTACTTGTAAATAATTCTCAATATATTTAGCATCCTTTCTCCTTTCCCTTGTGAACGCTGGGCGAAACCGCCCTCCCCTGCGAGCAGACCGATCCCATGAGCCCGATGCCCGCCTTGCAGCCCACGCCGGACCCCGAGCAGGAAGCCCTGGACTGGTTCTCGCGCCTGCGCCAACCCGGCTGCGACGAGGCCCTGCGCCAGGCGTTCGCCAACTGGTGCCAGGACCCGCTCAACGCAAGGGCCTATGCCCAGCTCGAAGCCTACTGGCAGCAATTGCAGGTTCCTGCGGCGCGCCCGCGACCACGCATCGCCAAGGTCCGTCGCAGCCGCGCCGGACTGTGCTTGGCGCTACTGTTTCTAATACTGGTGGGCGCACTGGCCTGGCTCTACTGGCCGGTGATGCAGCGCCTGGGCAGCGAACTGCACACCGACAGCGGTGAGCGTCGCAGCGTGCGCCTGGCCGATGGCTCGACCCTGCACCTGGACAGCGCCAGCGCGATGAATGTCGACCTGCGCGGGCGCACCCGCCAGTTGCATCTGGTGCAAGGGCAGGTCTACCTGGAGGTGATGCTCGATGGCCGGGCCATGGAGGTGCAGGTCGATGACACCCGCATCCAGGTGTTCGGTACCCGCCTGCAGATCGCTCGCCATGCCGACTACGACGAACTGGTGGTGTTCGGCGGCAAGGCTGCGGTGTTGCAGGGGGGCGACCAGCGCCTGGTCAATGCCGGCGAGCGGGTGACGTTCAGCGCAAGCCGCATCAATCCGGTCGAGAAGATCGACGCCAAATTGGCCGATGCCTGGCGCAACGGCCAGTTGAAGGCCAGGAACCTGCCATTGAGCGAGGTATTGGAACGCCTGGCCGATTACCGTGGCCAGCGTGTCTGGATGATGAACGAGCAGGCGGCCTACCAGCGGGTCAGCGGCGATTTCGACCTCGATCACCCGGCGCAGAGCCTCGAGCGCCTGGCCGCCGACCAGCAACTGCGCTTGCACAACCTGCTCGGCCACTGGCTGATCGTGCGCTGAGGCGCCCTTCCCGGCTAAGTTTTTGAAAGGTTGGCAATTTTTTTTGAAAACGTTGTTGACAGGATCGCGATTCGAGCTAATAATGCGCGCCAAGTTGGCTACATAGCTCAGTTGGTTAGAGCATAGCATTCATAATGCTGGGGTCCGGGGTTCAAGTCCCTGTGTAGCCACCACCTTTTAAAAGGGCTTATCGAAAGATAAGCCCTTTTTCTTTGCCCGCGAAAAAGCTACTTCACTCCTGCCACCACCACGGCCAGCCCCAGGCCGATCAACGCCACGCCGATGACCCGGTCGACCACCACTTGCCGCTCGATCATCGCCCGGCGCAGCCCGCTGCTGGAGAAGAACACTGCCACCAGGCTGAACCACACCCAGTGGGCGAACGACATGAACGCGCCGTAGGCGAAGTCCAGCGCCAGCGGGCTGCCAGGCTGCACCACCTGGGTGTAGGCGCTGACCACGAAGAGCATGGTCTTGGGGTTCAGCGCGTTGGTCAGAAAACCCGTGCGCAACGCGCTCGCCACGCTGGACGCGCCTTGCGCCAGGCCGTCGAGGCTGATGCGCGTGGTGTTGGTCAGCGACTTGTAGCCCAGGTACACCAGGTAGCCCGCCCCCACTACCTTCATGGCCAGGAATAGGGTCGGGCTCTGGCTGATGATCACGGCGATGCCAAGCACGGTGTACAGCACATGCACTTGCACGCCCAGGGCGATGCCTGCCGCGGCAGCGAGGCCAGCCTTGTGACCTTGTGCATAACTGCTGCGGGTGACCATGGCGAAGTCGGCGCCGGGACTGATGACGGCCAGGAGGGTGAACAGGGCTACGGCGATGAGTTCGTTCACGAACAGGGATCCTCGATGAAAATTCACGGAAGATGGGATTATCCTGTTGCCTTGAACGGGTAAAAATCGATTTATAGTCTGACTAATCTGCTAGTTTTACTCACCTATCCGCATTGAATCGACTGGCCTATCGCGGGGCAAGCCCGCTCCCACGAGCACAGCCTGAGCATGCGTGGGAGCGGGCTTTCCCCGCGATAAAGCCGGAACAGGCCAGCACATGAAACTGCCTCCCCTCACCGCCTTTCGCTACTTCGACATCGCCGCCCGCACTGAAAGCTTCGTGCGCGCCGCCGAGCACCTGCACGTCACCCACGGCGCCGTCAGCCGCCAGGTGCGCCTGCTCGAGGAAAGCCTCGGCGTGGCACTGTTCGAACGGCGCAACCGGGCGATCTTTCTCACCCCCGCCGGTCGCGAGCTGCGCAGCACCACCCAGTCGATCTTCGAGCAATTGGAGGGCGCCGTGCAGCGCCTGCAACAGCAGCCTGAAGACAACGTACTGGTGGTCTCCTGCGAGCCGACCATCGCCATGCGCTGGCTGATCCCGCGCCTGCCGCGCTTTCACGCCGCACATCCCGACCTGCAGTTGCACCTGGTGGCGGCCGGCGGGCCGGTGGACTTCGCCCGTGGCGGCATCGACCTGGCCCTGCGCCGCGATGACTTCCATTGGGATCGCCAGTTGCACAGCCTGAAGATCTGCGATGAATGGATCGGCCCGGTCGCCACACCGCACCTGGAGGGCCAACGCCTGCTGCACAGCGCCACCCGCCCCGATGCCTGGGCGACCTGGCTGCGCCTTAGCGGCCAAGGCATCCGACACACGGCGCGCAGCGAGTTCGAGCACTTCTACTTGTCGATCCAGGCCGCCAGCGCGGGCATGGGGCTGGCCATCGCCTCGGCGCTGATGGTCCGCGACGAACTGGACAATGGCCAGCTACAGGCACCCTTCGGCTTCCTGCGCGATGGCTCCGGCTACCACCTGCTCAGCCCGCAGCCGCTGGACGTTGGCAGCAAGCGCCAGCGCTTCGCGCAGTGGGTCGGCGACGAGTGCCGGGCCTGCCTGGCTCACCTGGGCTTGCTGCAGAACGACGAACCGGCCCCGCCGTCCCCGCCCCAGGTGCGATAGCCGGCCGTGTCGATATGGATACGCCCCGAGGGGTAACGGCCAAGCCCCATGTTCCAGGCCTGGCCGTGCTGCTGCCAGAAGCGGCACAGCGGGTTAGGGTCGGCCCAGCGCGGCAGCAGCAGGTCGACGGCGAAAGCGCGCATGTGCGCGCTGCTCGGTGCGCCGCCGGCACAGGCATTGAGCCGGGGATCGCGGTAGGCCGACACCACTTCGAACTGATTCAGGATGCCTTGGCGATCCAGGGTCTGAATCAAGGCCAGGGTCGAACGCACCGCCGGCCAGTGACTCGCCGGCGGCACCGCGAAGGGTGAAGCCTTGCACAGGCGCCAGTCGGAGGCCGAGCGCAGCAACTGATGAATCGGCACCACGCCATACAGCCGGGCCTCCACCAGCATTTCACGAAACCGTCGGTTCTCGTGATCCCCGGCCCACTGGGCGAACATCCACACATCGCGTTCATCGGCCTGCACCGCACCCAGCCCGATCAGCGCGCTAACCAATAGCCATATCCTGGCGCTTTTCATTCCCCCACCTCTTCATCCACCATGGGCGGTCCGCCGTCCTGGCGGCCACTGACAAGGAGTTAAGCATGCACAAGATTGCTGTATCGGGCCTGGCCGCCCTCGCCTTCAGCGGCCTGGCCATGGCCGACGCGCAGATCGACCTGGGCGATGCCCAGCGGGTCACACGGCTATTCGCCTACCCCAACAACTGCAACGTGATCTGCTACCGCGACTGGACACTCGAGAAGACCGTCGAGCACTACCTCACCCAGAGCGTGCAGCGCGACGGCTACGCCGACGCCAAGGTCACGGTGAACCGCGACAACGACAAGCTGCACGCCAGCATCACCGGCGTGCCGGCCAGCTACACCGAGCCCTTGCGCAAGCTGCTCGACAGCGGCGAGCTGGCCTACCAGGGCGCCACCCGCCTCAACCAGAAAGGCGGCTGGGACTACAGCTGGTACCTGTTCCTGCCCCTGGGCATGGCGCTGGAGAACCGCCGCAGCATCGAACTGCTGCACTTCCCGCCGGACTATTCGCTGACCCGCTACCAGGACTACCTGAAGTCCAACACCACCGACCGCTGGGCGGAGCTGCTGACCTTCAATGGTATCGAGGCCACCCAGACCCCGGCCTACCAGACCATCGTCGACATCGCCCCGATCGCCGCGCCGGCCAGCGCCGGCAAGGACCTGGAAGGGGTCTACAGCTACTTCAACGACTACCAGGTGCGCATGGTCAAGGAAGTGGCCCTGACCCACGACGGCAAAGGCGCCTTGCCGATGGTTGCGTTTGGCGCGCCGGTACGCGCCTGGATCCAGCAACAGTATGGGCCAAAGGTGAATGTGCTCGGCCTGGTGAGCATCAGCCCCGAGGCCAACAGTGCCAAGGTGCCCGTGCTCGGCGCCAACCACCCGAGTGCGATCTGGTACGCCGCCGACCCGAAAAGCTATGACGGCGATCAGGACAAGGCCGACGCCGCAGGCCTGAAGATGATGGGCCAGGACCTTTCCGCCGCCTGCTGGCAGGCCGGCATGGGGCGCAACCCGCAGGCCGATGCCAAGCTCACCCTGGATGCCTGCACCAGCAAGTGGCAGGTAACCCAGAAGAAGCAGACCTGCGAACTGTTCTACCGCACCATCCGCGAGATGACCCCGGAGCAGGCGGCGGCCAAGTGCAATACCGGGCCGGTCACACGCAGCCTGCGGGACCTGCGTAAACCGGTCGAAGTGCAGCACCCAGAGATCTGAGTTACTTGCACAAGGGGCCGCGATGCGGCCCTATCGCCGGCAAGCCGGCTCCCACACCGACCGCGCCGCCTTCAAGCCAAGTGCCATCGCTGTGGGAGCTGGCTTGCCAGCGATGGGGCGCGTAGCGGCCCCAATACAAGACAGCGTGCGAAGTCAGTCTTCGAGCAACGTACAGGCCATCACCAGGGCATCCTCCCGCCCACCCGCCATCGGGTAGTAGTCACGGCGCCGGCCGACTTCATTGAAGCCATAGCGCTCGTACAAGCGATAGGCCGACTGGTTGCTGGCACGCACTTCCAGGAAACACTCACGGCCATTGAGCTGATAGGCCCGGGCCATCAGGTGTTCGAGCAGGCGCAGACCCAGGCCACAGCCCTGGTTCTCCGGTTTGACGGTGATGTTGAGCAGGTGCGCCTCGTCGATGATCACATTGATCACGCCATGGCCGACCTGCTGCTGGCCGTCGAACATCAGCCACACTTCGTAGGATTTCAGCGCATCCTGGAAGATGCCGCGGGTCCAGGGATGGCTGAAGGCGGCATATTCGATCTTCAGCAGGGTATCCAGGTCCGCCTCGGTCGCCGGGCGGAAACTGATCGAGTCACTCATTCAACGCGTTTCCAGCGCGCCATCAGCTGGCGCATGGCTTTCCAGACGTCCGCCTTGCGCTGCGGCTCGTCCATCAACAGTTCAAGGCCGGGCAAGGCCCAGGCATCGCCGAGCAGGTCGACCTTGAGTTCTTGGTAGTAGGCTTCGGCATCGGCCTGGCCGGCGAAGCGGATGGCCGGCAAGCCGAGCAGCCACAGACAGGTACACGGCGCTTCTTCCAGGCGCGCGGCGATGAAACCCTGGACGAAGTCCCGGGCGGCGTCCGGGCCCTGGTCCATATTGCCGCGCATCAGCAGCGGCCAACGCACCGGCTCGCCAATGATCTGCGGGGCGTCCGGCAGGCCAGCGGCGCGCAGCATGTCCTTGAGCAGCAGGTACGACGGGTCGCGACTCTGGAACGGCTGGCCGGTGGCCAGCTCGACCAGCAGCAGGCAACTGCCAGCGCGCAGCAACTGCAGGGCGAAGCGTGGCGGCGGTACCGGCGCCGGGCGTGGCGCGGGGGCCTCCTGCTCGGCCTCGACCGGCTTGGCGGCTGGTTTTGGCGCGCTGCCCGGACGCGGGATCTCGATCTTCGGCCGCTCGGCACGCGCCTGAGGAGCCGCCGGGGTGGCGCTCGGCGCAGGCACGGGAGCGGCCGGACGCACCTCGAAGTCGACGTCCTCGACCGGCGCCACCGGTAACAGCAGCTCTGGCCGCGACGGCGCGGCGAAAGGCAGTTCGGCGCGCGGCAGCCAGTGCACCACTTGCATGGCGGACAGGTAGGCGCGGCGGCGGGACTCGATCAGCAAGGCGCGGGTATCCGGGGATAGTCGAAACAGTCGGGCATTCTAACGCCGTTGACCTGGATGCGCCGCAACAGAATATCGGCCATCGCGGGGCAAGCCCGCTCCCACGCCTGCATTAGGGCGTGGGAGCGGCGGTTCGGCGCCCCGACTTGCCCCGCGATGGCCGGTGAATCCCCCAAACGGATCAGGGTTATCCCCATAACAGACCAAGGGGTGAAATCCTCCCCCCCGGATGCAGTACAATCGCCGCTTTTATTTGGCAACGAGTCGACCCGCCAATGATCGAACCCAAGCGCGTCCTGCGCGCCCTAGCCGAACACTGGGCCTTGATCGAGCCGCTGTGCGAGCGCTTCGACCAGGGCACCCTGAGCCTGGTCGAGCTGCGCCAGCAGCTGGCCCGCCAGCAGGTGGAAAGCACCCCGCAGGACATCACCCAGCTGCTCGACGTGTGGATTCGCCTGGACATCCTGGTCCCGGTGGCCAAGAGCCCGAACCGCTTCGAGCTCAACGCGCAGATCCACGACTTCCTCGCCTACCTGCGCCGCGAACACCGGCTGGGCCTGTGCCTGGAGATCGAAGCCTACCTGCGCCACCTGGAGCGCCTGGCCGGGCATATCCAGGACGCCTTCGACAACCGCGACAGCGACGACCTGGCGCGCCAGCTGCGTCTGCTCGACATGCGCGTGCGCGATGTGCTGAAGAAGCTCGACAACGACGAACAGGCGCTGGTGGCCGTGGCCGAGCGGGCCAAGACCAGCAACCGCCAGATCCCCCTGCGCCAGCGCTACGCCGAAGTGCTGGCGACCTGGGACGAATACGTCGAGCCGATGATCCAGCTGGTCAACGCCGACGGCGCCTTCGAGCAGGGCGTGCGCAAGGTCGAGACCGTGCTGCTGCGCCTTTTGGGCGAGCAGGCGCGCCTGGGCCACCTGGTCGACGACGACATGCTGCTGCGCACCCACGCGCGCATCCTCGAGATGCAGACCAGCGCCCAGCTGACCTTGCGCCACGCCCGCGAGCTGCTGCTGCCGCTGCGTGAAGAGGCGCGCCGGCACAACGCCGTGACCCGCGGCGCGGCGCTGGCCCTGTCGGTGATCCGCAAGAAGGGCATCGACGCCGTGCCGCAGGCGGCCATGCCGATGTTCACCCGCCCGCAGAGCACCTTCCTCGGCAGCGCCAGCCAGGTCGAGGCCTACGTCTACGCCCTGGCCCGCTTCGAGCCCAAGCCCGCGCGCTTCCCCAAGGCGCACAAGACGCAAAAGGGCCCGCTGCCCCGCGCCCCGCGCACGGTCAAGGAAATGCTCGAGCGTTGCGAAGACGCCCTGCCGCTGCCGGACCTGATGGTCTGGCTGCTGGAGCAGGAGCCCGAGGGCGCTACCGACGAACTGCTGTACTGGTTCTCGCGCCTGTCGCGCGAGAAGCGCTTCAGCCGCGAGCGCCTCGATCGCCAGCAATACCTCACCCGCGAACACCTGGTCAGCCTGCGCTCCTTCGCCCTGACCTCCAGCCGCGAAAACAAGCCGGCGACCCTGACCGAATCCACCGCGAGCCCCGCCCATGCATCTTGATCTTTCCGAACTGTCCCAGCTCGCGCCGATCTTCCGCGAACTGTTCAAGGGCTTCCACGTCAGCCGCCGCGACCCGGAGCTGTACGCCCAGCTGTCGAACTTCCAGGACCAGTACCGCACCCTGTTCAAGGCCCTGGGCTTCGAGCTGGTGTGCGATACCCGCGGCTTCTACTACTTCGTCCCCGAGCAGGCCGCCGCGCAGGTCAACAAGACCGCCCAGCGCCTGTCGCTGTTCACCTTCATCCTGGTCGAGCACCTCGCCGACCAGGGCCGCGACCCGATGGCCGTGCTCGACGGTGGCAGCATCGGCCGCGACGAACTGCCGTCGCTGCTGGACAAGTACCGCGACCTGTTCCTGCAAGCCGAAGTGCAGACCGTCGACGAGCTGGAAGAAAAGATCATGCGCCGCATGAGCCAGCTCGGCTTTGCCCATGAGGAAGGCGGCATCTACCGCTTCCTGCCGCCGATGCACCGCTTCCTCGACGTCTGCCTGTCGGTCCAGCAGGACCGCGACCTGGCCGCCACCCTGCACAGCGATCTGCCGCTGCCAGTACCCGTGCTGGTGGTGGAAGAGACGCCCGAAGAACTCAACCGCACCGACGACCCGCTCGACCTCACCCCGTTCGACGGCGAGGAAAGCGAAGAGGATGCCCTGGCCCGGGCGATCCGCGAAGAGCAACAGGAGATTGACGCATGAGCCAGGAACGCTACGGCATCCGCCGCTTCGCACTGCTCAACACCGCCGGCTACAGCCTCGGCCTGTTCCCCTTGGAACACCCGTTGTCGGTCTACGGCGCCAACAACCTGGGTAAATCGGCGTCGATCAACGCCCTGCAGTTCCCGATCCTGGCGCGCATGTCCGACATGAGCTTCGGCAAGTACAGCCTGGAGCAGTCGCGGCGCTTCTACTTCGCCAGCGACACCAGCTACATCCTCACCGAGCTGAACCTGCCCCACGGCCCGCACGTGATCGGCGTGGTCGGCCGCGGCCCAGGCGGCGGCTTCGGCCACCAGTTCTTCGCCTACCAAGGCGAGCTGGACCTGGCCCACTACCAGAAAGACGACACCTGCCTGCGCCAGAAGGAGCTGTTCACCAACCTCGAGCGCCACGGCCTGAAAGCCTACGAGCTCAAGCCGGATGAGCTGCGCCGATTGCTGGTCGGCGGCCACACCTCGGTGCCGCTGGACCTCACCCTGATCCCGCTGCGCTCGACCAGCGAGCAGAGCCTGAAGACCTTCCGCGCCCTGTTCATCAACCTGCTGCACATGCGCGAGATCACCGCCGCCAAGCTCAAGCAGCTGTTCCTCGACGCCTTCGAGCACAGCCTGCGTTCGGGCAGCGTCGACTACATCGCCGCCTGCGAAGAGGCCTTCCGCGACGTGCGCCGCATGGAGGGCGACTACAACGCCCTGGTGGCTGCCGGCCCGCTGGTCGAGGCCCTGGCCGGTGGCGTGGCCCAACGCGACATTCTGCGTGGCAAGCTGCATCGCATTTCGCCGCTGCTCGACAACCTGCTGGGCACCTGGCAGGAATATGCCATGGCGCGCAAGGAAGAGCTGGTAATCCAGTCCGAGCACTACCGTGGCGAGCAGGACCGACTGCAGAACGACCAGCGCGGCGGCACCCAGGAGCTGATGCGCCTGGAGCGCGAAATCACCGGCATTCAGCGCTGGCTGGGCGAGCTGTCGGTGCTCAAGCACCGCTTCGCCCTGGTCACCGATGTCAAGGTGCTGGAGCAGCAGCTGCTGGCGGCCAAGGACGCTCACGACGAACTGGCCGGCGCCCTGGCCCAGTCGCGACAGTTCTCCGCCGAAGACCTCGACGAGCGCGTGCGCGACCTGGAAAAACGCGTCAAGGCGGTCAAGCAGCAGCTCGACCACGCCGACAACAACAGCTATGCGCGCCTGCGCGAAGAGTTCTCGCAGCAGGACGTCGACCGCCTGATGCGCCTGTTCAACGGCGCGCTGTTCAGCCTGCCGATGGGTGAGCGTGGCATCGAGCTGGACGACAGCGACGTCTGGGTGAAAACCCTGGAGGGCGTGCTCGACCGCTTCAAGGGCGAGCGCTTCGAAGTGCCTGGCCTGTCCATCGACATCTCGCACATCGACCCGCCCGCGCTGCAGGCCCTGGCCGACCGCGCCGCCCTGCGCGATCAGAAGGAACGCCTGGAGAAAGAGCTCAAGCAGCTCAGGACCCAGCAAGCCGTAGCCCTCGACCGCGCCGCGAGCAAGGCGCAGACCGAGGCGCTGTACCAGCAGGTGCTGGATGCGCAGAAGGCCCTGGAGGACTTCCGCCGCACCGAGACCCTGGCCGCCGAAGAGCCGGAGAAAATGGAGCAGCTGGGCCAGCTGGAAGCCGCCCAGGACGAGCTCAAGCGCTCCAGCGACGCCTTCACCGAGCGCGTCCAGCAGCTGTCGGCCAAGCTGCAACTGGTAGGCCGGCAGATTGCCGACCTGGAAGCCAAGCAGCGCACCCTGGAAGACGCCCTGCGCCGTCGCCAGCTGCTACCGGCCGACCTGCCGTTCGGCACACCGTTCATGGAAGCCATCGACGATTCCATGGACAACCTGCTGCCGCTGCTCAACGACTACCAGGACAGCTGGCAGGCGCTGCAGCGCGTGGACAACCAGATCGAGGCGCTGTACGCCCAGGTGCGCCTGAAAGGCGTGGCCAAGTTCGACAGCGAAGACGACATGGAGCGCCGCCTGCAGCTGTTGATCAACGCCTACTCGCACCGCACCGAGGAAGCGCTGACCCTGGCCAAGGCCCGCCGCGCCGCGGTCACCGACATCGCCCGGACCCTGCGCAACATCCGCAGCGACTACGACAGCCTCGAGCACCAGCTGGCGCTGTTCAACCGTGAGATCAACAAGCGCCAGGTGTCGAACCTGGAGAGCTTCCGCGTGGTGCTGGCACCGAACAAGGAAGCGCTCAAGCATATCGACCAGATCATCCACAGCGCCGGCCAGTACGAGGAAGGCGAGACCCTGTCGGTGTTCGACCTGACCCAGAGCGCCGAGCAGGATCACAAGAACGAAGAGGCCAAGGAATACCTGGCGCGACTGGTGGCGGCCAACCACAACCAGCTGGGCCTGAAGGACCTGTTCGAACTGGCCTTCGAGATCACCAAGATCAACAGCCAACCGGTGATCCACGCCGACATCGATGGCGCCGCGTCCAACGGCACCACCATGACCATCAAGGCGCTGACCAACATGTACCTGTTGCTGCACCTGATGGACCGCGATCTGGCCGGGCGCATTCGCTTGCCGTACTACCTCGACGAGGCGGCGGACATCGACGAACGCAACCAGGCGGCGCTGCTGGAGACCAGCCAGCAGCTGGGCTTCGTGCCGATCCTGGCGAGCGTGAAGCCGCAGGTGTCGGCGCGGGTAGCGATCGATCTTGAGGGTGGTAGCGGGCCGAATGGCATCTACATCGACGAGGCAGACTGGAAATACATCAGCCGTCGCGACGAGGTGAAGGCCATCGTGCGTGAGGATGAGGCCGAAGAGCTGGCCTGAGCCATCCTGTAAAACATCGCGGGGCAAGCCCGCTCCCACGCCGATCCATGTGATGGCGTGGGAGCGGGCTTGCCCCGCGATCGTTTCAGCCGGTGATCACTGCGCCCACGGCACAATCGGAATCGCCGTCACCGCATTCTGCGGGCTGCCTTCGATCACGCGGTCGCTGTACACCAGGTACACCAGCGTATTGCGCTTCTTGTCGAGAAAACGCACCACCTGCATGGTCTTGAACACCAGCGAGGTGCGTTCCTTGAACACTTCCTCACCGTCTTTCAATTCACCCTTGAAGTGGATCGGCCCGACCTGACGGCAGGCAATCGACGCCTCGGCACGGTCCTCGGCCAGACCCAACCCACCTTTCAGGCCACCGGTCTTGGCTCGCGACAGGTAGCAGGTCACGCCATCGACCTTCGGGTCGTCGAACGCCTCGACGACGATGCGGTCATTCGGCCCGACGAACTTGAACACGGTGGACACCTGGCCGATTTCCTCGGCCCCGGCCAACATCGGCAGCACCAACGCGGCGGCGGCAATCAATCCTTTAAGCACTTGCATCTCCTTCAGACCAACACCAGGTTGTCGCGGTGCACCAGCTCAGGCTCGGCGCTGTAGCCCAGCAGGCTCTCAATGGCATCGGACGGCTGGCCGATGATCTTCTGTGCTTCCAGGGCACTGTAGTTGGCCAGGCCACGGGCCACTTCCAGGCCGTCGGGGCCAACGCAGACCACCATCTCGCCACGGCGGAAGCTGCCCTGCACGGTCTTCACCCCCACAGGCAGCAGGCTCTTGTTCGATTCGCGCAGGGCTTTCACCGCGCCGTCGTCGAGCACCAGGGTGCCACGGGTCTGCAGGTGGCCGGCCAGCCACTGTTTGCGCGCGGCGAGCATGCCGCGCTCGGGCGACAGCAGGGTGCCCAGGCGCTCACCGGCCTTCAGGCGGTCGAGCACGCGCTCGATACGGCCACCAATGATGATGGTATGCGCACCGGAGCGGGCGGCCAGGCGCGCGGCGCGCAGCTTGGTCTGCATGCCGCCACGGCCCAGGGCGCCGCCGGTACCGCCCGCCACGGCGTCCAGCGACGGGTCATCGGCACGGGCTTCGTAGATCAGCTGGGCTTCGGGGTTGTTGCGCGGGTCGGCGTCGAACATGCCGTCGCGGTCGGTGAGGATCACCAGCAGGTCGGCTTCCACCAGGTTGGCCACCAGCGCCGCCAGGGTGTCGTTGTCACCGAAACGGATCTCGTCGGTGACCACGGTGTCGTTCTCGTTGATCACCGGCACCACACCCAGGTCGACCAGGGTGCGCAGGGTGCTGCGGGCATTGAGGTAACGCTTGCGGTCGGACAGGTCGTCGTGGGTCAGGAGGATCTGCGCGGTGTGCTTGCCGTGCTCGCCGAAGCTCGACTCCCAGGCCTGCACCAGGCGCATCTGGCCAAGCGAGGCAGCGGCCTGCAGCTCGTTCATCGCGCTCGGTCGCGTGGTCCAGCCCAGCTGGCTCATGCCCGCTGCGACGGCCCCGGAGGAGACCAGCACCAGTTCCACGCCCGCCTCGCGCAGGGCCACCATCTGCTCGACCCAGACCGCCATGGCGCCCCGGTCGAGGCCCTTGCCGTCGGCGGTCAGCAGCGCGCTGCCAATCTTCACGACCCAGCGCTTGGCGCCAGTCACCTTGCTTCGCATCTTCTCTTCCAACCTATGTCGAATCTGTAGATACCTTGGATACAAAAACGCCGCTCCAGAGAGCGGCGTTTAGTGTACTGCAACCGGTCAGTCGCGCACGTAAATGATTTCCGGGCCGTCTTCGTCGTCCTCGAAATCATCCCAATCGTCATCGTCGCCGATGTCGTGCACGCTCTTGACGCCGGTACGGCGCAGGGTGCGGGCGTCGTCCAGTGCCTGCAACTGGGCACGGGCTTCGTCTTCGATGCGCTGGTCGAGCTCGGCCAGCTCTTCGGCGTAGGCCGGGTCGTTGGCCAGGCGGTCGGCGCGGTCTTCGAGGTAGCGCATCAGGTCGTGGCTGAGTTTCTCGGTGCCCTGCTTGGCGATAGCCGAGATCACGTACACCGGGCCATCCCAGTTCAGGCGCTCGACCACTTCCTTGACGCGCTCATCCTTCTCGTCGTCCATGATCATGTCGGCCTTGTTCAGCACCAACCAACGCTCACGATCGACCAGCGCCGGGCTGAACTGCGCCAGCTCGTTGATGATCACTTCGGCGGCGTCGGCCGGGCTGCTGTCGTCCAACGGCGCCAGGTCGACCAGGTGCAGCAGCACGCGGGTACGGGCCAGGTGCTTGAGGAAGCGGATACCCAGGCCGGCACCTTCGGAGGCGCCTTCGATCAGGCCGGGGATGTCGGCGATGACGAAGCTCTTCCAACGGTCGACGCTGACCACGCCCAGGTTTGGCACCAGGGTGGTGAACGGGTAGTCGGCAACTTTCGGCTTGGCGGCCGAGACCGAGCGGATGAAGGTGCTCTTGCCGGCGTTCGGCAGGCCCAGCAGACCGACGTCGGCCAGGACCTTCATTTCCATCTTCAGGTCGCGCTGGTCGCCGGGCTTGCCCGGGGTGGTCTGGCGTGGCGCACGGTTGGTGCTCGACTTGAAACGGGTGTTGCCCAGGCCGTGCCAGCCGCCTTGGGCGACCATCAGTTTCTGGCCCGGGGTGACCAGGTCACCGATCACTTCCTGGGTGGAAGCGTCGATCACGGTGGTGCCCACCGGCACGCGCAGGAACAGGTCCTCGCCTTTCTTGCCGGTGCAGTCGGTGCTGCCGCCGTTGGAGCCGCGCTGGGCTTCGTGGTGACGGGTGTAGCGATAATCGACGAGGGTGTTGAGGTTCTCGTCGGCCACCATGTACACCGAGCCGCCGTCGCCGCCGTCACCGCCGTTGGGGCCACCATTCTCGATGAATTTTTCGCGGCGGAAGCTCATGCAACCATTGCCGCCGTCACCGGCTTTTACCCGGATCGATACTTCGTCTACAAACTTCATTCAAAACCGCCTCTCGTCGGACGACGAGTCGAAAACCAGAAAATCTTGAGGCTCTTGCAAAGATGAGCGCGGCGGCCCCGTACGAACCAGAAACCAACGCCGGCAGCCCATTCAAACAGCTTTGCAAGAGGCTCACCACAAACGAAAAAGCCCCGTCGCATGACGGGGCTTCTGGAGCGACGTCGCGATTAAGCGGCGACGATGCTCACGTAACGGCGCATGAACTCGCCTTTCTTCTCGAACTTGATCACGCCTTCGATCTTGGCGAACAGGGTGTGATCCTTGCCCATGCCAACGCCGTAGCCAGCGTGGAATTCGGTGCCGCGCTGACGGACGATGATGTTGCCAGGCTTGATGACCTGACCGCCATACATCTTCACGCCAAGGCGTTTCGATTCTGAGTCGCGACCGTTACGAGTACTACCACCAGCCTTCTTGTGAGCCATGGTTCAATTCTCCAATAAATTCAGGGGATCGGGGCGATTAAGCCTGGATACCGGTGATTTTGATTTCGGTGAACCACTGGCGGTGGCCCATGCGCTTCATGTGGTGCTTACGACGACGGAACTTGATGATGCGAACCTTGTCGTGACGGCCTTGCGAAACGACTTCGGCCACTACTTTAGCACCAGCAACAACTGGAGCACCGATGGTGACTTCTTCACCGTTGGCGACCAGCAGAACGCGATCGAAGGTCACGGATTCGCCAGTGGCGACTTCCAGTTTTTCGATCTTGAGGAATTCACCTTCAGCGACTTTGTACTGCTTGCCGCCGGTAACGATTACTGCGTAAGACATGGTATTTCTCCGATAATCCTGCTCACCCAGCGCTTTATATGATGAGTATTGGCTGGCATGGCTGCACAGGGCTGGAACGGCCCGGCGCAATTGCGTAAGGCAGGTGCTGCCCAGGAAGTTAGGGTGCGCGATTGTACGCAACCCCATAAATGCTTGCAAGTACCGGCCCGGGGCCACGGCCACCGCGCCTTGACACACCGATACCTGCGACCTAGCATGCCGCGCAACCTCAATGGAGCAGCCGATGCAACCCCAAACCTTCTACCGCGCGGTAGCTGATGACTTCAGCGCCGTCGACGAGATCATCAAGAAGCAGCTGACCTCGCGCGTGCCGCTGGTATCGAAGATCGGCGACTATATCACCTCCGCCGGCGGCAAACGCCTGCGCCCGCTGCTGGTGCTGCTGTGCGGCAAGGCCCTGGGCCGCGAGGGCGACGACCTGCGCCTGCTGGCGGCGACCATCGAGTTCCTGCACACCGCCACCCTGCTGCACGACGACGTGGTCGACATGTCCGGCATGCGCCGTGGCCGCTCCACCGCCAACGCCCTGTGGGGCAACGCGCCGAGCGTGCTGGTGGGCGACTTCCTCTATTCGCGCTCGTTCGAGATGATGGTCGAACTGGGCTCAATGCCGGTCATGCAGATCCTCTCCAAGGCCACCCGGGTGATCGCCGAAGGTGAAGTGCTGCAGCTGTCGCGCGTGCGTGATGCCAGCACCACCGAGGAAATCTACATGGACGTGATCCGCGGCAAGACCGCGATGCTGTTCGAAGCCTCGACCCACAGCGCTGCGGCGCTGGCCGGCGCCACCGACGCGCAGCGCGAAGCCCTGCGCACCTTCGGCGACCACCTGGGCGTGGCCTTCCAGCTGGTCGACGACCTGCTGGACTATAAAGGCGACTCCGAGACCTTGGGCAAGAACGTCGGCGACGACCTGGCCGAAGGCAAACCGACCCTGCCGCTGATCTACACCATGCGCGAAGGCACCCCGGAGCAGGCCGCGCTGGTGCGCCAGGCGATCCAGAAGGGTGGCCTGGAGGACCTGGAGCAGATCCGCATCGCCGTCGAGGCATCCGGCGCCCTGGAGTACACCGCGCAGATGGCCCGCGACTACGTCGCCCGCGCCATCGCCTGCCTGGAAGTGCTGCCGGCCAGCGAGTACCGGGATGCCCTGGTCGAGCTGAGCGAGTTTGCCGTAGCGCGTACGCACTGATACATCGCATCACCCCTATCGCGGGGCAAGTCGCATCGGCGCACCGCCGCTCCCACGCCAGCACACATCATGGCGTGGGAGCGGCGGTGCGCCGATGCGACTTGCCCCGCGATGCTTTTGTGCAGGAAATCACTAAACCCTATACAATGTGCGCCTTTATCCGCCTGTACTTGAAAGGAAACGCCGTGAGCACTCTGCCACCCTGCCCTCAATGCAACTCCGAATACACCTATGAGGATGGCACCCAACTGATCTGCCCCGAATGCGCCCACGAGTGGTCGGCCAACGGCGAAGCCGAAGCCGCCAGCGACGACGTGGTGAAAAAGGATTCGGTCGGCAACGTCCTGCAGGACGGCGACACTGTCACCGTGATCAAGGACCTCAAGGTCAAAGGTTCGTCCCTGGTGGTCAAGGTCGGTACCAAGGTCAAGAACATCCGCCTGTGCGACGGCGACCACGACATCGACTGCAAGATCGACGGCATCGGCGCGATGAAACTCAAGTCCGAGTTCGTGCGCAAGGTCTGATCGCCTGCCCCTCGGGGCTGCCCAACGGGCGGCCCTGACAGATCCTGCAACAGGATCGCCGGGACCATTCGGAAGAATTCTTCCAATAGTCCCTTGCTATTTTGATAATAAGAATTATTCTCATTGGAACCGCTATCCAAGGAGAGTAGCCATGACCTATCTGATCGACGCCTGGCTCGACCGCCCCCACCCTTACCTGCGCATCCTGCATCGCGAGACTGGCGAAGTCTGCGCCGTGCTCGAGGAAGACGCGCTTGATGAACTGCGCGACCAGGGCGACCTGGACCTTATGGGCCTGAATTCGAGTGAGCCGGGAGTGCTCAAGGAACTGGTGAGGAACCTGTTCCTGTTCTGCTATGCGCGGGCGTTGCGCCCGGGAGGAACGGATTGGAACTGAATTTAGCAGGTCTGCCCTCATCGCCGGCCAGCCGGCTCCCACACTGATCGCAACGACCTCAGGTCTTGTGCTGTTCCTGTGGGAGCGGGCTTGCCCGCGAATGGGCCGCAAAGCGGCCCCGACGGTATTACAGAACGTCGAGCAGCTCGACGTCGAACACCAGAGTGCTGTGCGGCGGGATGCTACCGACGCCTTGGGCGCCGTAGGCCAGCTCGCTCGGCACGTACAGGCGCCATTTGCTGCCGGCGTTCATCAGTTGCAGAGCCTCGGTCCAGCCGGCGATCACGCCGCCAACCGGGAATTCGGCAGGCTGGCCACGATCGTAGGAGCTGTCGAACACGGTGCCGTCGATCAGGGTGCCGTGGTAGTGAGTACGCACATTGTCTTCGCGGGACGGCTTGGCGCCTTCGCCTGCGGTCAGCACTTCGTACTGCAGGCCCGAGGCCAGGGTCACGATGCCTTCGCGCTTGGCGTTGTCTGCCAGGAATTCCTTGCCAGCGGCAGCGGCGGCTTCAGCCTTGGCTGCGGCTTCGGCCTGCATCACTTCGCGGATGACCTTGAAGGCGGCCGACAGGTCTTCTTCGCTGACGCGGCTGTCGGCGCCATGGAAGGCGTCGGTCAGGCCGGCGACGATGGCGTTCAGGTTGACGCCTGGTGGCGGGTTGTCGCGCAGCTGGCCACCCAGCTGACGGCCGATGCCGTAGCTGACGCGGGATTCGTCGGTGGACAGGTTGAGTTCGGACATTGGCGTGCTCCGCTTGAGGGCGCACTGCAGCCGCGCCCTGATGAAAAGGGCGAGCAGCCTAGCACACTGGCGCCGCGTGAAGCAGCTACCAAGCCGAACGCTGGGAAATCGGTACTTTGAGGTCTTCTTCCGGGTGCGTGCCCATGCCACACATCTCGTCCTGCACGGACCAGTGCACCAGGTTCAGCGACAGCAGGGGGATCGATTGCAGAAGCAGCCGCGCATCCTCGACCGAATGCACGCGCAAGCGTTGACCACGCGGGTCATCGAGTGGGTGGGCGCGGCCCTTGACCCGGGCTTCGAGCAGGTAATCACCGCCTTCGATGGCGATCAGGTTGAGTTCGTCGACATGGCCAGCCCTGGCCTCGGTATTGAGCTGATGCAGGTTCATGGGCGTACCTCGCTGCGGGAACCACGCATGAGTGCTCATTTTTTGTACAGGCCTGCTGAAAGTACAAGCCACCGTCCGTCAGGAATTGAAAAGCATCGCGGGGCAAGCCCGCGATGCGAGCAGACGAATCAGTGCTTGGTGATGCGATCCAGGTAACCCATGACGAACGCCGAAATGACGAAGGTCATGTGGATGATCACGTACCACATCAGGTAGTCGGTGGAGATGTTCTGCGCATCCATGAACACCCGCAGCAGGTGGATCGAGGAGATGGCGACGATCGACGCGGCGACCTTCATCTTCAGCGACGAGGAATCCATCTTGCCCAGCCAATTGAGCTTTTCCTTGCTCTCGTCGATGTCCAGCTGCGAGACGAAGTTCTCGTAGCCGGAGATCATCACCATCACCAGCAGGCCGCCGACCAGCGACATGTCGATCAGCGACAGGATCACCAGGATCAGGTCGGCTTCGGCGAGGGTGAAGACATTGGGCAGGACATGGATGATTTCCTGGAAGAACTTCAAGGCCAATGCCAGCAGGCCCAGCGAGAGGCCGAAGTAGATCGGGGCGAGCAGCCAGCGCGAGGCATACATCGCGTTTTCGAGGATACGTTCCATGGACAATAGGGGACTCTGAAGTGACTGGAAAAGCGAGCGCGAGTATAGCCAGCCACCTGTGACAGCAAAAGCCTGCGGTCAGTTGCCGCAGGCCCGATATATCCTCGATACCCTATCGCCGGCAAGCCGGCTCCCACAGGTTGGATGTGTGGCAGCTTACTGGCGATGAGATCATGGGGTCAGGTTTCGGGATGGAACTGATAATCCCCAAGGTTCCGGCAACGTTCACCGTTGATCCGGCGCAACTGCGCTTGCAGGTGCAGGCACCAGATCTGCGGATCTTCAGCGACCTGATAGCCATGCAGGGTGAGGCTGTCGACAATGGCGTTCATCACCGATTCGGCCACCATCGGCCCGTGAAACGGGCCCTGGGCCTTGATCGCCGAAGGTTGTTCTCCGGCCATGCCGGCGGCGAACAGCAAGGTCCACATGCCGTTGTCGCCGGCCAGTGGGCGGATGCTGCATTCGATGCGGGTCACCAGGCCCAGGCACTGGCGGGTGAGGCTGAGGTTGCGCATGGCGGCGTCCCCTCTGTAAAGCCTTGTTCAGCCTGAAACCATCAGGCTGTTTCCATCCTGAACCCTGACAACGTCCTTAAGTTCCACTGTAGCCGAGCCGCAAGAAAAGTTGGAAAACTGGCGCTGAACGGTAGCACTTCGCCGCCAGCGCCGGTTTATTGACTTAAGCGGGCTTGGCCTGGGCGATAACCTCCTCCAGGCGCTCTTTCTCGGCTTCCTTGATTTCTTCCTCGCTGATCATTTCGGCAATCACCCGCAGACGCTCGACCACCCGGGCGTTGACGCTGCCCTCGGCGAATTCGCCCTTGTCATCCATCTCGCCGGCCTCCTCGCCAACCAGCAGGCTCAAGGCTTCGTCGGCCTGGCTGACGGCATAGACGTGGAAACGACCGGCTTCGACCGCCTGCACCACCCGCTCGTCGAGCATCAGCGTGGCGACGTTGGCACGCGGGATGATCACCCCTTGTTCACCGGTCAGGCCACGGGCTTCGCAAAGACGGAAGAAGCCTTCGATCTTCTCGTTGACCCCACCGACCGCCTGCACTTCGCCAAACTGGTTGATCGAGCCGGTAATGGCAAAACACTGCTTGAGCGGGGTACGCGACAACGCCGAGATCAGCGTGCACGCCTCCCCCAGCGAGGCGCTGTCGCCATCGACGTAGCCGTAGGACTGCTCCAGCGCGATGCTCGCCGAGATCGCCAGGGGGAACTCCTGGGCATAGCGGCTGCCCAGGTAGCCGGTGAGGATCATCACCCCCTTGGAGTGGATCGGCTGCCCCAGGTTGACCTCGCGCTCGATGTCGACGATGCCACTGCCGCCCGGGTAGACGGTGGCAGAGATGCGCGCTGGCATGCCGAACGCCGAATCGCCCACTTCAAGGACGGTCAGGCCGTTGCACTTGCCGATCGCCGCGCCTTCGGTGTCGATCAGGATGATCCCGGCGAGCATGTCGTCGAGCACCCGCTGCGACACCCGCCCGGTGCGCTGGGCCTTGGCCTTGAGCGCCCGCTCGATGTGGCCGGCGTCGGTCATGCTCTCGCTGGCCAACTGGCGGATGAAGTCTGCCTCGCTGACCAGCTGGAACAGGTCGCCGATTCGCGCCGACAAGCGCGACTGGTTCTCGGCCAGGCGCGCGCTGTAGGTGGCCAGGCGCGCCACCGCATCGCTGGTCAGCGGCGCCATGCCTTCCTCGTTGGTACGGGTACGCAGCAACTGGGCGAACTGCTCCAGGTTCTCGTCGACCATGGGCATGTCTTCATCGAAGTCCACCAGCACCCGGAACATCTCCTGGAAGTCCGGGTCATGGTCCTGCAGCGCGTAATACAGCTGGCGCGAGCCGATAATCACCAGCTTGACGCTGAGCGGGATCACCTGCGGCGTCAGGCTCACGGTGGCGACACGGCCCAGTTCGCCCAGCGGCGACTCCATCTTCAGCTTGCGCGACTGCAAGGCACGCTTGAGCGCGTCCCAGACGAAGGGCTCGCCGAGCATCTTCTCGGCTTCAAGAATCAGGAAGCCGCCATTGGCGCGGTGCAACGCACCGGCGCGAAGCTGGCGATAGGAGGTGTACAACGCACCCTGGTCAGTGCTGTATTCGATGCGACCGAACAGGTTGTCGTAGGTCGGGTGCGGCTCGAACACCACCGGCGCCCCACCTTTGCCCGGGTGGCCGACCACCAGGTTGGGCGCGTACTGTTCCTCGAGCATCTTGCGCGCCACCGCGTCGGTCTTGCTGTCATCGACCAGTTGCTCGACCACGGTGCGCAGCAGGTTCAATTGCAGCGATTGCAGGTAGGCGCACACCGCGGCGTTTTCCGCGTACTTTTCCGACAGCGGCGCCAGCAGCGGCTGCAGGGCGAGAGTGATGGTTTCCTCGTTGAGCTGGCGCAACTGGTTGTTCGATTCGCGTTTCCATTGCGGCAGGCTGGAGAGTTCCTCGTTCAGGCGCTCCTCGAGCTCGGCGATGTCCTCATGGAAACGCTCGCGCAATTCCTCCGGCAGTTGGGCGAACTCGGCTTCGTCCAGCGCCTTGCCATCGGCCATGGGGGTAAAGGCGACATTGCTGCTGTCGCGGTACAGCGCCACGTCCTTCTCCAGCGAGGCGCGCTCGATGACGTCCAGTGCGCGGTCATAGCGCTGGTTGAAGGCGCGGTCGATGGCGCTTTTCTTCTGCTGGTAGGAAGGGTGCTCGAACACCGCCGGGAAGGTGGCCAACAGGTTGTCGATCAAGCCGTTCATGTCGCTGAGGAACGCTTGCGCGCTGCCGGCCGGCAGTTCCAGCGCGCGCGGCTCGCGGGAGTCCTCGAAATTATTGACGTACAGCCAGTCGGCCGGGGTGAGCTGGCGCTTGCCTTCGGCCTTGAGGTAGCGCTTGACGAAGGAGAACCGGCCCGTGCCGGGCTCGCCCATTACATACACGTTGTAACCGGGGCGCGGCATCGCCACGCCGAACTGCAGGGCCTCGACGGCACGCTCCTGGCCCAGCACACCACGAAACGGCTCCAGATCGTCGGTATTGGAAAAAGCAAACTGTTCAGCGGAGAAACGCCGGGTCAGGGCTTCTGGCGCGAGACGCAGGCGCGAGGCGACAGGATCGGGCATTGGGTTTCCTTACTTCGGCGGGGCGGATGAAAAGCATTCTGGCGCTGCCAGCGCGCAGCGGCAAGGCTCCATGGGACTTTATGTCACAGCCCAAGCCTGGCAATCACGCAAGCAATTTTTCGCAATAAACAACGCAACCTTTGGATCGTGCCTAAACTCCAAGCTGCGCAGGGGGATGGAAATCCTCCCGCCCTGGCAACTGCGTTGCCAGAACCCTGACCATTGGTACGTCACTTGAGAAAGAGAACAACGCTATGAAACGGATTCTTCTGGGTACTCTGTTCGCCGCTGTCTCGATCAACGCCATGGCCGAAGCGCCAGGCGGCCCGAACTGCGGCTGGGGCAACCTGCTGTTCGAGGGCCAGCGCGGCACGCCGGCCCACTTCCTGGCCTCCACCACCAACGGCACCTCCGGCAACGCAACCTTCGGCATGACCTCGGGCACCAACGGCTGCTCGACCAAGGCCGCACTCACCTATGGCGGCAAATCCTGGTTCGCCATGAACGGCATGATGAACGAGCTCTCCGAAGACATGGCCCAGGGCCAGGGCGAAGCCCTGACCACCTATGCCGTGGTCCTCGGTGTGGCCCCTGAAGACCGCGCGCATTTCGCCGCCGTCACTCACGAGCACTTCCAACAGATCTTCAGCAGCGCCGACGTGACTGCCGAAACTGTCCACCACAACACCCTGGCCGTGCTCAAGAGCGACCCGCAACTGGCCAAGTACGCCTCCGAGGCTTGAGTACCACGCCTCCCGCCCCGGCAGCGGGGCGGGCTTGGCGCTTCACCTTTCGGCATCATCAGGATGTAGTTGCCCGACATGCTCAAACGCCTCGTTCCCCTGGCGCTGATCGTCAGCGCACCACTTCATGCCGCCCCACAGCTTGACCCGGCCCGCGTCCAGCAGTTGGCGGCCACGCCCTACTGGATCGCCATCGGACACTACGAGACTGCCAAGCTTGGCGGTTGGCGCAGCTATGTGGACGACCCGCGCTTCTTCCTTGCCGAGGACGGCGCGCATCACCCGGACCAGGAGCTGCAGGCCACGGTCGCCGCGCTGTATGCCCCGGCCAGCCTGGGCGACAAGCACGCCCAATGCGTATTCCCGGCACGGACCCGCTGGCTACGCGAGCAGCTGGCCCTCACCGATCTGCCGAGCCCGGCCTGCCAGGAATTCGATACCTGGTACAAGTCGATCGACCCGCACAGCGCGGCGCTGATTTTCCCGGCGGCCTATCTCAACAGCCCGTCGTCGATGTTCGGCCATACGCTGCTGCGCATCGACCAGTCCAATACCCGGCGTGACGACACCACGCTGCTGAGCTACGCGATCAACTTCGGCGCCTACATCGAGGGCAGCGACAACAGCATCCTCTATGCCTGGAAAGGCCTGATGGGCGGCTATCCCGGGCTGTTCGCGATGATGCCCTACCAGGAAAAGCTGTCCGAATACCGCAGCCTGGAAAACCGTGACCTGTGGGAGTACCAGCTGGACCTGACCCCGGAAGAGACCGGGCGCATGGTCGAGCACGTGTGGGAGCTCAAGCAGATCAAGTTCGACTATTTCTTCTTCGACGAGAACTGCTCCTATCGCCTGCTGGAGCTGTTGCAGGTGGCACGCCCGAGCCTGGACCTGACCTCGCAGTTCCCGCTGACCGCCATCCCCACCGACACCGTCAAGGCGGTGAAGCAGTCCGGGCTGGTGGCGGACGTGCGCTACCGCCCTTCCCGCGAACGCGAACTGCTGGCCCGTGCCGAGCCGCTGGACCACGAGGAAAAGCAGCAAGTGCTGGCCATCAGCGCCGACACCGCGCAGTTGCAAAGCCCCTCCTTCACCGCCCTGCCCCGCGACCGCCAGGCGCTGGTACAAGACGCCGCCTACCGCTTGGAGCGCTACCGCGCCAATGGCCAGGAACGCGACCCGGCCCAGGCCGGCCGCAGCTATGAACTGCTCAGGGCGATCAACCGCAACCCGCCGCCGCCATTGCAGATCGAGCAGCCCGGCCTGCCGGAGGACGGCCACCAGTCGCGCACCTGGCAACTGGGGGTGGGTACCCGCGAGGACCGCGCCTACGCCGAGTATGGCCTGCGCATGGCCTACCACGACCTCAACGACAACATGGACAGTTTCCCCCTCGGCGCGCAAATCGAGATTTTGCAGCTCAAGCTGCGCCAGTACGAGGGCAACGACTGGCAGGTACAACGCCTGGACCTGGCCACCATCCGCTCGCTGACACCGCGCAACGATCTGCTCAAGCCTTGGTCGTGGCAGGTCGCGGGCGGCCTGGAACGCGTGCCGGGCAAGCATGACGACGACGTGCTGGTCAGCCATGTCAACGGCGGCGCCGGCGGTACCTGGCAACTGGGTGACGACTTGCTGGGCTTTGCCCTGGGCACGGTGCGGGTCGAGCATCACAACGACTTCGCCGAATTCATCTCGCCCGCCGCCGGGTTCAATGGCGGGCTGTTGTGGCGCAACCCACTGGGTAACCTGACGCTGGAGGCCAAGGGTGATTTTTTCACCAACGGCGAAGTGCGGCGCAGCATCAGCCTCAACCAGCAGTGGGAGATCAGCCGCGACCTGGGCTTGCGATTGAGTGCGTCACGCCAGTTCAGCCACCTGGCCACGGCGCAGAACGAAGTGATGCTGGAGTTGAAGTGGTATCAGTATTGAGCACCTGGGCCGCTTTGCGGCCCCGGTCCCGGTGCAATCCTTCGACAGCGTTTTGACATCGTGCCAACAATTCCCGACCTAGACTTTGCGGTATTAATCCGAGGGTCCTGTGGTCATGTCGCGGTACTGGTTAGGCTTGTGTTTCTTGCTGCTGGCGGGTTGCGAAAGCACCCATGAACAGATGGTCAACCAGGGCTACCCGCCCGCCTACGCCGACGGCTTTCAGGACGGCTGCAGCAGCGGTCGCCAGGCCGCCGGGCTGATGGCCGGCGACTTTCGCAAGGATGTCCCGCGCTACCTGCACAACCGCCAGTACGAAAGCGGCTGGGACGACGGCTTTCGCCAGTGCCACGCCATGCAGTCCAGCGAAGACCTGCGCGAGTATCGCGAACGCTATTGGGACGAGCGTGACCGCGACTGGCAGCAAGAGAAGGATCAAGGTGCCGCACGCGCCTATCGGCGCAATTGACGTCGCAAACGGACAACTGTTGAAACCCGCAGCCTGCCACCATGGTCTCCAGCACAAGGAGGCCAACCATGAGCCGAGCATTCGTCAATGAAGACCAGGCCGCCGCCCAGGCCAGCCAGCCGGTCGAGCGCCGGGTCAGCGACCAGCCCAACCATGTCACCGCCAGCGGCCTGGCGCAGTTGCAGCTGCGAGTGGCCGCGCTCAATGCATTGCGCGCCGAGCTGCAGGCCGAGGGCGATGCCGACAAGCAGCGCCTGGCCGATACCGAGCGTGACCTGCGCTACTTCACCGCCCGCGTGCAGAGCGCGCAGGTTGTCCCTGCTGCAACGTCCACGGAGAAGGTGCAGATCGGCAGCCTGGTGCGGTTCATCGATGAGCATGACCAGGAGCATCAGGTGCAACTGGTGGGCGAGGATCAGGCCGATGCGGCCCAAGGCTTGATCAACTGGGGCTCGCCGCTGGGGCGGGCGCTGCTGGGGGCACGGCCTGGAGATGAAGTGCTGTGGCGACGACCGGCGGGGGATCAGGTGATCGAAGTGGTAGAAATTGGAAGCGAGGCTTGTGGGAGCGGGCTTGCCCCGCGATAGCGCCGGCCAGGCAAACGTCGTGGCCTGATCCAACAACATCGCGGGGCAAGCCCGCTCCCACGGGTCTTCAGATCAAACGACGCCCTGGGCCAGCATCGCGTCGGCCACTTTCACGAAGCCCGCGATGTTGGCGCCCTTGACGTAGTTGATGCTGCCATCGGCCTCTTCGCCGTAGTGCACGCACGCATGGTGGATCGACTGCATGATGTGGTGCAGCTTGCTGTCCACCTCCCCGGCAGTCCACAACAGGCGCATGGCGTTCTGCGACATCTCCAGGCCCGACACGGCCACGCCGCCGGCATTGGACGCCTTGCCCGGCGCGTAGAGAATGCCGGCCTCGATGAAGATATCCACAGCCTCCAGGGTGGTCGGCATGTTGGCCCCTTCGGCCACGCAGATGCAGCCATTGCGCAACAGGGTACGGGCGTCTTCGGCGCCCAGTTCGTTCTGCGTCGCGCATGGCAGTGCGATATCGCATGCCAGGCTCCAGGGCGTCTGGCCTTGGCGGAACTCCAGGCCGAACTGCTCGGCCAGCTCGCTGATGCGACCGCGCTTGACGTTCTTCAGCTCCATCACCGCGTCCCACTGGGCATCGGCAAGGCCGGCTTCTGCGTACAAAGTACCTTCGGAGTCGGACAGCGAGATCACCTTGCCGCCCAGGTCCATGACCTTGCGCGCCGCGTACTGGGCGACGTTACCGGAACCTGAGATCGCCACGCGGCGACCGTCGATGCGCTGGTCGCGGCGCTTGAGCATCTCTTCGGCGAAGTACACGCAGCCGTAGCCGGTGGCCTCCGGGCGGATCAGGCTGCCGCCATAGGTCATGCCCTTGCCGGTCAGCACCGAAGTGAACTGGTTGGCCAGGCGCTTGTACTGGCCGAACAGGAAGCCGATCTCGCGGGCACCGACGCCGATGTCACCCGCTGGCACATCCAGGTCGGCACCGATGTGGCGGTACAGCTCGCTCATGAACGCCTGGCAGAAGCGCATCACTTCGGCGTCGCTCTTGCCCTTAGGGTCGAAGTCCGAGCCACCTTTGCCGCCGCCCATGGGCAGCGAGGTCAGCGAGTTCTTGAACACCTGCTCGAAGGCCAGGAACTTGAGCACGCCCAGATTGACCGACGGGTGGAAACGCAGGCCGCCCTTGTACGGGCCGATGGCGCTGCTCATCTGGATGCGATAGCCGCGGTTGACCTGGACCTTGCCCTGGTCGTCGACCCACGACACACGGAACAGCACGGCGCGCTCGGGTTCGACCATGCGTTCGAGAATGCCTGCCTGCAGGTAGTGAGGGTTGGCTTCGAGGAAAGGCCACAGGCTGCGCAGCACCTCCTCCACGGCCTGGTGGAATTCGGGCTGGGCCGGGTCGCGCTGTTGCAGTCGGGCCAGGAAATCGTCGACAGATTCGATCATGGTAGACATCTCACCAAGAGAGGGATTGTTTTTGGTTTTTTCGGGAATGTACCAAGAACCAATCGCACTGGAACAGGGCGCGATGTCGTTTTTATGAAATTAATTGGTGCGTTTTCTATAACTGTATACAAGTTTTAGGATGTACCCGTGAGAGAGAACTTGCTCCTGGATCTCCTGCGATGCAGCAATCGCGGGGCAAGCCCGCTCCCACGCAGCCCTCCCATCGCCTGAAAGACGGGCACAAAAATGGGGCCCCTAGGGGCCCCATCGTTGTGCAGCGAAAACCGGCTTACTGGGCCAGTTTCTTGTGCCGCACGCGGTGCGGCTGGGCTGCGGCGTCGCCCAGGCGCTTCTTGCGATCGGCTTCGTACTCGGTGTAGTTGCCTTCGAAGAACACCACGCTGGAGTCGTCTTCGTACGCCAGGATGTGGGTGGCCACACGGTCCAGGAACCAACGGTCGTGGGAAATCACGATGGCGGCGCCCGGGAAGTCCAGCAGGGCTTCCTCCAGCGAACGCAGGGTTTCAACGTCGAGGTCGTTGGACGGTTCGTCGAGCAGCAGGACGTTGCCGCCCTCCTTCAGGGTCAGGGCCAGGTGCAGGCGGCCACGCTCACCACCGGAGAGGTCCTTGACGAACTTCTGCTGGTCGCCGCCCTTGAAGTTGAAGCGGCCGACGTAGGTGCGCGACGGGATCTCGTAGCTGCCGATGCGGATCTGGTCGGAGCCGTCGGAGATCTGCTGGAACACGGTCTTGCTGCCGTCCAGGTCCTCGCGGCTCTGGTCGACGCAAGCCAGCTGCACGGTTTCACCGATCTCGATGCTGCCCGAATCCGGCTGTTCCTTGCCCATCAGCATGCGGAACAGGGTCGATTTACCGGCACCGTTACCACCGATCACGCCGACGATGGCGCCCTTGGGCATGGCGAACGACAGGTTGTCGATCAATACGCGATCGCCATAGCCCTTGGTGACGTTCTTGAACTCGATGACCTTGTCGCCCAGGCGCGGACCGGCCGGGATGTAGATCTCGTTGGTCTCGCTGCGTTTCTGGAATTCCTGCGACTGCATCTCTTCGAAACGCTGCAGACGGGCCTTGGACTTGGACTGGCGGGCCTTGGCGCCTTTGCGCACCCACTCCAGTTCCTCTTTCATGGCCTTCTCGTGGGCGCTCTGCTGCTTGGATTCCTGCGCCAGACGGTCCGACTTGGCTTCCAGCCAGCCCGAGTAGTTGCCTTCGTACGGGATGCCGGCGCCGCGGTCCAGCTCGAGGATCCAGCCGGCGACGTTGTCGAGGAAGTAACGGTCGTGGGTGATTGCCACCACGGTGCCGGGGAAGTCGTGCAGGAAGCGCTCCAGCCAGGCCACCGAGTCGGCGTCCAGGTGGTTGGTCGGTTCGTCCAGCAGCAGCATGTCGGGGGCCGACAGCAGCAGGCGGCACAGGGCCACGCGGCGCTTCTCGCCACCGGACAGGTGCTCGATCTTCGCCTCCCAGGCCGGCAGGCGCAGGGCGTCGGCGGCGACGTCCAGCTGACGCTCGAGGTTGTGGCCGTCGGCGGCCTGCAGAATGGCCTCGAGCTTGGCCTGTTCGGCGGCCAGCTTGTCGAAGTCGGCATCCGGGTCGGCGTAGGCGGCGTAGACCTCGTCCAGGCGAGCCTGGGCGTCCTTGATCACGCTGACCGCTTCCTCGACCACTTCACGCACGGTCTTGCTCGGGTCCAGCTGCGGCTCCTGGGGCAGGTAGCCGACGTTGATATCGGGCATCGGACGGGCTTCGCCGTCGAATTCCTTGTCGACGCCCGCCATGATCCGCAGCAGGGTCGATTTACCCGCGCCGTTCAGGCCCAGCACGCCGATCTTGGCGCCCGGGAAGAACGACAGGGAAATGTTCTTGAGAATTTCCCGCTTCGGCGGCACGACCTTGCTCAGCCGATGCATGGTGTAGACGTATTGAGCCAAAACCAAGCCCTCTATCAGATAGGTAAAGACACGCGCCCCGGCATTGGCCAGGGTGATGTAGTTACGGGGTGTCGTTGAACAAAGTGGGCCATTCTACGCCAAGTCGCGGCGTTGCACAGATGGGGTAGATGGCGGGGCCGCTCGGCGGCCTTCGCGGGGCAAGCCCGCGCCCACACCGGCATGGGTGGGGCGGGCTTGGCGCGGGCTCAGACGTGCGACTGCCTGGCCTTGCCACGCGGCAGGCGGCAACGGTCCGATTGCTCGGCCAGGCGCGCGGCCCAGGCGGACTTGACGCTGAAGCCGCCACTGCGGGCAGGTTTGCCAGCCGGCTTGCTCACGGCCTTGGCAGGCGCGGCAGTGGGCTTGGCGGTGGGTTGTGCGGCAACCTGGGCGACCGGCTCGGCGGCAGCCTTGGCCGACTTGCGCAGCTCGGCCAGCGACGGCGTCTTGTTGGCACTGGCGGCAGCCGCGTCCGGCTTGGCCAGCGAGCGCTGGCAGGTCTTGCAGGATACGTCCTCGGCCACGGCAGTGCTGACCAGCGTCTGACTGCTACGCCCGCAGGCGGAATCGAGGCCATTGGTGGAATAGTGGGTAACCAAAACCGTACATCTCCGATGCGTTGACTATGAAGCGGGCGGCATTCTCGCACAGGTTGCAGGGACTTGCCGAACCGGCATGACCAGCTGCGGGCCGGCATCGGACATGCGGACTGGCACTTTGCCATATTTGAAGGCATGCTAGTCGGCTACCCGCGTGCGTCTTATAGTGCGCCCAGCAACCACGGCACGGGCCGTGCATGCCGCGAGAACGCAACCCCTGCCATCGTCAGCCCAATCGCAGGACCCAACGCTTGACCAATCTCACGCAACCGTCATCCCTGCGTCCTGCCGATCCCACGGCCGGCACGCACCTGCGTGGCTCGCTCAAGGGGGCGTTGGCCCTGCTCGCCCTGGTTCTGCTGGGTTTGCTGCTGTGGCAACTGTTCGCCCAGTTCCGCCATACCCAGGCCGACCTGCGCGAGCAAAGCCTGGCCACCAGCGCCGAACTGGCCGACCACCTGAGCCTGAACATGGCACTGAAGGCCCAGCAATCGCTGAACCTGGTCCAGCCCTACGTCAAACCTCCGGCGCCTGTTGCACTGCCCAGCCTGCTCGCCACCTTGCAGGCTCGCCTGCCTGCCCTGCGCGACCTGGCCTGGCTGGACGCCGCCGGGCAGGTGCGCAGCGACACCCTCGCGGGCTCTCCCGACCGTCAGGTGATTGACGACCTGCTGCAACTGAACCAGGGCCGTGCTTTTTTCTATGGCAACAATGCTGACAACCAGCGCGTCTACCTGCTGCTGCGCCAGCCGACCGAACAGGACCGCGGCTACTGGCTGCTGCGCCTGAGCCCCGACTACTACCAGGAACTGACCCGTCACCTTGACGGCCCCGCCCATCCCCTATGGCTGCTGGAAAACAGCCGCAGCGGCGAGGTCATCGAGCGCCACGGGCACCGGCAGACCAGCGAAGAGCCTCTGCAAAGCGTGATGCTTGCCTTCATCGACAACAGCACCTGGCAACTGCGTGGCCTGTTCGATGCCGGCCTGGCCCGCGACAGGTTGCTGCCGGCGCTGCTCGGCAAATGTGTGCTGGTGCTGTTCTGCGCGCTGCTGCCGGTGCTGGCGCTGATCAACATGCGCCGCCGCCAACGCGCCTTGCAGGAAGACCGCCGGCGCTACCAGGAAATCTTCGAGGGCACCGGCGTGGCCCTGTGCGTGCTCGACCTCTCCAGCCTGCCGGGGCAGCTCGACCGCTACCACCTGCGCAACCGCGCCGCGCTCAAGCAGAGCCTGGCCCTGGACACCAAGCTGCGCCGCTCGCTGCTCACGGAGCTGAAGATCACCGAGATCAACCAGGTGGCCCGCCAGCTGCTCAACGTCGACTGCCACGAAGGCGCCTGGCAGCGCCTGATCGACGGCAGCGGCGACGGCCGCGACAGTGTTGGCATGCAGTTGATCGACGCGTTGATCGAAGAGCGCCCGCAGCTTGAGCTGGAGGTGCGCGTGCCGGCCCCGCTGGGCGGCGAACTGCACTTGTGGCTGATGGCCCGCCTGCCACAGCAGCGCCGCGACTACCAGGCAGTGATCCTGAGCATCAGCGACATCACCAGCCGCAAGCAGGTGGAGCTGTCTCTGCTCGAACGCGAGGGCTTCTGGTCGGACGTGGTACGCACCGTGCCCGACCAGCTCTACGTGCAGGACGTTGACAGCCAGCGGATGATCTTCAGCAACCGCCACCTTGGCCAGACCCTGGGCTACGACCGCGCGGAACTGGCTCAGATGGGCGACCGCTTCTGGGAAATGCTCCTGCACCCTGGCGACGCCGAGCACTACCGCGCCCTGCGCCAGCAGCAGCGTGACACCGGCTACGGCCAGTCGCTGCACTGCCAGCTGCGCTTCCGCCACCGCGATGGCGGCTGGCGTTGCTACGACATCCGCGAGCAGGTGCTGACCCGCGACAGCGAAGGCCTGGTCACGCGCATCATCGGCGTGGGCAAGGATGTCACCGTGCAGATCGAAGCCAGCGAATCGCTGCGCGACAGCGAACAGCGCTACCGCATGCTCGCCGAGAGCATCAGCGACGTGATCTTCTCCACCGACAGCCAGCTGCAGCTCAACTATGTCAGCCCCTCGGTGCAGGCGGTGCTGGGCTACCAGGCCGACTGGATCTTCGCCAACGGCTGGCAGTCGATCATTGCCAACCCGGCCCAGCTCAGCGGTGTCTACAACCTCCTCGAGCGCGTCAGCCAGGTGCTGGACGACAGCACGCAACTGGCCCAGTTGCGCAGCACCCTGCCCACGCAGTTGTTCCTGTTCGACTGCCTGCGCGCCGACGGCCGCAAGATCCCCATCGAGCTGCGCCTGGTGCTGGTGTGGGACGAACACGAGCGTTTCGAGGGGGTACTCGGCGTGGGCCGCGACATCAGCCAGCAACGCCGGGCCGAAAAAGACCTGCGCATGGCCGCGACCGTGTTCGAGCACTCCACCTCGGCGATCCTCATTACCGACCCGGCCGGCTATATCGTCCAGGCCAACGAAGCGTTTACCCGGGTCAGCGGCTATGCCATGGCCGAGGTGCTCGACCAGCTCCCCGGCATGCTTACCGTCGAGCAGCAACAGAACGCCCAGCAAGGCTACGTGCTCAAGCAACTGAGCCAGCGCGGCAGCTGGGAAGGCGAGGTCTGGCTGAAACGGCGCAACGGCGAGCACTACCCGGCGTGGGTCGGCATCACTGCGGTGCTTGACGATGAAGGCGACCTGGCCAGCTATGTGTGCTTCTTCACCGACATCAGCGAACGCAAGGCCAGCGAGCAGCGCATCCACCGCCTGGCCTACTACGACGCCCTCACCCACTTGCCCAACCGCACGTTGTTCCAGGACCGCCTGTACACCGCCCTGCAACAGGCCGAGCGGCAGAAGGCCTGGGTGGTGCTGATGTTCCTCGACCTCGACCGCTTCAAGCCGATCAACGACTCCCTTGGCCATGCGGCAGGCGATCGCATGCTCAAGGACATGGCCGAGCGGCTATTGGCCTGCGTCGACGACGACGACACCGTGGCACGCATGGGCGGCGACGAGTTCACCCTGCTGCTGCAGCCCAAGGCCAGCCGTGAACAGGCGCTCAATCGCGCCATCCATGTCGCCGAGCACATCCTCGACGGGCTGGTCACCCCGTTCGTCCTGGAAAACCGCGAATTCTTCGTCACCGCCAGTATCGGCATCGCCCTGAGCCCGCAGGATGGCAGCGAGCTCAGCCAGTTGATGAAGAACGCCGACACCGCCATGTACCACGCCAAGGAACGCGGCAAGAACAACTTCCAGTTCTACCAGGCGGACATGAACGCCAGTGCCCTGGAGCGCCTGGAGCTGGAAAGCGACCTGCGCCATGCCCTGGAGCAGAACGAGTTCACCCTCTACTACCAGCCGCAGTTCAGCGGCGACGGCAAGCGCCTGACCGGTGCCGAGGCGCTGTTGCGCTGGCGCCACCCGACCCGCGGCCTGGTGCCGCCGGGCGACTTCATCCCGGTGATCGAGGAACTGGGCCTGGTGGTCGACGTCGGCGACTGGGTGCTGCGCGAGGCCTGCCGTCAGCTCAAGGCCTGGCACCAGCAGAAAGTGCGGGTACCCAAGGTGTCGGTGAACATCTCCGCCCGGCAGTTCTCCGACGGCCAGCTGGGCACGCGCATTGCCACCATCCTTGAGGAAACCGGGCTGCCGCCGGCATGCCTGGAGCTGGAGCTGACCGAAAGCATCCTGATGCGCGAGGTCAACGAGGCCATGCAGATCCTCGACAGCCTGAAAAACTTGGGGCTGAGCATCGCGGTCGACGACTTCGGCACCGGCTACTCGTCGCTCAACTACCTCAAGCAGTTCCCCATCGACGTGCTGAAGATCGACCGCACCTTCGTCGATGGCCTGCCCGAAGGCGAGCAGGACGCGCAGATCGCCCGGGCGATCATCGCCATGGCCCACAGCCTCAACCTGGCGGTGATCGCCGAAGGGGTGGAGACCCATGAGCAGCTGGAGTTCCTCCGCGAGCACGGCTGCGACGAGGTGCAGGGCTACCTGTTCGGCCGGCCGATGCCGGCCAACCAGTTCGAAGCGCAGTTCAGCAACGAAACGTTGTTCATGTTCCAGTAGCACAGAGACTTCCGATCGGTTTCGTGGGAGCGGGCTTGCCCCGCGATGGGGCCTGTGCAGCCCAGGCCAATGCCTGGGCCAATCGCGGGGCAAGCCCGCTCCCACGAAACCGCGAAAACGGACTCTCAAGTCAACTCCAGCCCAGTCGCCACGCGGCCTGCAACATGAAGCCCATTGGTCCGCGACTTGATGCCACTTCATATGCCAGCGGCGAATCAATCGGTTAGAATGCTCCCCCAATTCTGCCCGATCCTTGAGGACCGCCATGTTCAGCCGTGATTTGACCATTGCCAAGTACGACGCCGAGCTCTTCGAAGCCATGCAGCAAGAAGCCCTGCGCCAGGAAGAGCATATCGAGCTGATCGCTTCGGAAAACTACACCAGCCCGGCGGTCATGGAGGCCCAGGGTTCGGTTCTGACCAACAAGTACGCCGAAGGCTACCCAGGCAAGCGCTACTACGGTGGTTGCGAGTACGTCGACGTCGTCGAGCAGCTGGCCATCGACCGCGCCAAGGAGCTGTTCGGCGCCGACTACGCCAACGTCCAGCCGCACGCCGGTTCCCAGGCCAACGCCGCTGTCTACCTGGCCCTGCTGTCGGCCGGTGACACGATCCTGGGCATGAGCCTGGCCCACGGCGGCCACCTGACCCACGGTGCCAGCGTTTCCTCCTCGGGCAAGCTGTACAACGCCATCCAGTACGGCATCGACGCCAACGGCCTGATCGACTACGACGAAGTCGAAGCGTTGGCCCTGGAGCACAAGCCGAAGATGATCGTCGCTGGCTTCTCGGCCTACTCGCAGGTCCTGGACTTCCCACGCTTCCGCGAAATCGCCGACAAGGTCGGTGCCTACCTGTTCGTCGACATGGCCCACGTGGCCGGTCTGGTCGCCGCTGGCGTGTACCCGAACCCGGTGCCGTTCGCCGACGTGGTCACCACCACCACCCACAAGACCCTGCGCGGTCCACGTGGCGGCCTGATCCTGGCCCGTGCCAACGCCGACATCGAGAAGAAGCTGAACTCCGCGGTCTTCCCGGGCGCCCAGGGCGGCCCGCTGGAGCACGTCATCGCCGCCAAGGCGATCTGCTTCAAGGAAGCGCTGCAGCCTGAGTTCAAGACCTACCAGCAGCAAGTGGTGAAAAACGCCCAGGCCATGGCCAGCGTGTTCATCGAGCGTGGCTTCGACGTCGTCTCCGGCGGCACCGAGAACCACCTGTTCCTGCTGTCGCTGATCAAGCAGGAAATCTCCGGTAAGGACGCCGATGCCGCCTTGGGCAAGGCCTTCATCACCGTCAACAAGAACTCGGTGCCGAACGACCCACGTTCGCCGTTCGTCACTTCGGGCCTGCGTTTCGGCACCCCAGCCGTGACCACCCGTGGCTTCAAGGAAGCCGAGTGCCGCGAGCTGGCCGGCTGGATCTGCGACATTCTGGCCGACCTGAACAACGAAGCGGTGATCGACGCCGTGCGTGAGAAGGTCAAGGCCATCTGCAAGAAGCTGCCGGTGTACGGCAACTGATTGGCAGACGCCTGAAATTAAGAAGCCCGGCCTTGTGCCGGGCTTTTTTGTGCCTTGTGTCCTAGACGCATGCAGGCCCTACAAAACCTTGAACGTAAGTGTTTAATCCTCCACGACACTCCAAGGTATCTCTGACACTTTTCTCGGAGAATTACCTCAGCCAAAACACCCGACTTCGGACATACCGACGCTTTACTGCGATGCACACTGCCTGCTCCAAATCATTGCAGGAAGTGTTTGACATGGCAGTCACTCGAAATCGATTCACCAATTACAGGAGCATGATTCAGAAATCAGAGGCGGACTGGCAGACATCGTATGCCAAGCATCTTTCCGGGCTGCAGGTGCGGGCCATTGCCAGGAATCTACTTCAGGACCAACACGGCAGGACGCTGCAACACTTCTGTACGACATCCTATCTTGGGCTGGACTACCACCCGGATATCCTCCAAGGGGCGATCGAAGAGCTGGAAAATTCGCGCACCCTACGTATCGCCAACTCGCGCTATCGCTGCCAGCTTCAAGTGCTAGACCAATATGAGGCTGAACTGTCTGAGCTGTTTGGATGCGCGTCTCTGGCCACATTGTCATGCAGCGCAGCAAGCTCTGGAGTATTGCCTCTTGTTGCCGCAGGCATTTTCACTGATGGGATATCGCCCCATATGGTGTTCGACAAATTTGCCCACTACTCCCTGAACCATATCAAAGCAGCCTGTGCGGATGAGACCGAGGTCCAGACGCTTCCCCATAACGATATGGACCAACTCGAGAGCATCTGCAGGCAACATGCAAGGGTTGCCTATGTGACAGACGGCTACTACAGCATGGGCGGGACGGCACACATGGACGCCTTGTTGTACCTCAAGGAGCGCTACGGTTTGTTCTTGTACTTGGACGACTCACATGCCCTTTCTACGGTAGGTGTTCTGGGGCAGGGTTTCGTCAGAGGTCAACTACAGGAGCTGGATGAAGGGATCATCATTGTAGCGTCCTTGGGGAAAGCATTTGCCGCAAGCGGTGGCCTGGTCATGCTGGCAAATACCCAACAGAAACGTCTTGTACAAAGATATGGCGGTCCTACCAACTGGTCCCAAAGTCTCAATGCCGCAGCTATCGGTGCAGGCCGGGCCTCCACCCGACTTCACTCCAGCCCTCTGCTGAATACGCTGCAGCAAGAGTTGAGAAACAACATCGAACTGTTCGACAGGCTTTTGCCTACACCTCATGCTGGATCAACATCTCCCATCAGGCTAATACCGCTTGGACAGGCTGAAGATGCCATTGCTGCGTCGACCTTCCTGGCCAACAACGGGTTCCTCACCTCAGCCGTCTTCTTTCCTGTCGTGCCCAAGGATGCTGCAGCACTGCGTATTACGCTTAGAGCAGATATGCAGCCTGGTGAAATCGAGAGCTTCTGCCGGAATTTCGCTGAGTACCTGAACAGCAATCCTGCCATCGCCCATTTACTGAACACTCAGCCATGACCAAACGGCGAGTTCTCTACTTCAGTTGCTTAGCCGTACTGTTGTGCCAGTCGGGTATAACCTTCTACCTACCCATGCTCCCAACTATTGCTGATGACCTGAATGCAACAGATGAATTCGCCGCACTCAGCCTGAGCCTGTTTCTTGTAGGAATGGGGGCATGCGTAATGCTGTGGGGGCGGTTGGGGGCCACACTCGGTTCGAGTCGTATGCTGACCTGGACGCTACTCCTCTACGGCTGCTGCACATTGCTGCTCGCAGTATCACCCATTGCCTGGGCATTTCTTGTTCTACGCCTGCTTCAGGGAGCTCTGGCAGGCGGCATATCCGTTGCAGCTCGTGCGTTGCTGGTCGAGCAGTATGATGGCAAGGACCTGACACGTGCCTATAGCAGCCTTTCACTTTGCTTCGTACTTTCCTTGGGAGCCTCCCAGTTTATCGGGGCGATGATTGCTACGCTCACGAACTGGCGAATGGCTATGCTGCTCGTCGCGATACCCTGTGTACTAATGGCAACACTGAAGGGCTGGAATATCGCAGCTCAGCACATAGTGCTTCCGCGCCAAACAGGTGAGAGCCCCCATCTACATAAGCTCATTGTGCAACCAAGCTTCATTCTACCTGTGCTTGCTGGAGGTTTTGGGTACTCCATCATCGTCGTATTTAGCAGTACGGCGCCCTTGCTTCTCCAGCAGTCTTTCAATTGGTCCATGTGGGAATATGGGCTGTTAGGATGGCCAATCAGCCTTGCCTATCTGCTCGGTACTCGTCTGGCGAGCACCCTTGCAACCGGCGACAACGAATCAAGGATGCTTCGATATTCGAGTGTTTTGCTGTTATGTGGCGCGCTAATCATGCTTGTTGCATCATCACTGTTGAAAAATGCGGCTTACGCGATCTGGCTACCCTATTGCCTGATGCTTGTAGCTCAGGGAATGGCATACCCAGTGAGTCTGTCACTGGCAAGCAGGCAGTCAACAGGAGCTGCTTCTCCAGCTATGGCACTGATTGCTCTTGTTCACCAACTGCTGGCTGCCCTGACGAACTTGATATCCAGCTCCGTGGGCACGAGTCCCACCATGCTGGTTATGTTATGCGCTGGATTGGCGTCACTCGCCTGGTTGGCAACTCACTCTAGGCCCTGAACTCCATCGCCGCTTGCCATGTGAAGTTTCTTGATACATTGCATCAATTGCCAGATGAGCACCTGCTTGAGTGCGGCCTCAGATACCACTTCAGCCAAGCCCTCCTCCAAAAGGAAGTCATCAAAATCCGTTCCTTTGTGAAGGTTCATTCGGTCTTCCCCGCTTGAGTAAGTAGAGGTGAAAAAATGCCGCCATAAGGCGGCATTAGCAAGTCAGATACTTCTGACTCCCTCGTAACTCAACGCCTCAAACCCTATCCGAATCTTTTCCTCCGGCAGCTCATCGGCGATGAACACCATCACGCTTTCACGCGGCTCGCCTTCCTTCCACTCGGCATCCCAGTCGAACCCGTACAGCTTCAGCACGCCCTGGAACACCAAACGGCGGTCCTCGCCGGCAATGTTCAGTACCCCCTTGTACCGCAGCAATTGCTTGCCGTGCTCTTCCAGCAGCTCGTTCATGAAGTCGCTGAGCCGATCGATGTCCAACGGCGTTTCAGTGCGCAGCACCAACGTCGAGATACGGTCCGGAGTGGCCGGCTTGAGCAGCGGGCGCAAGGTGGGCTTTGGACTGATGCCCAGGTCCGGGTTGAGGTTGAAGCCGCGCACATCGAGCAGCTCGGCCAGGTCGATGCGGCCGTGCTCGACCACGCGGATCGCCGCCCGGCCATTGATACGCGCCAGGCGTTCGCGCAGGGCGTCGACCTCCTGCGGCTCGACCAGATCGGTCTTGCTCAGCAGCAGGCGGTCGGCAAAGCCGACCTGGGCCTGGGCAATGGCCTGGGTCAGATGCAGCTCGGCGTGAGCGGTGTCGACCAGAGTGATGATGCCATCGAGGATATAGCGCTCACGCAGTTCTTCATCGATGAAGAAGGTCTGCGCCACCGGCGCCGGATCGGCAAGGCCGGTGCATTCGATGACCAGACGATCGAAGGCGATGTCGCCGCCGTCCAGGCGTTCGAGCAGCAGGTACAGGGCCCGGGTCAGGTCGCCATGGATACTGCAGCACACGCAGCCGTTGGCCAGGGTCATGACCTGCACGGGTTCATCGCCCAGCAACTGGCTGTCGATGCCGGCCTCGCTGAATTCGTTCTCGATCACGGCGAGCTTGAGGCCATGCTCGGCCTTGAGCATGTGCTTGAGCAATGTGGTCTTGCCGGCGCCAAGAAAGCCGGTCAGCACGGTAACGGGAATCGGCGTTTGCACGCGGTTGTCTCCTGCAGCTGAAAATGAAAGTGGGAGCCCGGTTGCCCGGGCTCCCACTGGTTCATGCGTGTCGCGGGTTCAACAGCACTTGGGCCCGGACTTGCCACCATAACGCGCTTCCTGGCGCTCGCGGAAGAACGCCTCGTAGCTCATCACCGGCTTGTCCGGGTGCTTGGTCTGCATGTGCTCGACATAGTTGTCGTAATCGGGCATGCCGACCATCAGCCGGGCGGCCTGCCCCAGATACTTGCCCAGTCGACCCAGGTCGTTGAACATCGCGGCATTCCTCTCAAGCGTCAGGCAAAGCCTGGAACGGGGTTTCCTTGTCGCTGCGCTCCTTGCGGCCCCAGGCGGCATAGCCGACCTTGAGGGCGAAGAACAGGATGCTGAACACCACCACCAGGAACAGGATCGTCAGGCCGGCGTTGGTGTAGGCGTTGAAGATCACGTGCTGCATCTGCCCGATATCCTTGGCAGGGGCCAGCACCTGGCCGGCGTCCAGCGCGGTGCTGTACTTCTTGGCCAGGGCCAGGAAGCCCACAGCCGGGTTCGGGTCGAACAGCTTGATCAGGCCCGCGGCGGTGGTGCAGATCAGCAGCCATACCGCAGGTACCAGGGTGACCCAGATGTAGCGCTGGCGCTTCATCTTGATCAGAACCACGGTGCCGAGCATCAGGGCGATGCCGGCCAGCATCTGATTGGAGATACCGAACAGCGGCCACAGGGTGTTGATACCCCCCAGCGGATCGATCACGCCTTGATACAGCAGGTAGCCCCACATCGCCACGCAACCGGCGGTCGCGAGCAGGTTGGCCCCCCACGACTCAGTGCGTTTGAGCGCCGGCACGAAGCTGCCCAGCAGATCCTGCAGCATGAAGCGCCCGGCACGGGTACCGGCGTCCACTGCGGTGAGGATGAACAGTGCCTCGAACAAAATGGCGAAGTGATACCAGAACGCCATGGTGTTCTCGCCCGGCAGTACCTGGTGCAGGATCTGCGCGATACCCACCGCCAGGGTCGGCGCACCGCCGGCACGGGCCAGGATGGTGTGCTCGCCAATGTCACGAGCCACCGCTTCCAACTGCTCGGGAGTAATCAGGAAGCCCCAGCTGCTGACGGTCTGCGCCACCGAAGCGACGTCGGCACCGACCACCGCGGCCGGGCTGTTCATTGCGAAGTACACGCCCGGCTCGATCACCGAGGCGGCGACCATGGCCATGATGGCAACGAACGACTCCATCAGCATGCCGCCGTAGCCGATGTAACGGGCGTTGGTTTCGTTGTCCAGCAGCTTCGGCGTGGTCCCCGAGGAGATCAGCGCGTGGAAGCCGGACACCGCGCCGCAGGCGATGGTGATGAACAGGAACGGGAACAGGGTGCCCTTCCACACAGGGCCCGTACCGTCGGTGAACTGGGTCAGCGCCGGCATCTTCAGCTCGGGCGCGATGATCAGGATACCGATGGCCAGGCCGACGATGGTGCCGATCTTGAGGAAGGTCGACAGGTAGTCGCGCGGCGCCAGTACCAGCCACACCGGCAGCACGGCGGCGACGAAACCGTAGCCCACGAGCATCCAGGTGATCTGCACGCCGGTGAAGGTGAACGCCGGGCCCCACACCGGATCCGCGGCGATCTGGCCCCCCAGCCAGATCGACAGCAGCAGCAGGACCACGCCGACGAGGGAGATTTCACCGATGCGGCCCGGGCGGATGTAGCGCATGTAGATGCCCATGAACATCGCGATCGGGATGGTCGCGATCACCGTGAACATGCCCCACGGGCTCTCGGCCAAGGCCTTGACCACGATCAGCGCCAGCACCGCGAGGATGATGATCATGATCAGGAAGCAACCGAACAGGGCGATGGTGCCCGGTATGCGGCCCATCTCCTCACGGACCATGTCGCCCAGCGAGCGGCCGTTGCGGCGTGTGGACAGGAACAGGACCATGAAGTCCTGCACTGCGCCGGCCAGCACCACGCCGGCGATCAGCCACAGTGTGCCGGGCAGGTAGCCCATCTGCGCCGCGAGCACCGGGCCTACGAGCGGGCCGGCGCCAGCGATGGCGGCGAAGTGGTGGCCAAAAAGGATGTGCTTGTTGGTCGGGACGTAGTCCAGGCCATCGTTGTTGAGTACCGCGGGCGTGGCCCGGCGAGGGTCGAGCTGCATCACCTTGGTGGCGATGAACAGGCTGTAGTAACGGTAGGCAACCAGGTAGATGGCCACTGCCGCGACGACGATCCACAAGGCGTTGATCGCCTCACCGCGCCGCAGGGCAACCACACCCAGCGCGCAGGCCCCGATGACTGCCAGCGCCAGCCACGGAATGTGGCGTAGCAGGCTATTATTGTTGTTCATGGTTTGCTTCCAGCTGGTGGATTGGAAAGACCGCCCATCGAGTCTAGGGCCAGTCCAGACGCATTGCCACACTTGCTTTGGTCTAGAGCCTCTGCGGCCAGATTGCCGTACCTGATGCACATGCCAAACTCACTATAGTCAGGATGTCACCCGGAGAAACCACCATGAGCGCCCACGACGAACGCCGCCGTTTCCAGCGCATCGCCTTCGATGCCCCTACCGAACTGCGCCAGGGCGAACGTCGCTGGCCGGTGAAGCTCCTCGACCTGTCGCTGAAGGGCTTGCTGGTAGAGCGCCCAGCCCCCTGGGATGCCGACCCCACCCAGGACTTCGACGCGGTCATCCACCTCAATGACAAGAAAACCCAGGTCAGGATGCAGGTCGAACTGCGTCACGACGAGTCCACCCGCCTGGGCTTCATCTGCCTGCACATCGACATCGACTCGATGACCCATCTGCACCGTCTTGTGGAACTGAACCTGGCAGACAGCACCGAAATGATGCGTGAGCTGCGCGAACTCATCGAAGATTGATATCTCTTAGCCTGCTAATGATCTGGCTGTGACGGCTTTCTTGTCCAGCCAGACAGCTTTCATACCTTTACCAGCCTCTTTGTACACACCCCTCTGGAACAGCCTCCCGCAGGTTGGAACGCAACGTGCATCCAGGTTTCAGGCACCCTGGACGCACCCGTTACGGCGCTACGATCAAAACTTTGTATACAATTTTAGTGGCAATTATTTGCGCTAGTTGTCTACAGTAGCGGCACAACAATAAACAGAGAGCCTGCTCCAATGACCACGTCCCCCAGCACGTCTCCCGCCCCGCGCCCCGAGGACGAAAACCTCGGCCTCGGCGCCAACCTGGCCTACGGGCTGCAGCATGTCCTGACCATGTATGGAGGGATCGTCGCCGTACCGCTGATCCTCGGCCAGGCGGCTGGCCTGGCCCCGGCGGAGATCGGCCTGCTGATCGCTGCCTCGTTGTTCGCCGGTGGCCTGGCGACATTGCTGCAGACCCTTGGGCTGCCGTTCTTCGGCTGTCAGCTGCCACTGGTCCAGGGCGTATCGTTCGCCGGCGTGGCGACCATGGGCGCGATTCTCGGCAGCCAGGGCGGCGGTGGCCTGCCGGCGGTGCTGGGCGCGGTAATGGCAGCTTCGTTGATCGGGTTCCTGATTACCCCGGTGTTCTCGCGTATCACCAAGTTCTTCCCGCCACTGGTGACCGGCATCGTCATCACCACCATCGGCCTGACCCTGATGCCCGTTGCAGCCCGCTGGGTGATGGGCGGCAACAGCGCCTCGCCAGAGTTCGGCAGCATGGCCAACATCGGCCTGGCGGCGCTGACTTTCGCCATCGTCCTGCTGCTGAGCAAGCTGGGTAGCGCGAGCATTTCGCGCCTGTCGATCCTCTTGGCCATGGTCGCCGGCACATTGATCGCCTGGTCGCTGGGCATGGCCGACTTCAGCAAGGTCACCGAAGGTCCGATCTTCGCCTTCCCCACCCCGTTCCACTTTGGCATGCCGACCTTCCACATCGCCGCGATCCTGTCGATGTGCATCGTGATCATGGTGACCCTCGTCGAAACCTCGGCGGACATCCTCGCGGTCGGTGAGATCATCGACACCAAGGTCGACTCCAAGCGCCTGGGCAACGGCCTGCGTGCCGACATGGCATCGAGCATCCTGGCGCCGATCTTCGGCTCGTTCACCCAGAGCGCCTTCGCCCAGAACGTGGGCCTGGTGGCAGTGACCGGCGTGAAGAGCCGCTATGTGGTGGCCACCGGCGGCGTGATCCTGGTGGTGCTCGGCCTGCTGCCGATCATGGGCCGGGTGATTGCGGCAGTGCCTACCCCGGTACTCGGTGGCGCCGGTATCGTGCTGTTTGGCACCGTGGCCGCCAGCGGCATCCGCACCCTGTCGAAAGTCAGCTACAAGAACAACGTCAACCTGATCATCGTCGCCGCCTCGCTGGGCTTCGGCATGATCCCGATCGCGGCGCCGAACTTCTACCACAGCTTCCCCAGCTGGTTCGAAACCATCTTCCACTCCGGCATCAGCTCGGCGGCGATCATGGCAATTCTGCTGAACCTGATGTTCAACCACTTCACCACCGGCAACTCGGAAAACCAGTCGGTGTTCGCCGCGGCCTACGAGCGCACCATCCAGTACTCCGACATCTCGGCCCTGCGTGATGGCGACTACTTCAAGGATGGCAAGCTGTTCGACGCCGAGGGCAACGAGGTACCGGTGCTGGAACTGGACGAACATGGCAACGAGACGCCCAGGCGCAAGGCGGTTGCCGAACACTGATCGCTGACCAGGACGGTCATCGAGGGGAGCCGACGCGCATCGTCGGCTCCCTTTTTTGTCTGGGCAGATCCATGGGAGCAAGCCCGCCCCCACGATCACCCTAGCCGTGCGCCGCGAAGTACCGATTCAACACATTCAGGTCCCCGGCCTCCAGCACCCCCGCCAGATAGCGCAGCTGCAACCACGCCCGCAGGTACTCGTGCCGCGCCTGGGCCAGGTCGCGCCTGGCGCCGAACAGCTGTTGCTCGGCATCCAGCACATCGAGGTTGACCCGTTCACCGCCTTGCACACTCTTGCGCGTGGCCTGCACCAGGGCTGCGGCCGCCTTGACCGCCAGGTCGTAGGCGCGGATCTTCGCCGTGCCGCTGGCGCACAGGTTGAACTGCCGGCGCAGCTGGTTGACCGTGTCGCGCATTTGAGCATCCAGCTCGAAGCCTGCGGCATCCCGCTGGGCACGGGCCTGGCGCACCGACGCCGACACGCCGCCACCGGCGAACAGCGGCACGTTCAACTGCACACCAATGCTGTCGGTGTCGTAGCGCTGGTTGTAGCTGCTCTCGGAGCTGGAGCTGGATACACCCTTGCTGGCATAGGCACTCAACGAAGGCAGATGCCCGGCCCGCTGACGCTCGATGTTCTGCTCGGCGACCTCGAGCCCATGGCGCTGGCTGGCCAGCTCGGCGTTGCGGGCGACGGCCAGGTCGCGCCAGGGCTCGAAACGTGCCGGGGTCAGTGGCTGGACGCGGAAATCACCGGTCATCGGCGCCAGGTCATCGACCTCTACCGGCTCGCCGATGATCGCCTGCAAGGCCCGCAACGCCGCATCGAGATTGTCGCCTGCCTCGATCTCCTGGGCCTGGGCCAACTCATAGCGAGCCCGGGTCTCGAGCACGTCGGTACGGGTACCCTCGCCGCCTTTGACCAGACGCTCGTTGAGCGTCAGTTGTTCGGCAAAGGTACGTCGCTGGGCCTGGGCCAGGGCGATCTGCTCATTGGCGAACAGCGCTTCGCTGTAGGCACCGAACAGACGCACCATCAGCTCCTGGCCACGCCCCCGGTAGCGCTCGTCGGCCAGCGCGGCCTGGGCCACGCCTCGACGATAATCACTCCAGGCGGCATAGTCGAACAGCGGCTGCTCGAGGGTCAGGGTCGAGCTGTAGCTGCGGTAATCGCGCTGGGTGGTCACGTTGCCGGACGGGTTGCGCTGGGTCACCTCCGAGTCGTTGCGGGCGCGGTTGTAGCGATACGACAGCCTGGGCAGCAAGCCTGCGCGGCCGATCGCCCGGTTTTCGAGCCCGGCCTCACGCTCGGCGATCGAGCCCTGCCAGGTCGGGTCGTTGCGCAGGGCCAGGGCGTAGGCATCGCCCAGGTCCAGGGCCTGCGCCGAGAGGCTGGTGAGCAGCAGCAACAGGCCTGCGAAACGCAAAGATACCGGCATCACCCTTATTCCTCCGCCAGGGCAACGTGCACCCGATCGGCCAGAGGCTTGAACAGGTAGTTGAGCATCGAGCGTTCGCCGGTGCGCACGAAAGCCTCCACCGGCATGCCGGGGCGGATATCCAGGCCCGCCAGTTGCCCCAATCCCTGTTCGCTGACCTTGATGCGCACCTGGTAGTAGGGCTGCTGGGTCTTCTCGTCCACCAGACGGTCGGCCGAGACCAGGGTCACCTCGCCGTCCACCCGCGGCGTGGTGCTCTGGTTGAACGCCACGAACATCAGCTCTACCGGCAAGCCCGGGTGCAGACGGTCGATCATCTCCACCGAGGCCCGCGCATCGACCAGCAAAGGCGCATCACGCGGCACGATCTCCATCAGTTGCTGACCGCGGGCGATGACCCCGCCGTTGGTGAACACACTGAGGCCAACCACCGTGCCTGCCACCGGGGCGCGCACCTGGGCATGGGCCAGCTCGAATTCGGCGCTGTGCAGGCGGTTGCCCAGGTCCTCGGCGCTGGCCTGCAGTTCGGCGAGCTGCTGGCGCACTTCGTTCTGGTACTCTTGCTGACGCTGGCCGATCCGCAGCTTCAGCTCCAGCACCTGGCGCCGGGTGCGGCCGATGTTGCCGAAGTCCTCGGCGATCGAGCCATTGACCTGGGCCAACAGGCGCTCGCTGTCGAGCAGGCGATTACGGGCAATGTAGCCGTCCCGGGCCAGCTCACGCAGGCCGCGCAACTGCTCATCCAGCGCATCGCGCTGGGCCTGCTTGCTGGCCAGCGAACCTTGCAGCCCCTGCAGCGAGGCTTCGGCACCGGCAATGCTCTCGCGCAGGCCGCCGAGTTCCATGTCCAGCGCCTGGGCCCGGCTGCCACGCAGCTGGCGCTGCCCTTCCAGCACCGTGGCCACCCAGGGGAGGTTTGCCTGGGCCAGCAGGTCTTCGGGGTATGCAATCGTCGCCCGACCATCGCGCTCGGCCAGCAGACGCGCCTCCCCGGCGCGGGCGTTGACGTACTGCACCCGCAACGAACCGACCTGGGCCTGGGCCTGGGTCGGGTCCATGCGCAGCAGCACCTGGCCGGCGTTCACTGTGTCACCGTCACGCACCAGCAACTGTTCTATCACACCGCCCGTGGGGTGCTGCACGGCCTGGCGGCTACCGGCAACCATCACGCTGCCGCTGACCGGCACACCTTTGTCCAATGGCGCCAGCGCGGCCCACAGCAGGAAGCCGCCGAAGCCTGCCAGCACCAGCCAGCGGCCGACACGGCCCGGCCGGTGTTCATCGAGGCTGAGCAGGCTCGCATCGGTCTTTTGCGTGGAAAGGGCGTGTACGCTCATGAAATCAGGCTCTTGGCTGGCCGAACGTGACGTTCATGCCGATGGGGTTACGGGCGATGGAGGGTGCGGGGGCTGGCCGAGCGGCCCGTTGGGCGTCCTGCAATACCCTGGCGGTGGGGCCGAAGGCCTGCAACTGGCCGCCCTTGAGCATCAACAGGTTGTCCAGGCCGGCCAGCAGCGACGACTTGTGGGTAATCAGGATCAGCGTGCGCTTGTGCTCATGCAGCCTGGCAATGGCCTCGACCAGCGCCCGTTCACCGGCTTCATCGAGGTTGGAGTTGGGTTCGTCGAGCACGATCAGCGCCGGCAGCCCGTACAGCGCGCGTGCCAGGCCGATGCGCTGGCGCTGGCCACCGGAAAGCCCCATGCCGCCCTCCCCCAGCAGCGTGTCATAGCCGCCCGGCAAGGCGAGGATCATGTCGTGCACCCCTGCCAGTTGCGCTGCGGCGACCACCTGCTGGGCGTCGACAGGGCCCAGGCGCGCAATGTTGTCGGCGATGCTGCCGGCAAACAGCTGCACATCCTGCGGCAGGTAGCCAATGTGCTGACCCAGCGCGCCACGGTCCCAGGCCCGCAGGTCGGCACCGTCCAGGCGCACCTTGCCACTGACCGGCGCACTGGCCCCGACCAACAGCCGCGCCAGGGTCGACTTGCCCGACCCGGAGGGGCCGATGATCCCCAGCGACTCGCCCGCCGGCAGCTCGAAGCCCAGGTTGTTAAGGCACAGGCGACTGCTGCCCGGCTGCGTCGCGCCCACCTGCTCGACCGTGAGCTTGCCGAGCGGTGCCGGCAGCGGCATGCCCGCCGGCCGCAGCGGCTGGGCCTGCAGCAACTCGCTCAGGCGCTGATAGGCCAGGCGCGCACCGCTCCATTGCCGCCAGGCGCCAATCAACTGGTCGATCGGCGCCAGCACGCGGGCCATGAGGATGGAGCCGGCGATCATCATCCCCGGGGTGATCAACTGTTCGATGGCCAGCCAGGCGCCCAGCCCGAGCACCAGCGACTGCAAGGCCAGGCGCACGGTCTTGGTCAGCGCGGTGACCGCCGCGGTGCGCTCGCTGCCCAGGTTCTGCCGGGCAAGAAAGCCATGATGCAAGCGTGCCCAGCGCTGGCGCACGGCGCCGAGCATGCCCATGGCCTCGATCACTTCGGCATTGCGCAGGTTGGCGCTGGCCTCCAGGCCCGCCTGCTGCGACAACTGCCCGGCTTGCGCAAACGGCGCCTGGGTCAGGCGCTCGTTGACCCACGCCAGCACCGTCAGCAACACCGCGCCCGCCAGCGCCATCAGGCCCAGCCACGGGCTGAACATGAACATCACCAGCAGGTAAACCGGAAACCACGGCGCATCGAAGAAGGCGAACAACGCCTGGCCGGTGGCGAACTGGCGCAGCGCGGTCAGGTCGGCGAGCATCTGCCCCGCCGCCCCCTTGTGCCCGGCCAGGCTGGCCTCGTAGGCGGCCTCGAACACCCGCGGGTTGAGGTCCATGTCCATGCGCGTGCCCAGGCGGATCACCACCTGGCTGCGCAGCCACTCCAGCAGGCCCATGAAGGCGAACACCCCGAGCACCATGAGGCTGAGCATCAGCAGGGTCATCTCGTTGCGCGACGACAAGACCCGGTCATAGACCTGCAGCATGTACAGCGCCGGCGCCAGCATCAGCACATTGATCACCGCGGTGAACAACGCGACGTTGCCAAGCCCGGCACGGCAGGCCTTGAGCGCCCGCAGCACTTCATTGGCCGCGGCGGGAGCGGTTCGCATTTGTTGGAAACCTCGTAGAAGGCGCCGACCGGCGATTGCATTCGCGCCATCGTCGCCACAGAATTCGCACCGCCGCAGCCTGGGCCCGGCAAAGACACGGGCTGCGGGGTAAGTGCATCAGATCAGCGAATGGCAGGGTGACCTTCCATTCGCTTTTTCATGCCTGCGCTCAGGCCGCCAGGGCCAGGTCCTCAGGCAGCGCCTGCACGCCGACCGCTTCGGCGGAGGCCGCGTGAGCGGGGCCGGCGGCCAGGGCCGCGCCGATTTCGGCGAAGGTGCTGTTGGTGGACACGCCATAACCGGCCAGCAGGTTGTCGAGCACACCTTCCAGGGCCGAGGTGTTGCCCTGCATCAGGCCGTAGATCACGCCCTGCACTTCGTTGCCGGCACGGCCGGCGCCCTGGGCGGCATCCAGGTCCAGGCCGTTGAAGCTGACCACGTAGTTGCTCAGGCTGAAGTCGCTGCCGCTGCCGCCGCCGAGCACTTCACCCAGGGAAACGTTGTCCAGCGAACCCCACAGGTAGTGATTGAGGTTGTCGCCCGGTGCCTTCGACGGGTCGAACACGTAGTGCAGGCCGTTGGCGCTGTCGCTGTCGGCAATGAAGGCGTAGTCCGAGCTGTTGCGACCGTGGGTGGCGTACTGGTCGCCATCGAAGGTGCCGTTGCTGAAGCCGCCGGTGTTGCTGTAGCCGTGGCCGGCGGTGACGAACCCGGCACTCCAGAAGGCCAGGTAGTCGTCGACGGTCGAGGTGGCGAAGGCAGCGTCGTAGTTAACGGAAAGGGTCATGACGGTTCCTCGTTGTTGCACAGTGATGACGAAGGCGTGTTCCGTGCCTTCGCGTCGCCCGGAATGGGCAAACCCGGTTGGTTCAGAAACGGTACTCGAGCATGCCGCTCAAGGTGCGGCCGCGAGCCAGCGACAAGTTGTTGCCATCGCCCATGGCCACGAAGTAGGCCTCATCGGTGGCATTTTCCAGGGAAAGCGCCAGGTTCAGGCTGGGCGTCATCCAGTAGCTGGCGTACAGGTCATAGACTGTGTACTGGGGCCACTGCGCCTGATCGATCTGGTTGTAGGTATGGCTCTTGAGGTTTTCGCCATTGCCTTCGCTGTAGCGCACACGCATGCCTACATCCAGGGTGCGCTCGAGCAGGCGCATGCCCAGGGTCAGCGCGCCGCGGTCTGCAGGCATATAGGAGGCGTTGCCCATGATGTCGCCGCAACTGACGATGCTGTTGGTGTCTGCGGCGCCCTCGGCGCGTGATACCCGCACCGGCAGCATGATGATGCGGCTGCCCACACGGACCGGGCGCATGACGGTGCCGGCACTGACCAGCCGCTGTGCGCCGCCCATGTAGAACTGGTTGGAGCAGAACTCGTTGCTGCCGATCATGTGGGTGTAGCTGAGCTGGCCGTAGTAGGCGCCGGCGTCATAATCCAGGCTGTATTCCACGCCGCGAAAGCGCGTGGTCTCCAGGTTGTTCTGGTAGGCCGAGCGACCCAGGGCGATACCCGCCACGCTGCTGCCGGGCAGTGAGACGTTGGTGTCGAGGAACGAGAAATTGTCGATGCGCGTATCGAAGTACGCGACCTTGGCGCCGAAGCGGTCGCCGTCGCGCAGCAACGACTCCTTGAAGATGTTCACCCCCAACTCCCAGTTGTGCGACTCCTCGGCCTTGAGGAAGGGATTGGGGTAGACCATCTCGGCACTGCCGCCGGCATGCGGACGGCCGCTCATGAACACTTCGGTGACTGCCGGCGGGCGCCAGCCTCGGCCCCAGCGCGTGTACACCTGCAGCCAATCCAGCCCAGGCTTGACGGCAATGCCGAAGGTTGGCGAGAAGCGCCCTTCCTCGGTCTGCTCGTCGAAGATCATGTGGGTCTGCTGGCGCGACAGGCTGACTTCGGTGACCCCCTCGGGGTACATCCAGGTGGTGACACCGGTCTTGCCGCTCAGGCGGTAGCGGTCATAACGCAACCCGGCATCCAGGTTGAGCCAGTCGTCATGCTCGTAGGTGAGATTGCCGAACAGGCTGGCCATGATCCGCTTACCCTTGGGATTGGCACCTTGCACATAGGGCAGCGATTCCACTTCGTTCTGGGCCGCGACACGGTCCGTGCTGGGGCGAAAGCTGTCCTGGAACAGCTCGGTGCCATAGTTGAAGCTCAAGGTGTCGACTTGCCCGAAATGCCAGCGCGAGGTGTTCTGCACTTGCAGGCCCCAGGTGTCGGTCTGGAAGCGGTCGGTGTAGGCCTCGACACGGTTGCCGGTACCTGCACTGGACATATTGTCGGCGTTCCAGCGGTCCTGGCGGGTGGTTACGTAATAAAGCTTGGCCTTGAAATCGATCAGGTCGTTGTCGGGTGAGAAGCTGTAGTCGAATGCAGCGTTCTTCGCATTGATGTCATTGGTCCCGGTGACCCGGTAGTAATAGCGGTTGCTGTTACTGTCGTTGTAGGTCCAGGCATCCTTGCTGTCGGCATCGGTCTCGAAGTAGCTGAACTGAAGACGCTGATGTTCAGGCAGGTTGATGCCGAACTTGAACAGCTGGGAGCGGGTGATGCTGTCCATCGCCCCGACTTCACCGTGCAACCAGCTCTTCCAGGCCTCACGATTCTCCAGCTTGCCGCGGATCTGCGTGCCCAGATTGTCGGCATTCTGCGTGCCGCTGCGGTAGTCGCCGAAGTGCCGCTCGCTGTAGCCGACGAGGATGTCACCTATTTCGTTGCCGGCAGCAAACAGCCCGCTGCCGTTGAAGTACGTGCCATTGCCCAGCTCACCGATTCCATGGCCGGCGCGCAGGCGACCGCCTATTTCCTTGCCTTCGCCAAGCAGGTCATGGGCCTCGACGGTATTGAAACTGGCGATGCCACCGATTACCCCGGCGCCCCCCATGCCGGCAGAGGTGCCCTTGTCGATTTCCACGCCCTGGATGAACTCCGGGTCGATGAACATCGTGCCGTTGCGTTGCTGGTGGCCGTTGACGCTGAAGTTCTGGCGCATGCCATCGATGTTCATGTTGACTCGGCCATAGTCCTGCACGCCGCGGATGTTCACCGACAACCCGGGGTCGCGCTGGTTGACCGCCGTGTACACCCCTGCGGTCTGCTCGAGCAGGTCGGCAGCGTGGCGCGGCGGGCGCTTGTCGATCTGCTCGCGGGTGATCACGCTGACCGAGCGGGGCGTCTGGTAGACCCAGTCACCGTCGCGCGCCGATTCGATGTGGGTGGCGCCCAGTTCCATGACCTGGCCACCCTCCGCCAGGCGCTCCAGGCCCACTTGGCCCGGAGCACTGAAGCGATAGCGTACGGGCATGCCGCGCAGCAACCGGTGCAGCCCCTCTTCGATGCTGTAGCTCCCATGCAGCCCCTCGCTTTGCAAGCCGGCCAGGGTTCGGCTGTCGAAGAACACCTGCACACCGGACTGCTCGGCGTAGGCCAGCACGGCGCTGTCGAGCGACTGGGCAGGGATGTCGAACTGAATGACGGTGTGCTTGGCACTGCTGGCGGCGGTGGCGGCCTGCACCATGCCGATCCCCATCGGCAGGGTGCAGGTGCCCAGGGCCAGGCTGCCGGCAAGGGCGATGCGGCTCAGAGGCCAGAGGGATCGAGTTGATTGCGTGCTCACTGCGCGTCTCGTCTGTTGGCGTTTTCTAGTAATGAAAATCAATCTCAACAGTCAGACGAGCCACGCGGGGAAACTCAGTAACGCCAGATGAAAGTTTTTTCGAGAATCTCAGTAGATCACGGTCAAGCCCGGTAACTGCAGGCGCTTGGCCTTCAGCTCGCGGGTAAGGGTATCGGCGGCGGCGGCCAGGTTGTCGAGGCGGAACACCCCGCTCACTTCCCGCTGCGCCAGCGTGCCATCGATCACCATCAGGCGGCCATCGCGATAACGGTTCAGGCGCTCGACCACCTCGGCCAGGGGCTGGCGCTCGAACACCAGCACACCCCGCTGCCAGTCGGTGGCCCGGTGCAGATCGCGGCCAGTCCATGGCCGGATACCCTGGGCCTGGTCGTAGCGCAGTGCCTGCCCCTCCTGCAGGACCTGATGGGCGGCACCCTGGGCCGGCGCCGTTTGCAGCCGCACATCGACACTGTGCTCGAGCATGCCCACCCAGCCGCCATCACCCGCCTTGCCCACCACGAATCGGGTGCCCAGTGCCTGGCTGGTGGCACCTGCGTATTCGACCACGAAGGGCCGCGGCTCATCCGCGCTGACCGGCGCCGCACTGAACACCACCTCCCCCGCCAACAGGCGCACCCGACGCTGCCGACCATCGAAGTCGAGCTGCACGGCACTGCCGCTGTCCAGGTCGACCTGGCTACCATCGGGCAGGCTTACGCGGCGTACTTCGCCAGGGGCGGTGGCGTAGTCGGCACGCCAGTCGAGCAGTACCCGAGGGCCTTGTTCGACGCCCAGAATTGCCAGCAGCAGCAACGCACTGCTGGCCACCGCCCAGCGCAGCCGCGTCGGCCGACGCCGGCCACGCGGACGCTCGGCCCGGGCCACTGGCGCCCGGTGCGGCGTTGTCGGTGCCAGACTCGTCACCTGCCCGAGATCGGCCCAGGTCGCCTGGGCGAAGGCATAGGCCCGCGCGTGGCGCGGATCGCTGCCGCACCATTGCGCCAACGCCAGCTGCTGCGCCGGGCTCAGGGGGCCGCCCCCCTCCAGCACCACCCACTCGGCGGCCTGCTCGCGGATGGCTTGCTCGTTCTGGCTGCTCACACGGTTCTCTCGCGATCTGGTTATGTCTGGGCTGACGTCTGAAGCGGCATTAGTCAGTAAACCGTTGGTCATTCGGCTTCCTGCAGGCACTGCATCACATAGGCCAGGGCCTTGGCCAGATGCTTTTGCACCGAGCTGTCGGAGATCCCCAGTTGCCGGGCAACCTCGGCGTGGGTCAGGCCTTCCAGGCGGTTGAGGCGGAAGATCTCCCGGGTGCGCTCGGGCAACTCGCCGAGGATCGTCTGCAGGCGACGCAGGTGCTGCTCGCGCACGGCTTGCTCCTCGAGCCCCGGGCCATCCTCGACGAGCGCCTCGAAAGCCTCATGGGGCACCGTGTCGGTCTTGCGCCTTTGCTGCTGACGCACATGATCGATCATCAGGTTGTGCGCGGTGCGATAGAGGTACGCCTGGGCGTTGTCGATCGTCTCGGTACGCTGCTGCTCGGCCAGGCGCAGGAAACTGTCCTGCACAAGGTCAGCGGCCAGCTGGGGGTCGCGCACCTTGCGCGAGAGCAGGCCTTGAAGGTTTTTCGCGTGCTTGAGAAACAGCCGCTTGAGGTCTAACTCCGCCACACGCGCTCCATGAGGTGGTCGCAAGGTGGCGGTATGCTACTCGTTATTGAGAATCACTTACAAGAAAATGACCTACTCGAACAGTGCATCCAGCGCTTGTTCCAGACGGGTCACGGCAATCACCTGCAACCCGGCGGGAGCCTCTTTCGGCGCGTTGCCCTTGGGCACGATGGCACGCTTGAAGCCATGTTTTGCCGCTTCCTTCAGACGCTCCTGGCCACTGGGCACCGGGCGCACCTCGCCCGACAGGCCGATCTCGCCAAACACCAGCAGGCCATGAGCCAGCGGGCGGTTGCGCAGGCTGGACATCACCGCCGCCAGTAACGCCAGGTCGGAAGCGGTCTCGAGCACCTTCACGCCACCAACGACATTGAGGAACACGTCCTGGTCGTGGGTGGGGATGCCACCGTGTCGGTGCAGCACCGCCAGCAGCATGGCCAGGCGATTCTGATCCAGGCCCAGGGTCACCCGTCGCGGGTTGGCCAGGTGGCTGTCGTCGACCAGCGCCTGGACTTCCACCAGCATCGGCCGAGTGCCCTCCCAGGTAGCCATGACCACGCTGCCGGGCACTTCTTCCTGAGTGCGATTGAGGAAGATCGCCGACGGATTGGAGACTTCCTTGAGGCCGCGGTCGGTCATGCCGAACACGCCCAGCTCGTTGACCGCGCCAAAGCGGTTCTTCACTGCGCGCAGCAGGCGCAGGCGGCCATCGGACTCGCCCTCGAAATACAGCACGGTGTCGACCATGTGCTCGAGCACCCGAGGACCTGCCAACGAGCCTTCCTTGGTGACGTGACCGACCAGGAAGATCGCCGTGCCGCTCTGCTTGGCATAGCGCACCAGCAATGCCGTGCTCTCGCGCACCTGGGCCACGCCGCCCGGCGCCGACTGCAGTTGTTCGGTGAAGATGGTCTGGATCGAGTCGATCACCATCACCCGCGGCTTTTCCTGGCGCGCGGTGGCGATGATGGTCTCGATGCAGGTTTCGGTCATGACCTTCAGCTGGTCCTGGGGCAGGCCCAGGCGCCGTGAGCGCATGGCCACCTGCTGCTGCGACTCTTCGCCGGTGACATACAGCGCCGGCATCTGCACGGCAATGTTGCACAGGGTCTGCAGGAGGATGGTCGATTTGCCGATACCCGGATCGCCGCCGATCAGCACCACCGATCCATCCACCAGCCCGCCGCCCAGCACACGGTCGAGTTCGGTGCTGCTGGTGGTAAAGCGCGGGATCTCCTCGACGCTCACTTCGGCCAGGGTCTTGATCTGCGCCTGCTGCCCGGTCCAGCCGGTGCGCCCGCTCGGTGCCGCGGCGCCGCCGCTTTCGATCATGCTCTCGACCAGGGTGTTCCAGGCCCCGCACTCGCCACACTGCCCGGCCCACTTGGGGAAGGTCGCGCCGCACTCGGTGCAGCCATACAAACGCTTGGCCTTGGCCATGGGCTGGGTCTCCTGGAAAAAACCGCCATGATAGCCGAACACGAACGTGTCCCGGAGGCCTCGGTGGGCGACAAAACTATTCGCTCTATAAACAGTCTGTAGCTGCGAACGTCACGCATGAAGCGTTTTAGTGGCTTACACTGCGTTTACCTCTCCATTCGTAACAAAGGAATACAGCATGGGCATGCTCAGTGAATTCAAGGCCTTCGCGGTCAAGGGAAATGTCGTCGACATGGCGGTGGGTATCATCATCGGCGCGGCGTTCGGCAAGATCGTCTCTTCCTTTGTCGGCGACGTGATCATGCCCCCTATCGGCCTGCTGATCGGCGGGGTGGACTTCAGCGACCTGGCCATCACGCTCAAGGCCGCCGAAGGCGATGTGCCGGCTGTGATGCTGGCTTACGGCAAGTTCATCCAGACCATCCTCGACTTCATCATTGTCGCCTTCGCCATCTTCATGGGCGTGAAGGTGATCAACCGCCTCAAGCGCGAAGAAGCCGTGGCCCCGACCGCACCGCCGGTGCCCAGCGCCGAGGAAACCCTGCTGACCGAGATTCGCGACCTGCTCAAGGCGCAGAATCGCCAGCCCTAAAGCACAAAACGACTGGGGCCGCTTTGCGGCGGCCCCAGTGACGACGATCCAAAAGGCGCCGTTGCTCCTTACCAGTAGTTCTCCACCGCCACCTGCCCCGGCCGCTTGCTCAGGCTCAGTTGCAAGTCACGCGCCTTGAGCACCTTGCGCGTCTCGTCGATCATCTCCGGGTTGCCGCACAGCATGATCCGTGAATGCTCCGGCGACAGCGCCAACCCCGCCGCCTTTTCCAGTTCACCGTTCTCGATCAACGTGGTAATCCGCGCGTTCAACGCACCCGGATGCTGCTCTCGGGTGACCACTGGAATGAACTGCAGCTTGCCCGCGAACTCTTGTAGGTAATCGCGCTGCTCCAGCGTGGCGATTTCATCGACATACGCCAGCTCCTTCGCCTCGCGCACCGAGTACACCAGCTTGATGTTGTCGAAGCGCTCCCAGGCCTCGAAGTCCTGCAGGATCGACATGAACGGTGCGATGCCCGTACCGGTGGCCAGCAGCCACAAGTCACGGCCACCGACGAAGCGGTCAAGGGTCAGGTAGCCGAAGGCCTGACGGTCGATCAGCAGGGTGTCGCCTTCGCCAAGGCGGCTGAGCTCACTGGTGAACTCGCCCCCGGGCACCACGATGGAAAAGAAATCGAGAAACTCGTCATGGGGCGCGCTGACCATGGAATAGGCACGCCAGACGACGCTGCCATCGGCCTTGTTCACGCCCAGGCGGGCGAACTGACCGGCACGAAAGCGAAAGCCTGCATCGCGGGTGACGCGCAGGGAAAACAGGTTGGGTGTGAGGGGCTGGACGCCGAGCAGGGTCTGGCGGGTGAATTTGTCGGCGCTGGCGGTCATGACGGGCTCCACGAATCAAGTGCGCACAGTGTCGCGCAAAGCAGCAGAGATAAACACCGTCAGTTTGTAAGGTATCGCCAGGAAGCAAGCGTAATCTGCTTAAGAATGCGTGACAGCTATAGCAAAAAAACCCAGCACACCTCTAGGAGATTTCCTACACTACGAACCGGGTAACGCTGACTTTGGATCCACCGCGACGCAAAGGGAGCTTCATCGATGCCACATTGGAAGAGCGAGCAGCTCCAGCAGATGCTGGAGGAGCGCGAGCCGCAGCAGCTGTTCGGCCAAGCCGTGAGACTGGCCCAGGCACTGGACATGGAGTTCGTCGGCCTGACGCTGCACCTTCATGTCGCTGCCCGTGGCCCCCAGGTGATCCTCTACAACAATTACCCAAGCGCCTGGAATGCGCGCTACCAGGCTGAAGACTTCATCAAGATAGATCCGACAGTATCGAAATGCCACCACACGACACTGCCGCTGGTCTGGAACGACGCACTGTTCCAAGAGGTACCTCAGTTGCGAGAGGCCGCCACTGCCTACGGCATGACCCATGGCTGGAGCCAGTCGGTGCACGACCAGCAGCACAACGAAAGCCAGTTGAGCGTCTCCAGGGCCCAAGGCGTGGTCTCCCGTGACGAACTGTTCGAGAAGAGCGCCCAGGTGATGTGGCTGTGCAACACCTTGCACGCCACCCTCAGCACGCACCATCTGGCGAAGTACAGCCCACTGCCGCAATTGAGCGACCGCGAGCTTGAAGTGCTCAAGTGGTCCGCCGCCGGCAAGACCGCAGCCGACGTGGCAATGATCCTCTCGCTTTCGACCAGCACCGTGAATTTCCATATCCGCAGTGTGATCAGCAAGACCAACGCCTCCAACAAAGCCGGCGCCATCGCCATTGCCGCCCTGCGCGGTCTGCTCTGACAGCCCGTCCCCCGCCCAGGCGCAAAGCCCTGTAGAATCACCCGCCGCAAGCCCGCCGCACAGCGCGCCGGGCAGGATTCGCAGCAGAGCCCCACGTCATGCCCCTGTTCAACAGCCCCTTCGCCGACCTCGACCTGATCCGCCAGCCGGAGCAAGCCAACGACCCGCTGCTGGCGTTCGATGCCGCCGACCAGTACCTGTTGGAGCACCTGGCCGCCCAGGCGCCGGGCGCTGGTTGCAAGGTACTGGTGCTCAACGACAGCTTCGGCGCCCTGGCGACCAGCCTGGCCGGGCACCTGGACGTGACCAGCAGCGGCGACTCGCACCTGGCGCACCTGGCCCTGGAGAAAAACCTCGCGGGTAACGGCAAGGCATTCGACAGCGTGCCCTTCATCCCGGCCAGCGAGCCCTTCCAGGGCCCGTTCGACCGCGTGCTGGTGCGCGTGCCCAAGACCCTGGCCCTGCTCGAGGAACAGCTCATTCGCCTGCAGGGTCAACTGGCCCCCGGCGCCCAGGTAATCGCCGGGGCCATGATCAAGCACCTGCCCCGCGCCGCTGGCGACCTGATGGAAAAGTACATCGGCCCGGTCCAGGCTTCGCTGGCGCAGAAAAAAGCGCGCCTGTTGATTGCCACCGTCGCCGAACGCCCGGCCGCCCGCTCTCCCTACCCCAGCCACTACCGCCTGGACAGCCCGGCCCTGGAGCTGGTCAACCACGCCAACGTGTTCTGCCGCGAAGGCCTGGACATCGGCACCCGCGCCTTCCTGCCGCATCTGCCGCGTGACCTGGGCCGCGCCCGAGTCGCCGATCTTGGCTGTGGCAATGGCGTGCTGGCGATCGCCAGCGCCCTGGCCAACCCGGATGCGCATTTCACCCTGGTCGACGAGTCGTACATGGCGGTGCAGTCGGCGCGGGAGAACTGGCAAGCGGCGCTGGGCGACCGCGAGGTGACGATCAGGGCCGCCGATGGCCTGGCTGGCCAGGAGAAACAATCGCTGGACGTGGTGCTGTGCAATCCACCGTTCCACCAGCAGCAGGTGGTCGGCGACTTCCTCGCCTGGCGCATGTTCCAGCAGGCCCGCGAGGCCTTGGAAGTCGGTGGCGCGCTGTACATCGTCGGCAACCGCCACCTGGGCTATCACAGCAAGCTGGCGCGGTTGTTCCGGGGTGTCGAGCAGGTGGCGGCGACGCCGAAGTTCGTGGTGCTCAAGGCACGTAAATAAAAGCATCGCGGGGCAAGTCGCATCGATGCGACTTGCCCCGCGATGACTCAATGGCTTAGTGAGTACTCAGGCCTGCCGCACTCATGAACATGCGCATGCCATAAGCCACCACGCCAAGCGCCGCCACGCTCACCCCCCAGATCAGCACCAGCCAACCCAGGCGTTGCCACAGCGGCTTCTTCTCTTCGACGCTCATCATGATGCGCTCCTAGTGATAGCCGTCTTCATGGGTCACCTTGCCGCGGAACACGTAGTAGCTCCAGTAGGTGTAACCAAGGATGAACGGCAGGATGAACAACGTGCCCACCAGCATGAAGCCCTGGCTCTGCGGCGGCGCCGCGGCATCCCAGATGCTGATCGACGGCGGGATGATGTTCGGCCACAGGCTGATGCCCAGCCCGCTGTAACCGAGGAAGATCAGTACCAGGGTCAGCAGGAACGGGGTGTAGTGGGCGTTGCGCGCCACCGCCCGCAGCAACCCGTAGAAGGTCACCAGCACCAGGATCGGCACCGGCATGAACCAGACCAGGTTAGGCATGCTGAACCAGCGCTCGGCGATCTGCGGGTAGGCGATCGGCGTCCACAGGCTGACGATACCGATCACCACCAGCAGCACCAGCGCCAGGGGACGGGCCATGTCATGCATCTTCTGCTGCAGCGGCCCTTCGGTCTTCATGATCAACCAGGTGCAGCCCAGCAGGGTGTAGGCGACGATCAGGCCCAGGCCGGAGAACACGGTGAACGGGGTCAGCCAATCAAGGGTGCCACCGACGAACTTGCGGTCGACCACCTTGAAGCCCTCGATGAAGGCACCCAGGGCCACGCCCTGGAAGAAGGTCGCCACCAGCGAACCCCAGATGAAGGCCTTGTCCCAGATATGACGTCTGTGGGCCCTGGCCTTGAAACGGAACTCGAAGGCCACGCCACGGAAGATCAGGCCCACCAGCATCAGGATCAGCGGCAGGTACAGCGCCTCCAGCACCACCGAGTAGGCCAGCGGGAAAGCGCCGAACAGGGCCGCGCCGCCCAGCACCAGCCAGGTCTCGTTGCCGTCCCATACCGGGGCGACCGTATTCATCATCACATCGCGGTCACGCTCGTCCTGGACGAACGGGAAGAGCATGCCGATGCCCAGGTCGAAACCATCCATCACCACGTACATCATGACGCCGAAGATGATGATCACGGCCCAGATCAGCGGAAGATCGATACCCATCTCAGTTCCCCTTGCTCAGGCTGCTGGAGTCGGCCTCATGGCCTTCATCGGCGGCGGACAGCGGCCGCGCCGGTGTACGTTTCTGGCCAGGGCCACCCGGGGTGTGCTCATCGCCTTCACCGGTCTTCGGCCCTTTGCGCACCAGGCGCATCATGTAGCCCAGACCGGTGCCGAACAGGGCGAAGTAGACCACCACGAACATGACGAGGGTGAAGCCGAGCTGGGCATAACTGTGGTTGGACACCCCATCGGCGGTGCGCATCAACCCGTAGACCACCCACGGCTGGCGACCGATTTCGGTGGTGAACCAGCCAGCGAGGATGGCGATCAGCCCTGAAGGGCCCATCCACAGGGTCAGGTAGAGGAACGGCCGCGAACTGTACAAGGTGCCGCGCTTGCGCAGCCACAGGCTCCACAGGCCGACGAAGATCATCAGCATGCCCAGGCCGACCATGACTCGGAACGACCAGAACACGATGGTCGAGTTGGGTCGGTCCTCAGGCGGAAACTCCTTCATCGCCGGCACTTGCTTGTCCAGGCTATGGGTCAGGATCAGGCTGCCCAAGGCAGGGATCTCGACCTTGTAGCGCGTGGTTTCGGCCTGCATGTCGGGAATGCCGAACAGGATCAGCGGGGTAGGCTCGCCGGGCTTGTTCTCCCAGTGGCCTTCGATGGCGGCGATCTTCACCGGTTGATGCTTGAGTGTGTTCAAGCCATGGAAGTCGCCGATCACGGCCTGGATCGGCGCCACCACCAGGGCCATCCACATGGCCATCGAGAGCATCTTGCGCACCGCAGGGTTGTCACGCCCGCGCAGCAGGTGCCAGGCCGCCGAGGCGCCGACGAAGAACGCGGTGGCGACAAAGGCCGCAGTGGCCATGTGCATCAGGCGGTAGGGGAAGGACGGGTTGAAGATCACCGCGAACCAGTCCACCGGAATCACTTGGCCATTGACGATCTCGTAGCCCTGGGGCGTCTGCATCCAGCTGTTGGAGGCGAGGATCCAGAACGTCGACACCAGCGTGCCGAGCGCCACCATGCACGTGGCGAAGAAGTGCAGGCCACGCCCGACACGGTTCCAGCCGAACAGCATGACACCGAGGAAACCGGCCTCGAGGAAGAATGCCGTGAGCACCTCGTAGGTCAGCAGCGGGCCGGTGATGGACCCGGCAAAGTCGGAGAACTGGCTCCAGTTGGTGCCGAACTGATAGGCCATGACCAGGCCCGAGACCACGCCCATGCCGAAGTTGACGGCGAAGATCTTCGACCAGAAGTGGTAGAGGTCACGGTAGGTATTGTCGCCGGTCTTCAGCCAAAGGCCTTCGAGGACCGCCAGGTAGCTCGCCAGACCAATGGTGATGGCTGGGAACAGGATGTGAAAGGACACGGTAAAGGCAAACTGGATTCGGGCGAGCTCTAGGGCTTCCAATCCGAACATGGTGCTTCCTCTTCAGGTAATCCGGCGACCGGGCTCATGGCCTGTCGCCCACTGCCCCCACGGGTATCGAGTGCGGCGCGTTGGAATTGTTCTGTTCGATCGCGGGGATTCCGGCCCGAAGGCCAAGATCGTTGCATCTGGAACGATTGATCCAGATCAACGACTGAATGGAAGCATAGTCCCGAATGACCCATCCGGATGTGTGGTTGATTGCCGCGTGACCGGTTGCCTCACCCTCTTTTTTTGCGTGTGAAACGTTGATCCATACGGCTTTCAGCAACTATTTGTTACAAACAGATGTTACTCTTCAGCCCCCTCTAGTACCGAGGTCGCAGGCTCTCCGATGTCCGATTCCGCCCCGCAATTGCTGCGCCATCATCGCCCTTTCCTGGCCTTCTGGCTGGCCCGTGTGTTCACCGCCAGCGGCTTTCAGATGCTCACCGTGGCCATTGGCTGGCACCTCTACCAGCTCACCGGAAACGTGCTCGACCTGGGCCTGGTCGGGCTGGTCGAGTTCGCCCCGCGGGTGCTGTTCATGCTGCACACCGGGCACGTCGCCGACCGTTATGACCGGCGCAAGGTCGCCGCCCTGTGCCAGACCTTGCAGGCGCTGATCGCCCTGGCGCTGGCCGTGGGCAGTTTTACCGGCAACGTCAGCCGTGAGCTGATCTTCGTGCTGGCGTTCCTGCTGGGTGCCGCCCGCTCATTCGAGATGCCGGCGACCCAGGCCCTGCTGCCCAACGTGGTGCCAGCCGGGCTTTTCCCACGCGCGGTCGCAGCCTCGGCATCGGCCTCCCAGGCAGCAACCATCGTCGCACCGGCGGTGGGTGGCCTTCTCTATGCCTTCGGCAGTACCTGGGTGTATGGCCCGACCGTGGCCCTGTATGTCATCGCCTGCCTGCTCACCTTGAGCCTGGACGCCCGCCAGCAGCTCCCGCAACGCGGCCGCGCCAGCCTGGACTCGCTGCTGGCCGGGATCCGCTTCATTCGCAGTCGCCCGGATATCCTCGGCGCGATCTCGCTGGACTTGTTCGCCGTGCTGCTCGGCGGCGCCACCGCGCTGCTGCCGGTGTTCGCCAAGGACATCCTGCTGACCGGCGCCTGGGGCCTGGGCCTGTTGCGCTCGGCACCCGCCGTCGGTGCATTGCTGATGTCATTGTGGCTGGCGCGCTTCCCGGTGGAACGCAAGGTGGGCCTGACCATGTTCACCGCCGTGGGCATATTTGGCGTGGCGACCATCGCCTTCGGCCTGTCCACCTCGTTCTGGTTCTCGCTGGCGGTACTGGTGGTGCTCGGCGCGGCGGACATGATCAGCATGGTGATCCGCAGCGCTTTCGTGCAACTGGAGACGCCAGACGAGATGCGCGGCCGGGTAAGCGCGGTGAACGGGCTGTTCATCGGTGCCTCGAACCAGCTCGGCGAGTTCGAGTCGGGGGTGACCGCGCACTGGTTTGGCACAGTGCCGGCAGTGGTGCTCGGTGGCGTGGGCACACTGCTGGTGACCGGGGTATGGATGAAGCTGTTCCCGACGCTGACCCATCGCGACCGGATGCATAACGGCTGACACGCTCTTACATTCCCATTGTGGGAGCGGGCTTGCCCCGCGATCTCAACGGCGCGGACGTTTGCGCATGACCGATCCGACGAAATCGCGGGGCAAGCCCGCTCCCACGATAGGCCCCTGTCCCCCTTGCTGGTATGATGCGCGGCTTTTTTCCACCCCACACAAAACCACGGCACCCGGTACGGTCTGTGCTTTGCTGTTGGGGTCGATACATTCACGGCGCGAGGGCGCCCGGGGAGCAGGCATGCTGGAAAGGCTGTTTCAACTAAAAGCACACGACACCAATGTGCGCACCGAGATTCTCGCGGGCGTCACCACCTTCCTGGCCATGGCCTACATCCTGTTCGTCAACCCGAGCATCCTCGGCGAGACCGGCATGGACAAGGGCGCACTGTTCGTCGCCACCTGCCTGGCCGCGGCCATCGGCTCGGTGACCATGGGCATCATCGCCAACTACCCGATCGCCCTGGCGCCGGGCATGGGCCTGAACGCCTTCTTCACCTACACCGTGGTCCTGCACATGGGCCACACCTGGCAGGTGGCGCTGGGCGCGGTATTCATCTCCGCCGTGCTGTTCTTCCTGCTGTCGATCTTCCGCATCCGCGAGTGGATCGTGAACAGCATCCCGCTGCCGCTGCGCTCGGCCATTGCCGCCGGTATCGGCCTGTTCCTGGCACTGATCGCCCTGCATAACGCCGGCATCGTCGTCGATAACCCGGCCACCCTGGTGGGCCTGGGCGACCTCAGCAAGCCGGCGCCGATCCTCGCCATCCTGGGCTTCTTCCTGATTGTCGCCCTTGAGTCGCTGAAGGTCCGCGGCGCGGTGCTGATCGGCATCCTGGCGGTGACCGTGGCCTCGATCGCGATGGGCGTCACGCCGTTCAATGGCGTGGTCTCGATGCCGCCGTCGCTGGCCCCGACCTTCCTGCAACTGGACATCGCCGGTGCCCTCGACGTCGGCCTGATCAGCGTGATCTTCGCCTTCCTGTTCGTCGACCTGTTCGACAACTCCGGCACCCTGATCGGCGTGGCCAAGCGCGCCGGCCTGATGGGCAAGGACGGCCACATGCCGAAGATGGGTCGCGCCCTGATCGCCGACAGTACTGCCGCCATGGCCGGCTCGCTGCTGGGCACTTCGACCACTACCAGCTACATCGAATCGGCAGCGGGCGTGAGCGCCGGTGGCCGCACCGGCCTGACCGCCATCGTGGTCGCCATCCTGTTCCTGCTGGCGCTGTTCTTCGCCCCGCTGGCCGGCAGCGTACCGGCCTTCGCCACCGCACCGGCGCTGCTGTTCGTCGCCGTGTTGATGGCCTCGGGCCTGGCCGAGATCAACTGGGATGACGTCACCGAAGCCGCACCGGTGGTGGTGACCGCCCTGGCCATGCCGCTGACCTATTCGATCGCCAACGGCATCGCCTTCGGCTTCATCGCCTGGACTGCCATCAAACTGATCTCCGGTCGTCACCGCGACCTGAACCCGGCGCTGGTGATCCTGTCGATCCTGTTCGTCATCAAGCTGGGCTGGTTCCCCGCATGAGTGCTGTCCTGGATCCTTCTCAATACGACGCGCAACTGGCGGCCAAGGCCGTCCGCCTGCGCGAGCTGCTGGCACCGTTCAGCGCGCCGGAGCCGGCGGTGTTCGACTCGCCACGCGGGCACTATCGCCTGCGCGCCGAGTTCCGCCTGTGGCGCGAAGGCGGCCAGCGTCACTATGCGATGTTCGCCCCGGGCGAAAAGCACAAGGCCATCCTGATCGACGACTTCCCGATCGCCAGCGAGCGCATCAATGAACTGATGCCACGCCTGAAGGCCGCCTGGCAGGGCAGCGAGGAATTGAACAATCGTCTATTCCAGGTCGAGTTCCTCACCACCCTGGCCGGTGATGCGATGATCACCCTGTGCTACCACCGCCCGCTGGACGAAGCCTGGGAAGCCGCCGCGCAGCAACTGGCCCGCGACCTGAACGTCAGCGTGATCGGCCGCTCCAAGGGCAAGCGCGTGGTGATCGGCCGTGACTACGCCGTGGAAAAACTCGACATCGCCGGGCGCACCTTCAGCTATCGCCAACCCGAAGGCGCCTTCACCCAGCCCAACGGCGCGGTGAACCAGAAGATGCTCGGCTGGGCCTTCGAGGCCATGGGCGAGCGCCAGGACGACCTGCTCGAGTTGTATTGCGGCAACGGCAACTTCACCTTGCCGCTGGCCACTCGCGCGCGCCAGGTGCTGGCCACCGAGATCAGCAAGACCTCGGTCAACGCTGCCCTGCACAACCTCGACGAGAATGGCGTGGACAACGTGCGCCTGGTGCGCCTGTCAGCCGAGGAACTGACCCAAGCGCTGAACGAGGTCCGCCCGTTCCGCCGCCTGGAAGGCATCGACCTCAAGGCCTACGACTTCGGCACCGTGTTCGTCGACCCGCCGCGCGCCGGCATGGACCCGGACACCTGCGAGCTGACCCGGCGCTTCGAGCGCATCCTGTACATCTCGTGCAACCCGGAAACCCTGGCGCAGAACATCGCCCAGCTGCACGATACCCACCGTATCGAACGCTGCGCGCTGTTCGACCAGTTCCCCTACACCCACCACATGGAAAGCGGGGTGCTGCTGGTTCGGCGCTGACCCGCGACGACGCGGGGCCGCCACGGCCCCGCCGTTCGCTGCAAGGAGTGATGTGCCATTGGACCAGTTGAGCGCCATGCAGACCTTCCGCCGGGTCGTCGACCTCGGCAGCTTCAGCGCCGCCGCCCAGCAGGCGGGCGTTTCCCACACCGTGCTGTCGCGCCAGGTGAAGCACCTCGAACGCCATCTCGGCACGCAACTGCTCAACCGCACCACCCGTCGCCTGCAAGTGACCGAAGCCGGCGCGCTGTTCTATCGCCACTGCTCGCGGATTCTCGAGCAGATGCAGGCCATGAACCTTGAACTGTCCGAGCATCAACAACAGCCCAGCGGCACGCTGCGCCTGGGTGTGGCCACTGCTTTTGGCGAGCTGGAGCTCGGACACTGGCTACCCGATTTCGTCGGACGTCACGAGCGATTGCAGGTTGAACTGCATTGCAGCGACCGCTTCATAGACTTGCTGGAAGAAGACATCGATGTCTGCCTGAGGGTCACCGACCACCTGCCCGACTCCAGCCTGGTGGCCCGCAGGCTGGCGGACAGCGAGGTGCTGCTGGTGGCCGCCCCCGGCTATCTGGAGCGACACGGCACGCCGACAACGCCCGACGCCCTGGCTGCTCACCCGCTGCTCGGCTACAGCCGCTTGCCGCATCCACAGCGCCTGCAACTGACCGGCCCCGCCGGCGAGCGCCGTGAGTTGCTGATGCCCCAGCGCCTGAGCGCCAATTCGCCGATGGCCCTGCGCGCGGCAGCAATCGGCGGGTTGGGGATCGCCAGCTTCGACCGCTTCATCGCCCACGATGCCTTGCGCGACGGGCGCCTGGTGCCGGTGCTGGCGGACTGGTCGATACCCTCGCGCACCCTGTACGCGGTCTACCCGCAAAGCCGCTACGTGGCCCCCAAGGTACGGGCACTGCTCGACTACGTGCAGGCGTACTACGCAGCGCCGCGATGGCGGTATTGATTTGTGCTTAAAACGCACAAGACATGGCATTTTGAAGGTGTATTTGTGCGTAGCTTGATTGGTTAACCTTCGCCCATTGTCACTTGGCGAAGGAGCCTCCCCATGAAAGCACTGCACACGATGTTCGCCGGCCTCACCCTGGCCGCGATTGCCACTACCGCCAGCGCCGCTGGCGACAACCTGAGCTCGGTCCCTGACAGCGCCGCACTGAAATGGCAGCAGGTGCCCGGCACCCAAGGCGCGGTGAGCTACGCCAATGTCGAAGGCGATCTGTTCGGCAAGGGGCCGTACTCGGCCTACGTGAAGTTCCGCAAAGGCACCGACAATGGCCTGCACACCCACAGCCAGACCCTGCCGACCGTGGTGCTGAGCGGAACCTTCTACGCGGTGATCGATGGCAAGCGGGTGGAGTATCCGGCAGGCGCCTACTACAAACTGCCCGCCAACCTGGTGCATGAAAGCGGCTGCACCGCGGCGGCGGATTGCCTGCTGTTCCAGTACCAGGCCGGTGCCTTCGACCTGAACCCGGTCAAAGGCTGAGCCTGGGCAACGGGCTCACTCGCTGACCTGGAACTCCACCCGCGCCGTTTCGCCGCTTTCATCCAAAGCACTCAACTCGATACGCCCGGCCTGCTCGAAACTTACCTGCAGGCTGTCCTGCCCTTGGGTCTCGCCCAAGGGCTGGCCATTGAGGAACCACCAGCGCCGCCCCGCCCCACCCAATGCCGACACCCGCACCTGCAGCGGCTCATGGCTGGTGGCCGGGCGGCGCAGGCTGTCGCCGGCCCGCACCCCGACGATCGACAGCGGTGGCGCGCTGGCCGCCATCTGCGGTGGGCAGGCGGGGTCAACCGCCGGCAGCCGCGTTGCCCGGCGTTCAACGGTGGGCAACCACGGCTCGAGCGGGGCCGGCCACAGCGCGACGTCATGGGCCTTGGCACCGGCACAGGAGGCATCGACACGCAAGCCGCGCTCGTTGAGCCACACCGTTTCGCGCAACCCCAGCCCCAGCGGCTGGTCGGCAGCCTGCAAGGTCGGTGGCGTGGTGGCGTCGAGGGTCCAGGCGAAACGTTGCCGACGGCAGTTCGGGTCCTGGCGGTTCATCGGCTGGCCCAGCGGCCAACAGATTGCCGCCACGCCGACCGAATCGGGCACTGCCTCGACCGGCACTTCGATGCCGCGTTGGCTGTCGCGATTGCTCAGCAGGTCATGCACCTGCAGCATCAATGGCGCCGCCGAGGCCAGGCCGAACTGGCCCGGCACCGGGGTGCCGTCGGGGCGGCCGATCCACACGCCGATCAGGTAGCGCGGGCCGACGCCCACCGACCAGGCATCGCGAAAGCCGTAGCTGGTGCCGGTCTTCCAGGCCAATTGCGGACGCTGCACCAGCTCGGCATGAGGGTCACGGTCCGGCCGGGCCAGGCCGCTGAGAATGCGCCGGGTGATCCAGGCCGAACCCGGCGATAGCAAGCGGCGCTCCACCAACGGGTCCTGCGGTTGCAGGCGCACCTGTGCGCTCAAGCCGCCGCGGGCGAGCGCGGCATAGCCACCGACCAGGTCATCCAGCCGGCTGCCTGCGCCACCGAGGATCAGCGACAGGTTCGGCTCGGCCAGCGGCGGCAGCACCAGCGGCATCCCGCCCATGCGCATCTGCGCGGCGAAGCGTTTCGGGCCGTAGGCCTCGAGCAGTTGCACCGCCGGCAGGTTGAGCGACAGCGCCAGCGCCGAGCTGGCCGACACCGGGCCGCTGAAACCCATGGAGAAGTTGCCGGGGCGGTAATCGCCATAGCGTCGTGGCACATCCTGCAACAGCGACTCGGAGTGGATCAGGCCGTCGTCCATGGCCATGGCGTAGAGGAACGGCTTGAGGGTCGAACCGGGTGAACGCAAGGCGTGGATCATGTCCACGTGACCGAAGCGGCGCTCATCGTTCAAGTCGATGGAGCCGAGATACGCGCGCACGGCCATGCTCTGCGTCTCGACCACCAACAACGCCGCCGAGGTGCGCTCGGGCAGGCGGGCACGCCAGCCCAGCAGCAGGTCTTCGAGGCGCCGCTGCAAGGCTGCGTCGAGGGTGGTGCGGATCAGCGGCGGGCTGTTCGGGGTATTCAGACGCCGGGCCAGCAGCGGCGCCAGCGCCGGCTCCTGGCGTGGCGCCAGCAACAGCGGCTCCTCACGGGCCTCGGCGATGCGCTGGGCCGGCCACACCTGGTACTCGGCCAGGCGCTGCAGCACCTTGTCCCGGGCGCGTTGGGCGCGCTCAGGGTGGCGGTCCGGGCGCAAGCGGCTCGGCGCCTGGGGCAGCACGGCGAGCAACGCGGCTTCGGCCGGAGTCAGGTGTTTCGGCGACTTGCCCAGGTACGCCCAACTGGCCGCTGCCACACCCTGCAAGGTGCCGCCGAACGGCGCCCGGTTGAGGTACAGCTGCAAGATCTCGTCCTTGGACAGGTGCCACTCCAGCTGCGCCGTGCGCCACAGCTGGCGCAGCTTGCCGGACAAGGTGCGGTCGTGCGGGTCGAGCAGGCGCGCCACTTGCATCGACAGGGTGCTGCCGCCAGACACCACCCGCCCGCCACGCAGGTTGAGCCAGGCGGCACGGGCCAGGGCCATGGGGTTCACCCCAGGGTGGTGGTAGAACCAGCGGTCCTCGTAGGCCAGCAGGGCTTCAAGGTACAACGGCGAGACTTCCTGCGGGCTGACCGGATAGCGCCATACGCCGTCGGCGTCGGCGAAGCGCCACAACGGTGTGCCGTCCTCGGCCAGCACCACCCGCGCCAGGTCGTCGCCCGGCATGGGCAATGGCCAGATCCGGTCGGCCAGCCACAGCAGGGCGATGCCCAGCAGCACGCTGACGGCGACACGCCGCAGCAGCTTGAACAGGCGTGGGCGCGCTAAGCTTGGCATCGGGAACCGACCGGGCCAGGAGATGGCCAAAGGCTGGGTATCCTTGATTCGTTCATCAGGAAGCGACTATGCATGTAGAAGGTTTTTTCGGATGGCTGGGCCAGGCGCTGGGCGAGATGATCCGTTTCATCGTCGATGGCCTGAGCGGGTTGTTCAACCTGCTGGCCAACGCCGGTGGCAATTTCATCGATGGCCTGGCGCGCACACTGGGGATGGACACCTCGCTGGTGAGCATCCTGGCGCTTATCGTCGGCCTGATGTTGCTGTACTCGGCGGTCCGCGCATTCATGCGAGCGTCGATCATCCTCGGGATCATCTGGGCATTGCTGGGCTTGTGGGTGTTGAGCTGGGTGGTGCATTGAAGGCTTTGCACTTTCCCGTAGGAGCGGGCTAGCCCCGCGATAGCGTCAGACCAGGCAGCGGTGCGGCCCGTACTGACGCTATCGCGGGGCAAGCCCGCTCCCACGATTCATCTCCTGTGCGGCTTCAGCGGGCGCGGACCACCATATCGCCCTGGCTATCACCAATCGCCTGCAGGTTGGGCCGGTACATCGACTCCACCTGCGGTGGCGGAATGCGGTAGCTGCCCGGCGTCACCGCACGGGCCAGGTACAGCAGGTGGGTGGTGCCGTAGCTGTCGAGCTTGAGCGCGGCCACATAGCGGTCGTCGCGGTACTCCTGGTGCACCACGCTGGCGTTCTGCATCGACTCGCGCCATTGCTTCACTGCGCTGCTGGCGTTGTCCAGGCTGGCAGCGCTCTGCGCCAGGTTCTGGTTCTCCAGCTCCAGGCCTGCCGGCAGCAGGTCCACCACCAGGGCGTCAGGCACCTGGTCCTGGGCCTTGAGCGCCAGGTGCACCAGCACCAGGTCACCGCTGCGCAGGTTGCGCACATCCAGCGTCTGGCCATTCATGCCCAGGTACTCGCGGCGGATTTCCATGCCATTGCCGCTGGCGGCCGGAGCCTGGCGCGGGTAGCCGGACAGCGTCAGTTGCTGGTACAGAGTGTCGCCGCCCTGGTTCTGCACGGTCAGGGGCGATGCCAGCAGCGGGCCTTCGAGCTTCATGCCCGAGTCGTTGTTGTCGAACTCGCGGACTTCACCGGCGCTGTCCAGCCGGGCCTTCCAGTTGCCTTCCGGTTTACCCAGCAGGCCACGGCCGGCAAGGAACAGCGCGTTGCGCTCCTGGGTGGACAGCCAACGGTTGGCGGCCAGCTCGTCGGACAGCCCGAACAAGCGCTGGTCGACCTGGTTACCCGCCAGGTTGTTCTCCTGCAGCAGGGCCAGGATCAACGCCTGGTCACGCAGGGCGCTGCCGTAGTCGGCCAGCCAGCCTTTGCCGCGGGTAACAGCGAGGCCCGCCTGCAGTGCCTGTTGCGAGCGCTGCTTGTCGCCCATCTTGTCCAGCGCCACTGCCAGTTGCACCAGCGGCAGACCGGAGCGGGCGTCGGCGCGACGCTCGAACAGGCTGCGCAGGGCTCCCAGCGGCGCCTGTTGGCTGCGCGCCAGCACCAGGCCAGCGTAGGCCTGCACGGCGAAGCGGGTGTGGTCGGCGTTCTGGCTGTAGTCGACTTCGATCAGGTTGCGCTCCTGCACATAGCGCAGCAGGCGCTCGCTGGCCTTCTTCAGCGCCTCGGCCGGTACGCCGTAGCCTTGCTCGCGCGCGCGCAGCAGGAAGTCGGTGACGTAGGCGGTCAGCCAGTATTCCTCCTCGCTGTCCGAGCTCCACAGGCCGAAGCTGCCGTTGTAGCGCTGCATGCCCAGCAGGTGCTCGATGCCCATCTCGATCTTGCGCTTGCGCACATCGACCGGCTCACCCTTGATGCCCAGGCGCTTGAGGCTGTCGGCATCGGCATACAGCGACGGGTACAGGCCACTGGTGGTTTGCTCCAGGCAGCCGTAGGGGTAGGCTTCCAGGGCACGGATCTGCTCGGCAAGGTTCAGCGGTGGGCGGCTCGACAACGCCAGGCTGGCCTCCAGGCCCGCAGGCTCGAACTCGGCCAGGTCATTGTCCGGCAGGCTCCAGGGCTGGTCCTTGAGGGCCACGCGGTAGTGCTTGAGCATCGCCGGGTAGGCCGGGCGGATACCCAGGGTCCATTCACGCTCGAAGGTACTGGCAGGCTCACCCGGCAGCTGCAGGCCGTTGACCTGCACACGGACTTTGCCCTGACCCAGACCGCCTTGGGCCTGCACCGGGATCATCAGCGTGGTGCGCTGGCCTTCGGCGAGGGTGAAGTTCTGCTGCGCGCCACCGACCAGGTTCAGTTGACCTTCGCTGGACACCTGCACACTCAGTTGCTGGTCGCGGCCGGACAGGTTGGCCAGGTCCAGCGCCAGGCGGGTCTGATCGCCACCGGCGAGGAAGCGCGGCGAGGACAGCTCGGCGATCAGTGGCGCGGCGACCACGGTCTTGCCTTCGGCCATGCCGAAGTGTTCCTCGGTCCAGGCCTGGGCCATCAGGCGCAGCTCACCGTTGAAATCGGGAATATCGACGCTGGCCTGGCCCTCGCCCTTCTCGTCGAGTGTGACCGGCAGGCTCTGCTGGGCAACGATGGTCACCGTGGTGTTCGGGCGCTTGCCGCCCTTGGCCATGGCGGCGTCACCGCCGAAGGCCAGGCTGGCCAGCCGGCCCTGGCCGGCTTCGATCAACTGGCCATAGATGTCCAGCTGGTCGGCGCCATAGGCCTTGCGGCCGAACAGGCTGGCGAACGGATCGGGGGTCTTGAAGTCGGTGATGTTGAGGATGCCCACATCCACCGCCGACAACAACACATGCACCTGCTTCGGTACGCTGCCATCGGCATTGACCGCCTTGAACTTCACGGTCAGCGGTTGCTTGGGCCGCATTTTCTCCGGCGCCTGCAGCGACACGGCCAGCTTGCGCTCGGCGCGGTCCAGCGGCAGGTGCAGCACGCCCACGGCACGCTTCGGCGTGGCGTTGGCCTTGCGCTCACCCGGGCGGATCACCAGGGCGCTGATGTACAGGTCGTGGCGCGCCCACTTCTTGTCCAGTTCGACATCGAAGGTCTTGCCCTCGGCCGGCACTTCGATCTCCTGCCACCACAGCGGGCCGTCGGCGGACTCGATCATCAGGTAGCCGCTGCCGGCGGCCGGCGGGGTGACGGTGACCTTGGCGGTGCCGCCTTCTTTGTAGGCAGGTTTGTCCAGGGCGATCTTCACCTGGTCGGGGCGCACGGCGCCGCCCTCGGCGTTGTCCTGGGCGCGGTAGCCGGCCCAGAAGCGGGCGCTGGAAACCAGGCCGGTCTGCGGGTCTTCCACCTCGACGCGGTACGGGCCCCACTCCACCTGGAAGTTCAGCTTGGCGGTGGAACCGGCCTTCACGCTGACGGTTTCTTCAGCTTGGGTTAGGAATTTCTCGTTGTAGTTGTAGCTCCAGCCATCGCTCTGCGAGTAGTTCCAGTAGTAGTCGCGGCGCTCGCGGATCAGCCGTACCTTCAGGTTGTCGGCAGCCAGCTTCTTGCCATCGCGATCGGCCACCAGGAACTCGAACTCCACCGGGCCGTCACCGTCGGTTTCTTCGCCGTCGAACAGGCCGCGCAGGCCCGGCAAACGGTCGGCAGGCCAGATCGGCTGCTCCAGACGCCGGGTGATCGGCCGACCACCGGACTCCTGCAGGCTGGCCTGCACGGTCAGTTGCAGCGGCGAGCGGGCTTCGGCCCAACGGCTTTCGATGGCGATACGGGCCTTGCCGTTCTGGTCGAGGGTGACTTCGTCCAGTTCCAGGTCCTGGTTCAGCTCGGTCTCGGTGACCGCGCCGAACTGGTAGCCCGGCAGCGCCTTCACCGCTTCACGCAGCGGGCGCACGTAGGCCTGGCCACTGAGGCGGTTGCCGGCAGCCGGCGCACCATAGAGATAGCGACCATTGACCTGGATGGTGGCGGTTTCGTCCGGCGCCAGCGGCGCGGCACTGCCTTTGAGCTCCAGCGCCAGGCGCTCGGGGAGGAAGTCCTCGACCAGGAATTCGTAGACCTGCTTGCGGCCACCGCCCATGTCGAGCAGCAACTGCCAGCGGCCGGTCGGGGCCTCGGTCGCCAGTTGCAGTTGGTACTGGAACAGGCCGTTCTGGTCGGCCTCCCAGACGAACTTGCGGCTGACCTGCTCATCGGGGCGGCGTACTTCCACGTTCACTGGCTGGGCCTTGACCGGCTTGCCGTCCTGGTCGCGCAGCAGGCCGTTGAGCAGCACGGTCTCGCCCGGACGATAAAGGTCGCGTGGGCCAAAGATGAAGAACTGCAGCGGGTTGGCCTGGGGGCCGGTGATGTCGAACTCGGCCAGGTCCAGGGCGGCGGTGTTCAGGCGCAGCAGGGTGGTGTGCACACCCTGGGTGGCGATCAGCGTATCGGCCTTGGCGGTGATCGGCAGCTGCCCATGGCCGTCGCTGTCGGTCTTGGCCTGGGCCAGCAGCTTGCCCTTGTCGTCGTGCAGCTCGAGGGTGACGTCCTTGAGCGCCTTGCCGCCCTCAAGGGCCTGGGTGAACACGTCCAGGCGATCGCGATAGCGGTGCGCCGAGACGCCGATGTCACTCAGGGTGAACAGGGTCGCCGGCTGCGAGTAGTCGTAGGTGCCCGAGGCACGCATCACCGCCAGGTACACGCCTGGCTCCTGCAGCGGCTTGATCCCGGCGATTGGCAGCAGCACGGTTTCGCGGGTATTGCGCGCAGGGTTGAGGTCGAAGCGGCCGCTGTAGACCAGCTCGGCCATCTCCAGGGTTTCCTTGGACTGGTAGTAGTACAGGCTGCTGTTGCGCCCCCAGTTGACCAGGAAACTCGAGAGCATGTCCGGCTTGATGCGGAAGAACTCGACATCGACCTTGTCGACGTTCAGGGCGATCACCGGCAGGCCTTCGGCCAAACGCGTGGGCAGCAGTGAACCGCGGCTGGCGAAGCCCACCGTGGCCTGCATGTCACGGGTCTCGAAGCGGCTGACCGATTCGGCCTGCAGCTGGTTGCCGTTGACCGAGAGCAGGCCCTTGTCGATGGTCAGGACCATCTTGCGCTGCGGCTCGAGGTGGCGCAGGCGCAGTTCCATCTGGTTGTCGGAGAGTTCCCAGGCGCCGTCGACCTTGCCCTTGACGGTATCGACCAGGTGCAGCTTGGCGGCGAAGTCCTGGTTGGCGTCCAGTGGCGCGGAGACGCTGACCGACAGGGTGCTGGCGCCGTCGAGCTGCACTTCCGAGACGTCCAGCACGGTCAGCTCGCGGCCGGCATAGCGCTTGGCGAGCACTGCCGGATCTTCGCGCTTGGCCGTCCGGGTCTCGACGGGCGCGACGGCAGCGGCGTCAGCGGCAGTCGCCGATGGCTTGTCCGGGGTGGAAGAATCACAGGCACTGAGCAGGGCCAGCGCGCAGGCCAGCAACAATCCTTTGTTGAGCATTTGAGAGAGAACTCTTCGGCAGCGTGTACGTGAGGGGGGCAACTATAGCGCAACGGCTCGAGGCTTTCCTGGCGATGCGCGGCAAGTGAGACCGTGTTCGCGCCAATAGGTTGCCGGGCCGGTACAATCCGTTCGGCAATCGCGGGGCAAGCCCGCTCCCACGCTTTGTGGGAGCGGGCTTGCCCCGCGATTGCCCTATTGCATCCCGCTGGAGCCCGCATGTCTTCATTGTCCACCGCCTGGCACAACCGCCCCACCCACCACAAGGTCTGGGCCCTGGCCGCGCCGATGATCCTGTCCAACATCTCGGTGCCGCTGGTGGCGCTGGTCGACAGCACGGTGATCGGCCACCTGCCGCATGCCCACCAGTTGGGCGCGGTGGCCGTCGGTGCCACGCTGTTCACCTTCATGGTCGGCCTGCTGGGTTTCCTGCGCATGGGCTCCACCGGCTTCGCCGCCCAGGCCGCCGGCCGCGCCGACGGCGCCGCGCTGCGCCAGGTGCTGGTGCAGGGGCTGCTGCTGGCGCTGGCGTTCGCCGTGCTGATCGGCCTGCTGGCCCTGCCCTTCAGCCAACTGGCACTGCAGGCGATGCAGCCCAGCGAGGCGCTGCATGCCTCGACCGAAGCCTTCTTCCACACCCGCCTGCTCGGCCTGCCGGCAGCACTGGCCAGCTATGCCCTGGTCGGCTGGTTCCTCGGCACCCAGAACGCCCGGGCGCCGCTGGCAATCCTGCTGACCACCAACCTGCTCAACATCGCCCTGAACCTGTGGTTCGTGCTTGGCCTGGACTGGGGGGTGGTCGGCTCGGCGCGGGCCTCGGTGATCGCCGAATGGAGCGCCGCCCTGCTCGGCCTGGCCCTCACCCGCCCGGCGCTGCGCGCCTACCCCGGGCATATCGCCTGGGCCGCGCTGAAACGCTGGCAGAGCTGGCGGCCGCTGCTGGCAGTCAACCGCGACATCTTCCTGCGCAGCCTGGCGCTGCAACTGGTGTTCCTGCTGCTCACCGTGCAGGGTGCGCGCCTGGGCGAGGCGACGGTGGCGGCCAATGCCCTGCTGCTCAATGGCCTGATGCTCACCGCCTATGCCCTCGACGGCCTGGCCCATGCGGTCGAGGCCCTGTGCGGCCATGCCATCGGCGCCCGTGACCGCAGTGCCCTGAAGCAGGCACTGGTGGTGGCCTGCGGCTGGTCACTGATCGTCAGCCTGGTGTTCGCCGTGCTGTTTTTGCTGGGCGGGCACCTGTTCATCGACCTGCAGACCGACATCGCCAGTGTGCGCGAGGCCGCGTATCCCTATCTGCCCTATCTGGCGGTGCTGCCGTTGGTAGCCGTGTGGAGCTACCTGCTCGATGGCCTGTTCATCGGCGCGACGCGGGCACGCGAGATGCGCAATGCGATGCTGCTGTCGGTGGCAATTGCGCTGCCCCTGGCGCTCGCCATGCGTGGGTTCGGCAACCATGGGCTGTGGTGGGCGTTCCTCGGCTTCATGGTGCTGCGGGCGGTGACGCTGGGGTGGCTGGGGTGGCGTTTGCAGCAGCGCGACCGCTGGATTCGCTGAGCGCGGCGCCGCTTTGCAGGGCTGCGTCACGAAACCAGGAGAAAGCCCTCACCTGCCCCCCCCCTTGCCTGCGCCCGGCCTGATTCCCCACAATCGCGGCCATGCCGCACCATGACAGGGAATTCGCCGTGCCATCCATCTACCAGCTCAAACCCCGTTTCCAGGCGCTGCTGCGCCCTTCGGTGCAACGCCTGTACGACCGTGGCGTCACCGCCAACCAGGTTACCGTCGCCGCCGCGGCAGTCTCCATCCTGCTTGGCCTGCTGCTCGCTTGGCAGCACCAGGTCACCTGGCTGTTCATCCTGATACCGCTGTGGATGCTGCTGCGCATGGCGCTGAACGCGGTCGACGGCATGCTCGCCCGCGAGTTCGGCCAGCAGTCCAAACTCGGCGCTTACCTCAATGAACTGTGCGACGTGATCGCCGACACCGCACTGTACCTGCCGTTCGCCCTGTTGCCGGGCGTTTCGCCGACACTGGTGGTGCTGGTGGTGGTGTTCGCCGTGATCAGCGAATACGCCGGGGTGATGGGCCCGCTGGCCGGCGCTTCACGCCGCTACGACGGGCCGATGGGCAAGAGCGACCGGGCCTTCGCCTTCGGCGTGCTGGGCACCGGGGTGGCGTTCGGGCTGCTGGCCGCGAGCTGGATCAACGGTCTGTTGCTGGTCATCCTGCTGCTCTCGCTCTATACCCTCTACAACCGGGTTCGCCACGGCCTGGCCGAAACCCGCTGAGCCCCTCGCTGCCGGACAAGGATATTCGCCATGCGCCAAGCGCAATCGCTGCATTTCTGCACCCATGACGGCGTCGAGCTGCACTATCGCCACTGGCCCGCCACGCGCAACGAGCATCAACCACGCCGCGCCGTGGTGATGTTCCACCGTGGCCACGAGCACGGCGGGCGCATGGCCCACCTGGCCGACGAACTGAACATGCCCGGCTACGACTTCTTCGCCTGGGACGCACGTGGCCATGGCCAATCGCCAGGCGCACGCGGTGACAGCCCGGGCTTCGCCACCAGCGTGCGCGACGTGCAGACCTTCATCGAGCACATCCAGGCGCAGCACGGCATCGCCGAGGCCGACATGGTAGTGCTGGCGCAGAGCGTCGGCGCGGTGCTGATCGCCACCTGGGCCCACGACTATGCGCCCAGGGTGCGTTGCCTGGTGCTCGCCTCGCCGGCCTTCAAGGTCAAGCTCTACGTGCCCTTCGCCCGCCCCGGGCTGAAGCTGATGAAGGCCCTGCGCGGCAATTTCTTCGTCAACAGCTACGTCAAGCCGCGCTTGCTGACCCATGACCCCGAGCGGGTCATGTCCTATGTCGCCGACCCGCTGATCAGCCGGCCCATTTCGGTCACCATGCTGCTGGGCCTGTATGACGCCGCCGACCGCGTGGTGGCCGACGCCCAGGCAATTCAGGTGCCGACGCAACTGCTGATCTCCGGCGCCGACCTGGTGGTCGAGCGCAAGCCGCAGGAACTGTTCTTCGACCGCCTGGGCAGCGTGCGCAAGGAAAAGCACATCCTCCCCGGCTTCTTCCACGACACCCTTGGCGAGCGCGACCGCGCCCACGCCCTGGCACGGATCGAACGCTTCGTCGCACACTGCTTCGACGCGCCGCCAGCGCGGCCGGCGTTGCTCGACGCCGACCGCAGCGGCGCCAGCTGCGCCGAGGCCGAAAGCCTGGCTGCGCCGTTGCCACGCCATTCGCCACGCGACCTCTACTGGCGCGCCACCCGCGCCGGCCTGCGGCTGGGCAAAGGCTTCTCCGAAGGGGTGAAACTGGGCTTCGACACCGGCTTCGACTCCGGTTCCACCCTCGACTACATCTACCGCAACACCCCGACCGGCAGGGGCAAGCTGGGCGAGCTGATCGACCGCAACTACCTGGATGCCATCGGCTGGCGTGGTATCCGCCAGCGCAAGCTGAATGTCGAGGAACTGCTGCGCCTGGCCATCGCCCACCTGCGCGAACAGCAGCGTGCGGTGCATATCGTCGATATCGCCGCCGGCCATGGCCGCTACATCCTTGAAGCGCTGCAAGGCCTGCAACAGCTGCCCGACTCGATCCTGCTGCGCGACTACAGCGAGCTGAACGTGCAACAGGGCAACGCGCTGATCACCGAGAAAGGCCTCGGTGATGTCGCGCGCTTCGTCCAGGGCGATGCCTTTGATCGCCAGAGCCTGGCCGTCCTCACCCCGCATCCGACACTGGCGGTGGTCTCGGGCCTCTACGAGCTGTTTCCCAGCAACGAGCTGGTCGGCAACTCGCTGGCCGGACTGGCCGACGCGGTCGAGGACGGTGGCTACCTGGTCTACACCGGCCAGCCCTGGCACCCGCAGCTGGAGATGATCGCCCGCGCCCTGACCAGCCACCGTGGCGGCCAGGCCTGGGTGATGCGTCGGCGCAGTCAGGCGGAGATGGACCAGCTGGTAGAAGCGGCCGGGTTCCGCAAGATTACCCAGCGCATCGACGAGTGGGGCATCTTCAGCGTCAGCCTGGCACAGCGGGTGCGCTGATGGCCCGTGAAGCCGGACTGCTGCGCCGGGGTATCCTGTGGCTGTTGCTGCTCGGGCCGTTCTTCTTCCTCAGCTACGGCCTGACCAATACCTATACCGCCGGCCGCGATGACATCGGCAGCCTGGTGTTCGCCTGGGAACGGCATATGCCGCTGTGGCCGTGGACGATCATCCCGTACTGGTCGATCGACCTGCTGTACGGGTTGTCGTTCCTGCTGCCGCGCTCGCGTTCGGAGATGGACCGCCATGCCCTGGCACTGCTGACGGCGCAACTGGTCTGCGTGGCCTGCTTCCTGCTCTGGCCGCTGCGTTTCACCTTCGAGCGCCCCGAGCTGTCAGGGTTGTTCGGCTGGCTGTTCGATGTGCTGATGGGCTTCGACAAGCCCTACAACCAGGCGCCTTCGCTGCATATCGCGCTGTTGGTGATCATCTGGACGATGTTCGCCCGCCATACGCGGCATCCCGCCTGGCGCTGGCTGGTACACGGCTGGATGGGGCTGATCGGGCTGTCGGTGCTGAGCACCTGGCAGCATCACTTCATCGATGTACCGACCGGGGCGCTGGCCGGGTTCGTCTGCCTTTGGCTGTGGCCGCAACAAGGGCCGCTGCCCTGGCAGCAAGCACGCCTGGCACGCGATCCCAAACGCTGGCGGCTGGCGTTGCGTTATGGGCTGGGCGCACTGGTGCTGGCCGTGCTCGGGTTCAAGCTGGGACACACCGCCTTGTGGCTGCTCTGGCCTGCGTTGTCACTGCTACTGGTAGCGTTGAACTATGCGCTGTTCGGGGCGCAAGGTTTCCAGAAAGGCAGCGATGGCCGGCTGTCGGTCGCGGCGACGGCATTGCTGGCGCCTTACCTGATCGGGGCCTGGATCAATTCAAGGCTGTGGACCTGGCGGCATCCGCAGGCGGATGAGGTGTGCGAGGGGGTGTACCTCGGGCGTGTGCCGGGCGCAGGTGATGCGCCGCAGTTCCCGGTGGTGATCGACCTCAGCGCGGAGCTCGCCTGCAGGGTCCTCATCGCGGGGCAAGCGCGCTCCCACGAGCAGACGCCACAGGCTTCGCAGTCCTACCTGAATCTGCCGTCACTGGACCTGGTCGCCCCTGACACGCAGACCTTGCAGCAAGCTGCCGAGGCTATCGAACACCTGCGCCGGCACGGCCCGGTACTGGTCTGCTGCGCGCTCGGCTACTCGCGCAGCGCCAGCGCGGTCGCCGCCTGGCTGGTGGTCAGCGGCCGCTGCAAGGCAATCTCGCATGCCGAAACACTGATCCGCCAGGCGCGCCCCGGCGTGGTCCTGCACCCGGCCCACCGCCAGGCCCTGCAGCCGCTGGAGACACGGCCATGAACCTGCTCGTCGTCGCCAGCCTGCTCGCCCGTGGTCGCCAACTGGAGCGCTGGTCGGACGGCATCACCTTGCTGGCCCTGGCCTGCAGCCTGGCCCCCATGCTGGGCGCGCCGTTGCCAGCGCTGCCCCGGGTGTTCTGCGCAGCGTTGCTGGTGCTTGGCCTGGCACACAAGTACTGGGCCATACGCGTTGCCCTGGATGCCGAGCTGTTCGCCCGGCTCGCCACCCGCGACGACCTGCCCGGCGACACCCTGGCCCTGGACCGCGCCCTGTTCGAACTGCGCCTGAAAGCGTCCGCCGACGACCCACGCGGCTGGCCTGCGCGCAGCGAGGCCGCCCTGGCCCTGTTGCGACGTCAGGCCTTGTGCCTGGCCGCGCAGGTGCTGCTCGCCGTCACCCTCCCCTTCACCGGATAACCCCGATGCTCGCCAGCCTGACTGCCTTCGTCATCACCTCCGCCGCACGCCTGATCACCGGTGCCCGCGCCCTGTGGCTGGGCTGCACGCCGCAACCGGTACAGCGCCTGTACTTCGCCAACCACAGCAGCCACGGCGACTTCGTGCTGCTCTGGGCCGCCCTGCCCGAGCCGCTGCGCCGCCGCACCCGGCCAGTGGCCGGCGCCGACTACTGGTGCAAGCCGGGCATCCGCGATTTTTTGATCCGCCAGGTGTTCAACGGCGTGCTGATCGATCGCCAGCAGGCCAGCGAGGGCAACCCGCTGCAACCGGTGCTCGACGCCTTCGCCCAGGGTGACTCGCTGATTTTCTTCCCGGAAGGCACGCGTAACCTCACCGATGACCCGCTGCTGCCGTTCAAGAGCGGCCTGTTCCACCTGGCCTCGGCCAACCCGCAGGTGGAGCTGGTGCCGGTGTGGATCGCCAACCTCAACCGGGTCATGCCCAAGGGCCGCGCCCTGCCGCTGCCCCTGCTGTGTACCCTGAGCTTCGGCGAGCCGTTGCACCTGCAGCCGGACGAAGCCAAGCACGCCTTTCTCGAGCGGGCCCGCCAGGCCCTGCTGAACCTGGCCCCGAAGGAAGCCTGAGATGGATCACAACACCCTGTCACTGTTCGCCGGTATCGGCGCCCTGCTGCTGCTCGCCAGCCTCGTCGGCCGCCTGCTCAAGTGGCGTGCCGGCCCTGCGCCGCATGCGGTGATCGACAACCTCAACGCCCGCATCAATGCCTGGTGGGTGATGGTGCTGGTAATCGGCATCGCCTTCCTGTTCGGCAAGTACGGCGTCATCGTGCTGTTCTACGGCGTCTCGTTCTACGCCCTGCGCGAGTTCATGACCCTCACCCCGACCCGACGCAGCGACTACCCCGCCTTGGTGGCGGCGTTCTACGTGGCGTTGCCGGTGCAGTACCTGCTGATCGCCATGGACTGGTACGGCCTGTTCAGCATCTTCATCCCGGTGTACCTGTTCCTGCTGCTGCCGATCCTCGCCAGCTTCGGCGGCGACACCACGCGCTTCCTCGAGCGCGCCTCGAAAGTGCAGTGGGGCCTGATGATCGCGGTGTACTGCGTGTCCTCGGTGCCGGCGCTGATGACCCTGGACATCCCCGGCTACGAGGGCCGCAACCTGCTGCTGATCGCCTGGCTGATCCTGGTGGTGCAGATCAGCGACGTGCTGCAGTACGTCTGCGGCAAGCTGTTCGGCAAGCGCAAGGTGGCGCCCAACCTGTCGCCGTCGAAGACCGTCGAAGGCCTGGCCGGCGGCGTGGCCTTGGCTACCCTGGTCGGCGCCCTGCTGTGCTGGATCACCCCGTTCACCTTCTGGCAGGCGGCGCTGATGGCGCTGACGGTCAATGCCATGGGCTTCTTCGGCGGGCTGGTGATGTCGGCGATCAAGCGCGACCGCGGGGTGAAGGACTGGGGCCACATGATCGAAGGCCACGGCGGCATGCTCGACCGCATGGACTCGGTGTGTTTCGCAGCGCCCGTGTTCTTCCACTTCGTGCGGTACTGGTGGGCGTGAGGGGATGCACATGCGTGCCGACTACATCGTCCACGAAAGTGAACACTGGATCGTCAACCATCACCTGGCCTCGCGCCTGCCAGGCTACCTGATGTTCGGTTCACGAGCGCAAGTCGATAGCCTGGCGGACCTCCCCGCCGAGGCTTTGGCGGAAATGGGGCTGCTGATGAGCAAGGTGCAGCAGGCGATGGACCAGGAACTGGCACCCAAGTGGCTATACATTGGGCGATTCGGTCATGCACCGGGACTGCCCCTGCATTTTCACTTCATCCCGGTGTACGACTGGGTCGAGGCGCTATTCTGGCGCGATGAACGGTACCGGGCGCTGCAACAGTTCGGCTCGATGGAGCAGGCGTTGTCGCAGACCGACGGTGCAGAGCTGACGCTGTTCGTCTGGCGCGAGTTCGGCGAAAGCCAGACCCCGCCGCAGATATCGGGGAGAAGTGTTGCCGAGGTCATTGCGGCGCTGCGTGCCAGTATCAAGCAAGCCATTGTGGGGCAGGCCTGCGCCGACTGCCTCGTGTGAGCGGGCAGGATGGGAGCGGCCTGCTATGGTGTGTCCCCAGGAGGCTTTCACCAATGATCGAGCGACAACTGCATGCAGCCCAGCAATTGCTCCATCGGCACCTCGGCGATCAGTTGCTGGCCATCCATCTATACGGCTCGGCGGTAGCCGGCGGCCTGAAGCCAGAGAGCGACCTCGACTTGCTGGTGACCGTGAGCCAACCGCTGAACGATGTCACGCGACGGTCGCTGCTGCTCGATCTTCTGGATGTCTCCGCCCCTCCCGGGTGCCACGCCAACTGGCGCGCGCTCGAAGTGACGTTGCTGGTTCACGCCGATATCCAGCCCTGGCGCTATCCCGCACGTCGAGAACTGCAATTTGGCGAATGGCTGCGCGAGGCTTTGCTCGCCGGCGAGATCGAAACTGCGGTGCTCGACCCGGACTTGGCCATCCTGCTGACCAAGGCACGTCAGCATAGTGTGTGCCTCTTAGGCCAACCTGCCGCTGCTTGGTTCGCCCCGGTGCCAACGGCTGATCTGGCGCACGCCTTCTGTGACACCCTCGCCCAGTGGAACACGGCAGATGACTGGCGTGGTGACGAACGCACCGTGATCCTGGCCTTGGCGCGCATCTGGTACAGCCGCACAACCGGCGCGATCGTGGCCAAGGATGTGGCCGCCGAATGGCTGCTGCCACGCCTGCCCGAGCCCCATCGCCACGTACTGGCCAACGCCCGCGCCGCCTACCTGGGCGAAGCCGAAGAGCGTCTGGGCGAATGGCCGGTACAAGTGTCCGCCTTCATCCACTTCTGCAAGGCGCAGATGCCAGCATAGCGCGGGCAGGCAGCTGGACGTCGAGCCCAGGCAACTGCCCGTACGACGATGGCCCTATGGTGACGCGTCATCTCACCTGTCACCTGGAGCCACGTCATGTCCGATTTCATCACCGTCCTGCGTGAAACCTGCCCGACCCCGGTGGTCGACGCGACCAAGTGGAAGCGCATCGGCGGCGACCCGCACACCGTCAACCTCAATGCCTACCTGTCCGCCGACGGCAGCAAGATCATGGGCACCTGGATCTGCACGCCGGGCAAGTTCGAGGTCAACTACGAGAAGTGGGAGTACTGCCATTTCCTCGATGGCTATTGCATCGTCACCCCGGAAGGCGAGGAGCCGAAGCATCTGAAGGCGGGTGATGTGTTCGTGATCGAACCGGGAATGAAGGGGACCTGGGAAGTGGTCGAGACGGTGCGCAAGTACTTCGTGTTTGCCTGAAGCAATCTGAGCCGCCTGCGGCCCAACTGGTAGAAATGCCAGTTGTGGCACGCCCCCTGCCGGGTTCAAGCTGCAGCGGCTTCTCTTTGCCTTGCAACCAGACACGGTGCGTAACCAATGCACAAGCGCCCTCCCGATACACTGTTGGCGATCGACCTCCAAGGCTCCGTTCTGAGCGCATGCAAGGACCATAATTTTCTCAGTGTCGCCTATACCGCATACGGTTGTGGTTCACAGTCCATAGGCTCCATGTCGCTGCTTGCCTTCACTGGCCACTATCAGGAACCCTTCACGGCCAGCTATCTCTTCGGTAACGGTTACCGTGCATACCAACCCGGGTTGATGCGCTTTCTGTCTCCCGACAACCTGAGCCCCTTCGGTAAAGGTGGAGTAAATGCCTACGCTTACTGTGCTTGCGACCCTGTGAACTACAAAGATGCCTCAGGGCGTTCAAGATCGCTCATCGCCCGGGTTGGCAAACTGCCCCGCGTTGAGATCGAGATCGATGTTTCTACCCAACAGGTCACCAGTCAGCAGCAACTTTGGCTGCGACCCGGCAATACGAGAAACCTGGAAATGGAGCCCAAAACACGAACCACCACCTTCCGCCGTGAAACATTCTATTTAGTCCCGTTTGGAGGGAAGGACTACCCCATTGCAGACCACCATATGCAGGAGCTCATCAGCAACGGCATCGAACTCAAACAACTGGCGACCACCCTCCAGATGTACAAACAAGACCCGAACACATCTGCAACATGGATCAACGACCTTAACCGCGAGATTAATACGCGCAACAAACGAAACCAGACGATTGTGAAGTTTGGCGCGAAATTCTACGCCTCTGCACAATCTCCCGAAGTGCAGAACATCAATATCAGAGGTGATTACAGAATGACCTCACCGGATCCACGCTAAAGCGTTTGTTATCTGAATCTGTTTCGGACAGCCTTTCAGATACAAAAAAATCGCGGAACGCATGCCCCTCCCCCAAGGTGCGCAGTTACAAGGGGGAAGACCATACGCTCCGCGATCAAGTCCACTCGCGGGTCAATCCTTCTTGCGGTACCCCTCGACGATCGCCGAGAAATCCTTGCCACCCTCGCCGCGCAGGCTCATGGCCTGGTACAGCTGCTGGGCCACGGCCCCCAGGATCACCGGCTGGTGCGCCTGGCGCGCGGCCTCGGTGGCCAGCCCCAGGTCCTTGAGCATCAGCTCGGCGCCAAAGCCGCCGGTGTAACCCCGTGAAGCCGGGGCAGTCTCGATGATGCCCGGCCACGGGTTGTAGGTGTCCGAACTCCAGCAACGTCCGGTCGAGCTATTGATGATCCCGGCCAGCACCTTGGTGTCGATGCCCAGCGCATTGCCCAGGGCCATGGCCTCGGACACGCCGATCATCGAGATGCCCAGCAGCAGGTTGTTGCAGATCTTGGCGATCTGCCCGGTGCCGACTTCACCGCAATGCACGATATTGCGGCCCATCTGCTCCAGCACCGGCTTGAGCGTGGCGAACAGCTCGGTGCTGGCGCCGACCATGAAGGTCAGGGTGCCGGCGGCCGCGCCACCGGTGCCGCCGGAAACCGGCGCATCACCCATGTCGATGCCCTTGGCCGCCGCGGCCTTGGAGACCTCACGGGCGGTCTGCGGATCGATGGTGCTGCAGTCCACGGTCGGGGTGCCGGGGCGGATGCCGGCCAGCACGCCGGTTTCTTCGTCCAGGTACACGCCACGCACATGGGCGGCGGCAGGCAGCATGGTGATCACCAGCTCGCTGTTGGCGGCGGCGTCCTTCGGTGAGGTGCTGACCTGGCCGCCCAGCTCGGCGAGTTCGGCCAGCGCGGTCTTGTTCAGGTCGAATAGGTTGAGCTGGTGCCCGGCCTTGATCAGGTTGCGGGCCATGGGCGCGCCCATGTTGCCCAGGCCGATGAATGCGATACGCATGACGAGCTCCTTAGCGCAGGCTGATGGTGGTGTTCACACCGTCATTGACGCTGTCATCGTCGAACCAGCGGGCGGTGACGGTCTTGGTCTGAGTGTAGAACTGCACCACCTGCTTGCCGTACGGGCCGAGGTCGCCGAGCTTGGAGCCGCGCGAACCTGTGAAGCTGAAGAACGGCACCGGTACCGGGATCGGGATGTTGATGCCGACCTGGCCGATGTCGATCTCGCTCTGGAACTTGCGCGCCGCCGCGCCGCTCTGGGTGAACAGGCCGGTGCCGTTGCCGAACGGGTTGGCGTTGACCAGGGCGATGGCCTCGTCGAGGGTATCCACCTCCAAAGTCACCAACACCGGGCCGAAGATTTCCTGGGTGTAGATCTGCATGTCGGTCTTCACCCCGGAGAACAGGGTCGGGCCGACGAAGTTGCCCTGCTCGTAGCCCGGCACCTTCACGTCGCGGCCATCCAGTTCGAGATTGGCGCCCTCCTTGATGCCGCTTTCGATCAGGCCCAGCACACGCTCCTTGGCGCGCTTGGAGACCACCGGGCCGACATCGGTGCCCGGCTCGTTGCCGGCATTGACCTTGAGCTTGCTCGCCGCGTCCTTGATATCCGGCAGCCATTCGCGGGCCTTGCCCACCAGCACCGCCACCGAGGTGGCCATGCAGCGCTGGCCGGCCGCGCCGAAGGCGGCGCCGACCAGGGCGTTGATGGTCTGGGTGCGGTTGGCGTCGGGCAGCACCACGGCGTGGTTCTTGGCGCCCATCATCGACTGCACGCGCTTGCCGTGCTGGCTGCCCAGGTTGTAGACGTGGGTGCCGACTTCGGTGGAGCCGACGAACGAGATCGCCTTGATGTCCGGGTGGGTGCAGATGCCATCGACCACCTGCTTGCCGCCATGCACCACGTTGAGCACACCCGCCGGCACCCCAGCCTCCAGTGCCAGCTCGACCAGCATCATGGTCGACAGCGGGTCCTGCTCGGACGGTTTGAGCACGAAAGTGTTGCCGCAGACGATGGCCATGGGGAACATCCACAGCGGGATCATCGCCGGGAAGTTGAACGGGGTAATGCCGGCGCACACGCCGATCGGCTGGCGCAGGGTATAGGTGTCGACACCGCCGGCGACGTTCTCGGCGAACTCGCCCATCTGCAGGGTGCCGATGGAGGCGGCGTGCTCGACCACTTCCAGGCCGCGGAAGATATCGCCCTCGGCGTCGGCGATGGTCTTGCCCTGCTCGGCGCTGAGGGTCACGGCGATGCGCTTGCTGTGTTCGCGGATCAACGCCTGCAGCTTGAGCATGATGCGCATGCGCGCGCCGATCGGGGTGTCGCGCCAGGTCTTGAAGGCACGCTCGGCAGCGGCCACCGCGGCGTTCACTTCCTCGACGGTGGCGAACGGCACCCGCGCCAGCACTTGCTGGGTCGCCGGGTTGACGATATCGCGCCACTCGGTGGTTTTCGACTCGACCCATTGGCCGTCGATCAGCAGCTTGACCTGCTCGACCTTGGTCTGGTCGGGTGTCTGGGGTGCGTTCATCTGCGCTCTCCTTGGAATTATTGTCGGAACGAAGACGCCTACGCCGGCATGGACACGGGGTGGCGTACAGGGGCTGAGATCGAGTATAGATGTGCAAACATCCAACAAGAATGCACAAAAAAACCGGATCATCATGCAAAAAGACCTCACCTCCCTGAGCGCGCTGAACTGGGACGACCTCAAGTTCTTTCTTGAGGTAGCGCGCACCCGCAAGGCCAGCAGTGCGGCCAAGCGCCTGGCCGTGGACTACACCACGGTGTCGCGGCGCATCGGTTCACTGGAAGGGGCGCTGGGCACTTTGCTGTTCGAGAAATCGCGGACCAACGGCTTCGTCCTCACCGCCGAGGGCCAGCGTCTGCTGGGCTATGCCGAGTCGATCGAGAGCACCCTGCACATGGCTTGCGAGCAAGTCTCGGGCTCGGGCGTCGCATTGTCGGGGCATGTGCGCATGGGCTGCACCGAAGGCTTCGGCAGCTTCTTCGTCACCCCGCAGCTGAGCCACTTCGTCGATGCCTGGCCGGCGATCTCGGTGGACATCCTGCCGCTGCCGCACTTCATCAGCCTGTCCAAGCGCGAAGCCGATATCGTCATCGCCCTGGAGCGCCCGGAACACGGACCTTACGTGTGCTGCAAGCTATGCGACTACCGCCTGCGCCTGTATGCCACCCAGGACTACCTGGATCGCCACGAGCCGATCCGCGAGATCGCCGACCTGGGGCGCCACCCGTTCATCAGCTACGTGGACGACCTGGCGTTCAGCTCGGAGCTGCTGTACCTGGCCAACCTGATCCCCAATGCCAACGCGCACCTGCGCAGCACCAGCGTGATCGCCCAGTACACGGCGGCCTTGCAGGGGCGTGGGCTGGCGATCCTGCCGTGCTTCCTGGCGGCGCAGGATCCACGGCTGGTGACGGTGCTGCCGGAGCAGATCGAGGTGACGCGGCAGTTCTGGATGTACTGCCGGGAGGATCTGCGCAAGTTGAAGCGGATCACCCTGCTGTGGGATTACATACGTGAGGTGACCGAAGCCAATGCGCCGTTGTTGATGGGGGAGACGCGGGAGATGAAGTTCGCTCGGGATTGAGGGTAGGCATCATCGCGGGGCAAGCCCCGCGATGTCGGTATCACTCCGATCCCACCACGATCGACACCCGGCGATTCTCCATGCGCCCTGCGGCGGTGCGGTTGTCCGCCACCGGCTGGCTGCTGCCCATGCCGCGGGTCTGGATGTTCTGCGGCTGCATGCCGATGCTGGCCAAGGCCTTGGCCACGCTCTGCGCACGGCGCTCGGACAACTGCTGGTTGTAGGCGGCCTTGCCCGAAGCGTCGGCGTGGCCGTCGATGCGCACGCGCTGGATATCCACCGACAGCAATGCCTTGCCGATGCGCTCGACGATCGACTCGCTGGCGCTGTTGAGGCTGTCCAGGTCGCTGCCGAACAGCACCTTGCCGGACAGGTCGAACGCCCAGCCGTCATCGGTCGGGGCGAAGCCCTCGCGCTTGAGCACGGCGACCTGCTCGGGTGTCAGCCCCTTGGGCGGCACGCTCTGGCAGCCGGCCAGGGCGAACAGCGCCAGCAGCAGGGTGAATAACGGGAAACGCAGTAGGGAAAAACGCTTGGTCACGGTTCAGCTCCTGTTCTTTGCATCGTTGGCACAGCGTTCCGTCTGTGCCACTTGCCAATGGCCGCGGCGATTGCGCTTGGCCTGGTACATCGCCGCATCGGCGGCATTGAGCAGACTGGCCGGGTCGCGGCCGTCGTCCGGGTAATAGGCAATACCGACGCTCAGCGAGGTGGTCAGACTGGTACCATCCTCCAGCTGCACCGGCAGCTTCATGCTGGCGACGATTTTCTCGGCGATGCGCTTGGCATCCTCGCGCGAGTGCAGCGGCGTCAGCAGCACGGCGAACTCGTCGCCGCCCAGGCGCGCGACCAAATCATGCTCGCGTAACTGTGCGCGCACCCGGCTGGCCACGCTGATCAGCACTTCGTCCCCCACCGCATGGCCGAGGCTGTCGTTGATCTGCTTGAAATGGTCGCTGTCGAGGAACAACAGGGCCAGGTGATCTTCCGTGCGCGCGGCGTTGCGCAGGCTGCGGCTCAGCCGCCCTTCGAAGAAGGCGCGGTTGGGCAGGCCGGTCAGGCTGTCGTGGCTGGCCTGGTGGGCGAGGGTTTCGTTCTCGCTTTGCAGGTGGCTCTGCCACACCTCCAGCTCATCGAGCAGGGCATTGAAGTCGTTGCCCAGCTCGTTGAGCTCGGCGATCTGGGTTTCCGGCACGCGGCGATCGAAACTGCGCTCGCGCCGCGCCGCATGGGCGACGCTGGCCAGGTTGCGCAGGGGCCGAATGATGTCGCCGAACAGGCGCCGTGACAGGTACAGCGCCAGCACCGCACTGAATACCGTGCACACCAGGATCCCGACCAGGCCGCTGAGCAGGAAGCGCACCAGGCTGCCACCCTGCCCGGTCAACTCGATATGCCCGACGCGCTGGCCCATGTGTTGCACCGGCATGTTGATCGGCTCTTCCAGCAAGCTGCGCGCCACCTGGGTCTGCAACTGCGCCATCACGCCGGGCGTATCACGCTGCCAATGGGCGAGCAGTTCGCCGTCGTTGTCGTAGACCTTGGCGTCGGCGACCTCCTCGGTGGAGGCGATCAATGCCAGCGCTTCGTTGGCCGCGGCACTGTCGTCGAATACCACGGCGGCTTCGACGGTGTAGTTGATGGAGCGGGCGATCAGGTGCAGGTTGTGATTGGCATAGACGCGCAACGCCGCCACGCCGAGCAGAGTCACCAGCACACCGGCCAGGCCCGCGGCGAGCAGCGCCACGCTCAGGTGACGACGGCCGAGCACGGCACGCAGGGTCGGCCGGCTGAAGCGCTTGGCTGAACGCTTCATGGCTGCCCTGCCCGCCGTCGCGACAGCTGCAGTACGCTGGGGTGGATGCGCACACCGCTGCGCGCCACCGAGTCGAGGTTGACGTCGAACGCCACCTGCTGGTCGCTGACCCGCAGGCAGAACAGGCTACCCACCGTGCACGGGTCATCGGCCTCGCTGATGCTCAGCAGTGGGTGCCCATTGACCCGTTGGAACAACCGCTCACGTTCCAGCTTGTCGAGCTTGCCGATATAGATGGCATCGCAGGCGCTGGCCACGCTCGGGTCGTCGGCCAGCAGACGGCGCACCTGCAGGGGTTGCCCGGAGTTCTGCACGTTGCCCTTGATCAGGTCATCGGCGTACTCGGTGGGGCCGACCAGGCACAGGCGCAAGGGGTTGGGGTCGGCAGGCCAGCGTGCGTAGCTGAGGATCCCCAGTACCACCTGGGTCACGGCCTTGGCCCGTTGCTGCGCCTGCGCGTCCGACGCGGCAGTGCCCGCCCAGGCGGGTGCGCCGGTCGACAACAGCGTGGCCATCAGCAGCGAGAGCGCACAACCCGTCACTCGTCTCAAGACCGAGACAGCCACAGTCATGGGGGGAAATCTCACAAAATGTTTGCGGATAATGCCGCAACGATAGCATATCGGCGGCGAACTCCAGAGTCAGACTTGCTCCAGCATCAGCCCCGAGACACGCCTGACCTTGCGCCCCACCGCCTCCTCGAACACCCCGGCGCGCGGCTCGATCAGGCTGAAGCATTGCTTGGCGCGGGTAATGCCGGTGTACACCAGCTCCTTGGTCAGTACCGGGTTCAAGGCATCGGGCAGCACCAGCGCGGTATGGCTGAATTCCGAGCCCTGGGACTTGTGCACGGTCATGGCGAACACCGTTTCCACTTCGCTGAGCCGGCTGGGCAGGACGAAGCGCACCCCGCCGCTGCCATCGTTGCGCGGGAAGGCCACGCGCAGCAGCGCCTCGCCCTGCTCGTCCGGCAGGCGCAGGGCAATGCCGATATCACCGTTCATCAGGCCGAGACCGTAGTCATTGCGAGTGACCAGTACCGGGCGGCCCTCGTACCAGGGTTGCTGGCTATCGATCAGCCCGGCATTGTGCAGCACCCGGGCCACCCGCTCGTTCAGGCCTTCGACGCCCCAGGCGCCCCTGCGCACAGCGCAAAGCAACTGGAAGGCTTCAAAGCTCTGCAGTACCTCGGCCGCCCAGCGCTCCCAGCGCGGATCATCGCCCGGCGTACCAGGCGGCGGGCGCAAGCGGCCGATGGTGCGCAGGTAGCCACGGTAACCCTGCGGCCCTTCGCCGCCCTGGCCAAGGCCGTCGAGCAGCAGGCGATCAAAGCGCTTGTCGTGTTCGCCGCCCAGGGTCAGGCAATGAACATCCGCGGGCCGGGTCGCCAGCAGCGCCCGCGCCTCCAGCGCCTGCTGGCGATTGACCAGGCGCGCCAGCTGGCCGATGCCGCTGCCTTCGCCGAAACGCCGCGAATGACGCAGCATCACGATCTGCTGGGCCAGCGGATTGCGCAGGCCATCGCCCGGCTTCAGGCCGATGCCCGCCAGCGACTGCCCGCCCACCTGTTCAAGCCAGGCCAGGGTCTGCGGCCAGTAGCAGCCTTCCTCGGCGTCGCGACACAGGTCGCCCAGCACCGCCCCGGCTTCCACCGAGGCCAGCTGGTCCTTGTCGCCCAGCAGCACCAGCCGTGCAGTGGGCGGCAGGGCATCGAGCAGGTTGGCCATCATCTCCAGGTCGATCATCGAGGCTTCATCGATCACCAGCACGTCCAACGGCAACGGGTTGCCGGCATGATGGCGGAAATGCCGCGAGCCCGGGCGGCTGCCGAGCAGGCGGTGCACAGTGCTGACCTCGGTGGGGATCTGCGCCCGTACCTCAACGTCCACCTGCAGGCGCTCGACCTGCTGGCCGATGGACTCGGTCAGGCGCGCCGCGGCCTTGCCGGTCGGTGCCGCCAGGCGGATACGCAGCGGTCGGCCTTGCGCGACCGCCGGCCCCTGCAACAACGCCAACAGGCGCACCACGGTGGTGGTCTTGCCGGTGCCGGGGCCGCCGGTGATCACACTGAAACCCGCTCGGGTGGCCAGGGCGCAGGCCAGTTTCTGCCAGTCCACCTCGCCGGCCGCCGAGCCGCCGTCGAACAGCTGCGCCAGGCGCTGGGCCAGGTCGGCCGGCTGAGGCTGACGGCGCGCCAGGCGCTCATGCAATGCGCCGTCGATCCGTCGCTCGTAGGCCCAGTAGCGGCGCAGGTACAGACGCTCGGCGCTGAGCACCAGCGGCCGGGCGCGCTGTTCGACGCTATCGCCCGCCGCGACCAGCGGGCTCTCGGCAATCCGTTGCAGCCAGGTCCCCAGGTCAAGGCTGGCCAGCAATTGCGAAGGCAGCAGCAGCGGCCCGGCCAGGGCATCGCCTTCCGGTGGCAGCGACAGGGCGAAATCTGGTTCAGCGAGGGTCTGGCGCAAATCCAGGCAGACATGCCCATGCCCCAGCTGGTGGCTGGCCAGCGCCGCGGCCAGCAGGACCAAAGGGTCACTGCCTGGCGCCCGCTCCTCGAGAAAACTCACGAAGGCCCGGTCCAGAGCACGCAACCAACCGCGCTCGACCCAGCGATCGAGCAACGCCAGCAGGTCGTGGCTGGCGCTCAGCGGCGCCAGGGCGCTCAGATGCTCCGCCTGCAATGGCGTGGGCAGCAGGTCATCGAGGTTGCGGCTCATGGCGCGGCTCCGGCAAACAGGTCCTGTTGTTCAGGTTCTTGCTCACCCCGGAACATCGCGTCGAGCTGCTCGATCAGCGCCCGGGGTGGGCGCGCATGATACAGCCCGTGACCCGCCGACGTGACGCCGCGCAGGAAGATGAACACGGCGCCACCGACATGCCGATCGTAATCGTAGTCAGGCAGGCGGGCGCGCAATTGGCGATGCAGGGCCAGCAGGTAGAGCACGTACTGCAGGTCATAGCGGTGCTCGAGGATCGCCTGCTCCATCGCCAGGTCGCCATAGGCTTCGGCGTCGGGGCCAAGCCAGTTGGACTTGTAGTCGGCCACGTAGTAGCGCCCATCGAGCTCGAACGCCAGGTCGATGAAGCCCTTGAACATGCCATTGAGCAAGGTCGGCTGCGCGGCCGGGCGCGCCGCGCCGGCATGGGTATGGCGTACCACCTGGTAGTCGAGGCGCAGGGCGTCGACCTGATGGCTGGCGAACCAGAACTCCATTTCGATCTGGTAATGGTTCAGGTGCGCCAGGGTAAGGGTGGCCCCCTGCAACGGCATGGGTTGCAACAGCAGTTGCTGCAGCCACTGCGTCAGCGTGGGGATCCAACCGGTCCAGTCGCGTCGATTGCAACGCCGTCCCACGGTGCGCTCGATCACTTCGGCCTGGCTGCTGATCTCGGCGAAGCCTTCGCGGCCCGCCCATTCGAGCAGGCCATGGAGGAAGGTCCCCGGGTTCGGCCCTCGGGGGAAGCGGTGGATATCGCCCGCCTCGGCCGGGACCTCGCGCAGCAGCTGGCTGTCCAGCACCTCGTCGTCCAGTAGTTGCTGGGCCTGGGAGCTGTCGGCGATCAGCGTCTGGTCGCCCACCCGCAGGGCACTGTAGGAAGCAATCCACCAGTGTTCCGCGGCGGCGCGTCGTGGCTTGCGCGGCGGCAGCAGTTCGCGCTGGCTGTCCGGCGTGCGATAGCACTGTGTCTGCACTTCGGGCAGCGGCTCCCGGCTGATGGCCGGGTTGCTCGCCGCCAGCGCCTGGAGCCACTCGCCCAGCTGGCTGGAGGTGGGCAACGGCAGCCCGCCCCCGAGCAGGTAACCCAGTGCCGAACGGTGCAGTTGCGAGCTGCGCTGGGTACCGCGCTTGAGGTCGGCGACGCCCAGCCAGCAGGCGTATTGGGCGCGGGTCAGGGCGACGTAGAGCAGGCGCAGGTCCTCGGCCAGGCGCTCGTCGTCGGCGCGCTCGATCTGCTCGGCATTCGGCGTCAGGGTCAGGTGCGCCACGCCCTGGTCGTCGTGCCAGCCCAGGGGCAGGCGCTGGCCATCCACCGGTTTGCTGGTGCAGATGAACGGCAGGTACACCAACGGGTATTCCAGGCCCTTGGATTTGTGGATGGTCACCACCTTGACCAGCTGCTCGTCGCTTTCCAGGCGCAGGATTTGCTCCTCGCCCGCTTGCCCGGCGTTGGCCAGGTGCTCGGTAAGGTGACGGATCAGCGCTTGCTCGCCATCCAGCTCGCCCGCCGCCTGCTGCAGCAGCTCGGCCAGATGCAGCAGGTTGGTCAGCACGCGTTCGCCGTCACTGCGGCCCATCAACGCGCGGGGCAGCTGGAAGTCATGCAGCAGGCGGCGCAGCATCGGCAGCACGCCCTGGCGTTGCCAGATGTCGCGGTAGCGGCGAAAACGCATCACCCAGCCCTCCCAGACCCGCTCGTCCTGGTTCAGACGCTCCAGTTCGACCAGCGGCAGGTCGAGGGTCAGGCTGGCCAGGGCGGCCTTGAGCAGGCGTTCCGAGTCCGGTTCGGCGCAGGCCTTGAGCCAGGCCAGCAGGTCGTGGGCTTCCTGGGCGGCGAACACCGAGTCCTTGTCCGACAGGTACACGCTGCGCACATCGCGGGCGGCCAGCTCGGCACGGACCAGCTGGGCTTCGCGACCGTCGCGCACCAGAATGGCGATATCGGAGGGCAGGCAGGGGCGCAACTTGCCAGCGGCGTCGGCGAAACCACTGACGCCTTGCTGCCCGCCATTGAGCAGTTCAACGATATGGCTCGCGCAACTGGCCGCCAGCTGCTGGCGATACAAGGTGCTGGATACCGGCTCATCGCTGTCCAGCTGCCAGCAACAGAGGGCCGCGCTCGGCTGCCCGGCCACCAGCAGTTGCTCGCCACGGCCCTTGGCGCGTACTTCGACGAAGGGCAGCGGGTTATCGCCATGGGCCCGGAACAGGAATGCCCCACGGCCATCGGCACGCTCCTCGGCCTGGAGGAATACCCGGTTCACCGCCGCGACCATGGCCTGGCTGGAGCGGTAGTTGGTGTCCAGGCTGTGCAGCCGCCCAGCGGTGGCGCGGCGCGCGGCCAGATAGGTGAAGATGTCGGCGCCGCGGAAGGCATAGATCGCCTGCTTGGGGTCGCCGATCATGAACAGGCCTGTGTCCGGGTTGTTCTCGCTGATGCGGTAGATGCGCTCGAAGATGCCGTACTGGACGGGGTCGGTGTCCTGGAACTCGTCGATCAACGCGACCGGGAACTGCTCGCGGATCAAGGCGGCCAGGCGCTCGCCGGCATCGCTGCCCAGGGCATGCTCGAGGCGCAGCAGCATGTCGTCGAAACCCATCTCGGCACGGCGGCGCTTCTCTACCTCGAAGCGCGCCGAGACCCAGGCGGCGGCATGTTCCAACAGGCGTGCATCGGGGCTGGCCAGCCCCTGCAACTGTTCACGCAGGGCCGCCATGGCGTGCAGCGCCGGGTGCTGCGGTGGCTCGCCGGCCTTCCACGCCTCGGCCATGCCGGCCAGGGTCAGGCGGGTAAAGCCGGTGCCCAGGTCCAGCTCCATGGCCTGCTCATCACCAGCCCAGGCGCGCAGCTTGTCGAACCAGGGCTCGAAGTAGCGTGCCTGCAACTTGCGCCCGTCCGCCTGCTTGGCCGCCACGGCATCGCGGCAGATCTGCTGCAGCTCATCGGCCCAGGCGCCCCAAGGGGCCTTGAGCTGGGCCAACTGCTCGGTGCGCTGGCGCAGGGTCGCCTCGATCAAGGCTTGCGGTTCCTGATCGTCCACCTGGCCTCGGACGCGGCCGAACAATGGCCTGATCCTTGGCAACAAGGCATCGGGGCTGCCCCAATTGCCACGCACCCAGGCCAGCGACTCGCCACGCATGCCGTAGCAGAAGCGCCGCCAGTAGTCGCGCATGACCTGGCCGAGCAACTCGCTGTGATCGGTTTCCAGGCTCTGGGTGAACAGGCTGCCACTGTCGAACGCATGCTCGCGCAACATGCGCTGGCACCAACCGTGGATGGTCGAAACCGCCGCTTCGTCCATCCATTGCACAGCGATTTCCAGACGGTTGGCACAGCGTGGCCAGTGCGCCTGTGGATAATCCTCGCGCAGCAAGTGCAGCAAGGGGTCGGCGTCCTCGAGCTCGCCGCGGAAAAAGCGCGCCGCTTCAGCCAGGCGCGCACGGATACGCTCACGCAGTTCCTTGGTCGCCGCATCGGTGAAGGTCACCACCAGGATCTGCGGCGGCAGCAGCTCGCGGGCAAAGCCCTGCTCGCCGCCATGGCCGAGGATCAGGCGCAGGTACAAGGCCGAGATGGTGAAGGTCTTGCCGGTGCCGGCGCTGGCCTCGATCAGTTGGCCGCCGTGCAAAGGAAAGCTCAGCGCCAGGGGGCGGGCTTGGGTCATTGGGCGCTCTCCGGGTTGCCCAGGGTTTGCCAGGCCGCCGCGAACAAGGGGCGATACAGGGTTTCGCACCATCCCTCGAAGGTTTCCTCGAGGGCCAGTGCGGCGAAGTCACGGTATTGACGGGCCAGGGCCAGGCTCTCGCTGCGCTCGCCAAAGCTGTTCTGGCCATCACCTTCGTAGGCCCGGGCTGCGGCAGCCAGGGCCTTGTCCGAGTCTTCCTGGGCGAGCCAGGCGAAGGCGGTCTTGGCCGCGACGGGCAAGGGCGCGTTCATTCCCGCCTGGCGCGCGACCAGCAGCTCGCCCAGGCGCTGCGTCGCATCGGCCTGCGGCAGCGGTGCCAGAAGCAAGGTCAGGTCGCTGGCCACCAACGCGCTGTGCAGCGGATAGCCCGAGGCGCAGGCGGCAAGGTGCATGACCCAGGCCGGGATCAGGCGATGCCATTTCAGGCTGTTGCGCCCGGCACTGAGGGTATTGGGCACGGTGGCAATGCTCAGCAGGCTTTGGTCTTCGGCCTGGTACACACGGCCGAGCCAGCCTTCCAGGCGGTGTGCGCCCTGTTCGAAGTGAATCGGCAGGGCACCCTCGACCAGCGTCGGCCAGCGCTGCAGCAACTGGCGATGGCGTTGCAGCAAGTCCGGCAGCGGTTGGATCAGCTCCGCCTGCAAGGCCTCACCGAACCCGGCCAACGGTAGCAGCCCGCAGGCCTGCAGCCTCCGGGCCTGGGCTTGCAGGGCTCGCTCGGCGTTGTCGGGGTCGGCCAGCGCGGCGCCGAGCAGGCTTTCACTCAGGCCATAGCGTTGCAGGGCATCCAGGACGAAGGGTTCTTCGTCCGGCGTCGGCGCCTCCAACGTTTCGAAGAACACTTTCAGGCGCTGGCTGAAAAAATGCCGTACCGGGTGGCGCAGGAAGTCCTGAAGCTGCACCAGGTTAAGCGGTTCATCGCTGACGTAGGGCGACAGCCCGATAGCGGCGGTCGCTGCGCCGTCCTCGGCCTGATGCAAGGCCAGCCACTCATGGGCAAAGCTGAACAGCGGGCTGCCTTTCTGGAAATAGCGCTGGCTGAACGGCTGCAGCGGATGCTCCTGGGTCAACGCATGCAGCAACTGCTGTCCAGCGTCATCGCGCAACCCGGCCTTGGCCCCGGCAAGCCGCCAGCCAGCGGCCAGGTGGTCGCGCAGTTGGCCGATCAGCACCGAGGCCGGACGCTCGCTGTTGTCGCGGATACTACGCCCGACCCAGCTGACATAGAGCTGGTCACGTGCCGACAGGAGGGCTTCGAGCAACAGGTAACGGTCATCCTCCCGCCGGGAGCGGTCGCCCGGGCGATAGTCGCTGGCCATCAGGTCGAAGTCCAGAGGCGGCTGGGCGCGTGGATAGTCACCATCATTCATGCCCAGCAGGCAGACCACGCGAAACGGAATGGCGCGCATGGGCATCAGGGTGCAGAAGTTCACGGAACCGGCAAGGAAGCGTTGCGACAACTTGCCCTGGTCCAACCCCGACAGCCAGGCCTCGCGCACCACCGTGAGCGGCAGTAGGTCTTGCAGGCCAACCGCCTCGCAAGTCTCCAGCCAGGTGTCGCGCAGATCCTGCAGTTGCACCAGGAGCAGCTCATCGTGTTCGTTCTCGGCCAGGAAGAAGATCTGCAGCAGGGCGTGCAGCCGTGCGCCCCAGTCAGGCGCCGAGGCCGGCTGGGTCAGGGCCTGGCAGGCGACCTCCAGAGCATCGAGCAAGGCGACCAGCGGCCCGATCAATGCGGCATCGAGGCCGCCAATCTCATCATAAGGCTCGATGCCGTCACAGCCTTCGCCCACCCCGACCGCGTACCCCAGCAACATCCGGCGCAGGCCGAACCGCCAGCTGTTCTGCTCCAGACCTTCCGGCAGCCCAAGGCTGGCGCGCTGTTCGGCACTCAACCCCCAGCGGATGCCCGCCCCTTCGATCCAGCGATGCAGCGTCGGCAGGTCGCCTTCCTGAATGGCGAAGCGGGCGCGCACGGCCGGTACGTCCAGCAGGTCGAGCACTTCACTGACGGCAAAGCGGCTGTCGGGCAGCTTGAGCAGATGCTCCAGCGCAATCAGCAGCGGGTCGCGACCACGCTGGCCCTGGTCGGTCAGGGTGAAGGGGATGTAGCGCGGGTCGTTGCGATCGAGCTGGCCGAACACCGCACGGATATGCGGCGCGTAAGTGTCGATGGCCGGCAGCATGACGATGACGTCGCGAGGGCGCAGGGTTGGGTCGGCGCTGAAGCGGGCGAGTAACTGGTCGTGGAGGATCTCGACTTCGCGCTGCGGGCTATGGGCCAGGTGGAAGCGCACGGAGCGGTCCTTGGCCGGATCGACTGCTGGCCATTGCGCACGCGTCTCGGCCAAGGGGCGCAGCTCGAGGATATCGTCCTGCAGCTGGTTGAGCAGGGTCTCGGGCTGGGCGTCACTGAACAGGTCGATACGGCCTTCGCTGAAGACATTCTGGTAGCTGCCTGGGTCGTCGTAGCTGTCGAGCAGGTTGATGTAGTCACGCCCCTGCTTGCCCCAGGCCGCCAACAGCGGATGGGCATGCTGATGCAGCAGTTCGTCGTCCAGCTGCAAAGGCATGCCCTGTTTGCGTTGTTGGCGTTTGTACTGGTGCCGCAGCAGGTCCTTGTCGGCGACGATATCGCCCCAGTGGTGACGACAGGGGTTGTGCACGCACAGCAGCACCTGGCTGAAACGGGCAAGACCTGCCAAGGCTTCCAGGATCTGTGCAGGCAGCGACGAAATACCGAACACGATCAACCGCGCCGGCAGCCCTGGGGGCGCCTGCTCCAGGCTGTTGATCCGCTCGATGAAGCGCTGATGCACACCGGCTCGGCTCTGGGCCATGCCCTCCTCGCCCACGTCCTCGAGCAGGAGCCGCCACAGCTCGGCCTGCCAGCGATTGCCAGCCGCCAAGGGCTTGCGCTCGCCACGGGCGGTATTGAGTACATGGGCACCGTCTGCCCAGTCCTTCAACCAGTCGGCGCGGTAGACCTGGTACTGGTCGAACAGGTCGGCGAGGCGCTCGGCCAGCTGGTAGCGCTTGCGCAGGTCGCTGTCGTCGGTGAGGAAGCGGCGCAGTGGTTCGAAGTGCGGACGCTCGATCACTTCCGGGAGCAGACGCATCAGGCGCCAGGTCAGGGGGGCCTTGTCGAGCAGCGAAACCTCGGGGATTTCATCTCGGCCCAACACGCGACGGTACAGCTGCCACATGAAGCTGCCCGGGAGCTGCACATCGATGGCAGCGGCGATGCCGCAACCGCCCTGATCGTCGTCTTGCGGGTCCTCGGCCAGAGCCAGTTTCAGCCATTGGGCGATCCCGTTGCTCTGTACCAGCGCAATCTCGCTCTCCAGCGGCGCCAGGGGGTAGCGGCGCATCACGCTCACCACCAGATTGCGCAGCTCGTCCAGGCGATTGCCCTGGACGATCATGAAACCTGGGTGGAGTGAGGTGGTCTGCGGCATAGGAGCTCTCGGGAATGCGGTTGATGCTGACGGGAAACCTTATCACGGAGAAAGCAGGCAGGGTCTGGTGATGCTGCCCGGTCAGCCCATGAGTTTTCCGGGCACAAAGACAAAACCCCTACCTGCTCGCGCAGATAGGGGTTTTGCGAAATGAATCTTGACGATGACCTACTCTCACATGGGGAAACCCCACACTACCATCGGCGATGCATCGTTTCACTGCTGAGTTCGGGATGGGATCAGGTGGTT